>NZ_JAZDQE010000007.1:0-323417 GCF_037963805.1 Cohnella sp. 56 | reverse complement strand
GTATTAGGCACGCCGCCAGCGTTCGTCCTGAGCCAGGATCAAACTCTCCATAAAAGTGCTTTTGACGAAAGACGTTTCGTTAGAAACGACGACAGTCAAACGCACCAGGGTAGTTCGACTTGCTCATGATAATGCTGGTATAACTTTTGCTTCCACCCCGAAAGGCTTCAGCGTCCGTTTGTTTTAACGCTCGATGTTCAGTTTTCAAGGAGCAATCTTGTCTTCGCTTTTGGCCTCGTTCTCGGCGGCCTCTCAGCGGCGACTTGAATAATATATCACAGCCGCCTAGGGGATTGCAACACCTTTTTGAAAAGAATTTTGATTTGTTTTTTTGCCGGCTTCTACTGTCCTTCGAACTCTCTATATATAGGTTATTTGTCGTTTGAACGGTATCCCCTTGAGTCAGGAAAAGGCGGCTTGAACAGGGGAGCTAGCGCAAGAGCACTGATACTCTGCCCGAACGGGACATGGTCAAATAGCATAGTGTTTTGCCGGGCTTCCTGACTAAAAGGTATACCACTCCTATGCACCGGTCTCCAGACTTATAGGTGGTATCATACAAAAGGTGGCTCTCACCCTCTCCTGATCGAAAGGGATACTGTTTAAACGTCTTATTGCCCTCCCTTCCTGATCGAAGGGGATACCGTTCAAACGTCATACAGCCCTCCCTTCCTGATCAAAAGGGATATCCTTCAAACGTCATACAGCCCTTCTTCCCTGATCAAGAGGGATACCGTTCAAACGTCATACAGCCCTTCTTTCCTGATCTAAAGGGATACCGTTCAAACGTCATATAACCCTTCTTCCCTGATCAAGAGGGATGCCACACAATTGATCCAAAAGCCAACTCCCCCTGCGCGAAAGAAACAACGTTCGAGCGGTGCCCCGCTCCTGACCGAAAGGGATGCCGTCCAAACGGCGCCCAGCTGTAACATAGAGAAACCGGATGGCAACGTCGCCATCCGGTCTCTGCTATGGCCGCTCTCAGGAGGAGTATACGGCCGTAATATATAGGTTGCGCTCTTTGGCCAGATTCACGATATCGCCGAAGATCGAGACCATCGGCCGCGTCGGCTGTGCGCGATCGGTGAATACGATCTCTCCGACGCGATTATCGTTCAGCTGTACGAGCATACCGTTGTGAAACTGCGTATTGCGCTCGATGAAGCATTGGATCATAAACGGGTCCAGCTTGCCGAACGCTTCCTTCTGCAGCTGCTCCAGCACGACGTACGGCGACTGCGCCGTACGGTAGGTTCGCGCGGACGTCATGGCATGGTACATATCCGCGATCGCCACGATCTTGGCATAGGGGTGAATCTTGTCGCCGATTGCCTTCATCGGATATCCGCTACCGTCAATCCGCTCATGGTGCTGCAACGCGGTCAGAATGATCCCTTGATTCAGCGAGGTCACGCCTTCGAGGAGCTTGTACCCGTAGACGGTATGCTGACGCATCTCGCTCAGCTCTTCGGCCGTCAGCCTGCCCGGTTTGCGCAGGATGGCCGAATCGATGCGCGCATTGCCGATATCGTGCAGCAATCCTGCCAGCGCTACGGGTACCCAATCCTTGTCGGGCAGCTTCATCCAGCGCGCGAGCTGATAGGCCGTCAGCGCAGTCAGCACGCTGCCGCGGATCCATCCCTCCATGGACGGATCATGCGGCGGCACGAAGGTCAGTACATGGTAGTCCTCGACATGGTCCAGCAGGTCCTTGAGGCCGCCGCGGATCTCGAACACCGGGAGCTTCTGGCCGGGCCCCATCATATGAAATGTATGCTTCAGCAGCTTCTCCAGCTTGAGGAAGCTCTGATGGAGCGAGGATAACGGCAGACCCTTGTCCTTGTCCTCCTCGGACTCCGTCAGATCCGACTCCTCGAGACCCGCCCGCTTAATGTCCGCTTCCGGGATGAGGAACGCCTGGAGGATCTCCAGATCGCGTCCGCTAAGCGTACGGCCTTCAGGGAACAACAAGTTACCGAAGGTCGTCTGCACTTCGCGCAGCAATTGGTCTCCTGTCTGTACTTGCGTTACTGGCAGCACAGCCACGACGTCTTCCTCCCTCTAGTTCGCGTCCATTATTCGGAGTCCCCGGCCGGCTCGGATGAGACGTCCTCGGACGCGGTGCCCTCCGACTCGCCGACATCGTCGTCTTCCTCTTCATTGCGCGGCGCTCGGGCTACTGTCGCAACGGAATCCTCGTCCTTGATGTTAATCAGCTTGACGCCTTGCGTGATCCGTCCCATCGTATTGATCGTGGACATACTCATACGAATCAGCGTGCCGCCCGAGGTCATGATCATCAGATCCTCGTCGTCCTGTACGACCTTGAGGCTCACGATCACACCGTTCTTGTCGGTGACGTTGAGCGTCTTGATGCCCTTGCCGCCCCGTGTCTGGGTGCGGTATTCGCTGAGCGGCGTCCGCTTGCCGTACCCCTTGGAGGTGACGATCAGCACCGTCTGCTCCGGATCGACGATGTCCATGTCGATGACCGAGTCGCCTTCGTCGAGCTGGATGCCCTTCACGCCGGTCGAAGAACGGCCCATCGAGCGTACGTCTTCCTCGGAGAAACGGATCGACATGCCCTGCGACGTCCCCATGACGACTTCACGGCTGCCGTCCGTCAGCTTGACGCCGATCAGATCGTCGTCTTCGCGGAGCAGGATCGCGATCAAGCCGACCTTGCGGATATTCGCGTAGTCGTCGAGCGGCGTCTTCTTCACGATGCCGCATTTGGTCGCGAAGAACAGATACTGGTTCGGTTCGAACGAGGCGACCGGGATGACTGCATTGATCGTCTCTCCCTGTTCGATCTGAATCAGGTTGATGATCGGCGTGCCCCGCGCGGTTCGGCTCAGATCCGGAATCTCGTATGCCTTGAGCCGGAACACACGTCCCTTGTTCGTGAAGAACAGCAGGAAGTGATGCGTGTTGGAGACGAACAGACGCTCGATGAAGTCGTCGTCCTTGGTGTCCATGCCCACGACACCCCGGCCGCCCCTGCGCTGGCTGCGATAAGTCGATACGGGCAGGCGCTTGATATAGCCGGTATGGGTCATCGAAATGATGACATCCTCGCGCGGAATGAGGTCCTCGTCGAGAATCTCCTCATCGCTGGACGTAATCTCCGTGCGGCGGTCGTCGCCGTACTTTTGCTTGATTTCTTCAAGCTCGTCGTGGATGATCTCCAGCACGAGACCTTCATCGGCCAGAATCGCCTGATATTCGGCGATCTTGAGCATCAGCTCCTGGTACTCCTGCTCGATCTTCTCGCGCTCGAGTCCGGTGAGGCGCTGCAGACGCATCTCAAGGATAGCCTGCGCCTGGTCATGAGACAGTCCGAACCGCGTGATCAAGCCTTCGCGTGCCTGCTCGGTCGTCTGCGAGGCGCGGATCAGCGCGATGACCTCATCCAGATGATCGAGCGCGATGCGCAAGCCTTCGAGGATGTGAGCGCGCGCCTGCGCTTTTTTCAGATCGTATTCGGTTCTGCGCCGAATGACCTCAATCTGATGCTGAATATAGTAATGGAGCATGTCGCGAAGGTTCAGCACCTTCGGCTCCTTGTTCACGATCGCCAGCATGTTGATGCCGAACGTCGATTGCATCGCGGTCTGCTTGTACAGATTGTTCAGCACCACGCTCGGGTTGACGTCGCGGCGCAGCTCAATGACGATCCGCATGCCGTTGCGGTCGGACTCGTCCCGCAGGTCGGTGATGCCCTCGATCCGCTTGTCCCGCACGAGCTCGGCAATCTTCTCTACGAGACGCGCCTTGACGACCTGGTACGGCAGCTCGTGTACGATGATGCGTGCCTTGCCGCCGTTCTCCTCGATCTCGGCGCGCGCGCGCATCGTGACCGAGCCGCGTCCCGTGGAGTAGGCCTGCCGGATGCCCTGCCTGCCCAGAATAAATCCTGCAGTCGGGAAGTCGGGACCCGTGATGTACTCCATCAGATCGAGCGGCGTCAGATCCGGATTCTTGATCAGCGCTTGCGTGCCGTTGATGACCTCCGTCAGGTTGTGCGGCGGGATGTTGGTGGCCATGCCGACCGCGATCCCGGTGGTGCCGTTGACGAGCAGATTCGGGAAGCGTGCAGGCAGCACGTCCGGCTCCTGCTCCTCGCCGTCGTAGTTCGGGACGAAGTCGACGGTCTCCTTGTTGATATCGCGCAGCATCTCCATCGCGATCTTGGACAGACGGGACTCCGTATAACGCATGGCGGCAGCCATATCTCCGTCGATCGAACCGAAGTTGCCATGCCCCTCGACCAGCATATACCGGAGCGAGAAATCCTGCGCCATCCGAACCATCGTCTGGTAGATGGAGGAGTCACCGTGCGGGTGATACTTGCCCATGACGTCGCCGACGATACGCGCGGACTTCTTGAACGGCTTGTCCGGCGACATGCCGAGCTCCGACATCCCGTACAGAATACGGCGAAGCACCGGCTTCAGCCCGTCTCTCACGTCGGGCAGCGCACGGCTGACGATGATGCTCATTGCGTAATCCATGAACGATTCCCGCATCTCTACGCCGATATCGCGGTCGCGAAGAGGGGAACGCTGTTCTTCGGCCATGCTGATCCTCCTTCAACATCACTTCACTATAGTCATATCGCCATGGTCACCCATGGCAGAAGCGTCATAAATTAAAAAGAATGAATAAAACCATTATACCATATTACGGACGGGAAAGGTGGCTTGAACGCCGATGCCGATCAGGCGCATCAGCAGCAAATGGGCGAAAACCGAAGCCCTCCTGTCCGATCCCGAACTGCGGAACAGCGTACCGGACACCCGCAAGTTCGGACCGGATACGGTCCGCGAGATGCTGGCCAAATACGGGATGATCTATGTAAAACCGGTGAACGGCACCTTCGGTCAAGGCGTCATCCGAGCGGCCCGTGCGGAAGGGGCCGAAGAAGCTTACTTGCTCCAAGCCGGAGAGCATCAGCGGCGCGATTCGGACTTCGAGGCGGCATACGCAGCCCTGCTCGCCATGAAGCGTCCCCGTCCCTATGTGGCGCAGCAGGGCATCGAGCTGCTGAAGCATCGAGGGCGGCGCTTTGACTTTCGCGTGATGGTCCAGATGAACCCGGCCGGCCGCTGGGAGACGACCGGCATCATCGGCCGGCTCGCCCATCCGCGCAAGATCGTGACCAACTACCATGCCGGCGGCACCCCGATGCCGATGGATGCGCTCATGAAGGCGCATCTCGCCGCCGCAGGATTGACGGTCGACGCTTACCGGCACAAGCTCGCCAAGCTCGGCGTCGATGTCGCCGAGACGCTGGACCGGCGCTACCCGGGGCTCAAAGAAATCGGCGTCGACGTCGCGGTCGGAACGGATCTCAAGCCTTGGATTCTCGAGGTCAATACGAAGCCCGACCCTTATATTTTCCTCAGGCTGCCGGACCGCAGCGTCTACCGCAGAATCCGCAGATACGCCGCCGCGTATGCGCGGCACACTGCGCGCCGGTCGGCCGGTTCACCGCGCAGGCGTACGCGACGCGCCCGATAGCAAAAGCACCCGCCAAGCGCATGACTGCGCCGGCGGGTGCCGTAGGACTCAGACGTCCAGATTCTTGACGTATCTGGCGTACTGATGGATAAAGTCCCGCCGCGGCTCGACGCTGTCGCCCATCAGCGTATCGAAGATCAGATCGGCTCTGATCGCGTCCTCGATCCGGACCTGGAGCATCGTACGGCTGTCCGGGTCCATCGTCGTCTCCCAGAGCTGGTCGGCGTTCATCTCGCCGAGACCTTTGTACCGCTGCACGTTGACCTTGGCGCCCTCGCCGAACTCGGCGATGATCTCGTTGCGCTCCGCTTCGGACTGGGCGTAGCGCACGACCTTGTTGCGCTCGATCTTGAAGAGCGGCGGCTGCGCGATGTAGACGTAGCCCTCCTCGATCAGGTTGCGCATGTACCGGTAGAAGAAGGTGAGGAGCAGCGTACGGATATGCGCGCCGTCGACGTCGGCGTCGGTCATGATGATGATCTTGTGGTACCGCGCCTTGGCGATATCGAAGTCGTCGCCGATGCCGGTGCCGAGCGCCGTGATGATCGCTCGGATCTCCGCATTGGACAGAATCTTGTCCAGACGCGCCTTTTCGACGTTCAGAATCTTGCCCCGCAGCGGCAGGATCGCCTGGAAGTGACGATCGCGGCCTTGCTTGGCCGAGCCGCCTGCGGAGTCGCCTTCGACGATGTACAGCTCGCTGATCGCGGCGTCCTTGGACGAGCAGTCCGCGAGCTTGCCGGGCAGCGAGCTCACTTCGAGCGCGCCCTTGCGGCGGGTCAGCTCGCGCGCCTTGCGCGCCGCCTCGCGTGCGCGGGACGCCTGCAGCGACTTGTCCACGACCTTGCGCGCCACGGCCGGATTCTCGCCCATGAACTCGAGCAGCTTGTCCGCGAACAGCGACTCGACGATGCCGCGCGCCTCGCTGTTGCCGAGCTTGGTCTTCGTCTGGCCTTCGAACTGCGGCTCGGGAATCTTGACGGAGATGATCGCGGTCAGACCCTCGCGGCAATCGTCGCCAGTCAGGTTGGACTCGTTCTCCTTCACGAAGCCCATCTTGCGCGCATAGTCGTTGACGATACGCGTGAGCGCGCTCTTGAAGCCGGATTCGTGCGTACCGCCCTCGTGCGTGTTGATATTGTTGGCGAACGAATAGATGTTCTCCGTGTAGCCGTCATTGTACTGCATGGCGATCTCGACCGCGATGGCTTCTCTCGTGCCCTCGACGTAGATCGGCTGCTCGTGCAGCACCTCGCGCGTGCGGTTCAGATACTGCACGAACTCCTTGATCCCGCCGTCGTACTTGAACGAATCGTGCATGCCCGACCGCTCGTCGGTGAGCGTCAGGTGGATGCCTTTGTTCAGGAACGCCAGCTCGCGGATCCGTCCGACGAGCACATCGTATTCGAACACCGTCGTCTCGGTGAAAATCTCGGGATCCGGCTTGAAGCGCGTCTGCGTGCCGGTATCCTCGGTCTCGCCGACGACCTTGAGATCGTACTGCGGCGCGCCGCGGCGATACTCCTGCTGATGAATCTTGCCGTCCCGCTTGACGGTGACGCTGACCCATTCGGACAGCGCGTTCACGACCGAGATGCCGACGCCGTGCAGGCCGCCGGACACCTTGTACCCTTCGCCGCCGAACTTGCCGCCGGCATGCAGGACGGTCATGACGACCTCGAGAGTCGACTTCTTCAGCTTGACGTTCTCGCCGACCGGGATGCCCCGGCCATTGTCGATGACGGTCACGCTGTTGTCTTCATGTATGATGACGTCGACACGGGTACAATAGCCTGCGAGCGCTTCGTCGATGCTGTTGTCGACGACCTCCCAGACAAGGTGATGGAGACCCTTGCCGCTGGTCGACCCGATGTACATGCCGGGACGCTTGCGGACGGCCTCCAATCCTTCGAGCACCTGTATCTGACTCTCGTCGTAAGTATTCTGCTGCGAATTAACGGACAACTCTTCCACCGCCTTCTTTACGTTGACGCGCTGCTTCTACAGGTCGACCAGATGATGCGCCCGCTTCTTGAGGGTAGAAGACGATATGGGCGAATAGTACACTCTCTCTTCGGTGACGACGATAGACTTCGGATCCTCCTCGCCGATCGTCTCCACGATTCGGTTTTTCCGGGCCTGCGCCACGAACTGCCTGGACAGCTTCGAGGACTGCTCGATCGAGATATCGAAGATCGCGACGAGCTGCGAGGTCCGGACGATTTTCTCCCCGCCCAGATGAATGTACATACGTTGACCCTCCACATTCCCTGCCGCTTAGGGCAGCACGGTGCCGCCGCGGACGTGATAGATGGCGGCGTCCTTCAGCCTGCTCATATTCACGCTCTCGAGGCCCGTCGTCGTGATGAACGTCTGAACGCGGTTCTGGAACGTCTCGATGAGCTGCGTCTGCCGCTCCTGGTCAAGCTCGGACAAGACATCATCGAGCAGGAGCAGCGGATACTCTCCGATCTCCTCGCGCATGAGCTCCAGCTCCGCCAGCTTCAGCGACAGCGCGGCCGTGCGCTGCTGGCCCTGAGATCCGAACGTCTGGACGTCGCGGCCATTGATGGCAAACGCCAAATCGTCCCGATGCGGTCCGATCAGCGTCGTACCGCGGCGGAATTCCTGTTCCTTGCCTTGTGATAACTTTAACATAAATTGCTGCAATAAAGAAGATTGATCTTGGGCCGAGGCCCCATCCTCCATGGAGAGAGAGGGCTTGTAGACGACGGTCAGCGATTCCTTGCCTCCGGTGATGCCGTCGTGGATCTTCTCCGCCCAGCCTTGCAGCTTATAAATAAAGTTTTGCCTTCTCTGCATCATTTTAACACCCGATGCGGACAATTGTTCGTTCCATACGTCGAGCATCTCCGCGGAGGCTCTGGAGGCATCGGTCGATTTGAGGTAATTGTTGCGCTGCTGCAGAATCCGCTGGTACTGGAGAGAGTCATGCAGATAGGCGGGGTGCACCTGGCCGATCTCCATGTCCATGAACCGGCGGCGGATGCCCGGAGCGCCTTTGACGATATCGAGGTCCTCGGGCGCGAACAGCACGACGTTGACCGTCCCGACGAAGGCACTGAGCTTGCGCTGCTCGAGGCCGTTGATCTTGGCCTTCTTGCCTTGGGCGGACAGCTGCAGCTCGAGCGTGACCTTGCCGAGCTTGCGCTCGATCTCGGCCTCGATGCGGGCGGACGACTCGTTCCAGCCGATCAGCTCGCGGTCCTTGGCGGTACGGTGCGACTTGGTCAGGGCGAGGACGTGAATCGCTTCGAGCAGATTCGTCTTGCCCTGCGCGTTGGGCCCGATGATGATGTTGACGCCTGCGGCCGTCGCAAGCGACAGTTCGCCGAAGTTGCGGTAGCCATGCAGTGCGATCTTGTTCAGCTGCATGCGGGACTTCCTCTCTGGTCTGTCAGGGACGCTTGGCTCGTGCCATAGACGGCTGTCCCTGCGCAGACTACGACTTGGTGCGGACGACGAAGCTGCCGCAGCCAGCCACTTCGATGACGTCGCCGGGACGAAGCTTGCGTCCGCGGCGATTTTCCTTTTCTCCGTTAACGAGTACCTCGGTCTCCTGCAGGAAGTGCTTCACTTCGCCGCCCGAGCCGATGCAGTCGCCCAGCTTGAGCATCTGCTGCAGCTGGATATATTCGGTCGTGATCTCGATTTCCTTCATCGCTGGCGCCTCAATTCGTCGTCCGGTAAGGGAGGATGAGATGCAGGCTGTTCTCGTGATCGCGCGGCTTGAAGATGATCGGGCTCATGGAGCCGTTGAAGCCGATGTACAGCTGTTCGCTGTCCACAACCTTGAGCACGTCGAGCATATACTTCGAGTTGAAGGCGATGCGCAGGGGCTCGCCGGTCAAATCCGTCACGTCCAGATGCTCCTGTACGCGTCCGAGCTCGGAGGAGCTGGAGTTGATCTCGATATTGCCGTCATCCGTCGTCAGCAGGCGCACGATGTTCGTCTTTTCTTCGCGCGAGAGCAGGTAAGCCCGGTCGATTGCGTCGCTGAGCGATTTTGTGTTCAGGACGAGTTCTGTTTTGAACTGGCCCGGAATAATCTTGGAAGTATCGGGATAAGCACCGTCGAGCATCCGCGAGAAGAACAGCACTTCTCCGAGCTTGAACAGCACCTGGTTGTCGGCGACGACGATATCGACGAGCGTGTTCTGGTCGGGAATGATCTTGGACAGCTCGCTGAGCGTCTTGCCCGAGATGACGACGCCGCCGAACTTGAGCGCCGGATCCGCATCGATGTTGGTCTTGCAGGTAGCGAGGCGGTGCCGGTCGGTTGCCACGAACTTGAGCACGCCTTCTTGAAGGCTCCACAGCACGCCCGTCAGAATCGGGGTCGATTCGTTCGTTGTGACGGCGAATACCGTCTGCCGGATCATCGAGCGGAGCAGATCGCCGGGAATGGAGAAGACGCGGTCTTCCTCCAATACAGGCAGCACCGGGAATTCTTCGGGATCGAGACCGACGAGCTGGATATCGGTTGCTCCGGAATGAATGAGCGTTTGGAAGCGTTCGCCGACTTCAAGGTGGACTTCCTCATGCGGCAGCTTTTTGACGATCTCTACAAAAAACTTGGCAGTCAGCACGACGCTGCCCGGACGTTCGACCTTGACGACCGTCTTGCTGGCCGATTCGAGCGGGATAAAGTGCTGGATGGAAATATCGGTATCGCTGGCGGTCAGCGTGACCCCGCGATCGGTCACGTCGATCTTGATGCCGCTCAAGATTGGAATGGTGCTTCGTGCGGATACCGCCTTAGATACGTTTTGAACGGCCTCGTTCAGCTCCGTGCGCAATATCGTCAATTTCAACGGATTCACCTCGTCTATTCGCCTTAATGGTATGGTCTAAAAAAGATAGTCGTAGTAGTAGGGGCCCTGAATATGTGGATAAGGCCAAAAAAGGCGAAAACGACGACCTATCCACATGTGCATGAGTTGTGCATAGGTCTGATCGTTATTCACGTTAAAAAAGCGATGGGATTGTCCACAGTGGATAACGCACGATCCGCGTTCAGACCAGATTCTTGATCTTCTCTGTCAGACTGCCGACGATCTTGTACAGCTCGGCGTCGACCTTCAGCTGCTGGCTGATCTTCTCGTGCGCATGGATAACGGTCGTATGGTCTCTACCGCCGAAGTTGTCCCCGATCTTGGGCAGCGAATAGTCCGTCAGTTCGCGTGACAGATACATGGCGATCTGACGCGGGAAGGCGACGGCCTTGGTCCGCTTGCGCGCCTTGAAGTCCTCCAGCTTGAGCCCGTAGAACTCGCCCACGCGCTGCTGGATATCCTGAATGGTGATGAGACGGTTGCGGCCGGTCGGCAAAATGTCCTTGAGCGCCTCCGCCGCCAGATGCGTGGAGACGTCCTGGTTCGTCAGCGACGAATAGGCGACGATCCGGATCAGCGCGCCCTCAAGCTCGCGAATGTTCGAATCGATCATGTTGGCGATGTACACCATCGCTTCGTTCGGTATGTCCAGATTCTCCGCCTTCGCCTTCTTGCGGAGAATGGCGATGCGCGTCTCCAGGTCCGGCGGCTGGATGTCCGTGATGAGGCCCCACTCGAAGCGGGATCGCAGGCGCTCCTCGAGCGTCGGAATCTCCTTGGGCGTGCGGTCACTGGAGATGATGATCTGCTTGCTCTCCTCGTGCAGCGCGTTGAAGGTGTGGAAAAACTCCTCCTGCGTGCCGTCCTTGCCTGCCAGGAACTGAATATCGTCGATCAGCAGCACGTCAATATTCCGGTACTTGTTGCGGAAGCTCTCGCCGCGGTTGTCCCGGATCGCGTTGATGAATTCGTTGGTGAACTTCTCGGAAGATATGTAGAGCACCTTCGAAGACGGATTATGTTCCAAAATGTAATGGCCGATGGCGTGCATCAGGTGAGTCTTGCCGAGTCCGACGCCTCCATAGAGGAAAAGCGGGTTGTAAGCCTTGGCCGGCGCTTCGGCGACCGCGAGCGAAGCGGCATGCGCGAACCGGTTGCCGGCGCCGATGACGAATGTATCGAATGTGTACTTCGGATTGAGCATATGACCGACGGGCTCTTCGGGTCCCGCGTTCTTGATCACCGGTACGGCCGGGAACGCTGCGGGCGGTTCGGGCGGCCGGAACTCCTCGATCGCGAAGCGGACCTCTACCGGATGGTTCAAATAATCGGAGAGCGTCGAAGAGACGAGCTTCTTGTATCTGTTCTCCAGCCATTCCGCCGCAAAGGTGGTGGGAGCAGTTACAACAACGGTCTCGTCATTAAGGAAGCTCGCTTTGGTGGCTTTGAACCACGTATCGTAACTCGGTTTGCTTAATTTTGTCTGGATGACCGACAAGACCTGCTGCCAGATCTCGTGATTGCGGCTGTCCACATGGAGTCACTCCTTTAACCCGTCAAGCGGACAAGAGGGAGGGCGGCGATGTCGAAGGATGTCCTTTGCAACAAGTTATCCACACAATTCCTCTTTATTCTTTAGCGAGATGTCCATAAGAAGGGATTTTGTTCACAGATTTATACACAGGCTGTTAATAATATGGGGTGTATCTTTCGTTATCCACGTCGGATGGGTGAGATTATCATAGCAGAAGAACCCGCTCAGTTCAACGGATTTCGCCCTGTTATCCACATTTTCAATAACTTGTGGATGAATTCTGTGCACAACACAAGATATTGTTGATATTCTGTGCGGAGTTTCGACAAATTCAGATATGAGTCTTTTTTCTCTCCCTTTTTATGCACATGTGAATATCTTCCGATTCGGTCCGCCGTTGATTTCGTTGACTTTGGAGCCCGCTTATGGTTTAATGAATGGACATATGAGTTCTTTTTGTAAGGAGGTATCAAGAAGTGGGACCGACATTTAAGCCGAACGTCAGCAAGCGCAAAAAGGTACACGGATTCCGCAGCCGGATGAGCTCGAAGAACGGACGCAAGGTTCTCGCCGCTCGCCGCCAAAAAGGCCGCAAAGTACTGTCCGCTTAAGGATAAAGACCACGTCAGGTGGTCTTTTTTCATGTATATACGTTTTTCCGCCTCCATATATAGGCGCAATCCGCTCCGGCGACGAGGGATGAGGATGGAGAGAAAGCTGCGGCTGAGGAACAAAGAGGACTTCAGCCGAATCTATAGGCAAGGCAGGTCGTTCGCGAATTCGCAGTTCGTCGTCTACTGGCGGCGCAAGCCGGAGCCGGGCCAGTACCGTCTGGGCATCTCCGTGAGCAGCAAGCTGGGCGGCGCCGTCGTGCGCAACCGGATGCGGCGCATGATCAAGGAGATCGTGCGGCACAACGGGTCCCGTATCGTGGAAGGCACGGATTTGATTCTGATCGTGCGCAAGCCCGCGCTCGCGCTTCCTTATATAGAGATGGAGAGAAGCGTGCTTCACGTGCTGCGCAAGGCCGGCCTGATCAAGGGCTCGACGCCGCCTCCGCCGCAGGATGGCAGGCCGCCCCGGACAGGGTCCGGCGGAGGCAGGCCGAAGACGCGAAGCGGCGCCCCGCGCGCTTTTCATTGCTAATAATCTTATGGTATAGTTGACTTGTGTTTGCTTAGAAATTAAACGGATCAGCCCCTCGATTCGGGGACGGCGAGTTCGTTGGCACGTTTCCCGAATCGGCTTCGAAGTCACAGCTCCACCCGGTGGAGTTATTTTAGAGGGGAGTTTTGAGGTTTGTTGTTGCGCAATCGCAAATTATGGCTGGTCTCCGGCATGCTGGTCACCTTGATGGTCTTCCTGTCGGGCTGTACGCCGCCTTCAACGAGGAAGACAACTCAAGATCTCGCCGATAGCCACGGCTGGTGGGATAGCAACGTCGTTTACTGGTTCTCGCTCATGCTGGACAAGTTCGCCAAGTTTTTCGGAGGCGAATACGGCCTCGCAATTTTGCTGCTCGTGATCATCGTCCGGACGATCATCCTGCCGCTCATGATCAAGCAGTACAAGAGTACGAAGGCAATGCAGAAGCTGCAGCCGCAGATGAAGGAAATTCGCGAGAAGTACAAGGACGACACCCGCAAGCAGCAGGAAGAGATGATGAAGCTCTACCAGGAGCATCAGGTCAACCCGCTGGCCGGCTGCTTCCCGCTGATTATCCAGATGCCGATCTTCATCGCGCTGTATCGCGCCAT
The DNA here is from genome assembly GCF_037963805.1 of Cohnella sp. 56. Taxonomy (NCBI): domain Bacteria; kingdom Bacillati; phylum Bacillota; class Bacilli; order Caryophanales; family Paenibacillaceae; genus Cohnella; species Cohnella sp. 56. The sequence continues at coordinate 309,744 of NZ_JAZDQE010000007.1, read as the reverse complement.
TACCGTCAACGCCAACGTTTACGAGCATACATTCCTGTGGCTCCAGCTTGGCAAGCCGGACAAGTTCTACATTCTCCCGGTCATCGCCGCGCTGACCACCTTCGTTCAATCGAAGATGATGCAGTCGCAGCAGCCGCAGCAGATGGGCGCGATGAAGGGCCTGATGCTGATCTTCCCGGTGCTGATCTTCGTCATGGCGCTGTCGTTCCCGGCCGCGCTCCCGCTGTACTGGATCTATAGCAATATCTACACGATCACGCAGAACTATTTCATGTATGGACGCAAAGCCGAGCCGCAAGGCAACGGCAAGGAGGCCATCGCAGATGAAAAAGGTCGAAGCAACCGGAAAGTCGGTGGAGGAAGCGGTAAGAAAAAGCCTCGCCACTCTCGGGGTAAGTGAGGATCGCGTCAAGGTAACCGTGCTCGAGCAGCCCAGCAAGGGGCTGTTCGGGCTGATCGGCGCCAAGGAAGCCCGGGTGCAGCTTGAGCTGCTGCCGGACGGCATCGATCATGCGGTCGCTTTTCTCCGCGAAGTCACCGACGCCATGCATTCGACCGTCGAGATCGAGCGGGACGACGGATCGGACGAAGTATCGATCAATCTGACCGGCTCGAATCTCGGCATGCTGATCGGTCGCAGAGGGCAGACGCTCGACGCGCTTCAGTATCTGGCCAACATCGTCGCGAACCGGCATTCCGACCGTCATCTGCGCATCGTGCTCGATGCCGAGCAGTTCCGGCAGCGCCGGCGGCAGACGCTCGAGTCGCTGTCCGAGCGGATGGCGCAGCGCGCAGTGCGCACGAGGAAGGACATCGTGCTCGAGCCGATGAGCGCCTCCGAGCGCAAGATCATCCACGCGAAGCTCCAGGGTCACCCCCATGTCCGTACGTACAGTCAAGGCGATGAACCGAACCGCTGCGTCGTCATTGCTATCAAGTGAATGAATGTGAAGCGCAATGGCTTGCAGATGCAAGCAACCATTGCGTTTTTTGTTTATGGCAGGTTACGGGGATTTTATCAGCATACCGTTAAATGAGGGAACAATATGAACGAGGATACGATTGCGGCGGTGGCGACGGCGCTCGGTGAGGGCAGCATCGCCGTCGTTCGCGTGAGCGGACCGGAAGCGATAGACAAGGTGGCGCCGCTGTTCAAGTCGCGGGAGGACTTGCGGCGGGTGTCGACGCATACCGTTCACTATGGGTGGATTCGCGATCCGGAGAGCGGGAGCGTGCTCGACGAGGTGCTCGTCACCGTGATGCGGGGGCCGCGCTCCTTCACAGCCGAGGATGTGGTGGAGATCAGTACGCATGGCGGCATCGTCGCCGTGCAGTCCGTGCTGGAGCTCATTGTGCGCAGCGGCGTCCGGATGGCCGAGCCTGGCGAATTCACCAAGCGCGCCTTCCTGAACGGCCGGATCGATCTTGCGCAGGCAGAGGCGGTCATCGACCTGATCCGGTCGAAGTCCACGCGCGCCTTTCAGGTCGCGCGCAAGCAGGCGGAGGGTGCGCTGTCGAAGCGGCTCGTGCCGCTGAAGGAGCAGCTGATCGAGCTGCTCGCGCATGTCGAGGTCAATATCGATTATCCGGAGCATGACGTCGCCGAGGTGACGGCAGGCGTCATCCGAGAGCATTGCGGCGCGGTGCTCCGGCAGGTGGAGACGCTGCTGCGGACTGCGGCGGAGGGCAAGGTGCTGCGCGAAGGCATCGTGACGGCCATCGTCGGCAGACCGAATGCGGGCAAGTCTTCGCTGCTGAATGCGCTGGTCAAGGAGAATCGCGCGATCGTGACCGATATACCGGGTACGACGCGCGATATCGTCGAGGAGTCGGTGACGCTGTCGGGCATTCCGCTGCGGCTGCTCGATACGGCGGGCATCCGCGAGACGGAGGATGTCGTCGAGCGGATCGGCGTGGAGAGGTCCCGCGGTGCGCTCGGCGACGCGGATCTGATCTTGCTCGTGCTGAGCCGCAGCGAGTCGCTGCACGAGGAGGAGAGGCGGCTGCTCGCGGAGCTGAGAGATCGCCCGGCCATCGTCATCCTGAACAAGATGGACCTGGATGCGCAGCTGGAGGAGCAGGAGATCCGCGGACTGTATCCGCCGGAGCGGATCGTCACGCTGTCGGCCAAGGAAGGCGAGGGACTGGAGGATCTGGAGCGCGCCGTCTCCAGATTGTTCCTGAGCGGCGGGATCGAATCCGCGGATGTGACGTATGTGAGCAACGTGCGCCACATCGCCCTGCTTCACGCAGCGGCGCGTTCGCTGGGAGACGCGATCGAGGGCGCAGAGCAAGGGCTGCCGGTCGATCTGATCCAGATCGACATCGCGGCGGCATGGGAGTCGCTCGGTGAGATTGTGGGCGACACGGCTTCCGAATCGCTGCTCGATCAGATATTTTCTAAATTCTGCTTAGGCAAATAAATATTTACATTCACATTAAGGAGTTGATCCACAATGGGATATATAGCAGGCGAATACGACGTCATCGTCGTGGGCGCCGGTCATGCAGGCGTGGAGGCGGCACTGGCTGCCGCGCGCATGGGCTGCGAGACGCTGCTGCTGACGATTAATCTGGATATGATCGCCTTCATGCCGTGCAATCCGTCCGTAGGCGGGCCGGCCAAGGGACATGTCGTCCGCGAGATCGATGCGCTCGGCGGTGAGATGGGGCGCAATATCGACAAGACCTTTATTCAGATGCGGATGTTGAACACGGGCAAGGGACCTGCGGTCCATGCGCTGCGCGCACAGGCCGACAAGTTCCTGTATCAGCATGCGATGAAGGAGACGATCGAGCGCGAGGAGAAGCTGACGCTCCGCCAGGGCATGGCCGAGGAACTGATCGTAGAGGATGGCGTATGCCGCGGCGTCGTGACGAAGACGGGTGCCGAATATCGATCCAAGACCGTCGTCATCACGACGGGCACCTATCTGCGCGGCAAGGTCATTATGGGCGAGCTGATGTACGAGAGCGGCCCGAACAACCAGCAGCCGTCGGTGAAGCTGTCCGAGTCGCTGCGCACGCACGGGCTCAAGCTCGTCCGCTTCAAGACGGGCACACCGCCGCGCGTGCATCGCGATACGATCGACTTCTCCAAGACGGAGATTCAGCCGGGCGACGAGCGGCCCAAGTATTTCTCCTACGAGACGGAGTATTCCGAGCGGGCCGGGGAGCAGCTGCCATGCTGGCTCACCTACACGTCCGAGGAGACGCACAAGATCATCAACGACAATCTGCATCGCGCGCCGATGTTCTCGGGCGCGATCGAGGGGACGGGTCCTCGCTATTGCCCCTCTATCGAGGACAAGATCGTCCGCTTCGCCGACAAGCCGAAGCATCAGATCTTCCTGGAGCCGGAAGGCGCGAATACGAAGGAATATTATGTCCAAGGTCTGTCGACGAGTATGCCGGAGGATGTACAGCTGCAGATTCTGCGCTCCATCCCCGGACTCGAGCAGGTCGAGATGATGCGCACCGGGTATGCGATCGAATACGATGCAGTCGTGCCTACGCAGCTGTGGCCGTCGCTGGAGACGAAGATTATCTCCGGGCTGTTCACCGCCGGACAGATCAACGGCACCTCCGGTTATGAAGAGGCCGCCGGACAAGGCATTATGGCCGGTATCAATGCCGCACGCAAGGCGCAGGACAAGGAGCCGGTCGTCATCGACCGTTCACAGGGCTATATCGGCGTCATGATCGACGATCTGGTCACCAAGGGCACGAACGAGCCGTACCGTCTGCTCACCTCCCGTGCCGAATACCGTCTGCTTCTTCGCCACGACAATGCGGATCTGCGGCTCACGCCGCTCGGCAAGGAGATCGGTTTGATCTCGGATGACCGGTATACTTTGTTCCTGGACAAGAAGCAGAAGGTAGAGGCGGAACTGGCGCGTCTGAAGGAAGTCCGCATCAAGCCCGACGAGCAAACGCAGCAATTGCTGGCGGATCTCGGCTCGGCGCCGCTCCAGAACACCGTCGACGGCATCACGCTGCTGCGGCGTCCTGAAGTATCGTACGCACACATCGAGAGCATGTCGCCCTCTCCTGTGCCGCTGTCCGACGATATGAAGGAGCAGGTGGAGATTCAAGTCAAGTACACCGGTTATATTGAAAAGCAGCTCGCACAGGTGGAGAAGCTGTCCAAGATGGAGAAAAAGCGGATTCCGGACGATATCGATTATGCCGCTGTCCATGGCCTGGCGACGGAAGCCAAGCAAAAGCTGCATCAGATCCGGCCGTTGAACATCGGTCAGGCATCGCGTATCTCGGGCGTGACTCCCGCCGATCTGTCCATCCTGCTCGTGCACCTCGAGCATTACAACCGCGTGACAGCGGCACGGAGCAGCTAATGGCCGATGAACTGCAGCAATGGTTCAGAGATCGCGTCGGTGCGGACTTCGGGATTGAGCTGACGGACGGTCAACTCGATCAATACGAAGCCTATTATCGACTACTGGTCGAGTGGAACGAAAAGATGAATCTGACGGGAATTACGGAGCGCGGGGCGGTCTACGAAAAGCACTTCTACGATTCCCTGACGCTAGCGTTAATTCCGGAGGCCCTTCAGGCTGCTTCGCTGGCGGATATCGGAGCGGGGGCCGGATTTCCCTCGATCCCGTTCAAGATTGCGATGCCGGCGATCGAGGTGACGATCGTCGATTCGCTTGCCAAGCGAATCCGGTTCTTGCAGACGGTCGTAGATGAGTTAGACCTCCAGCACGTCCGGCTCGTTCATGGCAGGGCGGAGGACATCGGCCGCCTCTCGGACCATCGCGATCGCTATGATCTCGTCACGGCGCGCGCAGTAGCCCGGCTTGCCGGGTTGAGCGAGCTTTGTCTGCCCTTTGTGAAGCGCGGCGGCTGCTTCGTGTCCATGAAGGGATCGGACAATGCGGACGAGATTCAGGAGAGCGGCAAGGCGATTCGCCTGTTGCGATCGGAGCTCAAGTATACGCGGGAATTATCGCTGCCCTTGGAGAATTCGGCTCGCCAGCTGATCGTGATCGACAAGCTGGCGGCCACACCGAAGGAGTATCCTCGCAAGGCCGGGATTCCTCTTAAGCAGCCTCTGATATGAAATATGTTCCACGTGAAACAAAATTGCCACATTTTCGTGTTTCACGTGGAACAAATAAGTCTACTAACCGACGAAACTCTTTTCAAGAGAAGGATTCAGGCGTACAATAGAGAATATAAATAGTAATACAAATCGTCGTGCCGCATATGCGCCTCGAAGGCGTGAAATGGCGGCGCTTTTTTCGTCGCTTGAGGTCGGATAAGGCTGTAGTCTGCCTTGCAAAGGCAAATATGCCGACAATATCGGTTTTCTGGCAATGGGTGCTCCATGCATTCGTGCTGGGTTTGCGCGCTGCACTTCTATCAATGGTTGTGGCTAGTAAGTAGAAGTACCGGAAACTCATTACAGATGAACGTGGTGGGATAGAAGAATGAGAGAACCGTTATCTCGCTTGTTCGGCTTGTCCGAACGGAGCGGCCAGGAAGAAGTTCGGCAGATCGCCGTAGCGGATATCGTCCCGAGCCCCTATCAACCCCGGTCCGTCTTCGATGATGACCGGATCGACGAGCTATGTCAGACGATCAAGACGCTCGGCGTCATTCAGCCGATCGTGGTTCGCGTACGCGAAGGCAAGTACGAGCTAATAGCGGGAGAACGACGCTGGCGTGCGGTCACGAAGCTTGGTATGGAGCATATCCCGGCAATCGTACGCGAGATTAACGATTCGCAGGCGGCTTCGATGGCGCTGATCGAGAACCTTCAGCGCGAGGGCTTGACTGCAATCGAAGAGGCTGTCGCGTATCAGAAGCTGATCGATCTGCATCAACTGACACAGGAGAGCTTGGCGCAGCGTCTGGGCAAGAGCCAGTCTACGATTGCGAACAAGATTCGTCTGCTGCAGCTGGGTGACACGGTCAAGCTGGCCCTGATGGAGCGCAAGATAACGGAAAGACATGCCCGCGCGATGCTGGCGCTGCCGACAGAAGAAATGCAGGACAAGCTGCTGCAGGAGATTATCGAAAAGGAACTCAACGTTAAGCAGACCGAAACGCGGGTAGCGTTTCTGTTGGAGGCCAGCAAGCCGGCCAAGACGCGGCGCATTTCCTTTTCCAAAGATATACGTCTCGCGATCAATACGATTCGTCAATCGGTCGATATGGTGACCGGCTCCGGCATTCCGATCAAATCGAGCGAACGGGAGCTGGACGATCATATCGAGATCGTCATCACGATTCCCAAGAAAAATAACAATGGTCCAGGTCAGTAAGTAAATCGATAAACAGCAGTAAGGCGGCTGACGATGAGGTGAACGGGTTGTCCAAAATTATTGCCATTGCCAATCAAAAGGGCGGTGTCGGCAAGACGACAACGGCTGTCAACCTTGGCGCATGTCTGTCCACGCTGGGACGTAAAGTTCTGATTGTGGATATTGACGCGCAAGGCAACACGACAAGCGGTGTCGGCATTAGCAAAGCCGATGTGGAATATTGCATCTATGACATATTAATCAACGAGATCCACCCCAAACAGGCGATTGTGGATACGGCTCTGCCGAATCTGAAGCTCATACCGGCGACGATCCAGCTCGCCGGCGCCGAGATCGAGCTGGTGCCGACGATCTCCAGGGAGGTCAGGTTGAAAAAAGCGCTCGCCATGGTGAGAAGCGAATTCGACTACATTCTGATCGATTGCCCTCCCTCGCTCGGCATTTTGACGATCAACTCGCTGACGGCATCCGATTCGGTCATCATCCCGATTCAATGCGAATATTATGCGCTGGAGGGTTTAAGCCAGCTGCTGAATACGATACGTCTCGTCCAGAAGCATCTTAATACGTCGCTGCAGATTGAAGGCGTGCTGCTAACGATGTTCGACGCGCGTACCAATCTGGGCATTCAGGTGATCGAGGAAGTCAAAAAATACTTTCAACAGAAGGTATACCAGACGGTCATACCACGCAACGTGCGTCTAAGTGAGGCGCCGTCGCACGGTCAATCGATCATCACATACGATCCAAGATCCAAAGGGGCCGAGGTTTATCTCGAGCTGGCGAAGGAAGTGATTACGTATGAGCAAGCGGCTAGGTAAAGGGCTGGATGCCCTCATTACGTCTCTGTCCATCAAGGAAGACGATAAAATCGTAGAGATTCCTCTGGCGCAGCTGCGTGCGAATCCGTACCAACCGCGCAAAACATTCGACGACGAAGCGATTAAAGAATTGGCCGAGTCGATTCGCGAACATGGCGTCATCCAACCGATCATCGTGCGTACGGCCCTCAGAGGCTTCGAGATCATCGCAGGCGAGCGCCGCTTCCGCGCCTCGCAGCTGCTCAACAATCCGACGATACCCGCGGTCGTACGAGCATATAGCGACCAGCAGGTCATGGAGATTGCGCTGATCGAGAACGTGCAGCGTGAGGATCTGAATGCAATCGAAGTGGCCATTGCTTACCAGTCGATCATGAACCAATTTGCTCTGACGCAAGAGGAGCTGTCGCTCAAGGTCGGCAAATCGCGTTCGCATATCGCCAACTTCTTGCGATTGCTGGCATTGCCGGATGAGATCAAGGATCATGTTTCACGTGGAACATTGTCGATGGGCCATGCGCGCGCACTCGCAGGCATCAAGGAAGAGACGAAGCGCAAAGAACTGGCGAAGCAAACGCTGTCCAACAACTGGAGCGTACGCGAGCTGGAAAACGCCGTGCAGCAGATGGACGCAGTCGTCAAAGGCAAAACGATTAAGGCGAAAGCCAAAAAGCGCGATCCGTACATCGAGGAGATCGAGGAGACGCTGCGCGAGAAGTTCCAGACGACGGTACGCATCAAGCCCAACAAAGACAAGGGCAGAATCGAGCTGGCTTATTACGGCAAGGGAGACCTCGAACGTCTCCTCGAGCTGCTGCAAGCGATAAAAGCATAACGCCATAGGTTGAAGGAAGGCAGGCTGCGATCGGCTCCGAGGCTCTGATCGTCGGCTTGCGGAATCTCCTGTGAACCTCATGCGGCTCCGCCCCGGACAAGCGGGCGGGGCTGTTTTTATTATAAGCCTGAGAGATTGAAACGAGGCGGAGACGAATGAACGATAAACATCCGATCTATCTGGATAATGCAGCGACGTCATGGCCGAAGCCGCCAGGGGTGCAGGAAGCGATGGAGCGTGCCATGCGGGAGGCTGCGGCCAACCCGGGACGCGGCAGTCACGATATGGCGGTGAAGGCGAGCAGGGTATTGTTTGAAGGACGCAAGACGCTCGCCAAGCTGTTCCGGATCGCCAACCCGAACGACATTGCCTTCACGCTGAATACGACGCATGCGTTGAACCAGGCGATCGTGGGATTGCTGAAGCCGGGCGACCATGTCGTGACGACGGCATTGGAGCACAATTCGGTCCGCAGGCCGCTCGAGGCATTAAAAAGACGGCTGGGGATCGATATCACGTATGTGCCGGTGGATGCGGCGGGCGTGTTGAGTCTGAATGCAGTCAAGCAAGCGATTCGGCCGTCGACCAGGCTCATCGCCATATCTCACAGCTCGAACCTGCTGGGCACGATTGCGCCCGTAGGCGAGATCGGCGAGATTGCGAAGGCGGCCGGGGTCCCGCTGCTCGTGGATGCCGCCCAGAGCGCAGGGGTATTGGAGATCGACGTAGGGGCGATGAACATCGACCTGCTCGCCTTTCCCGGGCATAAAGGATTGATGGGCCCGCAGGGAACGGGCGGACTGTATATACGCCCCGACCTGGATCTGGAGCCTCTCATGCACGGGGGCACGGGAAGCCGCTCAGAATCGCCTGAGCAGCCCTCGGCCAGGCCGGATAGGTATGAGGCAGGCACGCCCAATACAGTAGGCATAGCGGGCCTCACAGAGGGCGTACGATTCGTGCTAGGGGAGACGGTGAGCCGGATACATGCCAGGGAGCTTGAGCTGACGCGCGAGCTGATGGCAGGCTTGCTGGAGTTCCCTGGCATTCGCATCCTGGGGCCCGGCATCGAGCAAGAGCGGACGGCGATCGTCTCCTTCACGATGGAGGGCATCGATCCGTCGGAGATGGCCTTCATCCTCGACCGGCAATTCGGGATTGCCGTGCGGGCGGGGTTCCACTGCACGCCGCTCGGCCACGAGAGCATGGGGACGACGGAGACCGGTGCCGTGCGGGCAAGCCCGGGATATTATACGGCGCATTCGGATATCGTATCTATGTTAAACGCCGTGCGGGAGATCGGAGATACGTTGAGAGCCTAGAATCGCAGAGCAAACAGAGCAGCCGACAGCGGCGGACCAACGGTCAGCAGGCAGCATGCGGCAGGCAACGGTCAGCAGGCGATAGACGGCAGGTAACAAGCAACAAGTAACAAGCGACAAGCGACAAGCAATAGAGTCAGGCAACTGACGATGAGCTAGAGGCATCAAAAAGCCCGGCGACGCCGGGTGGAGCGGGGGAGACATTCAAGGTGAACGGCATGGACGAAGACGTTGTACTGGCGGCGCTGGGAGGCGCCGGCCTTTTCATAGTGATCCTGATGATCTGGGTCATTGTGCTGAGCGTCAAACTATCGAGAATCGCAAGGGCGCAGCGCCGCATGATCGGAGAGACGGGGGTGCCGCAGCTCGAGGACGTGCTGGCCAGGGTTCACGCCGATGTCTCGAACGTCGAGCGCAAGCAGGCGGAGCAGGACGCGAAGCTGGCTGCGCAAGGAAAACGCCTCGCTGCGCTCAAAGGGCGTGTAGGCGTTCACCGGTTCAATGCGTTTGCCGACCAGGGCGGCGAGATCAGCTTCTCGGTCGCAATCGTGAACGAGGAGCAGGACGGCGTCGTCCTCACCGGCATCCATAGCCGCGAGCAGACATTCCTGTACGCGAAGCCGCTGAACAGGGGAGAATCGAGCTTCCAGCTCACGCCGGAGGAGAAGACCGCGATCAATCTGGCAACGCAAAAGGAATAGCCGCTTCGCGGAAATTGCGGATGGCGGTAGAGACGCAGCCGGCGATGATGTCGGCCATCTTCACAACCAGGTTCAGTCTCGTATTCTGGAGGACGAAGTACTCCATGAATCCGCCGACGTTAACGATTCCTGTCATATGGATATCTCCGACAGGGGGCAGATCCTTGTTCACGCCGGCGCCGGGACGGACCGGGCCCGAGGCGAGGTGGATGCAGCCGACGCTGGCGACTTGTCCGAGGCAAGCGTCGATCGCGATGACATACGGACGCTTGACGCTCCGCATGATCTTGTAGAGCGTCTCGCTCAGATTCATCGCATGTACGGGCTCGTCGAGCGTGCCGTACAGGTCGAATAAACCGTGCGAATGGCGCGCCAGCGACGTGCCTACGAGCGGACCCAGCGCATCCCCGGTAGACCTGTCGGTGCCGACGCAGACGACAACGATCTGCCGGTCGGAGGGGAGGCGCAACAGCTCCCGCGTGAGCCGTTCGGACAGCCGCTGCATGACGGCAGGTTCGTTGTAGGGTATTTTCAGAGAGAGCGCTGCCGCTTCCGGCGCATAGCCGGCCCTTTTATCCCAAGCGCCATTCATTCGTCCGCTTCGCCTCCTCCATGGAATAGTAGTAGTATATGGACGAGAGGCCGTATTTATACTTGTTCGAGGGACAAGCTAGGCTAGCAGCTCCGAAGGTTGCGAGAAGAGGGAGACAGCTATGGAACCGTTGCTCATCGCGTTCGATTCTACGCAGCAGGCGCTCCGTGCCGAGATGCTGCTGGAATACGCGGACATCGATATCGATATCAGGCCGACGCCCAAGGAGATTACGGCAGGGTGTGCGCTGTCGATCGAATTCCCGCAGGATTCGCTCGAAGCAGTGAAGCAGATCATCGCCGACGAACGGGTCGAGATCCGCGGTCTGTTCGGCCGCGGGCCGGCAGGCTATGAACAGCTCGCATGAGGAGGGATGGATGATGATCGGGTCTCAACAGTTCTATTATCTGGCGGAAGAAGCGATTGAAAAAAAACTGACGCTGTGGGAACAATTTCTGGACGACATCTGGACCTCGGTTAGCGATACCCACATGTGGATAGGTGTGCTGAAGGTCGTGCTGCGCATTCTGGTTATCCTCATCGTCAGCCGGATCATCCGCATCGTGGTGAATCGTATCATCGATAATGTGATGAATCCGAGCGCGTCCAAGCGTCTGAAGCTCAGAACACGGCGTGTGCAAACTGTAGGCAAGCTGCTCAAAAATGCGACGACCTATATTATCAACTTTATCGTGCTGCTGCTTATTCTGAACGAATTCAATATTAACCTGGCGCCGCTGCTGGCGGGAGCGGGCGTGATCGGACTCGCTATCGGCTTCGGCGCTCAGAGTCTGGTCAAGGATGTCATCACCGGCTTCTTCGTCATCCTGGAGGATCACTTCTCCGTCGGCGACGTGATCGAGGTTGGCGGCAAGTTCAAAGGGACGGTCGAGATGATCGGTCTTCGCGCGACGCGCATCCGCAGCTGGACGGGGGAAGTCTATATTCTGCCGAACGGCAATATATCGGACGTGACCAACTATTCGGTCAACAACGTACTCGCCGTGGTGGATGTGTCCGTGGCCGCGACCGAGAATCTGGAGCATATGGCCGATATCGTGCGGGGCGTGGCCGCCAAGTTCGAAGATCCGAATATCGTGAACAAGGCCGATTATCTCGGCATTCAGACGCTTAGCGCGAGCGATGTGATCCTGCGTCTGACGGTGCTGTGTCGGGCCAATACGCAGGCGGCCGTCTCCCGGCATCTCAATGCGGAGGTTAAGAAAGCGTTCGAAGCTGCGGGCAATCCGCGATATTACGCAGTCGATGCCATGGAGAGGGCGGGGAGTTAAAAGTGGTGGAGAGGAAGGAATTCGGACTCGGCGACATCGTGCAGATGAAGAAGCAGCATCCGTGCGGCGCCAATGAGATGGAGATCATCCGGATGGGGATGGACATCCGGATCAAGTGCGTGAAGTGCAAGCACAGCATCCTGCTGCCCCGCGCGAAGTTCGAGAAAAGCATGAAAAAACTGCTTCAGGCAGCCCCGCGCGAGCATGCAGAAAATGATCAAAAAGATCAGGACGACTAGTTGCAAGTTGTCCAATCCTGTGATATGATATTCCTTGCTGCGGAGAGGTACCCAAGTGGTCCAAGGGGGTTGACTCGAAATCATCTAGGCGTCGCAAGGCGTGCGTGGGTTCGAATCCCACCCTCTCCGCCATACATAAGCATACAAGCGGCTCTCGCGAAGAGCTGCTTTTTTGTTTGCTCCGAAGAAGCCCGCGGCTTGCTTATCTGGCTTCGATCCGCACGACTGCGGCAGCGCCATCAGGGCCCCGACAACTCTCCAAGTCGTCGGGGCCCTGTGCGATGTCTGCCAGAAAAAATTAACGTCGCAGCGGAAATATCTCGATGCGGCAATCCGGGTCAATCGTGCGTGCGATCCGAGCCAGCTGAACGGCTTCAATGCGGAAGACTGGGTAGCCTGACGTATCGCCGGATATCCAGATCCGCTCGAGGCGAAGCTCCGATGAGATCGCCGCATGGACGGCTGCCGATCTGCGGCTCGTCACACATGCGATCCTCGATAGAGACAGGCCGAGCGTGCGGCCGAAGGATACTCCCATTCTAGCTTCCATATCGCTCCTCCTCCATATCAATCGGGAATAAGGCGAGGCGTAACGTTCGATTGGATCAGGCGGCCTGATTATCCGCGGACCGGTTCCACTTGAAGATGCGGCTGAGCAGCTTGTGGATGCTCTTGGATTCCTTGGTCAAAAGCGGACCCAGGATCGCGAGAATCAGGACATACAACGCGGCGAAGGGCTGCAGAATGGCGAGCAGGCCGCCGGCCTTCGCCATATTGGCCATAATGATCGAGAATTCGCCGCGGGCGACGATGGTGAGGCCAATATTGGAGGAGGCCTTGCTCGACAAGCCCGCGCTGCGGCCCGCCAGCATTCCGGCGGCATAATTGCCGATCAGCGTGACGACTACGGCGCCCAGCGACAGCCAGAGCGCGTCTCCGAGCTGGAGGGGGTCGATCGTCAGGCCGAAGCTGAAAAAGAAGACGGCGCCGAAAAAGTCGCGGAACGGCATAATAAAGTGCTCGATTCGCTTGGCATGCTTGGTCTCCGCCAGCACGAGTCCGAACAGCAGGGCGCCGATCGCCTCGGCGACATGGATTGTCTCGGAGAAGCCGGCGACGAGGAACAGTCCGCCGAATACGACGAGCCCGAACAGCTCGTTGGAGCGTATATTCAGCACTTTGTTAAGCAGCGGCACGCACTTGCGGCCGACGGTCAGCATGAAGAGCATAAAAGCGAAGGCGATGCCGGCGGAGCTGAGGACGCCCCATACGGACGAGGAGTCGCTGAGCACGAGTCCCGAAAGGATGGAGATGTAGACCGCGAGGAAGACATCTTCGAACATGATAATGCCGAGGATGAGCTCCGTCTCGGCATTGGCGGTACGCTTCAGATCGACGAGCACCTTGGCGACGATGGCAGTGGAGGAGATCGTTGTGATGCCGGCCATGACCAGCACCTCCTCGAGCGGGAAGCCCGTCACGAATCCGTATACGAGGCCGAGCGTGAAGTTGATCGCGATATAGATCGTTCCGCCGAAGGCGATCGACTTGCCCGATTTAAGCAGACGTCCGACGGAAAATTCCAGGCCGAGGTAGAACAGCAGGAACAACACGCCGAGCCTGCCCAGAAATTCGATCAGCGACGCGCTCTCGATGAAGCGGAAATCCAGGTGCCACAGCTTGAAAGAGTGCGGTCCCACCGCCATGCCGACGATGATATAAAACGGAATGACGGAGAAGCGGAGCTTGGCGGACACCAGGCCCGCGAGCGCGATGAGCGCGATCGCCAGGCCGATCTCAAGTACGAGATGGTTCATATTAGCCCTCCCCGCCTGCGAGAATACGCTTGAGCGCCCTTAGACTGTCACGCTCGCCGGCTGCGATCAGCATGCAGTCGGCGGTCAGCACAAACTCGGGGCCGGGCGTAATATGACTGCCGTGGTTTTTATCGACGACGGCCAGTACGGTCGCCCCGGTCCGCTGCCGGATCTCGAGTCCGCCGATGCTCGCGCCTACGCAGGGACTGCGGGCTTCGACTTTGTACCACTCGATGACCAGATCGCTAAGCGCGACCTCGATCGATTCGAGCAGGCGCGGCTTGTAGGTCATGCCACCGACGATAGCGGCGATCGACCGCGCCTCCTCGTCGTCAAGCGTGATCATGGAGATGCTGTCTTCGGGATCGTTATAGTCGAAGTGGTACAGCTCGCGGCGGCCGTCATCGTGGACGACGACGACCAGTCTGTCGCCGCTGCGCGTGATCATGCGATATTTACGGCCTACGCCGGGCAGATCCGTCTCACGGATATCCATAGGTCAACATCCTTTCTTTATAAAAACGAAATGGTGTACCGAAAATTGGGCAGCAGGAAAGAAAGACCGTCATTTTGGTCTTTTGCGAAGGGTCTTATGGCGTGAATGGTCTATTCAGCTCAGTGAAGGGTCGGCTGGATAATGCGCGGCATGCGAAGGACGGCGATCAGAACCCGTAAGGCATGTCAAATAAACGCCTCTCTCGGGCTGAAAACGCCTGGAGCATGCGCTTGTCTGTCAGGCAATCGAGGAAAAGAGCGTAGATGAGAAGGGAACGGGATTAAGCAGGAGCTTGCGCAGCATCACGAGCACGGATGCCATACGGGCGCGATGATAAGCGGGAATCCGGAAAGGCAGAGTGGGTACGGGAAAAATCAAGGCCGCCAAAAGGAACCAAAAGCGACGGCGAGGGGTTCTCAAGCGAGCTTTGGATGCGGTCGCATCCGGCGATCGGGATTGAACATGCGTGTGGAATTCGGTGCCTCTAAGGCCGGAGGCGGCGGATTCGCCGGCGGACTCCACCATGGGCGTAGGCGTGGAGAATACCATGAACATGGCGAACAACAACCAGGAGGCGAGACGAAGAACGGTGTTTTCGCGCTCCAGCTTGATCATGGGCATTCTCCTTTCTCCGGTTAACTTGATCATATTGTAGCACAGTTAATACCCATTGATCAAAACAAAAACGACGATCGATATGACGAAAAGCCCCTTGCGGGGCTTTTCGGGCGACGTTAATCGAAGCTGGACTTCCTTGACGTTCTTGACGTTGCCAGTTCATACCGGCGCTTCGGCACTTGAAGGCTCGCTAACGCGATAACGTGTATTGCAAGACCATGTCTGCGACACAACCCCTCGCTTCCTACTCCGTCTTGGACGTTCCTCCTGCGGGTTGTTGCCTGCAAAGGTTCAACGGAACCACACCTCTCTGTTCGTCGCCGGTAATTAGAATGTCCGGGATCGGATCGCACTATACGCGCCGCTTAAAATTGTTTGACTTTTTTCCACTTGCGGTTGTGGTTCGTCGTCTCCGGGAAGCGCTCGCCCTTCTCCAGCGTCACATGCTTCGGATCCTGGATGTTCATGTGAAAAGCGTCTTCGCTCACTTCCATGTAATGTCCGTTGTTCGGCGCACGGTCGCCCGGCTCGAACTGCGTCTGCTCACCCATCTGATGATCACCTCCCGGACTTAGTGTTGCGGGAAAAACCTTGCGGTATGCGGTCAGATGTGATAAATTATTCAGGTATGCGGTAAAAAGGCATACTCCTTGCTCCTCAGCCGTGGACAGGTTCTACGGTATCGAAGTGGGGGGCCAAAGACCAAAAGGAGGTAACGAAGATGCGCAACTACGAGTTGATGTACATCATTCGTCCGGACGTGGACCAAGAGTCCGTTCAAGCTGTCACGGAGAAATTCCAGGGCATCATCGCGAACGGCGGCGAGATCACGAAGCATGAGGTACAAGGCAAGAAGCGCCTCGCTTACGAGATCAACAAGCACCGCGACGGGACGTATGTGCTGGTTCACTTCACGGCCGAGCCGGCTGTGGTCACCGAACTGGAACGCGTACTCAAGATCACGGACGAAATCATCCGTCACATCGTCGTACGCGATGTCGCTTAAGGCAGTCGCTTAAGTCAGCACAGCACGCAATACCCGGCGGTTAACGCCGTTCAAGTCGTCACTCGCAGGAGGGGACCGAAGATGTTGAACCGTGTTATTCTGATCGGACGCCTAACCAAAGACCCCGAGCTTCGCTACACGCCTGCGGGCGTGGCCGTGGCCCAATTCACGCTGGCTGTAGACCGCCCGTTCTCCCGCGATTCAGGCGGGGGCGAACGCGAACGCGAGGCGGACTTCATCCCGATCGTGACCTGGCGCCAGCTGGCCGAGACGTGCGCGAACTACCTTCGGAAGGGCCGACTGGCCGCCGTCGAGGGGCGCATTCAGGTGCGCAACTACGAGAACAACGAAGGCCGGCGCGTCTATGTCACCGAAGTCATCGCAGACAACGTACGCTTCCTCGAATCGCCGAACCGCGAAGGCGGATCGCAAGGACGGGACGAGTACGGCGGAGGCAATGGCGGTGGCGGCAATAGCGGCGGAGGATACGGCGGTGGTGGTGGCGGCGGCAGCTATGGCGGAGGCAACTCCGGCGGCGGTCGCAGTTCCGGATCCAGAAGCGGCAACAATTCGGATCCATTCGCCGATGACGGCAAGCCGATCGATATATCGGACGATGATCTGCCATTCTAAGACAGGGAAGGACGGTACTATAAATGAGCGAACAACAAGCACCAGCCGCTCGTGAAGAGCGCACCTATACGCCCCGCGAGAACCGCGGACCGGGCGGAGGCGGCGACCGCGAACAACGCGAGCCCCGCAAGTTCCGCCGCGGACGCAACAAGCGCCGCAAAGTCTGCTACTTCACGGTTAACAAGATCACGCACGTCGACTACAAGGACCTGGACCTGCTCCGCAAGTTCATCTCCGAGCGCGGCAAGATCCTGCCCCGCCGTGTGACCGGCACGAAGGCGAAGTATCAGCGCATGCTGACGGTCGCCATCAAGCGCTCCCGCCAAATGGCGCTGCTGCCTTACACGACCGACTGATTTACCTCTATATACAACAAAGCCCTTCGCTCTGCTTAACGTAGAGTGGAGGGTTTTTTACTGTTTATATCGGGTATACTTACTCAAGAGTGGCAAGGTCGTACAATTATAGTTGTGCGACCTATGTACCGTAGATTGCTTGAGATGGAAAATTTCCTATAATTGATTATAGGAAATTAGACTCATTTCGACAACATGTTTTTACATTCCAGCTCTTGCAGACTCTCCTCTATAAAGTCGGTAGCGGATTTTTTGATCTGCTCGACCGTATGCAAATACCGCTGAGTCGTATTGATATGCGTGTGGCCAAGCGTTTCTTGAACCTGCTGCAAGGAAGCGCCCTTCAACAAAGCGAGCGTCGCGCTCGTATGACGTAGCCAATGAGGCGTAGGACTTTTGCCGGGTAACGCCTGGGACGCTTTTTTGATGACGCGCTCAACCTGGCGGGTCGTCATTGGAAACAATCGGGCATCCTTAGACTCGGATTGTGCTGTCGATGGCAGGCTGCAGCCGGTCAAATATTCGGACAGCTGGCGCCATAGCACCGGCGGAACCTTGACATGGCGGTCTTTGCCGCCTTTGCCGGCCACGACGGTCAGCCAGACGCCCGTCTCCGCCTGATCGTAGCGGAAGTGGGAATACTTAATAGACGTCAGCTCCGATACGCGAAGTCCCAGTGTGATCAGACAGAGGCCGATCAGATAGTTGCGCCGGTTCTGGCTTTTTAGCGCATTCAGCAGACTGGTGATCTCGCTGCGGGTCAAGTAATGGTGGCTGCTCGTGACCTTGACCGGCGGCAGCTTGACCGAGCTGGTCGGATTGCGCTGGAACAAGCCGATATTCGGGTCTCCTCCCCATTTATACAGCGACTTGAGCGGCGCGATCAGCGCGGCTACGCTCGCCGGCGCGAGCGGCTTTCCCGTCCGGCTCGCCGATCCCCTCGACAGCCCCAGCTTGTAGGCTTCCAACACTCTCCATGACACCTCGCGCAGCGGGGTATCGCCTATGTACGCTCTGAATTGCATAATTGCGCGCCTGTAGTTTTTTTGCGTATGCGGCGATCTTTCGAACATCGACAGAAAAATCTCGATAACCGAATCATCGTTCAAGTCGGATAAGGAATAGTCATTCTCGGGACCAGCCCATACATCAATCGGCTTTGTTTCCGGACCCATTGTTGTCATCTCCATCTGAACGGTACCTTCCTCCTTACTGTCGCACAACTATAATTGTACGACAAATGTTATCGGTCATGTCGGGAAAGAAGGCAGGTTCTTCGACAAAATTTGTGTACGATTGCAAAAAGGAAAAGGGGCCTACAATATTTAGCTAGTTCGAGAGGATGGGGACAATGTGAGTCGGCGTCTGGTAAGCCGGGAGGCACACGAACAAGGAATGGCTGTCTATTGGATGAACGAGCTGCGGCAGCGTCATCTCGAGACGTATCGGCATTGTATGCGTGTGGCATGGCTTGCGGACATGCTCTCCGATCGGCTCCCGATCAGCCACGAAGAGAAACAATGGCTGATTCGCGGCTGCTTCCTGCATGATGTCGGAAAGCTCCTGATCGCTCCGGAAATATTGAATTCGACGGACCGGCTGACGCGGGAGCAATGGACGATCATGAAGGAGCATCCGGAGATGGGTGCGAGACTGCTCAAGGATGATCCCCTTCCCAGATATGTGCTCGATATCGTCAGATACCATCATGAGCGCTGGGACGGCGGGGGCTACCCCAAGGGATTAAGAACACATATTATTCCATTTGGAGCTCGCGTATGCTGCGTACTCGATGCGTTCGATAGCATGGTGACCGATCGTCCGTATCGCAAGGGCAGAACGACAGACGAAGCGATTGCGGAGCTGTACGCACATGCGGGCACACAGTTTTGCGCCGAGGTCGTCGATCATTTTGCCACGCTGCGGGATGAGCTGCAGTTCAGATAGAGACGGCAGTTGGGCGTGACTATGGAGAGGCTTTTCAGTTAAGAAAGGAAGATGGCGCCGGATGCCCGGGCGCTATCTTTTTTTGGGGACGGCCACTGCAGTAAATTCGAATCGGCGCGCATCGGGCGATACGCCGGCTCCACTTGGTGTCTGGCAGCAAGCGGCAGCGCTCTCGTCATCTGCCTTGGTACGCTTCGGAGACGCATGGTATAATGGGTGAGGATTCTGATGAATCGCGCCAGACGCCAGAGGAGAGGAACACATGAATATCGCGTTTTTCCTCCTGCCGAAGCAGGAGGTCGTATGCCTGCCTTCGAATGCTACGCTGCGCCAGACGCTCGAGCGTATGGAGCGTCACCGCTATACGGCTGTCCCCGTGCTCAGCGAGGACGGGAAGTACGTAGGCACCGTCACCGAAGGCGACCTGCTGTGGTATCTGAAAAACAAGCAAGGGCTATCATTCGAGCAAACCGCTCGCATCCCATTATCCGATGTGCCGCTGCGTCTCTCCAACAGGCCCGTGCAGATCGATGCGAATATGGAGGATTTAATCTCGCTCGCCAAGGGCCAGAACTTCGTGCCGGTGGTGGACGACACGCGGACATTCATCGGCATCGTACGCCGCAGCGATATTATCGATTATTGCGCACGGTCCTTTATGGGTCAGGGCGCGGATGAAAAGAGAGCTATCAGGGAAGCTTAGAAAGTGGAAAAGGATGGAATTGCTGCGAGCAGCTCCGGTCCTAAGCTACTTTGGAGGCTGTCCCATGTTCAAATGGATTACCGCAAAATCAATCGGATATGCGATCGCAGCCGTCACGGCGGCCGCGATCGCAGTCGGCGCCATTACGGGAGGCGGCAGTTCGCACGGGAAATCCGGGCGGACCGCCGCCTCTTTGGCGGGCGCGCAGAAGGCTGCGGCCGGGACTTCGAGTACCGCGACCGGCACGACCGGCAACGGGCGGGTCGCGGATACGACGGCTGCAGACGGCATACAGGCTGCTGCTGTGCCGGCACGGCAGCCGGAGCTGGAGCGTCCGACGGAGGAAGAGCTGGGGCGCCTCTACGATACGGTCATCGTAGGCGGCAGGGTCATCAATCCGGAGACGGGTCTGGATCGCGAAGGGATGAACGTCGCGATCGGCGGCGGCGACATCGCGCTCGTGACGGATCAGCCGGTTCGGGGCCGCCGCACGATCCATGCGGAGGGGCTGGTCGTCGCGCCGGGCTTCATCGACAACCTGTCCTACGATCCCAATCCGCTCGGCGTCTGGAACAAAATTGCCGACGGCGTCACCGCCAATATCGCCATGCACGGCGGCACCGACGCGCCGCGCAAGTGGTACCCGTACTATGAGCGGGCGGGCACACCGCTCCATTATGGCGCATCGTTCTTCTATACGAAGGCGCGCAACAGACAGGGCATCGGCCTGTACACGCCGGCGACGCCCGCACAGATTCGCGCGCTCGAGGCCGAAGCCGAGCAGGCGCTCCAGGACGGCGTGCTCGGCATCTCGTTCAGCCTGGAGTATGTGCCCGGCATCGGAGCCGCCGAGGTGCTGCCGCTCATGCGGCTGGCCTACAAGTACAATGTGCCGGTTTACTTCCATGCCCGGTACTCCGATATGACCGAGCCCGGCACGAATATCGACGCCATGAACGAGATTATCGGCTATGCGCGCGCGACCGGCGCTTCCGTTCACGTCGATCATATCAACAGTACGGGCGGCACCTTTTCGATGAAGCAATCGCTCGACATGCTGGCCCGCGCCCGCGCCGATGGACTGGATATGACCGCCTGCACGTACCCGTACGACTATTGGGGCACCTACCTGAACTCGGCCCGGTTCGACGAAGGCTGGCAGGAGCGGTTCAGAATCACGTACAAGGATCTCCAGATTGCGGGCACGTCGGAGCGGCTGACGGAGACGACGTTCGGCACGTTCAAAAAGGAAGGCAAGCTCGCCGTCGCCTACGCGATTCCCGAGCAGGACATCGAGGACTCGCTCGCCGCGCCCTTCGTCATGATCGGCAGCGATGCGATCCTTGAGCCGGGCAACAACAATCACCCGCGGGCATCGGGCACATTCGCACGGACGATCGGCCTGTACGTGCGGGAGCACCGCGTCGTCCCGCTCATGGACGCCATCGCCAAGATGACGCTCATGCCTGCGCAGCGGCTGGAAAAACAGGCGCCGGCGCTGCGCCGCAAAGGTCGCCTCGCCAAAGGAATGGACGCGGACATCGTCGTGTTCGACTATGCCCGGATCGGCGACCGCTCGACGGTCGAACGGCCTGAGCTGCCGTCCGCGGGCATACGCTACGTGCTGATCGGCGGCCGTGTCGCGCTGGACGGGAATGGGCTGCACAAGACGGTGCGCGTCGGCGAGCCGATTCGCAGCGCGTTCGTGCGCGTACCGAAGGACGGAGCGGGCAAGCTGAGGCTGGAGACGGGCTCTGGTACGCAGGACTATGCCGCGGTCTCCTACCGGGGCGAAGGATACGCGGACGTGCGGATTGTGGAGCCGCTCGGGTATGCGCTGCGCCGGGATGCGCGTACGCATACGCTGGCTGCGGAGGGCGGCGAGTTCAAGGGCGGCAGCGGCCAGCTGCATAGCAGCGTGTCTGGCCGCGCCGCAGGCGCAGCCGCCTGGCAGGGCACGGCGCCGGCGGATGTGCCGCTGCCGGGCGAGCTGATGCTCGAGCGGGGCCGCAGGCTGACATGGCCCGGCGGTGCGGCCGAGCTGCTGTCGATCGGGGAGCGGGATTACATCCCGATGTCCGCGCTTCGGAGGCTGGGGCTCGATGTCCGCGAGGCGGGACCGAACGAGTGGACCGCGCATCCGGGCAGGGACAATTCGGTACCTACGTCCTGAATTGTATCTGAGCAACTCCCGAATATCCTCCCGCACATGTCTCCGGGTGTGCATCCGAACATGCTTCTATTGATTATTTGCTCGCGACGGGCTGCCACCGGATCACATTTGGTTCGGGGCAGCCTTTTGTTTGGAGCGCCGCTCCCCGCCGTCCGACAACCGTTTTTCTCCCTTTTTAACCGTATCCCCTTGGGTCAGGAAAACGAGCAACTCGGGAGGCTGGCTGGCCGCTGTAAGCAAGTTCGGTGGGGACGATGCGCAGGCGCGGTTCAAGAAAATATACGCAGGCGCGAACAGGATGACATCGGCAGGCGCAGTTCAGGGTTATGAGCGAGCTTATCGGTCTTTCCCAGGACAGGAGAGGTCGCGATGAGCAATATCGGAGGAACGGCGGCGGAGACTTCCTTGGCGAGGGGGATACCGTTTTAAAAGGGGCGCGGGATAGAGGCGGAGTCGTAATGCAGGCATGACGGGGCAGGTATGGAGATGGGCGAGGGAGAGGGGAGGTCGAATTCGCGTCTTCGGCAGCCGGCAACCGTCATAATGGAGCGGTGGCGAAGCCGGCACGGAAAGCGCGCAGCCTTAGCGAAGGGGATACCGCTCAAACGGCGGCAGCGCGCCGTTCCTGTCCTCTGCCGCGCCGTCGGCTAGACTAGCAAATGCCATTGCGGGAGCGGCGAGTTTATGTGCTATAATGATGGATACAGCTTTGGCGCTAGGATGACGGGCGCGCAGCCGTCCGACAATGGATTTTCTCGAAGGAGGGACGAGATTTGTCTCAGGTCGATCAGAATCTGGATGTCGCCGGGCGCGCCCGGTCAATCGAATGGCTGAAGAGCGAGGTGCTGGATCAGGTATCCCGTCTGTTCAGGGCCATGTGGGAGGGCAGCACAGCGCGGATCACGGACAGTCTGTCCGGACTCATCGCGAGCGCCTACATTCTGGGACGTCGTCTGGGCGTCTCCTACCGCGATCTCGATCGGGCGGTCGAGGACAAGCTCAGCCGCCTGAAGCAAGAGGGACATCAGCTGGAGGAGCAATACCGCGACCTCTCGGCACTGGAAGAACACATTCGCAAGAGGTGAAATTTGTTGAACACGGCCTTGAAGTCGCTGGCCTGGAGTGCCGTGGCGCTGCTCATGCTGCTCAGCGTCGCTACCCCGCTGAGCGGAATCACGATATTTTTCTTAATGACGCCTATGGTCGTATTGTACACGATGCTGCGCCCGGTTTCTTTTGCCATCCATATCGCCGTGATCGCCGCGGTTGCCTTCATGCTCCTGGGCAGTGCGGGAGCGCTCGCGCTGACTTTCGGATTTTTTTTCCTCGTGCCATCGATCGTGATCGGCCATATGTACAAGAAGCGAATCGCCGCGAAGACCGTCGTTACGGTAGCATTTATTATATTGCTCGCACAGCTTGTGACGGAGCTGACGCTGTTCTCCGTCCAGTACGACATCGACTTCACCGCCCAGCTGGCGTCCTTCCTGGATCAGCAAATACAGGAGCTCCAGGCCAGCAATCTGCTGACCGGGGATTGGACGGGAACGGCTCAGGCATTCGGCGAAGCCGTCGTCAGGCTGCTCCCGATGCTGCTCATGCTCTGTTCGTTCCTGCTGGCGATCATCACGCACGGCATCTCCCGCAGGATGCTGGCCTGGCTGGGCATCGTCGTGCCGGGGCTAGCGCCCATGAGAGACTGGATGCTGCCCAAGAGCACGGTGCTGCTGTATGTGATCGTATGGATTATACAGTTTGCCATGCCCGCCAGCAGCCCGAACTTCTGGGCGGTCGCGTCGGACAACGCGGTGCCCGTGCTGGACTTTTTGTTCCGCATTCAGGCGCTGGGCTTCTTCTTTTACCTGGCCTATCAGAAAAAGTGGTCCAGCGTCGTGCCGATTCTGATCGCGATACCGCTCTTCCTGATTCAGCCTTTGTATTTGATCGGACTGCTGGATACGGCGTTCCCGCTGCGCCGTTATTTTGACAAGAAGTAGGGGAGCGAAGCCAATGCCCAAATTTCTCGTTCAGCGGTGGCACGGCATGCACAATGTCTGGGCGCTTGCTCTCATCTTCCTGCTGACTGTCGCGCTCACTTGGTTCTATTGGCCGCTTGGCATCGTCGCGCTGATCGCGGGCGGCGCCGTCGGCATGTTCTCTCTGCTCGCCGAGCGGGCTTTCCGCAAGGAATGGGACGAATACGTACTGACGCTGTCCTCACGCATTCGGGGCGTAGGGACCGAGGTTGTCGGCGGCCTGCCATTCGGACTTATTTTGTACAATGAGGATAAAGAGGTCGAGTGGCACAACGGCTTCATCTCGAAGATCATGGAGCGCACGTCGGCTGTGGGCATGCCACTCGCGGAGCTGTTCCCGGGCATCCAGCAAGCCAAGGAAAAGGACAAGACGCTCGGGCGCTGGGAGACGACGCTGAACGGGCGCGTATACGAGCTGATGTTCCGCCCGACGGAGCGCATGCTGTTCGTCAATGACGTGACGGAGCATTGGACGCTCGCGAAGAAGTATGAGGACGAGAAGCTCGCCATCGGCATCGTCATGATGGACAATCTCGAAGAGGTCGCCCAGGGCATGGACGAGCAGCAGCGGGCGCTCATGCTGTCCAAGGTCACGGGCGAGATCAACGAGTGGGCGCAAAAGTACGGCCTGTTCCTGCGCAGGCTCTCCTCGGACCGCTATATGGTCATCGCGAATCAGGCGGCGCTCAAGCTGCTGGAGCAATCGCGGTTCGAGCTGCTCGACGAGGTGCGCGAGATCACGATGAACCTCAAGCTGCCGATGACGCTGTCGATCGGCTTCGCCTCGGGCGCGGACAATATCGCCGAGCTCGGCCAGCTGGCGCAGGGCAGCCTCGATATCGCGCTCGGCCGGGGCGGGGACCAGGCGGTCGTCAAGTTCGGCCAGCGGCAGAGCTTCTACGGCGGCAAGAGCAACGCGGTGGAAAAGCGCACCCGCGTGCGGGCCCGCGTCATCGCGCATGCGCTGCGCGACCTGATGAAGGAGAGCGACCATATCATCATCATGGGGCACCGAATGCCAGATATGGACTCGATCGGCGCGGCGATCGGGGTGCTCAAGGCTGCGCAGCAGATCGGCAAGGAAGCGTTCATCGTGCTCGAGGGCGTCAATCCGGCGATCCAGAAGATGATGCACATGATCAAGGAAGACGACAAGCTGATCCGCCGCTTCATCACGCCCGAGCAGGCGTCCCAGCTGACCGGCAAGCGCTCGCTCGCCGTCGTCGTGGATACGCACAGGGCGTCGATGGTCGCGGAGCCGAGGCTGCTCCAGCAGACCGACCGGATCGTCATCATCGACCACCACAGGCGCAGCGAGGAGTTCATCGAGGACGCGGTGCTCGTCTACATGGAGCCGTACGCGTCGTCCACATGCGAGCTGGTAACCGAGCTGCTGCAATACGTTCACGAGCGGATCACGCTGGACGTACGCGAGGCGACGGCGCTGCTCGCCGGCATCACCGTAGATACCAAGAGCTTCGCGATGCGCACGGGCTCGCGGACGTTCGAGGCGGCTTCGTTCCTCCGCCGCAACGGCGCCGATCCGGCGCTCATTCAGAAGATGCTGAAGGAAGACCTCGAGGAATACATCAAAAAGGCGGAAATCATCCGGGGCGCGGAGGTGTTCCTGGACTATATCGCGATCGCGGTGGCCGATCCGGGGAAGCCGGTGCCGCAGCTGCTCATCGCGCAGTCCGCGGACACGCTGCTCAACATGACGGGCATCAAGGCGTCGTTTGTCGTCGCCCAGCGGCCGGACGGCACGGTCGGCGTCAGCGCCCGCTCGCTCGGGCAGATGAACGTGCAGGTCGTCATGGAGCGGCTCGGCGGAGGCGGCCATCTGACGAACGCGGCCTGCCAGCTCCAGGGTACCGTCCAAGAAGTCGCAGCGAAGCTTAAGCAAGTGTTGAACGATATTAACGGGGAAGAGGGGTTGTTCGAATGAAGGTTATTTTTCTCCAGGACGTGAAGGGTCAAGGCAAGAAGGGTCAGGTTAAAGAGGTGTCCGAGGGCTACGCTCGCAACTTCCTGCTGCCCAAGGGTTATGTGCAGATCGCGACCGACGGCGCCAAGAAGACGCTCGATCAGATCCAGGCGGCCGCCGACAAGAAGAAGGCTCAGGAGAAGGAAGACGCGAAGGCGCTGGCGGTCAAGCTCGGCGAGATGACCATCGTCATCAAGGCGAAGGCCGGAGAGGGCGGGCGCTTGTTCGGCGCAATCACGAGCAAGCAGATCGCCGAGGCGCTCGAGAAGCAGAAGATCACGATCGACAAGCGCAAGATCGAGCTCGACGAGCCGATCCGCACACTCGGCGTGACGCAGGTGCCGCTGAAGCTGTACCAGGACGTCAAGGGCACGCTGAACGTACAGGTCACGGAGGAATGACGCCATGAGCGATCGGGGCGATCAAATGACGTTCGATCGCGTACCGCCCCAGAATCTCGAAGCGGAGCAGGCGGTACTCGGCGCGATTCTGCTGGAGGCCGAAGCGCTCATCACGGCGATGGAGCGGCTGCACACCGAAGACTTTTACAGCGTCGCCCATCAGCGGATCTTCGAGGCGATGGTCGATCTGAACGAAGACAACCAGCCGATGGACCTCATCACGCTGACCGCGACGCTGCGCGACCGCGGCCAGCTTGAGGAGGTCGGCAGCGTCTCGTATCTCGCGAAGCTGGCGAGTGCCGTACCGACGGCTGCGAATGTGGAATACTACGCGCAGATCGTCGAGGAGAAGGCGATGCTGCGGCGGCTCATCCGCACGGCGACCCAGATCGTCTCGAGCGGCTACGCCTCCGAGGACGACGTCGGCGCGCTGCTGAACGACGCCGAGGCGCGCATCATGGAGCTGTCCAACCGGCGCGCCGCGCACGGCTTCATCAGCATCCGCGACGTGCTCATGGACGTATTCGAGCGCGTCGAATTCCTGTTCAACCACAAGGGCGGCGTCACGGGCATCCCGAGCGGATTCGTCGATCTGGACAAGATGACGTCCGGCTTCCAGCGCAACGACCTCATCATCGTCGCTGCCCGTCCTTCCGTCGGCAAGACCGCCTTCGCGCTCAATATCGCCCAGAACGTGGCGGTGCGCGCGCAGGAGACGGTCGCGATCTTCAGTCTTGAGATGTCGGCCGCGCAGCTCGTCCAGCGGATGATCTGTGCGGAGTCCAACGTGGATGCGGGCCGCATGCGGACCGGCTTCCTCGAGGGGGACGACTGGGAGAAGCTGTCGATGGCGATCGGCTCCCTCTCGGAGGCCCAAGTATATATCGACGATACGCCGGGCATTACTGTAGCGGAGCTGCGGGCCAAGTGTCGTCGTCTCAAAAAGGAAAAAGGCCTCGGCATGATCCTGATCGACTACTTGCAGCTGATCCAGGGCCGCGGCAAAGCCGGGGAGAACCGGCAGCAGGAGGTCTCCGAGATCTCGCGTACGCTCAAGCAGATCGCCCGTGAGCTCGAGGTGCCGGTCATCGCGCTGTCGCAGCTGTCGCGGGGCGTCGAGCAGCGTCAGGACAAGCGGCCGATGATGTCCGACCTTCGGGAGTCGGGCTCGATCGAGCAGGACGCCGACATCGTCGCGTTCCTGTATCGGGACGATTACTACAACCACGATACCGAGAAGAAGAACATCATCGAGATCATCATCGCCAAGCAGCGGAACGGACCCGTCGGCACCGTCGAGCTCGTCTTCCTGAAGAACTTCAACAAGTTCGTCAGTCTGGACCGGGCGCACGGAGAAGCGATGGTCGGGAGCGCTTCCTAATAACGAAAATCCGAACATTTCCGAACGATCATGGGGACCCATCTCCGATCGTTCGGCTTTTTTATTTGACTTGCACGCTTTAGCTTGCTAAACTAGACAATGCCGCGATAGCGGCCATTTGCCGTCCATCGGGGGAGAGTACGCTTCCCGGTGCGTTGTCGCGTGCGCCCGAAGCCGGCGCCCTCGGCATCTACACGTCCGTGCGGGCGGCATCGATCATGCCGGCTGGCCAAGCGCCGATACGCCGGATGGAGGGATTGCATTGTCTACAGTAGTTGTTGTAGGAACGCAGTGGGGAGACGAAGGCAAGGGCAAGATCACGGACTTCCTGGCGGAAAAGGCAGACGTCGTCGCTCGCTATCAAGGGGGCAACAATGCCGGACATACGATCCTCATTCAAAACAAAAAGTATAAGCTGACCATGATTCCTTCGGGCATTTTCAACGAAAATAAGGTATGCGTCATCGGCAACGGCATGGTCATCAATCCGGCTGCGCTGGTGGAGGAGCTCCAATATATCCGTGACAACGGCTTCAGCACGGACAACCTGCGCATCAGCGACCGCGCGCATGTCATCATGCCTTACCATCTCGTCCTCGACGCGCTCGAGGAAGACCGCAAGGCCGACAACAAGATCGGCACGACACGCAAAGGCATCGGCCCGTGCTATATGGACAAGGCTGCGCGCAACGGCATCCGGATCGCCGACCTGATGGACCCGGAGGAGTTCACTGCGAAGGCAAAGCGCCTCGTAGCGGAGAAAAATCAAATGATCCAGCAGGTGTACGGCGGCGAGACGCTGAACGCTGACGAGATCATCGCGGACTATCTGAAGCTTGCCGAGGAGCTGCGCCCGCTCGTCACCGACACGTCCGTCGTGCTGAACGATGCGATCGACGCCGGCAGCAAGGTGCTGTTCGAGGGCGCCCAGGGCGTCATGCTCGACATCGACCAGGGCACGTATCCGTTCGTGACCAGCTCGAATCCGTCCGCGGGCGGCGTCTGCATCGGCTCGGGCGTCGGCCCTTCGAAGATCCGGCAGGTCATCGGCGTCGCCAAGGCCTATACGACGCGCGTCGGCGACGGTCCGTTCCCGACCGAGCTGCATGACGACCTCGGTCAGTGGATCCGCGACAAGGGCCACGAGTACGGCACCGTCACGGGCCGTCCGCGCCGTGTCGGCTGGTTCGACAGCGTCGTCGTCCGCCATGCCCGCCGCGTGAGCGGCATCACCGGCCTGTCGCTCAACTCGCTCGACGTGCTGAGCGGCCTCGATAAGGTGAAGATCTGCACCGCCTACAACTACCGCGGCCAGCTGATCGAGCACTACCCGGCCAACCTCAAGATGCTGGCCGAGTGCGAGGCCGTCTACGAGGAGCTGCCGGGCTGGAGCGAGGACATCACCGGCGCCAAGACGCTGGCCGACCTGCCGGAGAATACCCGCCGCTACGTGCAGCGCGTCTCCGAGCTGACGGGCATCCCGATCGCGATCTTCTCCGTCGGCCGCAACCGCGAGCAGACGAACCAGGTAGCGGACATTTACGTTTAAAACGAATGTACGCCTAGCTTGCCTATACGCCTTTCTGCGCATCCCGAATCGGGTGCCGCAGAAAGGCGTTTTTTGTTGCGCTTAAGGGGGAGCGGCCGACTGCCGGGCACCAAGTCTGACCGATCGGTATTGCGGTTCAGTAGAAATTAATGTATATTGTGTACTAGTAAAAGTGGTACACATGAAGGAGCTGAGTCGATGCCCTATGATACGCATCGATGAGAGAAGCCCGGAGCCGATCTACGAGCAGATCGTGCAGCGGTTCAAGGAACTGATCGCCAAGGGCGCGCTGGTGGAGGGGGATCGGATTCCCTCCGTTCGCGAGCTGTCCGCGACGCTGCTCGTCAATCACAATACGGTGGCGAAGTCTTACCAGGAGCTCGAGCGACAGGGCGTCATCGTGTCGCTGCGTGGCAAGGGGGCATTCGTGGCCAAGGCGGGTGACATGCCCGGCATGGAGCGGGAGCGCCTGGACCGGCTCCGCGCGGAGCTGCGCCGGATCGCGGTGGAGGCGCATCACCTGGGCGTGGGCAGCGACCAGCTCACGTCCTGGCTGCAGACGGATATGAGAGACTACGGGAGGGATCGCGATGCTGGCAGTGCGGGGACTGAGCAAGCGGATTGACGGGAAGGCCGTGCTGACGGAGATCGACCTGGAGCTTGCGGCGGGCGGGGTCGCGGGCCTGATCGGGCGCAACGGCGCAGGCAAGACCACGCTGCTCAGGGTTATCTCCGGCATTCTCGATCCCGACGGCGGGGAAGTGCTGTTCGAAGGCCGTTCCGTTCACCGGGAGCCCGAGGTCAAGCGCGAGCTCGTATTCATACCGGATTCGCCGGAGGCTTGGTACGGCTATACGGGGTGGGGGGCCGCCTATATGTTCGGCCAGATCTACCCGCGCTTCGATCCGGCCTGCTTCAGGGATATGATGAACCGCCTCGGTCTGCCGCTCGACCGCAATATCCGGCATTTCTCGAAGGGGATGCGGATGATGTTCAGCACGGCGCTCGGTCTGTCGACGCGCGCGAAGCTCGTGCTGTTGGACGAGCCGACCAATGGGATCGACCCGATCGCGAAGAAGCAGGTGCTGACCCTGCTCATGGAGGCTGCGGCGGACGGCATGTCGCTCGTCGTGTCCTCGCATCTGCTTGAGGAGCTGGAGCGGATGACCGACACGATCCTGCTCATGCGCGCGGGCAGCGTGGAGATGCATGCGTCGCAGGGGGTGGCCGACGGGATCGTGGCGAAGCTGCAGGTCGTGTTCGGGGGCGCGGCGCCGGAGGCGTGGCTTCGTTCGCCGGATGTGCGGGTGCTCGAGCATATCGGCCGCGTCTACACGCTGCTGCTGAATGCGGCACCCGGCAGCGCCGCTCTCAAGGAGCTGGAGGCGATGCGTCCGCTGCTCATGGAGCCATTGCCCGTGCGGCTGGAGGATCTGTACGTGTGGAAGCTGGGAGGCGAGCCGTATGCCGAGTAATTCGCGATGGAACGGAATGAAGCCGCTGCTCGGCAGGGAGTACGCGAATGCGCGGCTGTTTATATTTGCCGTGCCTATCGTGTATTTCCTCATCGTCGTGCTGAAGCGCATGAATAATTGGTTATGGAATCGGCCGTCGACGGACACGCTGGTCAGGCTGGCGAGGCATGACTTTGCACACGGCGATCTATACCGGTACGTATACGACAACGGCGCCAACGAGGCGGGAGGCAGGCTATGGCTGCTGCTGGCGGTGTTCGTGCTCGCGCTCGTCCAACTTGGCGTCGAGCGGCGCAACGGCTCGCAGGAGCTGCTGTTCTCGCTGCCCTATTCCCGGGCACGCGTTTTTCTCAGCAAATGGCTGCTCGGTGCGATGATGGTGACAGGTACGCTGCTGATATGCACGCTGGCGGATGTTGTGGTAATGGCGGTCTCTCCGGCATCCGACTATGTGCGTCTCGATTATTTTGCCGCCCAATTCGGGTACTCGTGGCTCGTCGTTCTGGCGGGCTATGCATGCGCGCTTCTCGTTGGCGCCGTCACCGGCAGCGTGGCCTCGCAGACGATACTCACTTGGGTACTGGCGGCATTTCCGATCGGCTTCTTCCTATTGTTGGACGCTTCGTTGAATGTTCAGGGCATTCAGCTGCCGCGGCGGACGCACGACGGATTTGGCAATTCGTACACGCCGTTGCTCGGCGATCGCATCCAGGATGCGCTTAATTTTATCGGGTACGCCAGCCTGTCTTATACCGACATTGTCTGGTGGAGAGCGCTCGCGATGCTCGTCCTGCTAGGGGCGGGTCTCCTGCTGGCGACAGGGGCCTACGTCCGCAACCGCGTCGAGAACAACGGCAAGCTCATGCTCTTCAAGGGTGGAGAGACCGTGCTGAGGTACGCCGTCGTGCTGTGCGCCTCCATGATTGCGGGCATGGTTGGCAAGGGGCTGTTCAGGCTCGGCGCGGGCGAGTGGCTCGGCTACGATATCGGCTTCGTCCTCGGCTGCGTGCTGAGCGCATTTATTATCCGCAGGCTGCTGCGCATGCGGTTCAAGTACTAGTGTTGGCGGGCGCCAGTCTCGCTTGAATACGTTTGAACGGTATCCCCTTCGGACAGGAACGCGAATCTTCCTGATCGAGGGGGATATGTTTGCATGGACCCTAGCGGGCCGTCTCGTATCGGAGCGGCACTTGGTTTGCGGACAGGACGAGTCTCTCCTGATCGAGGGGGATATGTTTAATGATGCGCCGAGCGCGAGTCTCCTGATTGAAGGGGATACGGTTGGTTTTTGGGATGAACGCAAGCTTCCTGATCGAAGGGGATACTGTTCAAACGTGTCGCAGAGCGATTTATTTGCCGGCTGCGGAATGCGTCCCGTGCGGGTTGCCCATACTGATTCTATGAGACTTCATAGAGTTGGAGGGCGCATCATGTGGAAATGGATCGGCTGGGCGGCCAGGCTGGTCGCGGCGGTGCTGCTGGTAAGCTTCTTGAGCATCTGGACGACGGGTTATATCGTGACGAGCTACGTGCAGTCGGCACTGAAGGAATACGGCATCACCCTGGATGAGCAGCCGTTCGCGATGAGCGGTGTCTGGGGGAAAATGTGGGGCGCGGACGGCGCGAAGACGGCGGCAAAAACGGAAGTGAAGACGGGGACGGCAGTCGACGACGAAGACAACGGTCGTGAGCAGGAGGCAGCGGCAGCGCCCGAATCCGAGGCAGCTACCGCTTCCGGCATAGGCGGGGAGGAAGCTGCTTCGCCCGAGCCGGACGAGGCGGCGGGCGCTCCCACGCCGGCGCCGGGCCCTGCGCCATCGGATGCGGGACAGGGCGAACAGGCGGGCGCTTCGCCCGAGGCGACGCCCGGAGACGGCGCGGTGCCCGTCTGGAGCGAGGAGGATGTCGCATCCGCCGTCGCCGGTCTGACGGACGAGGAGAAGCAGCAGATCTACTCCGTCGTCGTGAGCAAGCTGTCGAGCGCGCAGCTCGGCGAGCTGACGGAATTGATCAAGGGCGGTCTGACGCAGGAGGAGCTGCCCAAGCTGGAGTCGCTGCTGAAGCCGGTGCTGAGCGACGACGAATACGCGACGATGATGGAGGCGCTGCAGGTGCCGGCGGCCCAGTAGCGGTCGCCCAATAGCCGCCGAATAGGGGCGAATGCATGCTGACAGGGACGCCGGCCGCGTCCCTGTCTTAAGTTTATATGAGAGAATTCTAAGGGCCGATTCATTGATAGCCTCATAGACGCTATGCTACAGTGTGGAGGATGCTGGTTAATCCGAGGCAATCCTACATAGCGATCAAGGAGTTCATATGAATATCGGCGACAGAAGCAGGCAGTTGGCTGACAAGCTGGCAGGGGCGGCCGTCCGACTCAAGCAGCGCGCTGGGCGCAAGACGGCAATCGTCGTCTGCGCGGCGGCGGTGGCGGCAGCGGGAGGTACGGTGCTCGTCAAGCAGCATATCGAGGCCAATACGCTGGCGTATACGGAAGTATGGATAGGCGGAGAGCATGTCGGCGACGTCAGCGACCGCAGCGTCATCGAGGCGCGGATCGGCGCGAAGGCTGCCGAGCTGGAGGCGGAGAGCGGCGAAGTGCAGTATCGGCTCGACGAGGGACAGGTGACCTATCGCGCGGCCGAGGCGTATGGCAAAAAGCTGGACGACGCAGCGGTCGCGGCCCAGATCGGCGATCGGCTGAAGACGCATCCGACGGGCGTGCAGCTGATCATTGACGGACAAGCGGTGGCGGTCGTCCGCGATCAGGAGACCGCGGAGCGGGTGCTGCAGCAGGTGAAGGCGCATTATGCGCCCGCCGAGGCCGAGGCTGCGGCGAAGAAGGCGCCGGCCAAGGAAGTGCAGACGCTGTCCTTCGGCGGTAATCAGGCAACGGTGGCCGACGGTCAGGCGCTGAGTTCCTCCGGCCCCGGCAGGAGCGGCAAGGCTTCAGGCGACGAGGCTGCGGGCAGCGCCGCCCGCACCGCCGCAGCACCGCCAGCCGACGATAGCGCGACCTTCGAGGAGGCCGTGAAGATTGCTGAGCCGGCGCCGGTGTCGCCGGATAAAGTCGAGGACGCGGATGCATTGGTCAAGCGGCTCATCGCGGGACACACGGTGCAGCGGATCTACAAGGTGAAGGCCGGGGACTGCATCGGCTGCATCGCGGATGCCCAGCAAGTATCCGAAGATATCATCTACCAGAACAACCCATGGATCGAGGATGACAAGATCAAGATCGGCGACGAGCTGAATCTGACTGTCCAGGAGCCGCTGCTGAATGTACGCTCGGAGGAGACCGTGACGCAGACGGAGACCATCGACGCGCCGCTCGAGATCCGCAAGACGGACGAGCTGAAGGCGGGCAAGTCGAAGATCGTGAGACCCGGCGTGGAGGGCAAGCGGATCGTCACCTACAAGCTGCTGCGGCGCAACGGGCTCGTCATCGAGGAGGAGCAGGTGTCCTCCAAGGTCGTGACGCCCGCGCTCTCCACCGTCGTGCTCAAGGGGACGAAGGTGACGCCGAGCGAGGGCTCCGGCAATCTGGCATGGCCGGTATCCGGGCATCGGATCACGAGCTACTACGGCAAGCGCTGGGGCAGGCTGCACAAGGGCCTGGACATGGTCGGCTCGAGCAGTGTCAAGGCCGCCGACAACGGCGTCGTCGAGCTGGCTGACGACAGCATGAGCGGCTACGGCAATGCGATCATCATCAACCATAACAACGGCTCCAAGACCCTCTACGGGCATCTGAGTAAGATCAACGTGAAGGTCGGACAGGTCGTGGAGCAGGGAGAAGCCATCGGCGTCATGGGCAACACGGGCCACTCCTTCGGCACACATCTGCACTTCGAAGTGTACATGAATGGCAAACTCAAGAATCCGGCCGATTATTTGTAAACATTTACCCGCTGCTGCGCCCTCCGAACCACGTTCGGAGGGTGTTGTTTTGTTGGGCTGACTCTCTCGTTATGATAGAATAAAGCTTACAGAAGCCGCCGGCGGGCGATCTCCGCCCGAGGCGGGACAGTGGATACGGGAGGCTGGCGTATGCCGGGCAAAATTCTGGTCGTCGACGACGAACGGCCGATCGCCGATATATTGAAGTTCAACCTGGAAAAAGAGGGCTACGAGGTCGTCTGCGCATTCGATGGCGAAGAAGCCGTACGGCTCGCGTTCGAGTACGATCCGGACTTGATCCTGCTCGACCTGATGCTGCCGATCAAGGACGGGATGGATGTCTGCCGCGAGGTGCGCAGCCGGCTGTCCACGCCGATCATCATGCTGACGGCCAAGGACACCGAGCTGGACAAGGTGCTGGGCCTCGAGCTCGGTGCGGACGACTATGTCACCAAGCCGTTCGGCACGCGCGAGCTGCTCGCGCGCGTGAAGGCGCATCTGCGCCGCCAGCGCAAGCTGGACGAGCCCCGCACGGGCGCGGCGGGCGCAGGGCAGGAGACGGAGCCCGAGCGTCAGGGGCTTAAGCTGTTCAATCTTTTTATCGACACGGATATGTATGTCGTGTACAAGAACGGGCAGCCGCTGGATCTGACGCATCGCGAGTTCGAGCTGGTGCACTATCTGGCGCGCAACAGCGGCAAGGTCATGACGCGCGAGCATCTGCTGCAGGCGGTGTGGGGCTTCGAGTACTTCGGCGACGTGCGTACGGTGGACGTGACGATCCGCCGGCTCCGGGAGAAGCTCGAGGACGATCCGAGCAAGCCTGAGCTCATCATGACGCGCCGGGGACTCGGCTATCTGATGCGCAGTCCCAAGATGGCGGGCGGGTACGGCGGATGAAGCTGTTCGGTCCGCTGCGCACCATCCAGGCCAAGCTGATCGTGATGGTGCTGCTGCTGATCTTGATTGCGGTGCAGCTGATCGGCGTCTACTTCATCAGCACGATGAAGAAGTCTCAGATCGACTCCTTCACGACCCAAATCAACAAGTCGGCCCAGCTGCTCTCCGTCATGCTGGGCTCGAGCGATTTTGCCAAGCAGGACGGGGAGGACAACCGCTCGGAGGACACGCTGGATTCGCTCAAGCAGCTTGTCGGCAATCTGTTCAGCGAGAGCGGCACGGAGACGCAGGTGCTCGACGCCAGCGGACGCGTGCTCGCGACATCGCTCGAGCCGCATCAGAGCTATATCGGGCGCAAAAATACGTCATTGCTCGTCAGCCGTGCGCTTCAGGGCATCGGCGACAATACCGAGGAGATCATCGACGAGGACCGCGTGCGCAAGAAGGTCATCGCCCAGCCGATCCTGAGCGGGGACAGAGTCG
Source organism: Cohnella sp. 56 (assembly GCF_037963805.1). NCBI lineage: Bacteria > Bacillati > Bacillota > Bacilli > Caryophanales > Paenibacillaceae > Cohnella > Cohnella sp. 56. The sequence continues at coordinate 273,794 of NZ_JAZDQE010000007.1, read as the reverse complement.
TCGGCGCGGTCTACGTCGTCGCCTCCATGTCGGAGCTGTACGGCACGGTGGAGCGCATCAACCGCATCTTCGTCTCCGGGATGCTGCTCGCGCTCGGCCTGACGGCCGTGCTCGGGATTCTGCTGTCGGGGACGATCACGCATCCGATCAAGGCGCTGACGCTGCAGGTGACGGCCGTCGCCGAGGGGCGATTCGACGAACGGGTGCCTGTCATGGGCAACGACGAGATCGGACAGCTCAGCGCCGCGTTCAACGAGATGACCGAACGGCTCAGCGAGGCGCTCTCGATCAACGAGGAGGAGAACGAGAAGCTCTCGTCGATCCTCTCCAACATGAACGACGGCGTGCTCGCGACCGACGAGATCGGACGGGTCATCGTCGCCAACCGGCGCGCGCGGGCGATGCTCGGGCAGGAGACGCTCGAGGGGATGACGCTGTCCGAGTGTCTGGCCATCGACAAGGCCGCGATCGCCGGCACGCTCGAGGGCAAGGAGTCGACGCGACTGATCTCGAGAGCGCAGATCACGGGAGACGAGGAGCTCGTCTTCCGCGCGTCGCTGACGCCGATCCGGCGCCGGGACAAGGGCGTCGTCGGTGTCATCGCCGTGCTGCACGACGTGACGGAGGCGGAGAAGCTCGACAACTCGCGTCGCGAGTTCGTCGCCAATGTCTCTCATGAGCTGCGTACGCCGCTCACGACGATCAAGAGCTATACCGAGGCGCTCGACGACGGCGCGCTGGCCGAGCCGCCGCTGGCCGAGCGCTTCGTCGGCGTCATCCGCAGCGAGACGGAGCGCATGATCCGGCTCGTCAACGATCTGCTCCATCTGTCGCGCTTCGATTCGAAGCAGGCGCAGCTGCGCCGCCAGATGACCGATGTCGGCGAGATGATGGAGGATGTGGTCGACCGCTTTTCGCTGCAGCTGCGGCAGAAGGCGATCACCGTCAAGGTCGAGGTCGATCCTAGCCTGTCCAAGGTATGGCTCGATCGGGACGGCATCGACCAGGTGCTCGACAATGTCGTGTCCAACGCGATCAAGTACACGCTCGACGGTGGCTCCGTCCGCCTGACGGCCGGTCCGACCGATGCGGGCCAGCTGTCCATCTCGGTACGCGATACGGGCATCGGCATCCCCAAGAAGGACCTGGAGCATATTTTCGACCGCTTCTACCGCGTCGACAAGGCTCGCTCGCGCAATATGGGCGGCACCGGGCTCGGCCTCTCGATTGCCCGGGAAATCGTGCGCGCCAACGGAGGCGCCATTCTCCTCGATTCCGAACCGGGAGCGGGCACGACCGTAACGGTCACGCTGCCGATGGTGCAGGAAGGAAGTGAGTACGCATGATCGAACGGGGCAAGTCCTTCGCACTTGTGCTGCTTGTTGCTCTCAGCCTCGTTCAGAGCTATTTTTTGGCCTACAGCATGCCCAGCCTCGAGACGAAGGTGAAGACCGAGCAGGACTACGTCAAGACCGAGGAACTCGGGCCCGAGGAGAAGGTAGAGAACCTGCTCTACCCGGAATCGCTCGTCGTTCACATGGGTCAGGACAAGCATACGGTGTTCTATCCGCACGACAACTTCTACCATATGGTGCTGGAAAAGCTGTTGAGCCGGCAATTCAAAGGCTTCCAGCGCGTCGAAGCGAGTACGATCGATTGGGAATCGGTCCGGCGGGAAGATGCGGGCATCGAGATCCGGTTCGGCCGCGACGTTCCGTTCTCCCTGCTGCAGCGTGCGTTCAAAGGCATCGAAGGGGACTCGCTGCTCTCTACGGGAGAGATCGACCGGGTCTGGATCTTTGCACGGGCTGACAGCGGAGAGGTGCGCAGCTTCTTCTTGAGCGCAGACGGCCAAGACGTCTTCGAGGCTTCCCAGGTCGATCTGACGGCCCAGGATGTCGAGCAGAGCGTCGGCTTCGGCGAATACTGGCAGCCGTTCAGCTACTGGGCGAACGGCGTCTATGTGCCGGAACAATCGCTCGCGCTGGGCCGCGTCGAGGTGGCTTTCACCAAGTATACGGCCGATCAGATGCAGCGCAATCTGTTCATTGATCCGACGACGACCAAAATGATCCAGGACAGCCAGGATGGCGCGCAGATTTACAGGGATACCAAGCGGGGCCTCAAGATCGAGCAGGAGGGCGGCTGGCTGTCGTTCAAGGATCCGGTGGCGCGGGCGGAGGGACGGGACGAGCCTGCGGAGAATATCACGGCGGCCGTCCAATTCGTCAACCAGCACGGCGGCTGGAACGGCGCGTTCCGCTTGACCGAGGCGCCGAGCTTTATCGGCGCGGGCGGCACGAATTCCGCCATTCGATTCCAACAGCTATACAGCGGCGTGCCGCTCGTATCGGCGGGCGAGTTCCGATTCGGCTATATGCAGCTGTCCGTTCAGCAGGGCGTCGTCAGCTCCTACGAGCGCTCCCTGCTCGTGCTCGGAGACAAGGAAGGCACTGCGCAGCCTTTCAGCCTGATTGCCGGCAATCAGCTGCTGACCAAGATCAGGCAGGCAGCCGCCGGTGTGCAGGTGGAGTCGCTATTTCCCGCTTATCGTACGACGTTGTCGCAGGACAAGCTGATATTGGAGCCCGTATGGGCGATACGCCTCGCGAGCGGCGAGGTGCGTATCGCAAGCTGAGTCGGGAAGGGGGAATGACCGGTGGACTGGGGCAGGGCGAAGACGGTGCTGATACTGGCATTCCTGGCGCTGAATATGGTGCTCGGCTATCAGCTGTGGCAGGAATGGAGAGAGCGGATCGACTCGACGGTCGACTGGACTTCCCTGCCGGTCGAGGCGAGGCAGATGATGCAGGAGAAAAATATTCGCATCGGCGCCAAGATTCCGACGGACACGCCGAGCCTGCGCGATATTACGTACAAGCTCCAGCTTCCGGCCAGCGGCGGCAGCGGCCGCATCGCGATCGAGCCGCCGCCGGAGACGCGGATCGTGTTCAACAACAAAGAATTGCAGCAGGCTTTGGGAGACGTCATCCCGGAGCTGTCCAAGTACCGGTTCGATTATTACGGCAGCGGACGCGAAGGCGAATATGCCTTCAACCGTATGATCGAGGGACTGCCTCTGTTCGATGCGAAGCTTATCTTGTATTACAGCGAGCAGAAGATCCAGAGCTACCGGCTGGATCTGATCGAGACGCTGCCTACCGAAGGCGGACAGGCTCAGAAGGTGCTGCCTGCGACCCAGGCGCTCACGAGCCTGATCCTGAAAAAATACCTGCCGGCAGGCGCGGCTGTAAAGGAAGTGGCGCTCGGCTATCACGGACAGGGCATCTTCAACTCCGATACGCAGGTCGCCGCGCCTTCCTGGCGCGTGCTGCTCGAGGACGGCAACCTGTTCTACGTCAACGCGGTCAGCGGCGAAGTGTCAACGGACAAAGAGAGCACGCTCGAGCCGCTGACGGGGAAATAAACGAGGCTGACGGTCATACAGACTCGTCCATCAGATTGGCCGGCGGACTGGAAAATAGAGGGAGCGCCCAAGTCCATTAACGCTAGCGCGATTCAATCTGCTAGAATAAGAGATATAGTGCAATATGGGGAGAAGAGAAAGAAAGGAATCAAGCATATGGGATTACGCTTCACAGTGCTGTCCAGCGGATCGACGGGCAATGCCACGGTCGTATCCTCGGGCGCGGCGACGGTGTTGATCGATGCCGGACTCAGCGGCAAAAGAATCGAAGCGCTCATGCAGGAGCGGGAGGTGTCGGGCAGCGAGCTCGACGCAATCTTCGTCACGCATGAGCATTCGGACCATATCAAAGGTCTCGGCGCATTCGCCCGCAAATACGGACTGCCTGTCTACGCGAACGAGAAAACCTGGGGCGCGATGCACAAGCATGTCGGCGAGCTGCCCGACGCGCAGCGCAAGGTGCTCCCGACCGGCGGCGTGATGGAGCTGTTCGATCTCCGCATCGAATCGTACGCCATCTCGCACGACGCGGAGGAGCCGGTCGGCTACTGCTTCCGGTCGGATGACGCCAAGCTGACGCTGGCGACGGACCTCGGCTACGTCAGCGACAAGGTCATGAGCCAGCTGCTCGAGTCCGATGTGCTCGTGCTGGAGGCGAATCATGATATCAATATGCTGCGGATGGGCCGGTACCCCTGGAACATCAAGCGGCGAATCCTTGGAGACATGGGTCATCTGTCCAACGAAGCGGCCGGCGACACGCTCTGCCGCCTCGTCTCCGAAGGCCGGACGAAGCGGGTGTATCTGGCACATTTGAGCCAGGAGCACAACCTGATGGACTTGGCGAAGCTGACGGTGAATACCGTATTAGAAGATAACGGCGTTTTCTATCAAAAGCACGAGTTCGCGCTGTGCGATACGTATGCCGACCGGCCGACGCCATGGGATCACGTCAAGGCATACAGCCTGGCCCGGCCTTAGCCGCGGCGTCAGGGCAGATGGCGGTCCAGCTCCTCCTCCATCTCTTCCGACTTGAGCCGCAGCTCCTCGGGCGTGACGATGCCCTTGTCGACGAGCACTTCGATCAGCGTGCTGATCGCCAGCAATTGACGGTACCGGTCTTCCTTCAGATCGGCCAGCTGTGCCGCGAAGTCTACGAACGACCAATGGGGTGACGAAGGCTTCATGAAGCATCCTCCTTGCGATCAATCTGTGAATCTATTACTATTTTAGTCAAATCGTTGACCATACATTCCACTTTTCTATTCTTTCAGCACGGTCAGCGGAGAGGGGCTGCGCATGGGCTTTTTTAAAGACGATTTTTACTCAACCAAAGTAAAGCGGAACAGCCGTCAGCCGTCCGGCAGCTGGCAACGTCCGAACCGCTGGAGCCGTCCGAGCGCTACGGTCAGGGTCGCGCTGATCTCCTCGCTCGCGAGCTCCGTACTGGTCGCTTCCCTCTTCTATCTGGCCGTAGACCGTCCGAAGAGTCAGCCCGAGAGCCGCGCCGCATTGTCGTCCGGCATATCGGGTCCGGTCGACACGAACGAACGCATCATCTCCGCCGCCGCCAAGGTCGGCCCCGTCGTCGTGAGCGTCATCAACCAGACCAAGGAAGGCGCGGCAGGCAGCGAGGCATCGATCGGTAAAGGCACGAGTCTCGGCTCGGGCGTTATATTCAAAAAGCAAAAAGGGAAAGCCTATATTATTACAAATGCGCATGTCATTGCGGATAGTGTCAAGCTGCAGGTCGTGCTCTCCAATGGGACCAAGAAGAGCGCGACAGTCGTGGGCAAGGATACGATCACGGATCTCGCCGTTCTGGAGACCGACGACAAGGGAATCAGCCAAGTCGCCGAGATCGGCGACTCCGAGAAGCTCCGCAAGGGAGAGACCGTCATCGCGGTCGGCAATCCGCTGGGCTTCAGCGACTCCCTGTCCAACGGTATCGTGTCGAACCTGAAGACCATCGTGCCGATCTCTCTGAATCAGGACGGTATCTACGATTGGGAAGAAGAGGTCATCCAGATCTCCGCTCCGATCAACCCCGGCAACAGCGGCGGTGCGCTCGTCAACCTGAACGGTCAGGTCGTCGGCATCAACAGCATGAAGGTCGCCGATACGAGCGTAGAGGGCATCGGCTTCTCCATCCCGATCGACGATGCCGTCCCGATCGCCGAGCAGCTGATGGAGCACGGCAAGATCAAGCGGCCGTACCTGGGCGTCTACTCCATGGATCTGTCGATCTACCTGGACAACAACGCCGCTTCGGACGACGACGACGCGTTCGGAGACGGTCCGGATGCGGATGCGACGCCGAATGCCAATGGCGATGATGACGATGTGCCTGCCGGCGAGGAGCTCGTCGTCCCGGACGGCGTCAAGGAAGGCGTAGTCGTCCTGGAGGCCGTCGGCCCCGCCAAGGCTGCCGGGCTCGCCTACAACGATATCATCGTGGCGCTCGACGCCGAGCCGATCGGCAGCACGCTCGATTTGCGCAAATACTTGTATATGCACAAGAAAATCGGAGATACGCTTAAAGTCACCTACTATCGGGACAGCAAGAAGCATGAGCTGAACGTGAAGCTCGTCGAGAAGACGGAAAACGACGGCTGATCCCAAAGCAGATTTACGGCGAGGAAGGACATCTAATCATGTATTGTGTTTGCAAAGAACACGTGGAGCTTGCGATCGATACCTTTGTCGACGAATACGAGGACGCACCCGATCTCGTCAACCTGAGGGAGACCAAGTTCGCCTCCTGGGAGCCGCCGCAGCACTGCGAGTACTGCAAGGAGCCCGCGCTTTTTCTAATCGTATGAATATGCCGGCAAATGGATCCGTGGTCTCGTCGACCTGCGCGGATCCTTTTTTTATGGCTTGGGGCCTTTGCCGGGTGCCGCATAGCCTTGTTCACCACGTTTTAACAGTATCCCCTTCGGCAAGGAAGTTCCTCGCAGTGTGCATATGCGCCTCCAGGCCTATTTCCCGAAGCATATCCCGCTCGGTCAGGAAGGGCCTTTTTTTACAAAAAAAGTGGACATCCACTCCAATATCTGCTATTATAAGAACAAATGTTCCTATATCGAGGTGGGCGGAATGGGCGGCAGGGCGATCGGGGAGACGGTACCGGTGTACACGGATGAGGATTGCGAAGGTGCGCTGTTGATGGCGAAGTGGCCTGCTGGCTACCGCTGCCCCCGGTGCGCCCATCCGCATTGGTACGATGTCGTAGCGCGCGGCCGCAAGCTGTACGAATGCCGATCCTGCGGCCATCAAACCTCGCTGACGGCGGGGACGATTCTCGAGGGGACGCGTACGCCGCTGCACAAGTGGTTTCAGGCGATGCATCTGATGCAGTTCGGCATCAGCGCCAAGCTGCTGGCCGAGTTGATCAGCGTCACCTACAAGACGGCCTGGCTCATCAACCACAAGCTTCGTCATGCGATCGACCGGTGGGATCGGGAATTACCGCTGGAGGGCAATTTGCAGCTGCTGGGCGAGTTTTACGGCTATGAGTATCTCCAGCATATTAGTCCCTCATCATTGTCGGAGGCCGCAGTGCAGCCTGTCGTTATCGGCGCTGCGGTCAGCGAGTGCGGGGACATTGCCCACTTGAAGATTAAAAAGGACAGCAAGGAACAGCCTTCGCGCAGTACAGAGGCGGAGACGCTGGACCGTTTTGTCCGCCAGCATACATCCGATGCAATTGTGCCCAGGCGGGTCGCAGCCGTGGATCGCCGTCGCAATCGAGGAACGACCAGCAGGCTGCCGGCTGTCTGGCAGGGCGCTATCAGATGGCTGGCTTGGACGTTCGGCGGGATCGGTCCCAAGCATCTGCAGGCGTATTTGAATGAATATTGTTTCCGTTATTTGTTGAGAAGGGACCTGCTGGTCGAGCTAATCGGAATGTGCGGGGCCACGAGGACGATTACATATCCGGACCTTACCGGTAACAGGACGGGTGCCCAAGCTATACGTTGGCGTCGGCACGCTGCTTCGCGAGGTGCGCGGAAGGTATCTTGATTCATGCCACAGGCAATGGAATGTCTTGAGGCTCGCTGAACTGCTGCACACGCGGGCATCGGCCAGGCGGGAGGGGGCGGCAGTAGGGGAGACGGGAGAAGCGATGCGGGAAGGCCCTTCTCTAGAGGGGCCAATGGAGCGCGTGTGCACCAGTTCCTGAGCGAGGGGGATACCGTTAAAACGTGCCGGAGGGGCTGCCCGGCCCCCAACCGTCAACCGTCCGGCTGCCCCGCCCGCCCCTTCAAGGCTCAGGCAAGCCCCCTCAAGGCACAGGCGCCCCCGCCCGCCCCGTTAGCCTCTGAAGCGTTTGCGCAGGTCGCGTCCCCACTTCCAGAGGATGTTGCCGGACAGCAGGAGCGCGACGAGCAGGCCGCTCATCGTGACGACGAATGCGATCCATTCGAAGGGCGAGTAGTCGGCCATTACCGACCACTTGATCGGATTTTTGAGGTCTTCGATGACTTGGTTCATGCCATAAATACCGCTGATGACGGTGTAGATGGTGAGTACGGTCAGCAGGTAGCTGGAGCGGCGCGAGGTCGCGTTCTCCTGGTACTTGAACAGGTCGTTCAGGGTCTGCTTGACGTCTTCGAACAGCTCGTCGTTGCCGTACATTTTGCGCAACTGGAGGAAGATCTCGCGGCCTTGGGACTGGGAGACGACCTCAAGGAAGTTATACTTGGCGGAGAAGGTCGTGATGTCGCGGATGAGCAGCTCCGTCTTCTCCGAATCTCTCTCCATCTGCACGCGCGAATAAGCGTTGGCGAGCTTGAGCAGCACGATCCGGTGGAACAGGTTCAGCAGCAAACCGTAGTAGTATTCGCCGTATAGCTTGTTGACGATGGCGTCGGCCTTGCGCTCAGGCAGGCTGTTGAGGCAGCAAAAGCAGCTCTCGTCGGTCTGATAATAGGCATAGGGCGCCCATCTGTCGAGTCCTGTATCCCGGCAATACTGCTCGATGTAGGGTATGTAGTAGGCGCTGATATAGGGGTTGCCGTCATCGTCCAGACCGTCCAGCCGGGATGCGCGGTAGCGGTCGAGACTGGTGATGTCCGTACCTTCGGGAAAGGAATAGCTGGCCATGACATACATACGCTCGTCGATAAGATAGGGGAGCTCCTCGAAGTAAGCACCGTCCATCGGTGTGCGGTCGAGATGCTCGACGATATGAGGAACGATGCCCTTGAATATGAAGTCTTGAACCTCCTGATAAACCTCGCCCTTGTATAAGACGCTGGACGCGCGGTCTTCGCTATGGGCATCCTGGAGCGCACGCAGCCGTTCGGCGAACTCAATTGCTTCCGTGAACGTAATGTTTTCCTTGGTCACTTGTACGCGAAGCGTGATGAAGCCCGTGTCGAAAGGACAGAGGACGACGTCGACAGCGTGCAGCACGAACGGTGCCTCGAAAAATCGCGTCCGCAGGACGGCGTGGGCATCCAGGCGTTTGCTCAAGCGCTGGAAACTTTCCAGGTTGTCCTCGGAAGGGAACAGGACATGGTTTGTGAAGGGTAAATAGTAGCGCTCCATATCCCGATGCGAGACGCGATGCTGTGGTCCGTAGAAGGCGTCCTCCATATCGAGGTGGTCGAGTCGAAATGGAATAAACCCTTCCCGAATCAGTGTTTTCTTGAGCGCGCCATGACAGTCGGAATTGAGCGAAAAAGGGAATAAAAATTGGTAATCTGCTTCTCTCAGCGGCTTATCCAGTTGGCCGATCTGCTTGATCCGCTCCGTAAAGCTTGCATGCTCTTGGTTGTTCATAAAGGGGATGCCGCCTGCCTTTCGTTGCTCTCCATGTTCTTCTTGTCTTGCAGCTCCCGGTTGAACGTATGCTTGATCTGACTCAAGCCGCCATAGACGTACAAAATATCCCCAGCCTCCAGCGGCGTATCCATGCGGCGGTCGCGAATCATATGCGTGCCCCGCTTGATGAGCAGGATGTTCACATCGGGCAGACGGTCGCACAGCTCCTTCACGGTACGCCCGATTGCGGCTGACGATTCGCCGATCGGGATGTCGATGAAGGTGTCCTCGTCCTGCAGATACAGTACTTCCTGAATGGCCAGCTCATGGATGGCGAAGGCTTGGCGGAAGGCCCCGCTAAGCTTGTTTTCCAGCCTCTTGCCGATTGCCGGTATGCGCATCGCCGCGTAGACGACAAGCAAGCCGCCGGCCGCCAGCGACAACGGAAACAGGTGAAAGTCGGGCGCCAGGATCGTGCTGATGCAGGAGATGATGACTGCCAGAGAGAAGGCGCCGAACAAAATTAAAAAAATGCCGATCCGCCTGCGGACGGGATGGCCTAATATTAACTCCGATTCTTTGGTCGTAAAGCCCGTGCTGGTCAGCAGCGAGATCACCTGGAAGCGCGCGATGGCATGATCCAGACCCGTCGATCTCATGAGAATCGCCGAGATCTCGATTACGAGGAAGACGATCAGCATATAAATAAAAATGAACCCCATAAGGGCGCCGCCTTTCTCTCAACGTTCGCGCAGTGCGAAAGTGCATCTATTCCTGTTATACCCTGCGCCTCGGCAGTTTCAAGCGTGCCCGGATTCAAATTCAATCCATAATTTTCCGATGACCCCATTGACAGCTTGGAGCGGGCGGTGTTACAGTGTCAAAGTGTCAAATACATTTCACATTTGGAAGGGAGGATTGCGTTCGATGCGTACATTTATGATTGTTCCAGCTGCTGTCGCTCATGCGTTTAGAAGCGAACGTAATCCGTCTGTGCCCGCATAATCCGATGATGGATATCGATGGGCGCACGGTTACGTATCCGTAATCGTGCGCCTTTCTTATTCGGCACGGGACGAACGAACGTTCGGATTCCGGCTGCCGGAGCATAGAATAGGCGTATCGCTTACGGGCGGTGCGCCTTTTTGTATGGATCGGATGCGATCGGGAGAGAGAGAGAGGGAAGAAAATGCTTAGCGTACTCGTAAAACTAAAATGGTTCTTCAGACAACACTGGAAAAGGTATACGATCGCGATCGTCCTGCTCGCGGTCGCCGGCATCATCGACATCGTGCCGCCGAAGCTGCTCGGCTATACGATCGACGGCGTCCATCAGGGCACGATGACGGGCGGACGGTTCGCCGAGATCGTCGCGCTCTGGGTCGGCCTCACGATCGTCGGATACGGCATCAACTACGTGTGGCTGTCCCAGCTGTTCGGCGGTTCGATGCTGCTGGAGCGGCTGCTCCGGACGAAGCTGATCAAGCATCTGCTGCGCATGACCCCGACGTTCTATGAACGCAACCGGACGGGGGATCTGATGGCCCGCGCGACCAACGATCTGTGGGCGATCTCGAATACGGCGGGCTTCGGCATCCTGACGCTGATCGACTCGTCGATCTTCATGCTGACGATTCTGTTCGTCATGGCGGGGCTCATCAGCTGGAAGCTGACGCTGGCAGCGATGCTGCCGCTGCCGCTCATCGCGCTGGCGATGAAGCACTTCGGCGGCAAGATTCACGAGCGGTTCACCATGGCGCAGGATGCGTTCGGCGAGCTGAACGATCAGGTGCTCGAGTCGGTGACGGGCGTACGCGTCATCCGCGCGTATGTCCAGGAGCAGGCGGACGAAGCGCGCTTCCACAAAAAAACGAACGAGGTGCTGGCGCGCAATATTGCCGTCGCGCGCATCGATGCGCTGTTCGAGCCGACGAACAAGATTCTGGTCGGGCTCAGCTACATTATCGGCGTCTGCTACGGCGGATACCTGGTGTTCCGCAGCGAGATCACGCTCGGCGAATTGATCTCGTTCAATATCTTCCTCGGCATGCTGATCTGGCCGATGTTCGCCATCGGCGAGCTGATCAACATCATGCAGCGCGGCAACGCTTCGCTCGACCGCGTGAACGAGACGCTCGGCTACGAGCCGGATGTCAAGGACCCGCAGCGGCTCGCGGATTCGGCCATGCCGGATACGCTGGCATTCAAGGCCGTGACCTTCCGCTATCCGTCGTCCGCGGTCGACAATCTGATCGACGTGAGCTTCGAGCTGCGGCGCGGCCAGACGCTCGGCATCGTCGGGCGCACGGGCAGCGGCAAGACGACGCTGCTGAAGCAGCTGCTGCGGGAATACCCGGCCGGCAGCGGAGAGATTGCGATCGGCGGCGTGCCGGTCGCCGACATCGGGATCGAGCGGCTGCTCTCCTGGGTCGGCTATGTGCCGCAGAACCCGATCCTGTTCTCGCGGACGATACGCGAGAATATCCTGTTCGGGCTGGCCGACGCCACGCCCGAGCAGATCCAGCATGCGCTCGTGCGCGCCGCGTTCGCGAAGGACATCGCCTTCCTGCCGGACGGCCTCGAGACGCTCGTCGGCGAGAAGGGCGTCGCGCTCTCTGGCGGCCAGAAGCAGCGCGTCAGCATCGCCCGCGCGATGATCGCGGACCCGGAGATCCTCATGCTCGACGATGCGCTGTCCGCCGTGGACGCGCGCACGGAGGCCGAGATCATCGAGGGCATCCGCACGGAGCGGGCGGGCAAGACGACGCTCATCGCCACGCACAGGCTGTCGGCGGTGCAGCATGCGGACCTGATCCTCGTGCTCGACGAAGGCTACGTCATCGAGCGCGGCACGCACGAGGAGCTGCTGGCGCTCGGCGGCTGGTACAAGGAGCAGTACGACAGGCAGCAGCTCGAGGCGACCGTAGAAGGTTAACGAACGAACAGAGAGAACAGAAAGAATTGAAGGTGAGAAACCATGACAGGCAAGCGATTATTCCGATATGCACTCTTCTATAAGAAAACGATCATCTGGGCGTTGGTGCTGCTCGGTCTGGCAGTATGCGCGGAGCTGCTCGGTCCGCTGCTGGCGAAGCGCATGATCGATCAGAACATTCTGGGCATCGAGAAGACCTGGTACCGGGTCGAGGCCAAGCAGAGCAATGCCGTAGAGTATCAAGGCGGCTGGTACGTCAGATCCGACCACCTGCCAGGCGGCGCGGACCGCAGCCCCGAGCAGGCGCGGCGCGTGCTCCAGGAGAAGCGCAGCTACTACTGGATCGGCAGCGACATGGCGTTCGACGGCGCCCGCTCGGTCGCGGACGGCACGATGACCGTGACGGCCAAGGACGGCCGGACGGCGCAATACGCCGCGACCAAGCTGACGAAGGGCGAGCTGTACGCGTTCTACAAGCCGGAGATCCCGATGCTGCTCCAGCTGGCCGCCGCGTACTTCGGGCTGCTGCTGCTGGCCGCAGCGTTCACCTACGGGCAGAAGCTGCTGCTGCAGACATCGGCGAACCGGATCGTGCAGCGCATGCGCGAGGATGTGTTCGCCCATACGCACCGGCTGCCGGTGCAGTACTTCGACAACCTCCCGGCTGGCAAGGTCGTCTCCCGCATCACCAACGACACCGAGGCCGTCCGCGAGCTGTTCGTGGCGGTGCTGGCGAACTTTTTCTCCGGCATCGTCTACATGACCGCCATCCTGGGCGCGCTGTTCATACTCGATGTGAATCTGGCGCTCATCGCGCTGCCGCTCATCCCGATCCTCGTCGTCTGGATCGTGCTGTACCGCAAGTATGCGGGCAAGCTGAACAATGTCATCCGCTCCAAGCTGAGTGACATCAACGGCATGATCAACGAGTCGATCCAGGGCATGACGATCATCCAGGCGTTCGGCAGGCAGAAAAAGATGGCCCGGGAGTTCGACGAGCTGAACGAGGACTACTTCAAGCATCAGACGAAGCTGGTCAGCCTGAACTCCATCACGTCCCACAATCTCGTGAACGTGCTGCGCAACATTATCTTTCTGACGGTGCTCTGGCTGTTCTGGGGCGGCTCCCTGGGCGGCGCAGTCACGGTGGGCGTGCTGTATGCGTTCATCGACTACATGAACCGGATGTTCCAGCCGATCGTCGGCATCGTCAATCAGCTGTCCAACCTGGAGACGGCGCGCGTATCCGCCGCGCGCGTGTTCGAACTGCTGGACCAGCCGGGCATCCCGGTCGAGAACGGCCAGGCGCCGCGCAGCGGGGGCGACGTCCGCTTCGAGCATGTGACCTTCGCCTACAAGAAGGGCGAGAATGTGCTGAAGGATGTCAGCTTCCACGCCCGTCAAGGAGAGACGGTCGCGCTCGTCGGACATACGGGCTCGGGCAAAAGCTCGATCCTGAACCTGCTGTTCCGCTTCTACGATATCGAGGAGGGCAGCATTAAGGTGGACGGCACGGACGTGCGCGACATTCCGAAGCAGCAGCTGCGTGCGCATATGGGCATCGTGCTGCAGGACCCGTTCCTGTTCACGGGCACGATCGCTTCGAACGTGAGCCTCGACAATCCCGCGATCTCGCGGGAGCGGGTCGAGCAGGCGCTGCGCGATGTAGGTGCCTACGAGATGTTCATGAGCCTGCCCGGCGGCCTCGACGAGCCGGTCATCGAGAAGGGAGCAACGTTGTCCGCCGGTCAGCGGCAGCTGATCTCCTTCGCCCGGGCGCTGGCGTACGACCCGGCGATCCTCATCCTCGACGAGGCGACGGCCAGCATCGACACCGAGACGGAGGCCGTCATCCAGGCGGCGCTGGACGTGCTCAAGAAGGGGCGTACGACCTTCGTCATCGCCCACAGGCTGTCCACGATCCGCCAAGCGGATCAGATCCTCGTGCTCGATCACGGCGTTATCGTTGAGCGCGGCGATCATGAGCGTCTGATGCAGCTGAAGGGTAAATACTATGCGATGTATCAGCTGCAAGGCGGCACTGTTCCGGCAGAAGCCGGAGGCGGGAGCGGTGACGATGCCGCCGAAGTGGAAGCGGCGGCATCCGCGCCGACCGGATATTAAATAACAACGAGACGCTGCAGGCGCAGACAGTGCAGGTACAGACAGTGCAGGTACAGACAGTGCAGGCGCAGACAGTGCAGGTACAGACAGTGCAGGTACAGACAGTGCAGGTACAGACAGAGGAGAGAAAAACGAGCATGCTTATTCGTACGGAAAGAAGCGATGATATCGAGGCGGTCAGACAGGTGCACCTGGCCGCCTTCGGCGGACGGGAGGACGAGAGCCGGCTCGCGGACCGGATCCGCGGATCCGCCGGTCTCGTGCCCGAGCTGTCCCTCGTGGCCGAGCGGGACGGAGAGATAGTCGGGCATATGCTGATCAGCAAGGCGGAGCTCGTCGACGGACACGCTGCCGAGGTGACGCTCGTGCTGGCGCCGATCGGCGTCCGGCCGGAGGCCCAGGGCCGGGGCGCAGGCGGCGCGTTGATCGAGGAAGGTATACGTCGGGCGGCTTCGCTCGGCTACAAGCTGATCTTCCTCATCGGTCATCCGTCCTACTATCCGCGCTTCGGCTTCAAGCCGGCCGTAGGGAGCGGGCTCGTGCTCATGCAATTCGACGTACCGGACGATGTCTTCATGGTGCGCGAGCTGGCCGAGGGCGAGCTGGACCGCCTCGCGGCGGTGCGCAAGGAGAAGTACGGAGAACTGAAGTACCCGCAGACTTTTTTCGCCTGATTTTGTTTGCTTGAGCGAACAAAGATGTACCGAACGCTGTCGGATACGCTCGAATTTCCCACCGAAGGGTATATAGTAGCGGAAGCCTGGGCCCGAGTCCATTAGACAAGGGCCCTCTATTCCTTATAAACTAGAATACAGAATTCGGATTCGGGGAAAAGGAGCAGAGCGTACATATGTCATTTCTGGAAATTGTTAAAGGCATCATCATCGGCATCGTAGAAGGCGTCACGGAATTTGCGCCCGTCTCTTCCACCGGTCATATGATCATCGTCGACGACCTGTGGCTGAAGACGGAGAACTTCCTGGGCTCGGAAGCGGCGGTCGCGTTCAAGGTCGTCATCCAGCTCGGCTCGATCCTGGCGGTCGTCGTGCTGTTCTGGCGCAGGTTCATGGATCTGCTCGGACTTAGAAGACTGAGCGGCAAAAACGCCCGGATCGAAGCGGAGCACGAGGGCACGGGCGAATGGGGAACATCCGGCAGCGGCAGGCTGAAGCTCATGCAGGTCATCGTCGGTCTGATCCCTGCGGGCATTCTGGGCTTCCTGTTCGACGATACGATCGAAGAGCACTTGTTCTCCACCGAGACGGT
Source organism: Cohnella sp. 56 (assembly GCF_037963805.1). Classification (NCBI taxonomy): domain Bacteria; kingdom Bacillati; phylum Bacillota; class Bacilli; order Caryophanales; family Paenibacillaceae; genus Cohnella; species Cohnella sp. 56. Next base: position 258,270 of record NZ_JAZDQE010000007.1, on the reverse strand, counting down.
GCTCATCGGCCTCGTGCTCGGCGCGATCCTCATGATCGGGGCCGACCGCCTCGCGCCGAAGCGGCCGACGGCGAATACGGTCGACCAGATTACATACCGGCAGGCGCTCATGATCGGGCTTATCCAGTGCTTCTCGCTGTGGCCCGGATTCTCGCGGTCCGGCTCGACGATCTCCGGCGGCGTATTGCTCGGCTTGAGCCACCGCGCGGCGGCGGACTTCACCTTCATCATGGCGGTGCCGATCATGGCCGGCGCCAGCCTCCTCACGCTGCTGAAGAACTACCAGTACATCACGGCCGACATGCTGCCGTTCTATATCGCGGGCTTCGTCGCTGCATTCCTGGTGGCGCTGGTGGCCATCCGATTCTTCCTCAACCTGATCAACCGGATCAAGCTCGTACCGTTCGCGATCTATCGCATCGTACTGGCTGTCGTGCTGGCACTGGTCATCTGGCTGTAACCTGCATGTAGACCGGCGAGCGGGCAATCATTCCATTCGCCAAAGGGGACATGGCTGCATTGAGCGAGGACAAGAACAAACAAGCGGTAGAAACGGTACAGGCGTATATCGCTGCTTACAATTGCTTTGATATCGATGGCATGCTCGCGTTGGCGGCGGACGATGTCGTGTTCAGAAATATCGTGAACGGCAAGACGGAGCTGGAGACGCGCGGTGTGCAGGCGCTAAGAGAGCTGGCGGTGCGATCGGCCGAGTGGTTCGAGAGCCGCCGTCAGACGGTGACGCAGATCGTAGGGAATGCAGACGGGACCCGCATCGAGGCACAGATCGATTACGAAGCCAAGCTGGCGGTCGATCTTTCTCCCGAAGCCAAGGCAGGCCGCGTATTGCGGCTTGCAGGCAGGTCCGTGTTCGAGCTGAGGGATGATGGCAAGCTCGTAGTTCTGGAGGATTATAGCTGACTTCTCGGCTGTCCCGGCGATTGTCGGGGCAGCCGATTTATTTTTTTGCGAGGCGCGGCGCGGGCGGCGACGGGTACAAAATAGGGGACGGCCGAGCGGAGATTGGAAGTAGATGACCGTCCTGCGACGTTTGAACAGTATCCCCTTCGCTAAGGAGGAACGGGGCTGCACACAGTTATGCATACGGCAGGGGCTAGTCTTTCCTAGGCTGCATGGCTGCTTTATACATCCGATCGGTGCCGGAGCATGCGGCATGCGGGCAGTTTCCTGACGGAAGGGGATATGCTGCGGCGAGCGGCGTCCTGATCGAAGGGGATACGGTTTAAAAGGGATAAAAACAAGGCGTTCTACCGATAAAAATTAAGGAAGCGTCAAAGTGCGGAAATCGACACGCGATGTGGTAGGATAGGAGTACGAATGCGCGGCGCGGCCGCGACAATAAATGAGGTGCTATTTGTGACAGAGTTCGGACCATTGGGTGTAGCGGAGCGCGCATCCGAATTATTGCATAGCTTGGGAATCAAGCAGCCGACACCGGTGCAGGCGCAGACGATCCCGATCGCCCTGACGGGCAAGGATGTCATCAGCCAGGCGCAGACGGGTACGGGTAAAACGCTGGCGTTTGTGCTGCCGATGCTGGAGCGGATCAAGCCGGAGGTGCCGTATCTGCAGGGGCTGATCGTGACGCCGACCCGCGAGCTGGCGATCCAGATCACGGCGGAGATCAAGAAGCTGCTGCCTGCCTATGACGGCGTGCGGGTGCTGGCCGTCTACGGCGGCCAGGACGTGGAAGCGCAGCTGCACAAGCTGGAGGGGACGATGCACCTGATCGTGGCGACGCCGGGCCGGCTGCTCGACCATATGCGCCGCGAGACGGTCAGACTGTCCAATGTGCGCATGATGGTGCTCGACGAAGCCGACCAGATGCTGCATATGGGCTTCCTCGGCGAGGTCGAGGAGATCATGGCGAAGACGCCCAAGGACCGGCAGACGATGCTGTTCTCGGCGACGATGCCGGACAAGATCCGCAATCTGGCCGGCCGCTATCTGCGCGATCCGCAGGAAGTGACGGTCAAGGCGAAGCAGGTGACGGTAAAGGATACGGCGCAGCTCGTCATCGAGACGACGGACCGGGCCAAGCAGTCGGCGCTGGTGGCGATGATCGAGGAGACGCGGCCGTATCTCGGCATGATTTTCTGCCGGACCAAGCGCCGCGCGAGCACGCTGAACGAGGCGCTGCAGGCGATGGGCTATAGCTGCGACGAGCTGCACGGCGATCTGTCGCAGGCGAAGCGGGAGCAGGTCATGCGCAAGTTCCGCGATGCGAAGCTGCAGCTGCTCGTGGCGACGGATATCGCGGCGCGCGGTCTCGACGTCGAGGGCGTCACACATGTGTACAACTACGACATGCCGCAGGACGCGGAGAGCTATATTCACCGCATTGGCCGGACGGGCCGTGCGGGCGAGTCCGGCATGGCGATCACGTTTGTCGCGCCCAAGGACCGCGGCGATCTCGGCGTGATCGAGGACGGGATCGGCATGTTCATCGAGCGGCGCAAGATCGGCGAGGCGGGCGGCAGCGTGGCGGCCGAAGGCACAGCGGCGCCGGTGCGGGCGCGGACGCCGGGCGCGTTCGGCAAGCGCGCGGGCACGGCCGGCGCCGGAGCGCGCAGCGGAGGCGCGCGCGGCGCAGCGGGCGCCAGGCGCGGCGAGGGCCGCGGAGACGATCGCGGCGCCGCCCGGGGCGAAGGCCGCGGTGCGGCACGCGGCGGCGTCGTGCGCGGTGCGCGTGGCGACAGCGCGGCTGGCGCAGCGCGCGGCGGCAAGGCCGCGCCGGCTCGCGGCGGGCGCGGCGAAGGCACGGCGGGCGGCGCAGGCGAAGAGCGCGCCGCCAAGTGGTGGGAGCAGGGGGCGTACTTCGCCCCGGCTCCCGAAGAGCGCGCAGCCGCGCAGCAGGCGCAGCGCCGCAGACCTGGCGCGGGCGGCCCCGGCAACGGCCCGCGCGAGCCAGGCGCGGCCAGGCCGCAGGCGGCTGCGGGCCGCGGGCCGCGCAGCGGCGGCAGCACCGCAGGCGAGGGCCGCTACGCCGGCGCGTCCGCGCTGGGCGGCCGGGCCGAGCGCGGCGCCAAAGCCTACGGCGCGCCGGCCGAGCGGCCGAAGCGCGGCGCCGGCGGCGCGGGCAGCGGCGACTTCGCCCGCGGCGGCGGCTCATCCCGCGGCAGCGAGCGCGCCTCCGGCGGCCGCAGCGGCGGCAGGCCGCAGACCGGCGGGCCGCGCACCGGCAGCCGCAACCCGTCTGCTGGCGGACGCGGCGGCTTCGGCGGCCCGGCCGGCGGCGCTGGCCGCGGCAAGGCGCCTTCGCGGTCGCCGCGCGGCCGCAAGTAGGCGCCACTTAACCCGACAGAACGTCTCGCGTACGCAAGGCTGCGCGAGGCGTTTTTTGCTGGCGTTGCAGCTGACTGCCCGAGCAACAATAAATTCAAGATAGAATAACTCACAAAAGCAGCATAGAAACGCCGATATATTCCATAGGACCTCAGCGTCCGTTTCATAGACTTGCGTAAAAACATATTATCAATATCGCAAAGGGGATTACGAAAATGAAAACGGAAATTTTGCAACAGGTGACGATCGTGGATATGAACGAAGAGATGCTGTCTCGTATTGATTTTTCCCATGCGGTAGACGTGCCAGGCTCCCTTGCGATCGGCTGGTCGGTCGTCACGCACCCGCTCGGCCTGCGGGAGTTCGACGTCGTATACGACCGGCGGGAAGCGCGCACGGTGAGCAGCAAGGTCGTCAATATCGAGGTGGATACGACAGGCGAAAAAGATGCGCTCCGTGCCTATCTCGAACCGATCACCTTGATCATCGGCCAGCATGACGTGGGCGCGGCCGAGTAAGACAGAAGAAGCGCCATCATGACTTCCAAGTAACTATATAACCTCAAAGTGCGTACTGTTCAGCCTTCCTCTCCTGGTCCACAATGGGTTCATCGGACGACGAGAAGGAGGAGCATCATGATTAAGCACGAGGAAATTACGCGCAAGACAGCACTGGTGATCGGGGCCAACGGCGTCATCGGCCGAAATCTGATCGAATATCTGGCAACGCTGCCCGATTGGGAGATCATCGGCGTATCGAGGCGCGGCGGATCGGACATCGGCCGCGTTCGGTACGTGGCTGCCGATCTCCTGGACGCGGCGGATACGCGCGACAAGCTGGGGGAGCTGACCGGGGTCACGCATATTTTTTACGCCGCCTATCAGGATCGTCCGACGTGGGCCGAGCTGGTGGCGCCCAATCTGGCGATGCTCGTGAATACGGTCGACGCCATCGAGCCGAATGCGCCCGGTCTCAGGCATATCAGCCTCATGCAGGGCTACAAAGTCTACGGCGCTCACCTCGGACCCTTCAAGACGCCCGCACGCGAGTCGGATGCCGGCCATATGCCGCCGGAGTTCAACATCGACCAGCAGCAATTCCTCGAGCACCGCCAGCCCGGCAGCGGGTGGACATGGTCCGCGCTGCGTCCGTCGGTTGTGGCCGGATATGCGACAGGCAATCCGATGAACCTCGCGATGGTCATCGCGGTCTATGCGGCCATCTCCAAGGAACTGGGTCTGCCGCTGCGCTTCCCCGGCAAGCCGGGCGCATATGACAGCCTGCTGGAGATGACCGACGCCGGCCTGCTCGCGCGCGCGACGGTCTGGGCGGCGACCGCTCCGCGCTGCGCGAATCAAGCCTTCAATATTACGAACGGCGACCTGTTCCGCTGGAACGAGCTGTGGCCGAAGCTCGCAGCGAGCTTCGGGCTTGAGACCGCCCCGCCGCTTCAGATGTCTCTCGACACCGTCATGGCGGACAAGGAGCCGCTCTGGAACGATATGGTGGAGAAATACGGCCTCGCGCCGAACAGCTACCGAGACGTCTCATCCTGGAAATTCGGCGATTTCGTTTTCTCGTGGGATTACGACTTCTTTGCCGATGGGACCAAGGCGCGCCGCTTCGGATTCCATGAATTCGTAGACACCGAAGAGATGTTCTTGGGAATATTCGAGGATCTGCGCAGGCGCCGGGTCATCCCCTAATGACGGCCGCCGCGATCCTGCGCGAACAAGCCGACTCCGCCATCATCGGCAGGGTCGGCTTCACTATGCGATCGGAGCGCGGTCATCGGCCCATTGCTTTAACCGGCAGCGGGACGTTTAATCAGCAGCTTGCGGCGGTTCGAACAATACGCGACCCCGATCGCCGTACGAGCGCTCGATATGGGTGTCGCCCCATCTGCACATGAGATGGAGAATCTCCTTCAGGCTCCACCCGTAGGGCGTCAGCTCGTACTCTACCTTGGGCGGCACCTGGTTATATGCAATTCGCGAGACGACGCCGTCCTCGACGAGCTCTGACAGCTGCTGCGTCAGCACCTTTTGCGTAATGGACGGTATGAGCCGCATGAACTCGCCGTTGCGCCGCTTGCCGAAGGTCAGATAAAAGAGAATGACCGGCTTCCATTTGCCGCCGATGACCTCAAGCGTCGCTTCGACCGCGGTGTTATAAACCCTCATGGATTGCTCCTGCATCGCAGCATTCCCCTTCCTCCCAGCCTCTCTACTGTATCGCGTGAACGCCAGAGCCGCAACATCCGGGGAAGCTCGCGCCAGCCAGAGGGCGGGACGGTCCCGAATCGGGTATGGGAAGTATTAAGGCCAGGAGACGGCGGCGGCATAAAGAATCCAACCTGCATGGTAGAGGGCGACGATGCCGTAAATGGCGGTGGCTAGAGTGATTCCTGTGCGGACGATTCGGCGCTCGGGCATATGCCGGAGCAGGAAGAGGAGGAGGAGCGGCAGCAACGTTTTGTAGCCGTAGAACAGGAGGATGTTCGCTTCGTACAGCGCCTTCGCGATCGGATTCGCTTCCTGAATCAGATGCAATCGAATGCCGACATCCGTCGCCAGCGCATCGAATACAGACAGTATCAGAAGCATGTATCGATTCCAAACGCCGCTGCGGACCGCAATTAGCATGCTGATAGCCCCCTTTAGATACATATTGTATCATTGCAAGGCATGCCCGGGCCAGCCCGAAGTCATGAAGATGCACAGCGCGCCCCGTCTTGATATGATGTAGTCGGCAGCAAGTCATCAAGAACAAGCAAGCGTGGAGGGAATGACAGCAAATGGCGGGCAACGGACGTAATCGCAGCGACGTCAGACCGGGGCTGACGGTGGATATTGTGTTGAAGCAAGACCAGCGTACGGGCAAGCTGACGCGGGGTGTAGTAAAGGATCTGCTGACCAACTCGGCTACGCATCCGCACGGCATCAAGGTGCGGCTGCAGGACGGCCAGGTGGGCAGGGTGCAGGCCATTCTCGGCGAGGGCGATCCGAATTGAGGGCGGGTGCGTGCATGCTGCGTTAGGCGGTATCCGGCACGTTTGAACGGTATCCCCTTCGCTAAGGAATCGTCCTGGCCAGTTCATGGCGGCGGATTGTATGCGGGCTGGATGGCATGGGCGGCCATTCCTGACGGAAGGGGATACCGTTAAAACGTAGCAAAGCCATGAGTTTCCCTCAGCCCCCCCTGGGTGGCGCACCATCAGAGGACCGGCAAGCCGATGCGGCGAGCGGTCCTTTTTTGTATATATCGATATACGACTTCATCCAGAATTTGTATTAGCTGCGTTCCAATGTGCAACTTTAGGTGACGCACCGCGTTCTAATAGTCGATAGCCGTGCGGTGCAGCATTTATGGTGCGTAAAGGAGTGCAGAGGTCGGTGGCGGAGCGAGTAAAGGAGCGGGTGTTCGTGCTGCTGGCGCTGTCGGGCGCGTTGCTGGCGATCGCGCTGGCCGGCTATGGGCTCTGGCATCGTGAACAGGCGCCGAAGTCCGATTGGGATCGGCGCTTCGGGTTTCCGACGGATCGGGATGTGACGGCGATCGCGGTTCGGCCGATGGCGAACGAAGAGTCCTGGGAGCTGCAGACGGGGCGGCGGTCGGCCGGGATGGAGGGCAGCGTATTCATGGATGACGCAGCGACGCTTGAAGAGCTGATGCTGCTGCTGCATCAGTCGCCCCGTACGGGCTTCGGCGATCCGGAACCGAGCGGCGAACTGTATGTGGTCGAGCTGCGAACCGCCGACGGACGGGCGGCGCAGTACGCGGTGAACGATATGCGGGCAGCCGGGTATGCGCCGGGCAGCAAGATCTATCCGCTCCCCGCCGAGGGCCGGGAAGAGGTATGGAGACTGTCGCCCAGGGCGCTGGAGCTGCTGATCGGTCCGCCGAACGAGCGATAGAAGTTATGCGGGGAGGAATGATGATGTCTATATTCGGAAAAAGAAGCTGGCTCGCATTAACGATGTTCGCGGCGCTCTCGGCCAGTGCAGGCTTGCCGGCGGTGGCCGCCGCCGCGCAGGGCGCGAATGCCGATACGCCTGTCTTGATCGCAGAACCGGCGCCCGACGTGGCCAGGTTCGAGCTGGTGCGTCACGAGATGAAGCTGAACCTGAACGGCACTGGCGCTGTCTTGGACGGCAAGACCGTCCAGACTGCGAGGCCGATCCTGAAGGACGGCCGCGTCTATGTGGCGCTGCGCACGCTTAGCCAGTCCGGTGCTGTGTCAAGGCTCACTTGGAATCCGAAGGCGAAGTCGGTGCACGTCGCGCCGAACGCCGAGATCAATCCGGGCTTGTTCGATCTGACCTTCCGCGTCGGCTCGGAGCGCGTATACAATGCGGAGGGGATTGTGCTGGTGGGCTTAACCACGCCCAAGCCGTTCCTCTCGGGCGGCGTGGCCTATATACCGGTCAAGGCGCTGAGCTGGCTGGGGGTGTCGGCATCCGCAGCGGACGGTCAGGTTGTGTTGAAGTGGAGCGAGAAGCCGGTGCACGTAATGCGGTCTTCGTGGGAGACGCATGAAGCGCAGACGACGTTCACCATGCTGTACCGCAAGGAGATGTATGCGCCGCAGGTGATGATGGCGCTTGGGTCGGGCGCCTGGGCGGGCGGATCGGACGGCAGCCGGATCGTCGACAAGGACATCGAGATCGGCGGGCAGCTTTACAACCGCATCCAGTTCACCGTGCAGCTGCATCCGGGCATCAATCTTCTGCAGACCGCTCCGATGTCGATGAGCGGTATCGAACTCAAGGTGATTCGCCGCGTGGACGATCCGGACACGGTGCCGGTCAATCTCACGCTGGATGCAGAGCCTTACTTGACGGTGACGGCTCCGACCTCGGGCTACGTGGAGACGAAGGCAGGGACGCCGATCGTCGTATCCGGGCGAGTAGACAGCCCGCAAGATCGGAATTTTGACAAGGTGACGATTGTTATCCATAAATATATGCTCCCAAGCGCGGGATACGCTCTCGGCAACTTTGAATCGATCGCCGAGCAGGACGTTGCGATCAAGGACGGCGCGTTCGAAGGCAAGATCACGCTGAAGGAAGCGGGCTCCTATTGGATCATGATCGACAGTCCGGCGTACATTCCTTATCCCGAAATAGGTTTATCACCCACGAAGTGGGCCGAATTTTATGTGGAAGTCGGACAATAGGGCGGCATACCTCTCAATGAGCACCTGGCGTGATGCTGCGGAGCCGGCAGGGGCAGGGTTCAAATCCGCACAGGACAGGTAAGGGATTAGACGAACGATCTATCGCGCGTACTCCGCTGCCCCGGTGCGTCCATGCCGAGGAGGGGGTGCGCATGCGCATATTGGACACAAAGGAGTGGAGTCGTATGCCGCAGCACGAGCAGATGAATATTCCACTGAACCTGGAAGGCCAGGATCAGGATCAGGTGCGCGCCGCGGGCCAAGAAGCGTCCTCCGGGGACATCGTTATCTACGAATTACCCGGCTTCGAGGCTGTCGGATTGAAGTGGGAGGGCACGTTCGCGGGCGCGCAGGCGGGTGAGATCCGCGATCTGCAGCAGAATCTGAAGCGGCGTCTGGACGAGATTCCGAATCTCGTGCGACCGGATATTCTGCTCGGCTTGTCTTGTCATGTGGTCAAGGAGGGCTTCCTGCATTATGCGGCTGTAGAGGTGCCCGAGGGTACGGTCGTGCCGGGCGATATGAATCGTATCGAAGTGCCGGCCTTGACCTGTGCCAAGTACGAGCATCAAAAGGGACAGTCGATCGGCCTGTCCTACAGCAATCTCTATGCGTGGATCGAAAAGCAGGGCTACCGGGCCGCGGGTGGAGAGTTCACGCATATCGAGCTGTATCCGATGGCACAGGACGCGCATGACCGGGATCCGGCGTTTACGATTCTGATCCCGATATCCTAATCCAGAGCCAATACGATCGAAGCCGCCCCCCGATTCACGTCGGAAGGGCGGCTTTTTGGTGGTGCGCCCGGCATGGGCGATAGCTAGGTGGTGAAAGTCCACTACAGGCTTGGCAGTAGGAACTGTTAGCTGAAGGCAAGGGTGTCGGTCGTGAGGCCGAATCTGAAGGAAGCCGGAGGCAAACCCTCGGTCTGACGAACAGAAATCACATAGAAGGCAGGATGGGACGGACGAGCTTGCCATACAAAGCAAAGTCCAATACTGCCCGAATCCCATCCTGTAGATGTGGCAGATGGATGAGGGGAAAGTTATCGCTCTTACCCGGGGAGGTCTCACAGACGTGGAGTAGGAGAAAAAAAATCCGAAAGACGGAGTAAAGCTTGCTGTGAGAAGTCAGCAGACGCCATAGTACGCGAGCCGCGACAGCGGAGAGCGGAAGGGCTGAACAATCGTAAGTCTCGAGTACGGACTGAAAGGAGAGTCGATGCGATGAAAGCAGAATACCGAAAGGGCTGCCGGCAAAGAGATAGCGTGGAACGCGAAGGGTATGCAGGAGCGCGGAGCATCGAAACTCGGGAAGGAAGAGAAAGAGACGGTGCAAACGACCTGCTGGGACGGATATTGGACAGAGAAAATCTGAACCGGGCGTACAAGCAGGTCAAACGCAACCACGGAGCGCCGGGGATCGATGGGATGACCGTCGAGGCGGCGTTGCCGTGGTTGCGGGAAAACAGAGACGAACTTCTGCAAAGCATCCGGGAGGGAAGCTACAAGCCCAGCCCGGTGCGACGCAAGGAGATCCCCAAGCCAGACGGAAGCGGCGTGCGGAAGCTCGGCATTCCGACAGTGGTCGATCGCATCATTCAGCAAGCTATCGCTCAGCAACTGCAACCGATGTTCGAGCCGCTCTTCTCGGATGGAAGCTACGGCTACCGCCCGGGGCTAAGCGCGCAGCAAGCCATTCGAAACGTAAAAGCGTATGCCGAGCAAGGATATGGACACGCGGTTGAAATCGATCTGTCCAAATACTTCGACACGTTGAACCATGAGCTTCTTTTGAATCTCCTACGCAACCAAATCCAGGATAAATGCGTCATCGACCTGATCAAAAAGTACCTGAAAAGCGGAGTCATGGAGAACGGGGTGCGTCGGGCAACGCAAGAAGGCTCGCCCCAGGGCGGACCGTTGTCCCCGCTTTTGGCCAACATCTACCTGAACGAATTCGACCAGGAGATGGAACGCCGAGGCGTGAGGGTCATCCGCTATGCGGATGATATCGTCGTGTTTGCGAAGAGCAAGCGAGCAGCGACGCGGTTGCTAGAATCCAGCCGGACGTATTTGGAACAGAAACTAAAGCTCCAAATGAACACGCAGAAGAGCAAGGTGGTCAGCGTCGTAGCGCAGAAACACTTCAAATTCCTCGGATTTGCGTTGTGGAAGAACGGAAAGGGCGTATACGTACGCGTACACCGCCAATCCCTAGCCAAGGCAAAGAAGAAGTTGAAAGAGCTAACGGGTCGAAGCCAGGGCAAGAATGCCCGGCAGGTCATGGAGAACGTGAAGGTCTTTATTCGCGGTTGGATCGGCTATTTCTATGTAGCGGACATGAAGCGAATCCTGCAAGGTTGGAATGAATGGTTGCGAAGACGGATGCGGATGTACATCTGGAAGCAATGGAAGAAGCCGAAGACGAAGGTGCAGAACCTGCAAAGGCTGGGGATACCGGAGGAACAGGCTTACCAGTGGGGAAATACCCGGCTGGGTTACTGGCGAATAGCCGGAAGCGCAGTACTGCATCGCTCTGTAACAAACAAGAAGCTCGCACAGGCAGGGTATTATGACTTCCCTGCCCAGTACGAGCGTCTACGTCAATTGCACTCAAGCGATTGAACCGCCGTATACCGAACGGTACGTACGGTGGTGTGGAAGGTCGGCTACTCAATTAATGGGTAGCCTCCTATCCGATCGAGCGAATATTCAGCCGGCTGTCGAAGGGGTTGCAGCGGCACTGGCAGCCGTATCGGCGGAGCCCGCGGCGGTCGCGGCGGGCTTGGCACGCCTGTCCTTGCCGCTTCCGCCGGGAGCGCCGTCGTGTCCGCCGAGTGCGCGGCTCGTCAGCGCGGCGGCTCGGTCGGCAAGCTTGGCCTTGTGCGCGTCGTACTGCGCCTGTGTGATCTTGCCGTCCGCGAGGCGCTGATCGAGCGCGGCGGCGAGCAGCGCCTCGACCTTCGCGGTCACGGTGCCGGCGGAGACGCCGTGCTCCCCGGCCAGCGCCGAGAGCGACTTGCCGGCCTTGAGCTGCGCGGACAGCTCTTCCGTCGTCAGACCGAACAGGGCGGCGATATCGGCATTATCCTTCAGGCGGATGCCTGAGGCGAAGCCGCCGCCTCTGCCGCCGTGGCCGCGGAGGTCGCCGCCCTTGCCCGAATAGACGCGTGTCAGCGCATCCGCAGCCCGGTCGGCAAGCTTGGCCTTGTGCGCGTCGTACTGCGCCTGCGTGATCTTGCCGTCCGCCAGCCGGCTGTCGAGCTGCTCGGTCAGCGAAGCCAGTAGCAGGTCCTGGACCTTCTGCGTATCGACACCTTGCACACCGGCGATGTCGGCGAGCGACTTGCCCGCCTTAAGCTGTGCCTTGAGCTCGTCTTCGGGCAGGCCGAGCAGCTTGGCCAGCTCTGCGCTGCTCCATACGGCCCGGAGATGTCCGCCGCCGCGGTGCTGTCCCCCGCCCTTGCCGGTCTTCTCCGTCCTGGTCCCCGTTCTGTTCGCGTCCTTGCCGGCGATCGTTGGGGCGGCCGAAGCGACAGCGGCCGCCTTCGTGTCGGATGCGTTCGTCGTGTCGGCAAATGCGCTGCCCACGGCGAACGCGCTGCCGAATACGGCGACGGCGAGAGCGAGCGAGGTGATGGCGAGCTTCTTGTGCTTTTTCGGATTCGTCATGTATACAGCCTCCTTCAAGAGAATGTCGTTCACCTTCATCTTAGCCGGCCAGGCTGAATTTTGCGTGAACCCTCGCTGAACTTCTCCTGAGCACGAAAAGAGGATGAATCCCGCGCATGAGCGTTAGCGCGCCGGATTCATCCTCTCTTGTAGAGCCATCCTCGGGGACGGATTAGAAAAATTGCTCGAGCTCGGCCTTGATCGCCTCGTTGGCGCCGCCGACCTGCTTCTGATGCTGCGGCTTGCCGAACAGCGCGCCGATCTGCTCGGGATAGGTCTGCTCGATGCCCCGCAGGCGGATCGACTCGTCGAACTTGGCCGGATGGGCCGTCGACAGGGCGACGGTCACCTCGCCGTCAGCAGTCAGCCGATCGCTCGCCGCGACGCCGCAGGCGGTGTGCGGGTCGAGCAGATAATCGTACTTGGCGTAGTAGTCGCCGATCGTGTCGAGGCATTCGTCGTTCTTGACGCCGTAGGCTGCGAAGTCGGCCTGCACACGGCCCATCCGGTCGGAGGGGATGACGATGCTTCCTTCGGTCGTGAACTGGCCCATCAGGCGGGAGACTTGGGCGGCGTCCTCGTCGTACAGATAGTACAGGTAGCGCTCGAAGTTGCTCGCCACCTGGATGTCCATCGACGGGCTGTGCGTCCCGCGGAATTCGCCCGGCGCGTACACGCCTTCGTTGACGAAGCGCTCGAGGATGTTGTTCTCGTTGGTCGCGAGGATGAGCTTGCCGATCGGCAATCCCATGCGTCCCGCCAGATACCCGGCGAAGATGTCGCCGAAGTTGCCCGTCGGCACGCTGAAGTTCATCCGCTCGGCCTGGCTCTGCTGGGCAAGCTGCAGGTAAGCGTAGAAGTAATACACCGTCTGCGCCAGTATGCGCGCGATGTTGATCGAGTTGATGGCGCGCAGATGATACTTGTGCTTGAAGGCGACGTCGGCGAACAGCTCCTTGATGATGCGCTGGCAGTCGTCGAACGTGCCGTCCACGGCCAGATTCAGCACATTGCCGTCGTCCACCGTCGTCATTTGCAGCTCCTGCACCTTGCTGACTTTGCCGGACGGATGCAGGATGCAGATGCGGATGCCTTCTTTGCCGCGTACGCCCTCGATCGCCGAAGCGCCTGTGTCGCCGGAGGTCGCGCCGAGAATATGGATGACCGAGCCGGTCTGCCGCGACACGTAGCCGTACAGATTGCCGAGGAACTGCAGGGCGACGTCCTTGAACGCAAAGGTCGGCCCGTGGAACAGCTCAAGCACGTACAGACCGTTGTTGATGCGGCGTACCGGCGTCACGTCCGGGTCGCGGAACGTGCCGTAGCTGTCGTCGACCAGCCGCTTCAGCTCCGCGCGAGGGATCTCGTCTCCGATATATAGCGTGAAGATCTCGAGCGCCAGCTCCGCGTAGGAGAGCGAGCCCCATGCCTGCAGCGTGTCCGCATCGACCTGCGGCACCGTCTTCGGTACAAGCAGGCCGCCGTCGTCCGCCAGTCCCATCAGAATCGCGTCGATAAAGCCAAGGGGAGCCACCTGGCCCCGAGTGCTGATATATTCCATTCCGATCCCCTTTATCCGTATGAATGTTTGGTCTATTGTATCAAAAAAGCGCGGAGAATCCCACACGACATTGAACTTCATCGCAAGATTCGACGTTTTTATGATACGATCGTATACAGGATAACCAACCCGCTATGAGCCGGGCCGGTCAACGAACATAATTGGAGTTTACAACTATGGGAACCCCTTATTCCGCAATTCTGACCTTAATCGTATCCGCGGGCGTCATCAACCTGCTCATGGCGATCTATGCGCTCACCGGCCGCTCGAAGGTATCCATGGTGAAGACATTCGTCGCCTTCAGCATGCTGTCCGCCATCTATATATTCGGCTCTGCGCTGGAGCTTAGCGCGGGCTCCTACGAGGAGATCGTATTCTGGATCAAGTTCCAGTACCTGGGCATGCCGTTTCTGCCGCCTCTGAATCTGCTGATGATCATGTATTTTCTGGGAATGGAAAAGTACCTGAAGCGCTCCGCGCGGCTCGGCATGTTCTTGCTCCCCGCCGTCACGCTCGCACTCGTCATGACAAATGAGATGCATCACCTGTACTACCGGGATATCGTGCTCAGGACGGATACGGCTACGCCGAAGGTGGATCTCGTGGCCGGACCTTGGTATATCATCGCAGGCGCCTATACCTTCGGCTGTATGATCGGCGGCGCAGTGCTGCTGTTCGTCCATTGGCGGCGCAAAAAGAAGTACCGGTTCCAGCTGTCGACGATGCTGATCGGCCTGCTCCTGCCGCTCGCGGGGGACTTCTTCTACCTCGGCGGCCTGACGCCGGGCGGCATGGACCCGATCCCCGTCATTATGACCGTGACATCCTCCCTTTACATGTGGGCGCTCGCTTCCAGAGGCTTGTTCCACGTCGTGCCGATCGCCAGGGACAATCTGTTCGAGAGCATGCGCGACGGCGTCCTCGTGCTCGACATGGAGGAGCGGCTCGTCGATTACAATCCGGCCGCCGCCGCGATCATACCCGAGCTGTCCGCCGCGGATATCGGACACCGGCTGGATCGGCTGTGGCAGCTGCATACGAATGTCGGCCTGACCGAAGGGGATAGAGGCGCCGGCATGCCGGTCGGGAGCGCCGGAGGCGCAGCTCCCGGCAGGGCCGATATTCAGGAGATTCCATGGACGCTGGAGGACCGATTGTACCATTATCAGGTCCGCACCTCCGTCGTGCGCAACCGGGGCGACCAGGTGGCGGGCAAGCTGATCGTCATGATCGATATCACACAGCGGGTCGGATTGCAGGAGCGGCTCCGGCAGATGGCCTATTACGACGGGCTGACGGGGCTGTACAACCGGGCGCACTTCATGGGGCTGGGCGCGGCGATGCTGAGGGAGACGGCGGACAAGGGGGCGCCGATGGCAGTGCTGCTGTTCGACATCGACCACTTCAAACGGATCAATGATACGTACGGACACGATGTCGGAGACCGGGCGCTCCGGCATATCGCGAACGCATGCGGGCAGGCGCTGCGGCAGGAGGATCTGTTCGCCAGATACGGCGGCGAAGAGTTCGTGATTGCGATGCCCGACCTGACGGCGGAGCAGGCCGCGGCGGCGGCGCATCGCATCCGGCAGGCGCTGGCCGCGCAGCCGCTCGATGTGCCGGGAGGCGCGCTGCGGATCACGGCGAGCTTCGGCATCGCGGCTGTGGCGGACGGGCTGGAGGATGGCGAAGCGGCGGAGCTGGTGCTGAAGCTGGCGCTGAAGCAGGCGGATCTGGCGCTGTACGCGGCCAAGAGCGGGGGACGGGACGCGGTGCGGCTAAGCACGGCCGGGAGCTGAGTGGAATTTTATGGTGCAGCCGGGACAGCCATGGTATAATCAGCGCACTAGAACCAGCGGAGGGATCGCATTGATGCGCAGCGGCAACCCGACTTTGAACGACAAGGCCTTCGAGCGGCAAGGACACGCATACGGGCGGGACACGATGACGATCGACGGCACGGTGAACAAAGCGTTCATCATGCTGGTACTGCTGATGGCGGGAGCCTTCGTCGCCTGGAACAATTACTTCGACGGCGGAGACATCCTCCCGCTGGCGATCGGCGGCGCCATCCTGGGGTTCGTGCTGGCGCTCGTGATCAGCTTCGTGCCGAAGACGGCGCCTTATCTGGCGCCGATCTACGCGGTGGCGGAGGGCGTCTTCCTCGGTGCGATATCGGCGAACTACGAGACGTACTACGACGGCATCACGCTGCAGGCGTCACTGCTCACGATGGCGATCTTCGTCGCGCTGCTGCTCGCCTACAAGACGCGGCTGATCAAGGCGACCGAGAACTTCAAGCTCGGCGTATTCGCCGCTACGGCCGGCATCGCGATCATGTATCTGCTCAGCTTCGTGCTCGGCATGTTCGGCGTGACCGTGCCGTATCTGCATGACAGCAGCGCGATCGGCATCGGCATCTCCGCCTTTATCGTCGTCATCGCCGCGCTGAACCTCGTGCTGGACTTCGACTTCATCGAGAACGGCGCGCAGCGCGGCGCACCGAAGTACATGGAATGGTACGGGGCGTTCGGCCTGCTGGTGACGCTCGTATGGCTGTACCTGGAGATCATCCGGCTGCTGGCCAAGCTGCGGAGCCGGAACTAGGCTGGCGATCGCATCATAGGAACTAAAGCGAGCTCGTGCCCTTGGGCACGGGCTCGCTGCCGTTTAGTTGCCGCATGCCCCGATTCACTCACTCCGTCCCGCCACTCCCGCGCTTCATGCACAAAAAATGTGCACCTTCACGCTCGGTAGCCTGCTCGCCCCGCCGATCCCGCGCTTCATGCATAAAAAATGTGCACCTTCACACACGGTAGCCTGCTCGTCCCGCCGATCCCGCGCTTCATGCACAAAAAATGTGCATCTTCGCTCTCGGCGGCCTGCTCGTCCCGCCACTCCCGCGCTTCATGCACAAAAAATGTGCACCTTCGCACTCGGTAGCCCGCTCACCCCGCCACTCCCGCGCTTCATGCACAAAAAATGTGCATCTTCGCTCTCGGCAGCCTGCTCGCTCCGCCACTCTCGCGCTTCATGCACAAAAAATGTGCATCTTCGCTCTCGGCAGTCTGCTCGCTCCGACACTCTCGCGCTTCATGCACATAGAATGTGCACCTTCGCACTCGGTAGCCCGCTCACCCCGCCGATCCCGCGCTTCATGCACAAAAAATGTGCATCTCCACGCTCGGTAGCCTGCTCGCTCCGCCACTCTCGCGCTTCATGCACATCAAATGTGCACCTCCACGCTCGACAGCCTGCTCGCTCCGCCACTCTCGCGCTTCATGCACATCAAATGTGCACCTTCGCACTCGGTAGCCCGCTCACCCCGCCGATCCCGCGCTTCATGCACAAAAAATGTGCACCTTCACACACGGCAGCCTGCTCGTCCCGCCGATCCCGCGCTTCATGCACAAAAAATGTGCATCTTCGCTCTCGGCGGCCTGCTCGTCCCGCCACTCTCGCGCTTCATGCACATAGAATGTGCACCTTCACATTCGGTAGCCTGCTCGTCCCGCCGATCCCGCGCTTCATGCACAAAAAATGTGCATCTTCGCTCTCGGCGGCCTGCTCGTCCCGCCACTCCCGCGCTTCATGCACATCAAATGTGCACCTTCGCACTCGGTAGCCCGCTCACCCCGCCACTCCCGCGCTTCATGCACAAAAAATGTGCATCTTCGCTCTCGGCAGCCTGCTCGCTCCGCCACTCTCGCGCTTCATGCACATAGAATGTGCACCTTCACATTCGGCGGCCCGCTCACCCCGCCGATCCCGCGCTTCATGCACAAAAAATGTGCACCTTCGCACTCGGTAGCCCGCTCGTCCCGCCGATCCCGCGCTTCATGCACAAAAAATGTGCATCTTCGCTCTCGGCGGCCCGCTCACCCCGCCGCTCCCGCGCTTCATGCACAAAAAATGTGCACCTCCGCACTCGGTAGCCCGCTCATCCCACCGCTCCCGCGCTTCATGCACAAAAAATGTGCACCTTCGCACTCGGTAGCCCGCTCACCCCGCCGATCCCGCGCTTCATGCACATAGAATGTGCACCTTCACATTCGGCAGCCCGCTCGCCCCGCCGATCCCGCGCTTCATGCACGAATTGTGCGGTTCCGCGGCAAGATCGCTGGGGCGAGCGCCCTCGGCGCTCCGTTCCGCCGCCGCGTCCGCGCCCCCGGCGCTCTGAGCGCAAAGCTGCGGCCCTGGGAAGACAGACAGCGCCGTGGGGCGGCATACGAAAAAAGAGCGCTCGTGCCAAGGCACGGGCGCTCTCTGCTTGAAGTTGAGGTAAGTTGAGGCATAATGCTTGCTCTAAAGCTCAGGCGCACGGCTTACTCCTCAACCGTGTCGAGCAGCCTCGAGATGACTTGTGCGCTCTCCGCGCGGGTTGTTTTACCCTGAGGCACGAACTTGTTGCTCGTACGTCCCTTAATCAATCCAAGCGCCTGAGCGGACTGCACGGCGTCTTGCGCCCAGGAGCTGATGCTGGCCCGGTCGGCGAAGGCAGCTGCGTCCGATGTGGCTGGTTGGCCGCCGGATTTGTACGTATATGCGCGTACGAGCAGCGTCGCCATCTCTTCGCGGGTTATTGCCGCATTCGGCGCAAATTTGTTGCCGCTTCGTCCGGTCACGATGCCCGCTTCGCCGGCCGCAGCCGCTTCGGCCGCGAACCAGTCGGAGGCGTTGACGTCGCTGAATTGTGCCCGGGCTTCCGTCTTGAGGTTCAAGGCATGGGCGATCATGGCGACGAACTCGGCCCGCGTGACTTCTCTGGCAGGCGCGAACTCCGTTTTGTTGATGCCTTGCACGATATGTCTGGCCGCCATCTGCTTGATCGCTTGTGCGGCCCAGAACGAATCGCTGACATCCGTGAACGATTTGTCGTAGCTGAGTACGGCATATTTGCTGAAGTGAGTTATTTTGGCTGTCATTTTACCTGCCGCCCATTTACCTCCCATATACTCGAGCGAGCCGTCGTCAGCGATGTAGTAGACGCCGAGCAGCTCCTCGTTCGCGCTGGCATTCGCGTTCAGGCTGATCGTGACCGGTTCGTCGAAGCGGGACAGCTTGATTTCTTTGCCGTCATTGCCCGCAATCGAGAGCGAGAACTCGAGCACATCTCCGGCCGCGACGACTTGGGCGTTGTATTTTTGCTGTGCGCGATCGAGCAGCGCCAGGCTGTCCGCCGATGCTACGGGCGACATCCCGAAGGAAATAACAGCATCCTTGAGCTGATCGGCCGGGATCAGTCCTTGCAGCTTCAATATTACATCGCCCGGAATCGTGACGGTCGCACGATCGTTTTTAATCTCCACCGTGCTCTGCTTGTCGATGGCTCCCGTATTCGCCGCAAACTGCACGGACTTCTGATCGCTGCCGATCGTAACGGCGATCTTGCCGGAGGCATCGGCCTTCGGCAGGCTGATGACGGCCGGAGGAGAAGGTTGCGTAATAACATTCCCATTCCCGTTCCCGTTGCCGTCGCTGTCCGCTGCTTTCGGCGTGGCGGCGACTTCTGCCGAGTTTACACTTTCGAGATTGTCCTTCACAGCTGAGACGACGTAAAAGTAATTCGTGCCGTTCGCCGCGCTGTTGTCCGAATAAGTCGTGCCGGTCACGCTGGTTGCCAGGGTAGCGTAGGTTCCTCCCGAGACGGTGGAGCGCTTCACGTTGTAAGAGGTGGCGTCCGCTGTCGCGTTCCACTTCAAAGCGACTGTGGCATCGCCCGGCGTTGCCGTTAATCCGGTCGGCGCTGCGGGCGCGTGATTCGTAAAGGCAACGTTGTCGACGTACATTCTGCCTGCATAATCGCTCTTGTCGTCAGCGACGATAATGATGATTTTCCCCAGCTCCGTATCCGGAGCGATGCCATTCATCTTGTCGAGATCGAATGAGGCTTGGTAGCGATACAGGCCATCGGCCGTCTTCTCCTTGAGCGCCAGCGCCGACAGCGGGATGCTGATATTTTCCGGATGCTGCGCCCAGTAGCTGAGCGACGGCGCTCCGAACACCAGGTTCACGGTGAGCGCGCCCTCGGATGCGCGAACCGGATTCAGATAAAAGTCAAAATCGAGATAGCGGTTCGCTCCGCGCGTCATTTTCGATTTTTCAAGCGACAGCCGCGGTGCGCTCGCCCAGTTGTCCGAAGGCTTGACGTCGGGATAGTTAATATTCCACGAGAGAGCCTTGGACCCGTTCGCGTCCTCGACCGTCAATGCGCCCTTGAATCCGGAATCTCCGGTCCAGCTCCAGCCCTGGCGCGTCGCATCCTCGAACGTTGACGGGAGAGCGGCCGTTCCTGCCGGCGCATGTTCGACCGGCTGCACAACGACGGTGCGCTCGCCGGAAAACGTGATATTGTCCAGCGAGATGGTGCTGGCGTGCGGCGAGGCGATCAAGAAAATGATGTTGGTCAAAATATGATCCTCGGCGTCGTTGGCGATATTCTCGAGGTTAGCGGCGCTCTCTCCGGACAGTGTGATAACCGCTTTGTACACGCCCTCGGATACCTTCACATAATCGTTCGCCTTCACCTCCGCGGGGGTCCCGGGATTGGCCCAGCCGGCCGACTTGGATTGCGGGATGGCCGCAATCGAGACGGCTGCAGGCGCCGAAGCAATGACATCCATCGTGATCTTGTTCGTGCCTAAAATATCGGGTCTGGCGGTGCTGCCGTTGGCCGAGATCCGGTTATCCCAGACTGAAGCGCTGTCCGCCTTTAACCCTGCGATTTGCAATTGGTTGTTCGCATTCGTCACGACGAGAGCGGTCGGGCTATCGCTGTTCTGGCCGAAGCCCTGAGTCGTCCCATCGTTAAAATCCCATACCGTCGTCGAGAATTCTTCCTTCGTGCGATCGATCGGTTCATACGGGATTCCCTTGATCCTGGCGCGGACGTACTCGCCCGAGAGACTCAGCTCTCTCGCTGCCCATACGTGATCGTCGCCGGGGTCCAGGTCGGTCGCATTCGTCTTGCCCAGCTCCAGGGCGGTGAACGCCGCCGACGTCTCCGCCTTGTTCGTCAGCGACCAGTTCGCCCAGCTGATATTGTGGGCGGCCAGGAAGTCGAGCCACTCGTCGGCTGCATCGAGGAATGGCCCGTTGTTGCCGCTGGCCTCGCTGGTCCCCCACTCCGTAGCGAACAGCGCAGCTCCATGCTCAAGCGCGAACATGGCATTGCTCATCACATTGTTTCTGTCCGAGCTGTCCGTCGCAGGCAGATGGGTGCCTGTATAAAAATGAACCGTGTACATCGTATTGTTCTTGGCGTCCGCGATCGGGTCCAGGGCGGCCAGATCTGCGCGCTGGCTCCAGTTGGGGCTGCCGACGATGACGATATTGTCGTTGCCGGTCTCGCGGAGCATCCGGACGATCGGCTCTGCATACGACTTCACGGCGGCCCAGCCGTCCGCATCGTTCGTGACACCGCCGCCGGCCACGCCGCCGTCTCCGCTGTTGGGCTCGTTGGCCAGCTCGTAAATAATATGTTTATTGTTTTTATACTTGGCGGAGATTTCTGTGAAGAAATCCATCGCCCCCTGGTACACCGCCGCATTCGGATTGCCCGGGGAATGTACGTGCCAATCCACGATTACGTACATGTCGTTGGCGATGGCGAGGTCGATGCCCTTAATGACTTCTTCCTTGACCTGCGGCTTCGTGGCATAGCCGTCTTCTCCGACGTACATCGCGAGCCGGATCACGTTGGCTTCCCAGTCGTTCGCAAGCGCTTTGAACGCATTGTCGTTGAGAATCTGCGGGAACCATTGCAGCCCGTGGGTGCTCATCCCGCGCAGCTGAATCGGGTTGCCGTGCTCGTCGCCAAGCATCCGCTCGCCGTTGCCGCCCGTAATCAATTGCAGATGTCCGCCCTCCGACGGCTTGACGGCCGTATCCGCGATCAAATGCGTGTAGTCCGTCTCCGCTGCCTGGGCAGCCCCGGCTGGAACAAGCGGGATTAACAGCACAAGCGCCATCATCCAAGAAAGAACCCGTTTAAACACGCGTTTATTCATAAGTAAACCTCCCGAACTCCAGTTTTTATTCATCTAAAATGCAGCTGCGGCAGCAAGGGAAACGTTTCCCATCATCAACAAAAAAATATGCATGTCTATTGGCTTTTCATTGAGGGGCGATCACTTCTTTCTCTAAGAAGTTAAAACCTAACGAAAAAACGATATATAAAGCGCTTCCATAAACGCAATTCAATGTTGGATGCGAGTTCTGTTCTGCGTTTTTATTAGAATATCATAAAGTTATATTTTTACAAGGGAAACGTTTCCCCAACTTGGGCTAACGGGGAACTTTCGTTGCAAAGGCGAAGAAAACAAGGTATCTTTGCTGTAATATAACAATATGATCCGCAAGAAAAAGGTGAGCAGGATGGCCAAAAACATTCGTGACATCGCAAAATCTGCAGGTGTATCGGTTACAACCGTATCCAAGGTCATCAATAATCATCCGAGTGTCAGCTCGAAAACGAAGGAACGTGTCCTTCAGATCATTCGGGACGAGCGGTTTATTCCGAGCCATACGGCCCGCGGATTAGTTAAAGGGAGATCGAAAACGCTAGGCATATTTTTAACTACCGGCTTGTCTCATCCCTTCTTCTCCAATGTGATGGTCGGGATGGAGGATGCGCTGAAGCAGACAGGCTACGACCTCATGTACCTGGCCCAGATCGACTGGAGTCCCGAATACAGCCTGGTTCGGCATGCGCTGAGCCGCAATGTGGAAGGCGTCCTTATTTTCGGATTCCATAAACATGATTTGAACTTCGACGAGATGATCCAATCCGAGATTCCGACCGTCTTTATCGATATGGATATGATTGGTATCCGCGCCGGCTTCGTCACGTCCGATAATGTCGAGAGCATCAAGGTTGCCGTCCGTTATTTGCACGAATTGAAGCATCGCAAAATTGCCTTCTTGTCCGGGCAGCTCGATTCCTACGTCGGCAAGCTGCGCTTCGAAGGCTATCGGCAAGCCATTCATGAGCTTGGATTGCCTTATCTGTCGGAGTATATTGCAACGGGAGATTTTACGAAGGCGTCGGGCTATAAGGCGATGAAGGCTTTTCTTCAGCTGAAGGAGCCTCCGACTGCCGTCGTCTGCAGCTCGGATATGGGCGCAGTGGGCGTCATGGAAGCGGCCAAGGAAGCCGGACTGTCCGTGCCGAACGATCTGTCGGTCATCGGATTCGACGATATCGAATTGGCCAAGCATATGCAGCCCGCCCTCACGACGACGCATCAGGACTTCCATACGATCGGCTATCAATCCGTCCTCATGCTGAACGACATGATCAATTCCCCGAATGTCCCGCCTCCGGCTCTTGTCGTGCCTACCACATTCGCCGTTCGCGAGTCTTGTGCCATTTGTTCCGAAGAGGCCGTACAATGATCTCCTCGCGCGGGCGAGAAGTTCGAGGGCTTCGAGGATGGGCGGGACAAGCGAGT
Organism: Cohnella sp. 56; assembly: GCF_037963805.1. Taxonomy (NCBI): domain Bacteria; kingdom Bacillati; phylum Bacillota; class Bacilli; order Caryophanales; family Paenibacillaceae; genus Cohnella; species Cohnella sp. 56. Next base: position 235,098 of record NZ_JAZDQE010000007.1, on the reverse strand, counting down.
GGCATCCAAACATATTTACGCAATCAACCGCCGCTGAACCGGAATCAGATGGGTTTGAAATAATCGCAAATAACGCGCCGCTTCGCGCCTTGACCTAAGCGCGTACAGAACAGAGACCGTCAGGGAAGTTCCCCTGACGGCCTTTTTGCGATTGGCAGTTATGCCGAGAGAAGCGGCAGCTATACAACTTTCACCGCGCCAGGTCGGGTACGCGGAAGGAGACGGTCGTCCCGGCTCCCGGGCGGCTGACGATGCGGAGACCCTGTCCGTACAGGCGCTTCAGGCGCCGGTTCGTATTGTAGAGCCCGACGCCGCGGCCGGCCTCCGCGAGCTGAGTCAGCACGCGCTCCGCCTGGTTCTCCGTCATGCCGACGCCGTCGTCGGCGACCTCGATCGCGATCTGGCCGTCGCGGCGCAGGATGCGGATGCGAACCGTGCCTCCGTCGCTCCGCGGCAGCACGCCATGCTTGACCGCATTCTCGACGAGCGGTTGGATCGACAGCGGCGGGATCAGCGGTTCGAGACCGGGCTCCGTTTCCCATACGACGTTCAGCCTGCTGCCGAACCGCGCACGCTCGATGAACAGATAGGCTTCGGTCAGCTCAATCTCGTGGGACAGCAGCACCTGCTCCTCGGCATTGATTGAATCAAAGCTCATGCGCAGAAAGGAGGCGAACGCGTGGCCGAGCTCCCGCATGCGATCGGGATCGGTCTCGCCGAGCGCGACGATGGAATTAAGTGTGTTGACGACAAAGTGGGGCTGTATCTGAGCCTGCAAATACGCGGCTTCCATGCGCAGGCGTTCGCTGGCGGACCGCTTGAGCGCGACGAGCGCGCGAATGCGGTATCGCAGCTCCGGAGCGTCCACCGGCTTGGCGACGTAGTCGCTCGCGCCGGCCTTGAAGCCCGCATAGATGTCGGCGGGCTGGCTGCGGGCAGTGAGCAGGAGGATCGGCAGCTCCGAGAAGGAGTAGCGTTCTCTGGCCTGCTGCGTCAGCTCATAGCCGGACATGCGCGGCATCATCACATCCGCGATGAGCAGATCCCAGTGGCGGCTGCCGAGCATGCCGAGCGCCTCCTGGCCCGACCGGGCGTACGCAATCTCGTACGGCTCGCTCGACAGGATGCCCGCGAGTACGCTCAGATTCACCGGATCGTCGTCGACGGCGAGGATGTGCACGCGGCCACCGGGCTGCAAGTAAAGCGCCGCGGCAATCTCCGCGTCCGCCTCCGCGGTCCCGAAGGGCGCATCAACAGCGGCTGCGGGACGGGAATTGCCGTACGGAGCGGGGGAGCCGGGGGCTGGCGGTATGCCGTCCGGCCGCGCCAAGGCAGCGGTCGGCGTGGGAGCAACCGGCCTCGCGCCGTCGGGGCGCGCCGATGCGTCCGCCGCCAATGAAGCGGACGTCAAAGCGCCGTGAGCTCGCGCCGAGGCATCCGCTCGTGTCTCCGTCGGCTCGGCAGCCGGGTCGGCATCCGCCGCGCCGGAGTCGGCCCCCGCCACAGGCAGGTCGAACCGGAACACCGACCCGGCGCCGGGGGCGGAGCGCACTGTCAGCGAGCCGCCGTGCAGCTCGGCCAGCTGCCTGGAGATGCTGAGGCCCAGCCCGATGCCGTCGCCGCCCGGCCCTTGCTCGTAGCGCCGGAAGACGCGCGCCTGGGTCTCATCGTCCATGCCGATGCCGGTATCGGCTACGGCGACGAGGACGCGTCCGCCTCGCAGCTCGGCGGAGATCGTGACGTCGCCTTCGTCGGTGAACTTGATGCCGTTGTGCAGCAGGTTGTACAGAATCTGCACGACGCGGTGCTCGTCGGCGAGGACGGACGGCAGCGTGTCCGGGACATCCGCGCGCAGACGGACGGGTTTGCCTTCGACGAGGAAGCCGAGCATATCCAGGACGCCGGGCACGATCGCCTGGATGCGCAGCGGCGAGGGGCGCAGCGCGATGCCGCCGTCCTGCAGACGGGCGACGTCGAGCAGGTCGTTCAGCAGATGGGACATGCGCCGGCTGACGCCGACGAGCAGGTCCATGTCCCGGAGCGAGCGTTCGCCGAGGCGCGCCCGCTCCCGCAGCATCACGGTCTCCGCGATGTTCATGATGCCGTGCAGCGGCGTCCGCAGCTCATGCGACGTGTTGGCGAGGAATTGATCCTTCAGCTTGTCGGTCTCCCGCAGCTGCTCGTTCAGCAGCGCATTCTCCCTGGCGTTGCGGAAGTAGACCTGGAACCAGTAGGACGAGAAGCCGATGATCGCCGCGATGACCTCGATCGGATAATACACCGGCGTAATGTCGAGCAGCGCATTGAATGCGCCCCAGATGACGCTCGACAGCACGGCCGAACCGGACAGCAGCAGGAAGACGGAGCCTTCGTCGCTCTGCCTGCGGGCGTACATCCGGGTGACGAGCCATCCCATCCGCACGAAGGGCAGTAAATAGAAGACGCTGAAGATGAGATAGTGGCGCGAAGTGTACACCCAGGAGGCAGGTGCGATCGCGATTAAGGCCGTATAAGCGCACAGCAATGCGGTATAGACACGAAGCCCCGACCGCCAGGACGGCTCCGGGATGAACCGTTTGTAGAGCAGTAGAATCATGTAGGACAGCCACATATAGGAGAACAGCCGGATTTTCAAGCTCCAGGCGAAGTCAATCGGCAGCCAGAGCAGGAGCAGATTGTCGTGATCGGAGGTGATAGTCAGGCCGGCGGTCAGCGTGAGCAGGCCAAAGAGCAGGAACGTCCTGTCGCGCCGATTGAACAGATAAAGCGTGAAGGCATACAAGCCGTGAAGCAGCAGCACGATAAACGTGACCAGTTGAAAGCCGATCGAATACAGCCTGGCGAAGTCGACCGACGACTGGGCGCCGAACAGCACGGAGCGGGTAATGCCGCCCAGGAACGGATGGTCGAAGTTGGACACCTGCACGAGCAGGTCGATCTCCGTCGCGCCTTCGCCGTCGTAGGTCGCGGTGAAGGAGATGCTCCGGGGCACATAAGCATCCCTGGTCTCGGCGACGCGGCCGATCGTGCCCTCCGAGAAGCCGTTCATCGAAACGACGGACGCGGACTGGATGCGGTTCAGCCAGAAGGTGACGGGTTTGTCCAGCGGGTCGGTCAGAATGCGCAGACGGTACGTGCCGTAGCCGTAGGACGATGCTCCGTCGCCTGCATCCAGCGCGCTCCGCCAGTCTCCCGGCACCTGGATCGGGCGGGATGCGAGCGTCTCCGACTTGAGCGCCTCCTCGGTGAGCAGGCGGGAAGGATAGAAGCGCCACTGGCCATCCAGAGCGAAGGGTCGCACAGATTCCAGGTCGACGCCCCGCAGGTCGAGTACGCCGTCCGCGATGACGGGATGCGAGACGGGGAAGAACAGATGGGTCCATGACCATCTGAGGCCGAACAGGACGGCGAAGAAGAGAGCGGCGACGGCGATATATTGGCGTGTGGATAGCGATTTTCGTTTCATAATGTGCAAAGTTCGACATAACGCTGCATATTTCCTAGCGGCAGGCTGATTTTTTCCATGGAAGAGCACACCGACTGGTAACAATAGCAGGGACAACCATCTTCTCACCAAGAGACCTGCCATCGGTATCGATGCGGAATCGAGGAGGTGTGACTGTCGCTGCGCCAAAAACCGTCAGGGAGACAAGTCCCGGACGGTTATTGCGTCTCGATCGAGTCGGCGGCGCCGCGATGCTATTGCTGCTCGAACAGGCGATAGATAGCTGTCGCGGCCTGCGCTCTCGTCGCCGAAGCCGCCGGCGTGAAGGCGCCTGCGCCGGTGCCTTGCAGGATGCCCGCGCGCTGCATGGCAGCCGCCGCATCCCGCGCATACGGCGCGATGGCGTCCGCGTCCGTGAACGCCGCGGCTTGCACGGCAGGCGCAGCCGCCAGGTCAAGCTTGACCGCGTTCGCCGCGCGGTACAGCATCGCGGCCATCTCCTGGCGCGTGATCGGCGCATCGAGGCCGAAGGCGCCGTCCGGACGCCCGGTCACGATGCCGAGCTTCGCCGCCGAGGCGACGGCGTCCGTATACCACTGGCCTGCGGCGACATCCGTGAATGCGGGCGCATCCGAGCCTGCTCCGGACGCCAGCTCGAAGGCGTTCGCCAGCATCGTGACGAATTCCGCCCGTGTCACGATGCCGTTCGGACGGAACGTACCGTTGCCGTCTCCGCGAACTGCGCCCCGCGCAGCCAGCGCTTCGACGGCGGGCGCCGCCCAGGCATGCTGCTGCAGATCGGTGAACAGCGTCTTCGCGGAAGCCGCTGCGTACAGGCTGAAGTGCGCCGGCGCGAACCGGACCGTGCCTGTCGCCGCATCGTATCGGCTGTTCACGACCGGCGTCAAACGTCCTTCGCCGTCGATGGCGTAGACGACGACCTGTCCGGCCTGCCGGCCTGCGCCGAGCGTATAAGGAACGGCAACGTGGACAACGCCGCCCTTGCCGAACTGCTCGACGTGCCGCCCGCCAACTTCAAGTTTGAAGTCGTAGACGGGATGTCCGGCCAGTTGATCGAGAGTCGCCTGCGGCAGCTTCGACGTATCCGCCTTGGCGACCGTCAGCGTGACAGTCTCGCCGGCTTTGGCCTGCGTCGCCAGCCACTGGGCGTCGATCGTCACCGGCGCCAGTCCGTTGTCGATGACGATCGACGACAGCTTGCCTGCGGTCGACGCCGCGAGCAAGGCGTCGCTCGGCAGCGTGACGCGCACACCGGAGGTCGCGGCGTCCGGCTTCACCGCGATGCGCAGCTCGGAGCCTGCCAGCGCCTTGATCGCGCTCTCGATATCCGCAGCGCCGAGCGTGACGCTCGCCAGACCGGAGGTATCCGCGCTCGCTTCGACCGTCAGTCCGCGGCTGTCGACGACCGGCTTGGACGGATCGATGACCGGCGTAGACGTAGAAGGCGGATTAGGAATGTAAGGCGCTGTCGGCGTTCCGTTGACGGTCACGGCTTCGGACTCATGCCCGGCCGCATCTACTGCCGTCAGGGTCACGCTGTAGCTGACGCCGTTCGTCAAGCCGTCCAGCTCGGCCCGGTGCACGCCTGCATCGACCTGGCGTCCGGCGATCGGCTGACCGCCCTCGGACTCGCCTGCGATGCGAATGTAGGCCAGATCCGCATCCGCCGGATCGTCCCAGGTCAAGATCAGCTTGCCGTCCGCAGCCGCGACGCTGACGGCCGACACCTTGCCCGGCGCCTCGTCATCGCCGTTGCCCGGATCAGTGCCCGGATCGGTCGCTTCCTTCACGACGAACCGGTACTCGGCCTTCGCGCCGCCGTCCCGCGCGGTCGCGGTCACGATACCGTCGCCTGCTCGCAGGCCGGTGATCTTGGCGCTCGTCGTGCCCTTCGCCGCGTCGTATACGACATCGCTCACCGATGCAATATTGTCATCCCCCGACGCGAAGACGACGGATTTGATCGTCGCATCTGCCGGGCTCAACGCCGCCGTCAGGCGGAACGATTCGCCGACCGCGATCGACGCTTCTGCTGCGTCGGACGTCAGCGTGATATCCGTGACGGCTGGCACGCCCTCAAGCACCAGGTCGGCAAGACGCGTCTCGGCACCCTTTTCCACTGCGACGTCTGCAATCGATGCGCCCGTATAGCCGGCCTGCGCCGCCCGTACCGTATACATCGCGCCCGTATTCGCGAGCACGCCGGAGATCGCATAGGCGCCGGTCTCGTCCGCGGTCGCCGTGCCGTACACCGCGTCGCCGACGCTGATCGTCACGCTCGCGCCGGGCACGCCCAGCCCGGCATTGTCGACGACGCGTCCGGCTACGGTCCCGGCGGCATAGTCGCCAGTGCGCTCGAGTACGACATGGTCCACATATCCCCAGTACCCCGCCGCTGCGGTGCCGCCGAAGGCGATCCCGAGCGTGCCGTCGGTTACGTTCAACCCGGCGATAGCCGTACCGCGCCATACGCTCCAGCCCTGATTAATTACGGCGGCGGCGCGCGATTCGGACTGCGTCCTGGCGCTCAGCGAGAGCGAGGCGACTGCGGTGTCCGCCGCATACCGGCCGTCTGTGCCGGTGAGCCGGTTCGACTGGCCCGAGCTGTAGGCGGTCAGCTTGTAGACGCCCGGCTGCAGGCCCGTCAGCTTCTTCGACAGCTTGAAGGCATAAGCGTCGGCCGCATAATAGTTGAACGCGCCCGCACCTGCAAAAGGTCCCGCAGCGTTCACATCGAAGGTCGAGCTGCTTAACTCGCCTTTTTCGGCTCCCTCCAACTCCCAGCCGTCCAGCTCACCGATCGTATCGAACTCGCCGTTCGCCAAGGACGAGGACGAGCCGCCCTGCGCATAGTCCGCCTTGAGCTCCAGCGACGCAATGTCGCTGGCCTCGTAGCCGGGCGCGACTGCGATTGCCTTCACCGTCGCATTGCCCGCCAGCGCGATCGGTCCGGCATAATATTGCGTCGTGCTCGAGCCGCTCGCATAGGCGGGCGTATCGCCGTCGGTCGTATAATAGATCCGCGCCCCCGGCGTGGCGCTCGTCAGGACGATCCCCGGCTGGCCGCCGGGCACGGCCGAGCCGCTCGCCAGCGCCTCTCCGCCCGTCCGGCTCGCGAGCACCGGCGCCGTCTTGGCCGACCCGTCCCCCTGGACGGCCGGCAATCCGAAGTACGCATCGTCGAAGTCTCCGTACAGCCCGCTCGCGCCCTGCACGCTGACGCCGATGGTGACTGTGCCCGACGTCACCGGCACCGCGACCGAGTACTGCTTCCACTGTCCCCAGGAGCCCGTCGCGACGGCTGCCTTGACCTGCTTGGCTGCGTCCGCGCTGTCATAGCCTTCGGCGTAGATGGAAATATCCGCGCTGGTCGTGCCGTAGGCTTCCGCCCAAATGCTGAAGGTGTACGTCCCGTTGGCAACGCCTGTCAGCGTCCGGTACGCCTTCTTCGCGGTCTGGCTGGCGCTGAAGTGAAGCGCATAGCTGCCGGCGTGCGCATCGCTCTTGTTGTTCTTGACGGCGAGCGGAGACTCGACCGTCCAGCCCGTCGCCGACGTGCCGCTCTCGAAGCCCGCGTTGGACGGGATCAAGTTCGCCGGCTGCGCCGGACCTACCGTGACGACGGCAGTCGCCTTCACATCGGTGCCGGCGATGGTGCCGTACGCCCTGTAGACGCCTTCCTTCGTCAGATCGACCGCGCTCGTGTCCCACGAGGCGACCGTCGCGGCGCGGTAGTAGCCGTCCGAATAACGTCCCGCCGCCGTCGTGCCCAGGCTCAGCGTGCCGCCAGCGACCGCCTTCGCGTAGATGGTGTCGGCATCGGTCAATACGGCCGCCGGCGGCGCGGCGGAATCGCGGACCCGGCTGAAGACGTCAAGCGAAGGCAGCGCCTTGCCCGTATAGTCGAACAGCGCCTGATTTTCCCAACCGCTGCCCTGCCCCGTGATCCAGCCGGTGTCGACGCCCGGCAGCCAGACGGCTCCCCAATAAAACACGCCGAGCCCTTTGTCGTCCGGCACGCCCGCGACATTGGCGATAATATCGCGCACCTCTGCCGCTTGTCCCTGCACGGTCGGCGTATAGCCGGAATCCGTCGCCTGGGCCTGGCTGAACGTATTGAGCTGCTCGTCACCCTCGTCGAGCGTCCACCCGTAGCTCGTCTCGGCTACGACGACTTGCTTGCCGTACTTGGCCGCGAGCGTCTGGAGAATCGTCTTGTTCTGCGCCATCGTGCCGTGCCAGAACGGGTAGTCGGAGATGCCGATAATATCGAAGTCGACCGCGGTCGTACCGCTCGTCCACGTATCGAAGCTGCCGGTGAAGCCGGAGGCGCTCCCGCCCGAATTGCCGGCCAGGTGGATCATGATCTTGATGCCCGCGTCCACGGCTCTTGTGGCGGCCGAAGCCTTCTGCAGAAAAGGCGCCGCCTTCGTCGCGGAGCCGCCGTCCGGATGCAGCATGCCGCTGTTGATCTCGTTGCCGATCTGCACCATATCGGGCAGCGCGCCCGCCTGCTTCATCGCCTGAAGCGAGTCGTACGTGAAGCTGTACACGTCCTGCTGCAGCGTCTCGCCGGTATGGTTCGTCCACGCCTTCGGCTTGACCTGTGTGCCCGGATCGGCCCAAAAGTCGCTGTAATGGAAGTCCAGCAGCACGCCCATCCCGAGCTGCTTGGCGGCCTTGGCCGTCGCGATCGCGCTTGCCAGATCGGTGTTGCCGCCGCCGACCGGATCGCCGAACGCGTCCGTCGGATCGTTCCACACCCGCAGCCGGATGTAGTTGACGCCATGCTTTTGCAGCACTTGCAGGGCGCTCATCTCGGTGCCGTCCGTGTCGTAAAACTTTTTGCCGGATTGCTCGATCGCGTACAGCTCGGACACGTCCGCCCCCATGATGAAGTCCGGCCGCTTGCCGTCCTGCAGCGCCGCCACGGGTGCGACGTTCACCGGCTGTACGCTCGGCGGCGCTGTATTGTCCGTCGCCGCGCCGACCGGCGCGGGCAGCAGGCCGAGCAGCAGCGCCCCGGTGAGCGCCAGACTCCATAACGGCTGCCGAATGCTTTTCTTGTTAGCCATGTTCATTCCTCCTTGTTATGTATGCGCATACATTTATAAATGCAGCCGCATGTCAAACGTTAGCTCCGCCCTGCCAATCCAGGCCGGCGCCGCGGCGCACCAACTTCGTTGTGCCGAGGGTCGACGACCGGGCCGGCATCGCCGGCCTTGTCATCCATACGATGGGGATCGGCCCTCGCGCGAGCGCCTGACCTGACATGTCCGGCGCTTTGCTACCGCGCCGAACGAACCAGCACCCGCACGCCGTTGCGCTCAAGCGCCAGCTCGTCTCCGGCGACCGCTGCCCCGGTCTCCCCGTCCCGGTATGCCCGGCCGTCCAGCTTGACGGTCCGGGCTTCGCCGCTGTAGTTCTCGACGAACACATAATCGGTCTCGCCGTCCGTGCGGACGTGGGCGGTCACGCCCTGCGGCAGGTCCGTCTCGAGCGCCCGCGGCAGCGACAGGTCGCCGGCCAGCCTGGCATACAGCCGGTCGAGCAAAGCCGTGTCCGCGCGCGTCGCCAGATAATACGCGCGTCCCGCGCCCAGGGCGTTGACCGTCAGCGCCGGACGGCCCGCATAAAAATCGTCGCGGTAGGTCGCCAGCGCCTCGGCGCCCTCCAGATGCACAAGCTCGCACAGGTCGCGCGACGCGTACGTCTCCGTCAGGCCAAGCGCATTGCCTTCGACCGGGACGAGCGCATTGCGCTCCTCGTCGTACAGCCCGTCGATCTCCTCCGACCAGATGCCGAGCGTCCGCCGCAGCGGGCCAGGGAAGCCGCCCAGGTGGCAGCGATCATACTCGTCGACGATACCGCTCCAATACGTGGCGACGAGCGTGCCCCCCGATTCGACGAAGCGCTCCAGACGCTCGCCCGCAGACGCGCGGCACAAGTACATCATCGGCGCGGCGATCAGGTCGTACCGCGACAGGTCCCTGTCCTCCTCGGAGCCGATGATGTCGACCTGGATGCCGAGCGACCAGAGCGCCCGATAGTGCTCCATCACGGTCTCCTCGTAATGAACGCCCGCATTGCGCGGGCCTTGCGAGTCCTTGACCGCCCAGCGGTTGTCCCAGTCGGTCAGAATCGCGGCGCGCGCGTTCACGCCGGTGCCCGCGACAGCGGCCAGCCGCCGCAGCGTCTCGCCGAGTTCAGCCACGTCGCCGAACACCCGCGTATGCTCGTGGCCGACGTGGTCGACGACCGCACCGTGCAGCTTTTCGCTGGAGCCGCGGCTCTTGCGCCATTGAAAGTACTGCACCGAATCGGAGCCGTGGGCGACGGCTTGCAGCGAAGACAGCTTGTGCATGCCCGGCTTCTTCAGCTTGCTGACCGGCTGCCAGTTGGTCAGACTCGGCGTGCTCTCCATGAGCAGAAACGGCTTGTCCTTGAGCGAGCGGAACAGATCGTGATTGAAGGCGAACCAGGCCGCCTCCGCGCTGTCGTCGCGCCGGCCGTGCCACTTGGGATAGGCATCCCACGAGACGACGTCGACGAGATCCGCGAACTTGCGGTAGTCGAGTCCCTCGAACCAGTCCATCAGGTTCGTCGTGACGGGCAGGTCCGGATTATACGGACGCACCGCCGCGATCTCGTGACGGCAGAACTCCGCCGTGCGGTCGGTCACGAACCGCCGCCAATCGAGATTCTGACCGTGCACCATGTTCTCGCCGCGCGGCGAAGGCGACTCGACCTGTGTCCAGCTCGTATACGTGTGCGCCCAGAAGGACGTCCACCAAGCCGCGTTCAGCGCTTCGAGCGAGCCGTACCGCGCCTTGAGCCATTCGCGGAACGCCTGCTGGCAATAATCGCAGTGGCATTCGCCGCCGTATTCGTTCGAGATATGCCAGCCGACGACGGCGGGATGATGCGCGTACCGTTCGGCCAGCTTGCCGTTCATGATCGCGACCTTCTCCCGGTAGACCGGCGAGCTGTAGCAGTGATTGTGACGATGGCCGTGCAGATTGCGGACGCGCTGCTCATTGACCCGCAGCACCTCCGGGTAACGCTCGGACATCCAGGCGGGGCGGGCGCCGCTCGGCGTGGCCAGCCAGGCGTAGATGCCGTTCGCCGCGAAGCGCTCAAGCACGCGGTCGAGCCACTCGAACCGGAACTCGCCTTCCTCGGGCTCGATCGCCGCCCAGGCGAAGATGCCGACCGCCATCACATTGCATCCGGCCAGCTTCATCAGCCGGATATCTTCCTCCAACACACGGGGATCATGCTGCCACTGATCCGGGTTATAATCCGCTCCGTGCATGAATCCCGATATTTTATCGCTTACGGGCGCATAGCGCTGTGCCATGTCATCTCTCCTCGCCGAGCTTTGCATTGCCAACGCTTACTATGTGGCCTATAGTCTGATTGTAGGAGATCCGCCCCGGAAGCGTTAGCACAATGCGCGTTGATTTAAGCACAAAATGAACATGGAGGCCCGCCATGCAACTGCCGTTCCGACTGTCGCCCTTCGGTCAGAGGGACTGTCTGCCTCTCAGCCTGTACTGCGTCGGCGCTCACGCCCAGCATCCCGTGGAGCGGCCCGTCGGCTTCCCCGTCATGCAGATTTTTGTCTGCTTCGGGGGCAAGGGCCGCTTCGAATTCCCGGACGGAAGCTGCGTCTATATGGAGGCCGGCCAGGCGCTCATGCTGTCTCCCGACGAGCCGCACCGCTACGAGCCGATGCCCAGACATCCGTGGCTGCTCGGCTACGTCGGCTTCGAGGGTCTGACCGCGCGGAGCATCGCGGACGCCTGCGGCCTGCCGCTCGGCCAAGCGTTCGACTTGAAGGACACGGCCGAGCCGGCTGCCGGGATCGAAGCGCTCTGGCAGCATGCCGACCGCGCCGACGCGGGGTCCGCGCGGCTGCTGTCTGCAAGACTCTACGACTACGTGCTGCTGCTGTCGTCGCTGCGGACGGGCCCGGCTTCGCCTTCCGCGCCGCTTCCCGCACGCCAGTCGGACGCTGCGCTCGCCCGCGCCGTCCATTTTTTGCACGAGCACTTCGCCGAGCCGCTCGTCATGTCCAACGTCGCGAGCGCCGTAGGCTATTCGGTCCAGCATTTCCAGCGCCTGTTCAGAGAGGCGTACGGCGAGCCGCCGCTTGCCTACTTGCGCCGCTTCCGGCTGCATCAGGCGGCCGTCTGGCTCGAGGAGAATCCGAACGCTTCCGTGTCGGAGACGGCGAGCAGGACGGGCATGGACCCCAATTACTTCATCCGCTCGTTCAAGCGGGCGTACGGCGTCGCCCCCGGCCGGTACCGCAACGGCAAAAAAAAGCAGCCTGCCCATAATGCCATACAGCGGCCGCCCATTTAAGCATAGACGTATCCGATCGCAAGCCCTAAACTGGGAAAATCGCAGCGAAAAAGGCATAATAGGAGCATTCGAAACGTGACAACGATCAATAGCACGAATAGCACGAATAGCACGCCATCTTGGAAAAAACTCAGTCTGTACGCGGTTACTTGGCCCATACTCATCGATTCGGTGCTGCGGATGATGCTCGGCACGGTGGACGTGCTCATGTTGAGCCGCATCTCGGACATGGCGACGGGGGCGGTGGGACTTGCCAACGAGATCGTATTTTTCTGCATTCTCATGTTCGGCTTCGTCGGCATCGGCACGAGCGTCGCCGTCTCTCAATACATCGGCGCGAGGAGGGAGCAGGAAGCGAGCCGCATCTCGGCGCTCGCCATCACGATTAACCTCATCTTCGGCATCCTGGTCAGCATCGCGCTCGTCGGGTTCGGAGAATCGCTCCTGCGGTTGATGAATCTCAGCCCCGCGCAGATCGCGATGGCCAGCCATTATCTGAAAATCATCGGCGGCTTCATCTGGATCGAAGCGCTGTCGTACGCGATATCGTCGATTATCCGCTCCACCGGACAGACGAAAAGCGTCATGTTCGTCACGCTGGGGGTTAACTTGATTCATATCGCGGGCAATTATTTGCTCATCTTCGGACACTTCGGCCTGCCGGCATGGGGCGTCACCGGCGCGGCCGTCTCGACGGTCGCGAGCCGCCTGCTCGGCATCGTCGTGCTGATCTTCCTCCTGTACCGGAGCATCCCTGCGCCGATCCGGATCAAGGATTATGTGGCCTGGAAGGGCGCGTACGTGAAGCAGATCATGAGCGTCGGCCTGCCCGCCGCGGGCGAACATCTCGCCTGGCAGTCGCAGTATCTGATGGTCGTCAGCTTCGTCAATATGATCGGCGTCACGGCGCTGAACACCCATGTGTACGTCATGAACGTGTCGAACTACTTCATGGCGCTGGCGACGGCGGTCGGCGCCGGCACGGAGATCATCGTCGGGCAGATGGTCGGCGCGGGGGAGATGAAGGCGGCTTACCGGAGATTGATGAAAAGCGTGCGGATCAGCTTTTTCCTGACGTTCGTCATCGTGGGGATCGCCTCGCTGTTCCGGCACGAGATTCTGGGCATGTTCACGCAGGATAAGACGATTATCGCGACGGGCGCGGGTATTCTGCTGCTCTCCGTCGTGCTCGAGCCGGGGCGGACCTTCAACATCGTCATCAACAACTCGCTGCGCGCGGCCGGGGATGCACGGTTCCCCGTCCTGATGGGCGTGCTGTCGATGTGGGGCATCTCGGTGCCGCTCGCGTATTATCTGGGCGTTCATTCGGGGTTCGGACTGCTGGGCGTATGGATCGCCTTCGCGATAGACGAATGGCTGCGCGGCATCATCATGCTGCTGCGCTGGCGCAGCCGGGCCTGGGAGAAAAAGGCGCTCGTGAAGCCGCTGACCGTGCCGGAGACGGCCGATGCGGCGCCTGCCGGCGCATAACCGTATACAGACATCCGAAAGAGCGCCTGCAGGCGCTCTTTTCTGTTCCTCTGCCGGGTTCGCCAGCCGTTCCCATGCGCCGACCGCTAGTAACCGCTCTCTTTTCAGTGTAAAATGATGCAAATTCCGCTAATCCGGATGGACATGATCGCAAAGGGGGCGCGCATATGGGGAGAGCCAGGTACGGCAAAACCTATATTCCGTTCACATACAAGACGATGCTGCCGTATCTCGCGCTCGTGCTGCTGACCGATATTCTGGTGGGCTATATCTCGTATACGATGCTCGTGCAGTCCCGCACCGAGATGGCGGAGACGAACATTCGGACCGCGATGCAGCAGACGAGGAACAACATCAAGTACCAGATGGACGAGATCACGCGCATGACCAACTCGCTGTTCCTCAATACGACCTTCCAGAATGCGCTGCAGTTCAGGGGCGATCCCCGGGAGAACATGCTGAAGATGCGGGACGACATCGTGCCGTATATGAAGGCGCCGCTCCAGCTGTACGGCAACAAGCTGCGGCTCGCGCTGTATACCGTCAACGAGACGATGCTCGACATTACCGGCGACGATATGTCTGCGCCGATCGGCCGGAGCGACTACTACGTGCTGCTCGCTGCGAGCGTCGAGGCGACGGATTGGTTCCGGTCGGTCCTCGCCTTGAACAAGGACAAGCTCTGGGTTCAGATGGACACCGACCGGGAGCTGGGGAACATCTCGTACTTCCGCAAGCTGTACGCCGCAGACGGCGCACAGTCGCTCATCGGCTACCTGCGCGTGACGGCGCGGTTCGACGAGCTGCTCGGCAACTTCGATACATTTCCGATCGAACAGGGCATTGCCCTCCGGCTCATGGACAAGGGCGCGGGGACGAAGCTGTACGAGCGCGGCAGCGTGAAGGAAGGCGCGCAGGCATCCTCCTATATGGTCATCACCGAAGACATTCCCGGCTCCGACTACGCGATCGAGGCATGGGTGCCCAACCGTTACTTGAACAAAGACGCGAGCAAGATGCGCAGGGTGATCGTCGCCGTCTGTCTCATCAGCTTCGTCGTGATGGCGTTGATCGGCTACCTCGTCGCCCGCCTGTCCGGCAAAAAGATGAAACGGATCGTCTCGCTCGTGCGCTCGTTCCAGGAGGGCAACTTCTACAAGCGGATCGGCTTCGCCGGCAACGACGAGTTTGTGTACATCGCCGACGCCTTCAACCAGATGGCCCAGAGCATTCAGGAGCTGATCCGGGACGTCTACGAGCAGGGCATTCAGAAAAAGCAGGCGGAGCTGGACGTGCTGCAGGCGCAGATCAGCCCGCATTTCCTGTACAACACGCTCTCGACGATCGGCAGCCTGGCGAATCTGGGCGAGGTCGAGAAGGTCACGCGCATGGTGCAGGGGCTGGCGAGGTTCTACAGGCTGACGTTAAACGAAGGACAGGTGTATATCCCGCTGGCGGAGGAAGTGGAGCAGGTGAAGGCGTACCTGGACATCCAGCGCGTCAAGTATGCGGATGCCTTCCAGGTGTATCTCGATATCGAGCCGGACATTCTGCACGTGCCGATCATCAAGCTCGTCCTGCAGCCGTTCGTCGAAAATATATTCAAGCACGCCTGGTTCGGGGAGTCGATCGCGATCCGGATCACGGGCAGGCGGCTCGGCGGCGATCGGATCGAGCTGAAGGTCATCGACAACGGGATCGGCATGCGGCCCGAGACGTTAAGGCAGATGCGCGCCAGCGCCTCCCCCTCCGACGGCTACGGCCTGAAGAACGTGGAGGAGCGCATCAAGCTCAGGTACGGCAGCGACTTCGGCATTCGCATCGGCAGCCACTACGGCGCGGGCACGGCGGTCGAGCTGATCCTGCCGGTCGACAATGCGGAGATACGGGAAGACAAGAAGGACGGTGAAGCCTGATGGAAAACGAGATCAATGTGCTGCTGGTGGACGACGAGGCGGTCGACCTGGAGTGGCTGAGACGGCGGGTGGCCGGCCACGAGCTGCTGTCGCGCGCGAGCGTGCAGACGGCATCGAGCGGGTTCGCCGCGCTTGATCTGATGCGGCGGCAGCGGATCGACATCATCCTGTCCGACATTCGCATGCCGATCATGTCGGGCACCGAGTTCGCGCGGCAGGCCAAGGAGATCCACCCGCAGGTGTCCATCGTGTTCATCAGCGGACATGAGGACTTCCAGTATGCCAAGCAGGCGATCCAGCTCAATGCGCACGGCTATCTGCTCAAGCCCGTCGAGGACGGCGAGCTGAATGCGACGTTGACGGCGCTCTGCCAGAGCATCGAGCGGGAGAGGCAGCGGCATACGTCGCTGACCGAGACGCTGTCGCTCGTCAACCAGGAGCTGCTGCTGCGCTGGTTCAACGAGGCCGCGCCGGGCGAGGCCGAGGCGCATATCCGCAGCTTCCTCGCGCCGATGCTCCAGGCCGGCACCGCGGTCGCGCTCGTCGAGATCGACGATATCGCATGGAAGACGCATCAGTCGACCGCCGAGGAGCGGCGCCAGTGGCTCGGCCAGGCGGCACAGTTTATCCGCAGCTTCGCCCTGGAACGCCATATGGGCATGGTCATCGATGCGTATGACGCCCGCTTTGTCGTGCTGGCCGCAGCCCCCGAGCCTTCCTTTGCCGCCTTGCTTGAGGAGCTGATATCTGCGTTTTATGCCGAGTTCGCCTTCTCCGTGACGATCGGGACGGGGATGTATACGACCGCATTCGACCGGCTGCACGATTCCTACCGGCAGGCGTTGGCCGCGCTCAGCATCAAGTGGATCGTCGGCAAAAACCGGCTGATCCAGGACGCTTCGCAATGGCGCCCCAAGGAGCGGATCGCCCCGAATCTGGAGGAGATCGTGGACCGGATGCTCGGCGCGATGCTGGAGTACGACCTGACGACGATCGACGACTGCCTGCTGGAGCTGTTCGACGGCGAGCATCCACTCTCCCAGAAAAACGAAATATACGATCTCATCATCCGGATCACGTCCAAGCTGCATGCGGATCTGCGCCAGATGAACGAGCATTTGTACGAGATTCTGGAATGGGATTCGCATCAGCCGTCTATCCTGTTCCAGCTTGAGACGGTGCACGATATCTTGTCGTGGCTCAGACGAAGGTTTTTTGAGCTGTCCGAGCGGCTCTACCTGAAGCGGCAGCGGCAGAAGCGCAAGCTGATCGACGACATCGCTGCGTACGTGAAGGAGCGGCTGGATCAGAAAATTACGTTAAACGAGGTGGCCGCGTTTTTCAACTTTTCCCCGAATTATTTGGGTCAGCTGTTCAAGGCCGAGACGAACAGTCTGTTCAGCGACTTCCTGAACGAGCTGCGCATGAAGCGCGTGTGCGAGCTGCTGCTCGAGCCGACGAGGAAGGTGTACGAGATCGCGGAGCAGGTCGGCTACAAGAACATCATCTACTTCAACCGCCAGTTCAAGCAGTACATGGGCATGACCCCCGGCGAGTACCGGAAAAAAAACAAAGTTTGAGTCGATTGTGCCTGTCGGAAGGCTCCGGTTCCACGTGGAACGGGGGTCTTTCTTTTTTTTACGAGATCGTTGAATTCGTATTAGGTTTAGTTGTTCTGCTGAATGCTGCGTCTTGGCGCGGCCTCCTATAATGGATTTACAGAGGAGAGAGGGGGAGCGGACATGAATCGAAGCGGCTTCTGGCACGATCTGAAAAAATACAAAATCTTTTTATTGATGCTCGCCCCTGCGGTGATCTTCTACCTGCTGTTTGCCTATATCCCGATGGCGGGCATCATTATCGCCTTCAAGCGCTACGATTACGCCGGCGGCATATTCGGCAGCGCCTGGAACGGATGGGACAACTTCCGCTTTTTCTTCGACTCGGGCAACGCCTGGCAGGTCACGCGCAATACGGCGCTGTACAACATCGCGTTTATCGCCGTGAACAACGCGCTGCAAATTTTTGCGGCGATCCTGCTCTTCGAGGTGGGGGGCAAGTGGTTCCGCAAAATCATTCAATCGTCGCTGTTCCTTCCGTACTTCATCTCGTGGGTAGTCGTCGGCGCGATTGCCTACAACCTGCTGAACTACGATATCGGCACCGTGAACGTCATGCTGAGAGGGCTGGGCCTTGAGCCGGTCGACATCTACAACACGCCTGCCTACTGGCCGTTCCTGCTGGTGCTGGTGTCGGCGTGGAAGGGGCTCGGGTACGGCACGGTCATGTATCTCGCCGCCATCACGAGCATCGATACCGAGATGTACGAGGCGGCGGAGATCGACGGGGCGAACATTTTCCAGCGTATCCTGAAGGTGACGATCCCGAATCTGTACCCGACGATCATCATTCTGGTGCTGCTCGCCGTCGGCAACATCTTCCGCGGAGACTTCGGGATGTTCTACAACATGGTCGGCAACAACGGGGTGCTGTTCTCCTCGACGGACGTCATCGACACCTTTGTCTTCCGGTCGCTGATCACGTCCAACGACATCGGCATGTCGGCTGCGGCGGGCGTCTTCCAGTCGGTGCTCGGCTTCGCGACGATCATGGCCGTCAACTATGCGGTTCGGCGGTACGACAAAGACCGCGCGTTATTCTGAGGAGGTGCATGACATGAGCGCAACCGAACTGAATGTGGACAAGTCGTTCGCCAAAGCCTCGGGCGTGAGAAATACGGACCGCAAAATATTCGCGGTCATCGGCTACGGCTCGCTGACGATCATGGCGCTGCTCTGCCTGCTGCCGTTCCTGCTCGTCGTGTCGTCGTCGCTGACGAGCGAGCACAAGATCGTCACGGAAGGGTATCAGTTCATCCCGACGGACTTCTCCGTCGAGGCGTACAGCATTTTGTTCAAATACCCCAAGGAAATGGTTCAAGCTTACCTGGTGACGATCGGGGTGACGATCGGCGGCACGCTGCTCGGCCTGTTCCTGACCTCGATGACGTCTTATGCGTTATCCCGGCGGGACTTCAAGTGGCGCAACGGCTTTTCCTTCTTCTTTTTCTTCACGACCTTGTTCAGCGGCGGGCTCGTCCCGTGGTACCTGCTGATCGTGAACTACCTGCACATGAAGGATACGGTGCTGGCGCTGATCGTGCCGCTTGTCCTCAACGTCTTCTACATCATCGTCATGAAGTCGTTCCTCGGCGGCATACCGGAGGCGATCGTCGAGTCGGCCAAGATCGACGGCGCTGGCGACTTCCGTATCTACGCGCAATTGATTCTGCCGCTGTCCAAGCCGGCGCTTGCGACGATCGGGCTGTTCCTGGCGCTGGCCTATTGGAACGACTGGTACAACGCCCTGCTGTTCGTCTCTCACGAGAAGCTCATGCCGCTCCAATACTATTTGTACAAGATGTTGGGCAATATGGACGGCATGCGCAAGGCGATGATGGGCGCGGGCGCGGTCGTCACGACGGCCCTCCCGACCGAGAGCCTGAAGATGGCGATGACGGTCGTCGCCACCGGACCGATCCTGCTGGCATATCCGTTCGTGCAGCGATACTTCGTCCAGGGTCTCACGATCGGCGCGGTGAAGGGATGAATACGGGGCGACCCGTTTTATCGATAGAGGGTTATCATACAACCATTTAGGGGGAAGATGGGCATGTTGAGAAAAAGCAGATGGACGATGTTCACGCTCTTGTTCGCTTTTGTAATGGTCATGAGTGCATGCGGCAACAACAAAAATTCGGGTTCGTCCGCAAGTCCGAGCACGGAAGCATCGCCGAGCGCATCGGCTACGACGCCGGCCGCGAGCAGCAGCGCAGCCGCGCCGTCCGAAGGAGCCGTCGACACGTCCAAGGAAGTGAAGCTGAAGATGATCTTCGTCGGGCCGAAGCCCGTCGATTATGACATCGTGTTCGCCGAGATCAACAAGAAGCTCAAGGAAAAAATCAACGCGACGCTCGAAGGCGAATTCCTCGACTGGTCCGACTGGGCGCAGAAGTATCCGCTGAAGCTGGCGGCGGACGAGAACTTCGACCTGATCTATTCGGCCAACTGGGCGGGCTACAACGACCAGGCGCTCAAGGGCGGATTCCTCGAGCTGACGGACGATATGCTCGCCAAGTATATGCCGCAGACATGGGCGGCCATGCCGAAGGTGAGCTGGGAGCAATCGAAGGTCAACGGCAAGCTGTACATGGTGCCGCAGAACCGGGGCGAGTCCGTCGAGAAGCTGATCCTGTACCGCGAAGACCTGCGCAAAAAGTATAGCCTGCCGGAGATCAACAGCCCGGAAGCATACGCCACGTATCTGAAGACGATCGCCGAGAAGGAAAAGGGCGTCGTGCCGTTCACGCCGGAGACGGGCGACTGGAAATTCCACAACCTGGACCGCGTGCTGCTGAAGCAGCAAAACGAATGGAACATGTTCGACCTGGATATGCCGTTCGCCTTCAAGCTGACGGACGAGAAGGGCCAAGTGTTCAACGTCTACGATACGCCGGAGTTCAAAGACCTGCTCGTCTATTACAAGGATCTGGCGGATCACAACGCCTGGTCGAAAAACGTGCTGAACAGCAAAAACGACCATCAGGCGGACTTCAAGGCGGGCAAGACGGCATCGATCACGCATAACAACGGGACGCTGGGATCGCTGATGGCCCTCATGCGCCAGGAAAACTCCCCGTACGAGGTCGCGTTGGCCGATATTAACCAAGGCAAGAAAAAATCCGTCGCGATCGCTACGCAAAACGGCACCTCCATCCATGCGACCTCCAAAAACCCGGAGCGCGCGCTGATGCTCGTCGATCTGATGCAAAACGATAAAGAGCTGCACGACCTGATGATGTACGGCATTAGCGGCGTCCACTATGAGCCTGTAGGCGACGACAAGTACAAGGCGCTCGACAAAAACCCGAACTTCACGGGCTTCTCGAACTGGGACTTCAACTCGCCGCTCAACCGTGACAATGAAGCGTTCCCGCAGGAAGCTTCCAACCTGGTCAAGAGCTGGGAGGCGGGCGTGTACCACTACCCGCTCGAGACGTTTGTCTTCGACAACAGCAAGGTGAAAACGGAAATCGCCAACGTCGGCAACGTCATGCTGCGCTACGGCATACCGCTCGAATACGGTCTGGTTAAGGACATCGACAAAGGGCTGGCGGACCTGAACAAGCAGTTGAAGGCGGCCGGCATCGACAAGATTCAAGCCGAGCTGCAAGCGCAGATCGACGCGTTCCTGGCGAAGCAATAAGCCGACGCGGATAACAAAAAAACGGGATGAAGCAGAGCGGTTGTCTGCCTCATCCCGTTTTTTGTTGTGCTTCAGGCGAGGGGCAGCAGCGCGGTGAACGTCGTGCGTTCGCCCGGCACGCTCTTGGCGGATATCCGCCCCTTGTGCTGCTCGACGATCGACTTGGCGATGGCGAGGCCGAGGCCGTAGCCGCCCTGCTTGCGCGAGCGGGAGGCGTCGGCGCGGTAGAAGCGGTCGAAGATGCGCTCCACATGCTCGGCGGGAATGCCCGGACCCGTGTTGGACACGGTAAGCTGCGCCTGATGGTGCTGTCGCTTGAGGGTCAGCGAGATCGCGCCCTTGGGGACGTTGTACTTGACCGCATTGTCGAGCAGGATCATGACGACCTGCTTGATCTGCTCGGCGCTGCCGACGGTCGCAAGGCCCGGCTCGATGTCATATTCGAGCGCGAGATCCTGCTCGAAGATGACGGCCTCCATCGTGAGCAGGACGCCCTCGACGGCGTCGCTGACGTCGAACGGCACGTACACCGTCCGCGCGCGGGCGTCCTCCATCTCCGTGAGGTAGAGGAGATCGTTGGTCAGCGTCTTCATGCGCTCGGTCTCGGACTTGATATGATGCAGCCACTTGGCCTGCGATGCGATCGTGTCTCCCTCGTTGGCGAGCAGGACGTCGGCGTTGGTGTTGATGACGGCGAGCGGCGTCTTCAGTTCATGGGAGGCGTCGGCGATGAAACGCTTCTGCTTGTCGAAGGCGTCGCGCACCGGCGCGATCGAGCGCCCGGCGAAGTAGCGGCTGGCCGCGAAGATGATCGCCAGCATGACGAGTCCGACGACGGCGAACGTATAGATGAGATTGGTCAGAATCTTCTGCTGGGCGGTCACGTCCATGTAGGACACCGTGTAGCCCGACGAGGCGAGCTGCACGCTGTACGCCCACCGGGTATCGTCCAGGGTGAAGCGGCCGCTGTCCGCGGGGTGGGCGCGGGCCCGCTGCAGCGCGGACGCGTAGAACTCGTCATCCATATCGTAGCGGGAGTCCGTGGAGACGAGCTGCCACGCATTGTCCGTCCGCAAGGCGAAGGACACGGAGCGCTCCGCGAACGGGCCGAGGCTGCCGTCGTCCATCTGCTGCGGGGGCGGTCCGCCGTTCTGGCCTTGGCGGGGCTTGCCGCCGCCGGACATGCCGTCGCCCTTGTGGTAGAAGTCCGCCACGCGGTGCAGCTCCATATCGATATCGCGCTTCGTGTTCTGGTACGTGATCGTGTAGATCGATGCGAAGGCGACGAGCATGATAATCGTGATGATGACCATATTCATAAGCAGGAACCGATTGCGCAGCCGGTTGAACATCACTCCGCCGCCTCCAGTACGTATCCGACGCCCCGTATCGTGCTGATCCGCGCTGCCGCGCCCAGGAAGGTCAGTTTTTTTCGAAGAAATGAAATGTATACCTCCACGTTGTTGTGCTCCGCGTCCGAATCGAAGCCCCACAGCTTCTCGATGATCTGCTCCTTGCTCGTGACGGCCTGCCGCCGCGCGATGAGCAGCTCGAGCAGCTCGCTCTCCTTCAGAATGAGCTTGAGCTCCTTGCCCCGGCACGACAGCTTGAGCGTCGAGGTGTTCAGCTCGAGGTCGGCGAACCGCAGCCCGTCGTCGGGTATGACGGCCTCGCCCTTGCGCCGCAGCGCCGCCCGAATCCGCGCCAGCAGCTCGCCCGTGACGAACGGCTTCGCAATATAGTCGTCCGCGCCTCCGTCGAGCCCGGCGATCTTGTCGTCGGTGTCGCCCTTGGCGGTGAGCATGATGACGGGCGTCTGCACGCCCTGCGCGCGCAGCTCGCGCAGCACCTCGATCCCGTCCATCTCCGGCAGCATCACGTCGAGCAGCAGCAGATCGTATATGCCGGTCAGCGCGTTGTCCAGCCCCGCCTGCCCGTCGTGAACGGCGTCCACGGAGTAATGATGCTTGCGCAGAATCTGCGTCAGCGCCTCTGCCAGATGCGTCTCGTCCTCTACGATGAGTATTCTCACGTTTGCCGCATCCCCCTTCGTCTATCGTCTTGCCCTTTATTGTAGGGAGAGAACCTTTAATTAACCTTAATCGTACCACTGGCGCGACGTCTGCCAAAACTTTTTACATCGCGTTAACAATTTAAGATTCGTTAAAGGTTGCCGCTCTAAGCTTGAGGCATGGCAGGGCGAGGCATTCGCCGACAAGGAAAGGAGCGCTCGACATGGCGATCGAAGTCTTCAACCGCTACGAGAACAAGTATCTGATGGACACGAAGGCCTTCTACGGCATCTACAACCGGCTGACGGAATATATGGAGCTCGACGCGTACAACCGCGGCGACAAGTTCTACTCGATCAGCAATCTCTACTACGATACGCCGCAGCACACGCTGATCCGCACGAGTCTGTCGAAGCCCAAGTACCGGGAAAAGCTGCGCATTCGGGCGTACGGCGTGCCGGCGGGCGATGCGAAGGTGTATCTGGAGCTGAAAAAGAAGGTGCTGGGCCTCGTGAACAAGCGGCGGACGTCGCTGCGGCTGGACGAAGCGTATGCGTTCGTGCGGACGGGCCGGCCGCCGGCGTACCGGGACGGGATGAACAGGCAGGTGATCGCGGAGATCGAGTATTTCCTGTCGCGGTACGAGCTGGTGCCGATGACGTATCTGGCGTACGACCGGATCGCGATGTTCGCGAAGGACGGGCGGGATCTGCGGATCACGTTCGACACGAACATCCGGTCGCGGCGGTACGATCTGGCGCTGGAGCGCGGCGACTACGGTGAGCAGCTGCTGGACAAGGGCCAGTGGCTGATGGAAGTGAAGGCGGAGAAGACGGTGCCGGTGTGGCTGTCGCGGCTGCTGTCGGAGCTGTCGATGTACCGGACGGGCTTCAGCAAGTACGGCAACGAGTACAAGAAGTCGATCCGCCATGCGGGGCGGGTGCCGGAGCTGTATGCGGCTGCGTTCGCCGGCGGGGATGCCGCGGACAGGGATGCCACGGCCAGGGATGCCACGGCCGGGCGGCATGCGGCTTGGGCGGCGGGACCGGTCGCGGTGGCGGTGGCGATGGCGGCTGGTGCGGCGGCGGCCGGTCCGGCGGCCCGTATGGATGCCGCTTCAGGCGAACGTATCGCCATATCAGATGAGAGGGAGAGAATCGCACCATGATCGACTCGATATTCACGACCGTCGCCGCCGATGCGGAGCTGACCCTGACCCACGCGCTGCTCACCTTCGGGATCGCGATCTTGCTGGGCGGCATCATCAGTTTCACCTATATGAAGACGCAGACCGCCTACTCGCCGAGCTTCACGCTCACGATGATGGTGCTGCCGACGATCGTCGCCATCATCATCCTGCTCATCGGCAGCAATATCGCCAGGGCGTTCAGCCTGGCGGGCGCCTTCTCGATCATCCGGTTCCGCAGCGCGCCGGGCGACTCGAAGGACATCTCGTACGTGCTGTTCTCGATGGCGGCGGGTCTGGCCTGCGGCGTCGGCGCCTACGGCTACGCGGTGCTGTTCACGGTGTGCCTGTGCATCCTGATGTTCGTGCTCAAGGCGGTGGGCTTCGGCGCGGGCAAGGCTGCGACGAAGACGCTGAAGGTGACGATCCCCGAGAACCTGGGCTATGAGGAGGCGTTCGGCGAAGTGTTCGATCGGTTCGGCGTCGGCTACGAGCTGAAGAAGGTGCGGACAACGGAGCTCGGCAGCCTGTACGAGCTGGTGTACGCGGTCGACATCGGGCCGCAGACGAACCAGAAGGAGCTGCTCGACGCGGTGCGCACGCGCAACGGCAACCTCGATATCACGCTGACGATGAATCCGGTCGTGCAGGAGTATTGAGCGGGATCGGACGGGAGTAGGCTGGAGCACGGCCAGGAGGTGCGCTGCACGGAGAATAACTGCAGATATACAGTTATTTCGGCACCAATTCGCGATTATGACGGGATAGCTGCAAATTTACATCTAATCGTCCTGTGCGCGTCCGTTTCCGGTACGGCAGTCATGAATTAACTGTATTTTTGCAGGTAATGGCTCGAACTTGGACTGAGATGGGGCAAATAACTGCATGTATGCAGTTAATCGCGGCCGCCATCGTTAGCAGAATTCGAGAGAGCGGTTATCCAATTCAAATTGAAAAGAGGGAATTGTATGAAACATTCGCATAAAGCCAAAGTGATCGCCATCGCACTTCTCGCCGCCATGCTGGCGGCGGGCTGCAGCGACAAGTCGGGGAACGCGGCAGGCGGCGCGTCGGCAAATGCGGTGCAATCGGCCGCTGCGTCCGCGACTGCCGGGGCCGTCAAGCTCGCAAGCGTCAATCTCGACGACAAGATCAAGTTTGATGCGGACGATCTGGCGGCAACCTGGAGCGACGACAGCGCGACGACGATCGCGTTGGACGGCGGCACGGCGGCTGTGAGCGGATCGGGGGCGAAGGCGTCCGGCGCGGCGGTCACGATCACGGCGGCAGGCACCTACGTGCTGAGCGGCACGGCGACCGACGGCCAGATCATCGTCGAGGCGGGCGACGACGATGTCGTGCATCTGGTGCTGAACGGGCTGACGCTGACGAACAAGAACGGTGCGGCCGTGTATGTGAAGTCCGCCGACAAGACGGTCGTCACGCTCGCCGAGGGCACGGCAAATACGGTGACGGACGGCGTGGCGTATGCGGATACGTCCGAAGACGCGCCGACTGCCGCGATCTACAGCAAGGACGATCTGACGATCAATGGCGCGGGCAAGCTGATCGTAACGGGCAACTTCAACGACGGCATTAAATCGGGCGACGATCTGAAAATCGTGAGCGGCACACTTGCGGTGAAGTCGGCGGATGACGGGCTGATCGGCAAGGATGCCGTCGCGGTCAAGGACGGCGACATCACGATCGATGCCGGCGGCGACGGCATCAAGTCGACCAACGACAAGGATGCGGAAAAGGGCTTCGTGGCGATCGCGGGCGGCAAGTTCAAGATCACGTCCGCGAACGACGGCATTCAGGCGGAGACGGCGCTGCTGGTGGCGGACGGCACGTTCGACATCGTGACGGGCGGCGGCGCCGCGGCCTCGACCAAGACGCATGCGGACAACGGGCCGGGCGGCATGGGCGGCTTCGGCGGCGGTATGGACGGCGGCAGGGGCGACTGGCAGGGCGCGGACGGACAGATGCCGCAGCCGCCTGCGGATGGGCAGATGCCTGCGGATGGGCAGATGCCTGAGGGTGGGCAGCCGCCGGCGGGTATGGATGGGCAGATGCCGGAGCCGCCGACAGGCGGGCAGGGATCTGCCGCCGACGGGCAGGCGGCTCCGGCGCAGAGCCAGCAGCAAGGTGGCGACGGCGCGACAGCTTCGGGCGGGAAGGCCCAGGCAGATAAGAGCGGCAACGATGCGGATGAGACCGCGCAGACGGAGGACACGGAGTCGACGAGCGCCAAAGCGCTGAAGGCAGGCGGCGATATCGCGATCGTGGGCGGCACGTTCACGGTCGACGCCGCGGACGACGCGATCCACAGCAACGCGAACATTGGCATCGCGGGCGGCACGTTCAATCTGTCGACGGGCGACGACGGCATCCACGGCGATACGTCGCTGACCATCGCAGACGGCACGATCGATATCGTCAAGAGCTATGAAGGCATCGAGAGCGCGAGCATCTCGATCGCGGGCGGTGAGACGCATATCGTATCCAGCGACGACGGCGTCAACGGCTCCGCCGGCAGCGGCGAAGCGCTGGTCACTATCACAGGCGGCTATCTGTACGTGGATGCGAACGGAGACGGGCTCGACTCCAACGGTTCGTTTTTGATGAGCGGCGGCATGGTGATCGTCAACGGTCCGACGAACGGCGGCAACGGCGCGCTCGATTACGACGGCACGTTCGAGCAATCCGGCGGCACCCTGATCGCGGCCGGCAGCTCGGGCATGGCGCAGGCGCCGTCCGAGGATTCCAAGCAGCGCGCGCTGCTGATGACGTTCCCGAGCACGCTCGAGGCGGGCACGCTTGTTACGCTGACCGACAGCGCGGGCCAGGCGGTCGCGACGTTCGCGCCGGCGAAGACGTTCCAGACATTCGTCTATTCTTCGCCTGACCTGAAGGCAGGAGAGAGCTACACAATCTCCACCGGCGGCACGTCCGGCGGCACGCCGAAGGACGGTCTCTACACCGACGGCGGCGCGGCCGGTACGACCAAAGTCGTGACATTCGCGCTCGGCGACAAGACGACCTATGTGAACGAGTCCGGCATCACGACCGGCGGAGGCGGCATGGGTGGTCCGGGCGGCATGGGCGGCGGCGGTCGCGGCGGCTTCGGCGGCGATGGCGGCCGGGGCATGGGACGCCCCGGCGCAAACGGTGCGAGCGGGACCGGTTCCGGTACGGGCGCGGGCACAGGCACGGGTGCAGCTACAGGTACGGGTGTGTCATCCGGCACAGGAGTATCCACCGGGACGGGCGCGGCAACAGGCACGGGTGCATCCAAAGGTATGGGCGCGACAACAGGGACGGGTGCATCCATCGGGATGGGTGCGACAACAGGCACGGGTGCATCCACCGGGATGGGTGCGACAACAGGCACGGGTGCATCCACCGGTATGGGCATGGCGACCGGCGCCGGCACTACGGCCGACAGCTAAAGGTCGGAGCTTCACCGTGGATGACGGAACACAATTGCATGGCAAGGCAGCTCGATGCTCTGAGGAGAGCGGAGAGCTGTCTTTTGACATCCGCAGCCCGAAATAACGATGTGCGACATCCTTATCCGCTCGAAAACCGGTCCCGCGCCCGAAATAACGATGTGCGACATCCTTATCTGCTCGAGGACCGGTCCCGCGCCCGAAATAAAGATGTGCGACATCCTTATCTGCTCAAAAACCGGTCCCGCGCCCGAAATAACGATGTGCGGCATCCTTATCTGCTCGAAAACCGGTCCCGCGCCCGAAATAACGATGTGCGGCATCCTTATCTGCTCGAAAACCGGTCCCGCGCCCGAAATAACGATGCGCGACATCCTTATCTGCGCGCCATATTGGGAATGCTGGTAACGATGGATGGGAGTGGCGGCGTTCCGGGAGCGGCGGGGGCGCGGGACCGCGCTGCCGGGGAGAAGGTCCGGGTGCAGCGCAGCTAAAAGACCCCTCGCGGGAGGGGTCTTCGGCTTGCCGGCTTCAGAACGGGATTCTGCGTGTGTGGATGGCGTAGTCGTGTTCGGCCGACCATCGCACGAGGCCGTCCCAGAGGTGTTCGCAGGCGGACATGATCGTTGAAGCATCTGCCAGCTCTCCGGCCATGACCATGCGGGCTACAGCGTCGAATCCGTCGGGCCGATGCGGCAGCGTCAATGCTTCCGGTACAACCATGGCGCCGGTGGAGTAGCGGTGCCGGTGGTGCAGCCCGATCAGCATCGCTCCGTATTGAGCGAACGCCATGGCGAGATAGGGCAAGTAGGTATGGGGGCCGCCATGCCGGATGTTCCGCAGCTTTCCGATAAATTCGTACATTTCCCCAACGAGCACTTCATGAATCGCACGCTTGAAGTCTTCCGCTGTCGGCGATTCGGCGGCTTCCTTTAACCGGGGGAAGAAAGCTTGCGGATCGTACAAACTAAGCTGCGAAAAGTAGGGTCCATGCGTCAGCGGCCAGCTTCCCTCGACGGTAGCGGCTTCGCCCAGCATGATGTCCGCACGACGGACGTTGACCTCTGCCTTCCAAGGCCCTGCCGACCATTCATAGCTACAATCAGCGGCTTCGCCTGATTCGCGCAGTACGCAAAACATCTCGATGTCCGAGAAGGGGCCGTCCGTCCCCCGGGAGACGGAACCGTACACGCCGATGGCAAGAACGCGTTCGCCGTACACCTCGCGCAATCTCGAAGCGATGTCGCGACAGATACGGAGTCTCTCGTCCCGAGTCATATTTTCAGGTCCATTCATGTGCATGCGTGAGCATCTCCCTTGTGATGAATTGGGGTCATATTGCTGCTCGCACATGCCTGGAGGGGCTCGGGCTTAACGGGGAACTTTTTTGGGATGCATAGTGACCTCCGACATAGTGTATGTGGAAATTGTACCCAAGCGGGCGGACCGAAGCAAGGTGCGCATCCTTTTAAAGGATGTTGACACGTTAAAGAATGTTGACACGACACCAAAAAGTGTCCTATAATAAGAGACACCAAACAGTGTCCGATTAGAAGCGAGGAGAGATGACAATGTCCACTATCGTTGATTTTAAAAATGTATCTACGGCCGGTCTGGAATCGTCGCCGGTAGCGGAGGCGCTTGCCGGATTGCGTGCGAATGAAGCCCGTTACTTTATGAACAAATACAAGCATGAATTTACGGTGGTGCCTGCTGACGAGAGTCAGGAGAGCCTGGACTACGTGAACCGCATCTTGAACGAAGAACGCGGCATATCGTTCGCTGCCAAGCCGCTGGAGACGTCGCGGTTCCAGGTGGAGAACATTCAATTCACCTACGTCTTCTACGAGGACGGTCTCTCGATCAACGTGATGTATACGGTGGACGATGCGAAGAAGCGGGCTGTCGGGTTCAAGCTGTCCGAGGGGATGGAGGTGCCCAAGGAGCTGGAAGGAAAGTTTAAGTTCGCGAGGCAGAAGTCCAAGCTGGCCGGCACGATCCGGGGCTCGTTTTTTGTCATCAAAGGACAGTACGAATAGCGCAGTCATGCCGGCGCAGCACCCGGACCATGGCGGTCGGCAGCCAAGCCCATTCCAGACGACGGAATCGGCTTGGCTTTTTTGTTATGGACAGGGAGCGTCCGGAGCCGCTTCCGCAACCTTAAGATTCGACCCTCGTTCCTCATGAATGAACCGTAGTTAGCGTTTACATCCCCTTCCTATAATGAAAAAGAAGTCGCAAGCGCATTCAACGAATGAGGAGGCGATTGGTTATGAGGAGAAAAGGTTGGATCGCTTGTCTGGCAGCGGCATTGCTGCTGGCCGTCACGCTGGGAAGCATCCCGATTCAGCGCGTCGATGCGGCGGCTCCGGCAGGCACGGCCGTGGCATTGAACGGGCAGTTGAGCGTATCCGGCGCGCACTTGCAGAACCAGTACGGGCAGAACGTGCAGTTGAAAGGCATGAGCTCCCATGGGCTGCAATGGTTCGGAGGCTTCGTCAATTATGACAGCATGAAGTGGCTGCGGGATCAGTGGGGATTGTCGGTCTTCCGGCTGGCGATGTATACGGAGGAAAGCGGCTATCTGTCCAATCCGAGCGGCATGAAGGCGAAGGTGAACGAAGCGGTTCAGGCGGCCATCGACCTGGGCGTGTACGTGATTATCGACTGGCATATTCTGTCCGACAACGATCCAAATACGCACAAGGCGGAGGCCAAGGCGTTTTTCCAGGAGATGGCGGCCCGCTGGGGCAGCTATCCGAACGTGGTGTACGAGATCTGCAACGAGCCGAACGGCGCCAATGTCACCTGGAGCGGCTCGATCAAGCCCTATGCCAATGAGGTCATCCCGGTCATTCGGGCGGCGGACCCGGATGCGATCGTTATCGTGGGGACGCCGACCTGGAGCCAGGATGTGAACCTGGCGGCGGACGATCCGCTGGCCTTCGGCAATATCATGTACACGGCACACTTCTACGCGGGCTCTCACGGACAATGGCTGCGGGACCGGATCGATTATGCCATGGGCAAAGGAATCGCCGTGTTCGTGACGGAGTGGGGAACGAGCGACGCTTCGGGCAGCGGCGGACCGTACTTGACGGAAGCCAAGGCATGGACGGACTACATGGCCAGCCGTCAGATCAGCTGGGCGAATTGGTCGCTGTGCGACAAGAACGAGGCGTCCGCTGCTCTCGTCGCGGGGGCCGGCACGTCGGGCGGCTGGAGCCAAGCGCAGCTGACCGCGTCCGGGCAGTTCGTGAGGAGCGAGATGCTGGGTCCCGTGCAGACGCTGTTCGACTTCGAGGGCGGCTCCGTACAGGGCTGGACCGGCCTTAACGTGTCGGGCGGGCCGTGGTCGTTGACGGAATGGTCGGCTGCGGGCGCGTATTCGTTGAAGGCGGATGTGGCGCTCGGCGGCACACAGTCCTACCTTATGAACAACACGGTGCAGAACTTCTCCGGGAGGACGAAGCTGACGGCGCAGGTGAAGCATGCGCCATGGGGCAATATGGGCATGGGGATGTCGGCGAAGCTCTATATCAAGGTCGGTTCGTCGTACGCCTGGTACGACGGGGGCGCAGTCGCGATCAATGCCGGCGGGGCGACGACACTCACGTTGAATCTGGCGGGCATCCCGAATCTTGGCGACGTCAGAGAGATCGGGGTGCAGTTCCTGCCGCCTGCGAACAGCAGCGGGGGCTCGGCGGTCTATGTAGATGGCGTGACGATTCAATAGGCGGATCGTCGGGTTCGAGACTTCATTCGGCAGCGCCGGTCCGTCGCGATCGGCGCTTCTCTACTTGAGGAGGGAACAGATGGCGGCTTCTATTTATTATGAAAACTACGAGATCGGCGAAGTTCGGGAGTCGGCGGGCCGGACCATCACGGAGACGGATATCGTCCTTCATGCCGGACATACCGGCGACTTCTACCCGCATCATATGGATGCGCAGTGGTGCAGCCAGCAGCCGTTCAAGCAGCGTATCGCGCACGGCACACTCGTATTCAGCGTCGGCATCGGCATGACGGCGGGGCAGTTGAATCCCGAAGCCATGTCGTACGGCTACGACCGGCTCCGCTTCATCAAGCCGGTCTTCATCGGCGATACGATCAGAGCGCGGGTGACGGTGAAGGAGAAGCGGGACTACCCGAAGCGTGCGAGCCAGGGCATCGTGGTCGAGCTCGTCGAGGTGATCAATCAGCATCAGCAGACCGTGCTCGTGTGCGAGCATTTGCTGCTGACCAACAAAGGATATGAGACGGAATAGCGTATGAAAGGGGGAGGACCATGAAGCCGTTGGAAGGACTGCTCGTCCTCGACTTCAGCCAGTTCCTGGCGGGGCCGTGGGCGGCGATGCGATTGGCCGATCTGGGCGCCCGGGTGGTCAAGGTGGAACGGGCGGGCGTCGGCGATCTGAGCCGGCAGCTGCTGCTCTCCAATCTCCGGGTGGACGGCGACAGCACGGTATTCCACTCGATGAACCGGAACAAGCTGAGCTACGCGGCGAATCTGAAGGACGAGCGCGATGTCGACAAGGTCAAGCAGCTGATCGCACAGGCGGATGTGCTGATCGAGAACTTCAGGCCGGGGACGATGACGCGGCTCGGACTCGACTATGAGCAAGCAAAGGCGATCAATCCGCGGCTCGTCTATGCCAGCGTCACCGGCTACGGCACGGAAGGGCCGTGGAAGGATCGTCCGGGGCAGGATCTGCTCATTCAGGCGCTGTCGGGGATGGCCTGGCTGAACGGAGACGCTGACGATCCGCCGACGCCGTTCGGGCTGGCCGCGGCCGACATGTTCGCCAGCGCGCATCTGGCGCAGGGCATACTGGCCGCGCTCGTGCGCAGAGGCGTCACGGGCGCAGGCGGACAGGTCGAGGTGAGCCTGCTCGAGTCGGCGCTGGATTTTCAGTTCGAGGTGCTCACGACGCATCTGAACGACGGCGGGCGGCTGCCGCAGCGGAGCGCCGTTCACAACGCGCATGCCTATCTGGCCGCGCCGTACGGCATCTATCCGACGCGCGACGGCTATCTGGCGCTGGCGATGGGGGCCGTCCCGACGCTGGCCTGGCTGATCGAATGCCCCGAGCTGGCGGCATACGACAATCCGGCGGACTGGTTCGACCGCAGGGACGAGATCAAGACCAAGCTCGCGGCGCATCTGAAGACGAGGCCGACGGCGGCGTGGCTCGCGCTGCTGGAGCCGGCCGATTACTGGTGCGCCGACGTCTTCACGATCGAGCGGCTGCTCGCGCACGAGGGCTTTCAGGCGCTCGACATGATTCAGGAGGTCGTCCGTCCGGGCGGGACGCCTCTGCGCACGACCCGGTGTCCGATCCGCATCGACGGCTCGCCCCTCGTATCCGACAAGTGGGCGCCGCGGCTCGGCGAGGACAACGAGCGCCTGGACCGGGAATACGCCCTGCGCGCGCAAGCCCCGACATGATCGACGAGGCGGAGATGCGAGATGGTTAGACCGTTGGCAGGATTGACTGTCCTGGATTGCAGCCAGTTCCTATCCGGGCCGTCCGCGGGTCTGCGGATGGCGGATCTGGGCGCGCGCGTCATCAAGATCGAGCGGCCGGACGGCGGCGACATCTGCCGCACGCTCTACATCTCCAATCTGGAGCTGGACGGAGAGAGCACGCTGTTCCATTCGATCAACCGCAACAAGCTGAGCTATGCCGTCGACCTGAAGAACGCTGAGCAACGGGAAGCCCTGATCGCGCTGATCCGCCGCGCCGATGTCTTCGTGCAGAACTACCGTCCAGGGGTGATCGAACGGCTGGGGCTGTCGTATGAGACCGTGAGGACGTGGAATCCTCGAATCGTCTACGGCTCGATCAGCGGGTATGGCGCGGCGGGGCCGTGGCGGGACAAGCCGGGACAGGACCTGCTCGTGCAGTCGATGTCGGGCCTCGCATGGCTCACGGGAGCAGACGGACAGGCGCCGATCCCGCTGGGACTGTCGATGGTCGATATGCTGGCGGGCGCCTATATGCTGCAAGGCATACTGGCCTGTCTGGTCCGACGGGGCATCCGCGGGACGGGCGGTCATGTAGAGGTGAGCATGATGGACTGCGCGGTCGACATGCAGGCCGCCGTCTGGACGGAGCGGATGAACGGAGGAGCGGGCACGACGGCCGCCGCGGACTCCGCCGCGGCCGAGCTCCGCGCCTGCCGGGGCATCTTCCGGACGCGGGACGGGTATGTCGCCGTCGCGCCCGACGACCGTGCGACGCTGGCCGCCTTGAAGGCCAGTCTCGCTGCCGGAGGAGAGCCCGAGCTGCCGATGCAGGCGCGCCTGCTGGAGCAGACGACGGCGCAGTGGCTGGAGGAATGGTCGTCGCGCGGCATCGCCTGCGGCGAAGTCTGCGACTGGAACGGGCTGAAGGCCCAGGAGGGCTTCAGCCGTCTGCACATGATTCAGCAAGTCGAAGGTGCGCGCGGCTCGTCATGGGCGACGCTGCGCTGCCCGATCCGGATCGACGGGGAGCGCTTCGTGTCCGGACGCGGATCGCCGGCGATCGGCGAGCACAACGACCTGATCCTGAAGGAATTCGGGCTGTAGGAAGCGCCTTCAGGATCGTGCGCCTCCAGGATCGTGCGTCTCCAAGATCATACGTCTCCAAGATCCAAGATCATACGGGAGGTTCGAAGGAATGACGATTGTAATGTACGAAGGGAACAAGCGCCTTCGGGTCGACGAAGGCGGGCGCCGAGAACCGCAGGCGGGCGAAGTGCGGATTCGGGTCGCATATGCCGGCATCTGCGGGACCGATCTGCATATTTATCACGGCCATATGGATGCGCGGGTCGAGCTGCCGCACATCATGGGTCACGAGATGTCGGGCATCGTCAGCGCGGTCGGCGAGGGCGTGACCGGCTGCGCGCCCGGCGACCGCGTCACGGTGCGTCCGCTGGACGCCTGCGGCGAATGCCCGGCCTGCCTGGACGGCTATGCGCATGTGTGCCATCGGCTGCGCTTCCTCGGCATCGAGACGGAGGGCGCCTTCCAGAGCGAGTGGATCGTGCCCGCCCAGACGCTGCACAGGCTGCCCGACGCGCTGTCGCTGAAGCACGCGGCGATGATCGAACCGCTGGCCGTCGCCTGCCACGACGTGCGTCTGGGAGAGGTGCAGCCCGGAGAGTATGTCGTCGTGCTGGGCGGCGGCCCGATCGGGATGCTGATCGCACTCGTCGCCCGGCAAGCCGGCGCGAGAGTGCTCGTGTCGGAGATCAATCCGTTCCGGCTGCGGATGGCGTCCGAGCTGGGCCTCGACGTCGTGAATCCGCAGGAGCAGGACGCGGAGGCGCTGGTGCTGCGGGAGACGGGGGGCAGAGGGGCCGACGCGGTGTTCGAGGTGACATCCTCCGCCGCAGGGGCGGAGCTGATGACGCGGCTGCCGCGCACCCGGGGGCGGATCGTCGTCGTCGGCATCTTCAACCATAAGCCGCAGATCGATCTTCACCGGTTTTTCTGGCGGGAGCTGAAGCTGTGCGGCGCCAGGGTGTACGAGCGCGAGGACTTCGAGGCGGCGATCCGCCTCGCGGCCGAGGGCGCGCTGCCGCTGGAGCGGCTGATCACGCATACGTATCCGCTGGCGCAGGCGGAGCTTGGCTTCAAGCAGATGGAGAGCGGCGGAGACGCGATGAAGGTCATGCTGGCATGCGGAGGGGAACAATGATGAAGATTGATGCGCATCAGCATTTCTATGACTTCGGCCGGGTACCGTATTCCTGGCCGACGCCGAACGAGCCGGCGCTGTACCGGTACCTCGGTCCCGAGGAGCTGGAGCCGCTGCTCGCGGACGCGGGCATCGAGAAGACGGTCGTCGTCCAGGCGGATCATTCATTGCTTGAGACCGACTACCTGCTGGAGGCCGCCGCCGAACGGCCCTGGATCGCCGGCATCGTCGGATGGGTGCCGCTGGATCGGCCGGACGAAGCGGCGAAGCAGCTCGAGCGCCTCGTCGGGAATCCGTACTTCAAGGGGGTCCGGCACTTGATCCACGACGAGTCGGACCCGGATTGGGTCGTCCGCGACACAGTCGTCGAAGGGCTCAAGGCGCTGGCAGCCTACGGCGTGCCGTTCGACGTCGTCGCGGTGCTGCCCCGGCATCTCGAGCATGTGGTCACGATCGCGGAGAGAGTGCCCGAGCTGCGCATGGTCATCGATCATCTCGGGAAGCCGCCGATCAAGAGCGGCGGGCGTGAGCCGTGGGCCGGTCTGCTCGCCCGCGCCGCCGAATGCCCGCAGGTATACGGGAAGGTATCGGGGCTTAATACGGCGGCGGACCCGGACGGCTGGAGCTGGCGGGACTTGAAGCCCTACATCGACCATGCCGTCGCGCACTTCGGCGCGGACCGGCTCATGTTCGGCAGCGATTGGCCCGTCGCCAACCTGGCGGGCGACTACCGGTCGGTCTGGCAGGCGACGAACCTCGCGCTTGCGGACTATTCCGAGGCTGACCGTCAGGCGATCCTCGGCGGCACGGCTATGCGGTTCTATGGACTGAAGGAAGAGGGAGCCGAATGAACGAAGAGATGCAGCTGGATTATCAACCGCGGCTTCCTCGCGACCGGTCGCGGGGAATCGCCATCATCGGGGCCGGGGAGATCGTGCGGGAAGCGCATATGCCGGCCTACCGGATGGCGGGCTTCAACGTCGTCGGCATCCTGAACCGTACGCGGCCCAGGGCAGAGGAGATCGCGCGGCAGTTCGGCATTCCCAAAGTATACGATTCGCTTAAGCAGCTGCTGGACGATCCCGAGGTCGAGATCGTGGACATCGCGCTCTCGGCCGAGCTGCAGCCCGAAGTCGTCAGGGAGGCGACGCGCGCAGGCAAGCATGTGCTGTGCCAGAAGCCGCTCGGGGATACGTACGAATCGGCGCGCAGCATCGTGGAGATGTGCGACGCCGCCGGCGTGAAGGGGGCGATCAACCAGCAGATGCGTTGGGCGCCCGGCATCCGGGCGAGTCATTCGATCATCAAGAGAGGCTGGCTGGGCGAGCCGATCCAGGCTGCGATCCAGGTCAACGTGAACACGGACTTCGCGAGCTGGCCGTTCCTCCGGACGATCGATACGCTCGAGATCATGTACCACAGCATTCATTACATGGACTCGATCCGCTTCTTGTTCGGCACGCCGACCGCCGTCTTCGCGGACGGCGCGCGCTACCCCGGACAGAGCTGCCGGGGAGAGACGCGCACGACGATCCACCTGATCTTCCCCGGCGAAGCCAGGGGACTGATTCACGACAACCATAATCACTGGGGACCGAAGGACGATTGGTATGCGACCTTCCGCTTCGAGGGGACGCGGGGAATCATCAAGGGGACGAACGGCGCGCTCTATAACTATCCGCACGGCCAGGTAGACACGCTCAGTTATCTCTCCAAAGAAATCGCAAGCGAGGAATGGATCACGCCGACGCTGGAGGGCAAGTGGTTCCCGCATGCCTTCATGGGCACGATGGGGGAGCTGATGCTGGCGATCGAGGAGGATCGCGAGCCCGAGAACAGCGTGAGGGACAATCTGTTGACGCTGCAGACGGTGTTCGCCGCCTACCGCTCCATGGCGGAGCGGCGTGTCGTGCAGCTGGACGAGATCGGGAGGGTGGCGTCGTATGATCCGGCTTAAAGGCATGACCTGGAACCATGAGCGCGGCCTCGCGCCGCTGCAGGCGGCTGCGCGCGAATTCGGCAGGCTGCGCCCGGATGTGGCGATCGAATGGGAGACACGCTCGCTGCAGGACTTCGAGTTGTATCCGCTGGAGCTGCTCGCGCAGCAGTACGATCTGATCATGATCGATCATCCGCATGTCGGAGAGGCAGTGCGTGCTGGGGCGCTCTTGCCCATGGACGGGCTGCTTCCCGACGACTTCATGGACGACCAGCGGGCGGGCAGCGTCGGCCGCAGCTATGAGAGCTATCATTGGAAAGGGCGCCAGTGGGCGCTCGCGGTCGACGCGGCGGCCCAGGTCAGCGCCTCCCGCGCCGATCTGCTGGACCGGCTGGACCTTGCGCCACCCGTCACCTGGGAGGAGGCGGAGGCGCTCGCTGCGCGCCTGCCTCCGGATCGGTTCGTCGCCTGGCCGCTTGTCCCCGTTCATGCGTACTCCAGCTTCTTCACCCTGTGCGCCCAGATCGGCGGCGGCACGTTCTGGAGCGACGGATCGGCGCTCGGGGAGGCGACGGGCGCGGAGGCGCTCGGCATACTGCGCCGCATGCTGCCGCATCTGCATCCGGCTTCGCTGGACGCCGACCCGATCGTGCTGTCGGAGCGGATGACGCATACGGACGAGATCGTCTATGCGCCGCTCCTGTACGGCTATTCCAACTACGCGCGGCCCGGCTTCGCCCCGCATGCGCTCCGCTTCGCAGACATGCCCGCCTGCAACGGCAGAATAAGCGGGAGCATGATCGGCGGCGTCGGCCTTGCGATCTCTTCCCGCTGCACGGCGCCGGACGCCGCGGCGGCTTTTGCGCAGCTGACGGCGAGCCCGGCCTTTCAAGCGACGACGTTCTTCCGCAGCGGCGGTCAGCCGGGGCATCGCGCCGCCTGGCTCGACGCCGACGTGAACGCGCGCTGCGGCGGCTTCTTCCTGAACACGCTGCGCACGCTGGACGAGGGCGTCGTGCGGCCCCGCTTCGGCGGGTACATCCCGTTCCAGGAGCAGGCGGGGACGCTGATCCGGGATTGGCTCAAGCACGGCGGGTCGTCCGACCGGGAGCTCGTCCGACGGCTGAACGAGCTGTTCCTGCGCATATGCCGCCCCGACGCCTGAGAAGCGGCAGCCGAAGGCTGCCGACCACGCCAAGTCTGCCAACTACGCCAAGCATGTGCCGACCGTTGCGGATCGGCGCATGCTTTTTTTAATGCCGGCATGCGCGCCGCCTCCACCTTAAATATGGACCCTCTCCCCTCAGGAATGAACCGTAGATAGCGCTTACAGACCCCTTCTATAATGAGAACCAAGGAAGGAGGGATAACACAATGACAGACGGAACGATCTCGCCATCCCGCCAACCCGAAGCGCGCCGCCTGCCGTTCGCGAGACGGTTCGGCAAGCAGCTGTATTTCCAGGCGTTCGTGCTGCTGGGGCTGGCGTTCCTGCTTGTCTTCTCGTACGTGCCGATGTTCGGCATCATCATCGCATTCAAGGATTACAGCATTACCGACGGCATCGCAGGGATGTTCACGAGCGGCTGGGTCGGCCTGGCGAACTTCTCGGAGTTCATCCACAGCTACAACTTCGGCTTGCTCATCCGGAATACGCTTGCCATCAGCCTGCTGAAGCTGGTGTTCTCGTTCCCGATTCCCATCCTGTTCGCCGTGATGCTGAACGAGACGCGGCACATGATGTTCAAGAAGTTCGTGCAGACGGTCAGCTACTTCCCCCACTTCATCTCGTGGGTCGTCATCTCGGGGATGGCGTATGCGTTCTTCTCGACCAACACCGGCATGATCAATCACCTGCTGATGTCGATGCACATCATCGACAAGCCATGGGAGGTGCTGACCGACCCGGACGCCTTCTGGGGCTTGGCCGTCGTCAGCGCCATCTGGAAGGAGTCGGGCTGGTGGACGATCATCTTCCTGGCCGCGATCGCGGGCATCGATCCTTCCCTGTACGAGGCGGCCGAGATGGACGGCGCGAGCCGGCTGCAGCGCATCGCCCATGTGACGCTCCCCGGCATCAAGGGGGCCGTCATCGTGGTGCTGATCCTGTCGCTCGGCAATATTCTGGGCGGCGGTCTGGTCGGTTCGAACTTCGAGCAGGCGTTCCTGCTGGGCAATCCACTCAACAGCGACAAGTCGCAAATCATTCAGACCTATTCGTTCACGGTCGGATTGGCCCAAGGAAGATTCGCGTTCGCGACGGCGATCGATCTCATGCAATCGATCATCTCCTTGACGCTGATTCTGACGAGCAATGCCATCGCCAAGCGAACGTCAGGCTCCAGTCTGTTCTAGCGCGGGCGCAGGAAGGGGGGAGCCGGCAAGGTGAAGAAGCGTACGAGAGAAGATTGGGTGCTGGACAGCATCAACTATGCCTTGTTAATCATCATCGCGCTGGTCGCTTTGTATCCGTTTTACTACATTCTGGTGCTGTCGTTCAACGAAGGCACGGATACGACCCGCAGCGGCGTATACTTCTGGCCCAGAAGGTTTACGCTCGACAACTATCATTACTTTTTCAAGGACCCGAAGTGGACGCGAGCGTTCGTCGTGACGCTGCTCCGCACCGTCATCGGCACCGGGCTCGGCGTCATATTCACAAGCCTGGTCGCTTACGGGCTGACGTACAAGGATCTGATGTTCCGCCGCACGTACTTTGTCATCGTGCTCGTCGCGATGAACTTCTCCGGCGGCATCATCACCTACTACGTGACGCTGAAGGGGCTCGGCCTGCTGAATACTTTCTCCGTCTACGTCGTTCCGACGATGCTGAACTTGTTTTTCCTGATGATCGCACTGTCCTTCTTCCGCGAGATTCCACCCGAGCTGGGCGAGTCGGCGCGCATGGAGGGAGCCAGCGAATGGCGGATCTTCAGCCGGATCATCATGCCGGTGTCGATGCCGCTGCTGGCGACGATGTCGCTGTTCGTCGGATCGGGGCAATGGAATTCATGGCTGGACGCCGCGTACTTCGTTCAGGACGACGGACTGCGCACGCTCGCCTACCGGATGATCGAGGTCATCAACCAGGCGATGCTGCCGACGGATACGCAATCCGCGCAGATCGCGTCGATGAGCAGCGTGACCGGCATGTCGGTGCAGGTGACGGCGATGATTATCTCGATCGCACCGATCATCTGCGTGTACCCGTTCCTCCAGAAGTATTTCGTGAAGGGCATGATGCTCGGATCGGTCAAAGGCTAGCTTCGTTATTAAAGCGCATGCTTTAATATAGCAACACCTACTCCATAATGAGAAGCAGGGGGAAATCGGAATGATCAGTTGGTCTTCTAGGAAAGTATGGGGTTCCGGCATGGCGACGGTGCTGGCGGGCTCGATGCTGCTGGCGGGATGCGGGAATTCGAATTCGAACAATGCGTCGTCGTCGAGCGTCTCTCCGACAGCCGCTTCGACGGCTTCGTCCAAGGCATCGTCGGCCGCGGCTGTCGATCCGGTCGAGCTGTCGATCTTCGTCGACATGCCCTGGTGGCCGTTCAAGGATTGGACCGGCCCGGTGCCGGAAGAGATCACGAAGCGCACCGGCGTCAAGCTGAAGGTAACCGTCGCCACCGACGACAAGCAGCTGCCGCTCATGATCGCGTCGGGCAATCTGCCCGATCTGGTGTTCACGTCGAATCAGGCTACGCGCATGTCCGATCCGAAGCTGAGCCTCCCGTGGAACGATCTGATCAAGCAGTACGCGCCGGACTTCCAGATCGATCAGCAGAAGATCGCGTTGAATACGGCGGACGACGGCAGCTTCTACACGATCAAGGGAGCGTTCTCTACGCAGGAGATGTGGGACAAATACCCGCTGGCCGCAGGCATCGGTCCGGGTCTGATCGTCCGCAAGGATATGCTGGAGCAGCTGGGCAATCCGTCGATCAAGTCGCTGGCCGATCTCGAGAAGGTGCTCGGCATGGCGAAGGACAAATTCCCGAACATGATCCCGCTCGTGATGAATCCGGCAGGCTGGCTGAACACGTACTTCGCTTCGCAACTGGGCGCGGCGACGGACGGGCTGGTCGAGCAGGACGGCAAGCTGGTCTCCTACCTGCGCCAGCCGCAGCTTCTGAATACGTACCAGTATATCAACGAGCTGTACCGCAAGGGCTATGTGACCGCCGAGAACTTCGCCTACAAGGACGAGCAGCAGGCCAAGGAGCTGGCGCTCAGCGGCAAAGCGTTCGCGTATGAATGGACGACGAGCGGCGCCGATACGTTCAACGCGCAGCTGAAGGGTCAAGGCCAGAACTTCGAATACGTTCAGATCACCGACAATATCGAGCCGACTGCCGTCCGCTACCAGAACACGGCGGGCTGGGCGAGCACGTTCATCTCCAAGGAGACGAAGCACCCGGCGGAGGCAATCAAGCTCATGCAGTATCTCATGTCCGAGGAAGGCGACCAGCTGGCCAAGTGGGGCTTGAAGGATCAGGACTGGTCCTGGAACGACAAAGGCTATGTCGACTTCAAGTACGACAAGGACAACCCGGACGTCCAGAAGCAGATGGGTATCTACTACTGGGCCGACCTGGTGGGCGAAGCGGTCTATGAAGGCTTGTTCTACTATGTGCCGGATTCGCAGACGTCCAACGCGCAGGCGGCAATTAACGAAGTCACCAAACGCAATCCGGTGCTCGACCTGGTGAAGCCGGCGCCGGACTCGCAGGAGCAGGTCATCCTGACGAACGTGAGCAACATGATCAAGAATGAGGAGACCCGCATCTACCTGGCCAAATCCGCCGAAGAAGCCCAGAGCGCCTACAACAATATGATTGCGCAAGCGGATAAGATCGGACTGTCGAAGTACGAGGCATGGGCCAACAAAAAGTACGGCGAAGTACAAACCCGATTCCAGAAGTAAGCGGCAGAAAACGCAGCACCGTTACGGATGCTCGCCCCTTCGCGGGGCGGCATCCGTCATCGTTTATGTAATCGGATACAGGGCTGTCCCTTCGTCTGTTATAGTAGAGGGATTATGGATGAAGGATCTGATTCCGCTATGAGAAGCATGCGATTGCCGGGCTTGCTCAGGCGCTTGTTCGACCTGGGCATCGTGAAAAAAATGATTGTCGGGTACGTCTGCATCATCATGATCCCGACCGTCACGTTCGGGGCGATGTATTATCGTTCGCTGACGTCGAACGTCCTGTACAACTACGCCACCAGCAAGCAGAGCAACATGGAGCAGGCGTCCAGCACGCTGAAGACGAACCTGACGCAGCTGCAGACGCTGAGTCAGCTGTTCGAGGTCAACACGAATCTCATCGACTATCTGAACGGCAACTATACGACGGATGCCGACCGGGTCTACAACTTCGTCAAGTATATCCGGCCGCTGTTCTCCTATCTCTACTCGGGCAACCCGCTCATCGAGACGATACGGCTCTACAAGCTGCCGCCGGAGGTTCCCGCCATCGGTCCCGAACTGCTGGACGTCAGCGAGCTGGGCGATATCTACGGTCAGATTCAGATACAGCCGATAACCGAAGGCTTGTGGATCAATCGGGAGCAGGCGGGCCGGCTGCCCCGGCCCGCCTATTACGTGAAGCTGTATAACGGCGATTATTCCAAGGAAGTCGGCATTCTGGAGATCGATGTCAACGATCGCCTCCTCGCGACCTTCCTGCAGTCGCTGCAGTCGCCGCAGAAAGGCAATCTGTACGTGCTGGCAGACGGAGACCGCATCGTCTACAAGGAGGAGTCGTCCCCGATCGACGCGGAGCTGCGGCAGCAGCTGCTCGCAGACGCGGACGGCGGCGAGTCCGCATACAAGGTCGGCCATTCCCGGATCGTCAGCTCGATTCGGCTGGATAAGCTCCAGATGCGCGTCGTCCTGGTCAGCAAGACAGGCGACATCGCGACGGGGCTGCAGCAGAAGCGGCTGATGTATCTCGCCGCCATCGCCCTGCTGTTTGTGCTGCTGTCGCTGCTGTATTACTTGCTCGCCATGTCGGTGACGAGGCGCGTGGCGAAGCTGGCCCGCCACATGCGGGCGGTCAGCCGGAACAAGCTGATCGAGTACAAAGGGGTCGGCAGCCAGGACGAGATCGGATACCTGATCACATCGTACAACGACATGATCCGGCATATCGACGAGCTCATCAACTCGGTGCACCGTTCGGAGCTGCTGCGGAGAGAGTCGGCCTACCTGGCGCTTCAGGCGCAGATCAAGCCGCATTTTCTGTACAATACGCTCGAATCGATCCGCATGCTGGCGGAGACGAACCAGGATCACGACGTCGCGGAGATGACGTTCACGCTGGGGAGCTTCCTGCGGTACAGCATGTCGGATACGAAAAATGAGACGACGCTGCAGGAAGAGATCGAGAATGTGCGCCGGTATCTCATCATCCACAAGATCCGCATGGGCAACCGGCTGACGTACACATTCGATATTCATGCCGACGTCTCCCGCTTTGTGTGCCCGCGCTTCATCCTTCAGCCGCTGGCCGAGAATAGCATCATTCACGGCATCGCTCCTCTGAAGCGGCCGTGCGAGCTCGTCATCAGCGCAGAGGAGACGGAAGCGTGCATGGTCATCCGCATTGCGGACAACGGCAAGGGGATACCGGCGGACAAACTGCAGGCGCTGTGGCAAATGCTGCAATATCCGGACCCGGACGGCAATAGCGGCGGGCACGGTCTCTACAACGTCAGCGAGCGGATCAAGCTCTTCTACGGCAAGGGCTCGGGCCTGGAGGTCGACAGTCCGGAGACGGGCGGCACCACGTTCACGATACGACTGGTAAAGGGGAGGACGCATGCTGACCATCTTGATCGTCGATGACGAGCCGCTGATCTTGAACGGATTAATGAGCATGATACGCCATCGGCCGGGAACGGCCGCCGTCGTGATCGGCGCGAGCGATGCGGCCGAGGCGCTGGAGGCGGCGGAGCGCTCGCGTCCGGATCTGGTGATCACCGATATTCATATGCCCGAGATGAACGGCCTGGAGCTGATCGAGGCGATGCAGGAGATGAGCTTGTGCGAGCGCTTCGTCATCTTGACCGGCTACGAGGACTTCGGGTATGCGCGGCAGGCGCTCCGCTACGGCGCGCTCGACTATCTGCTCAAGCCGATTGACAAGCAGGTGCTGTACGAGCTGCTGGACAAGGTGGGCGAGCAGAAGGAGCGGGAGCTGAAGCGCATCGCGGAGCGGCAGCAAGCGGCACTGGGCGATATGCTGTTCTTCAACGCGGCGCCGGAAGACCTGGAGCTGGAGGATGAAGCGATGGCGCAGGCCATCCCTGCAGGGGAGGCGGGCCTGCTGCTGCTGCAGTACCCGCCGCATCAGGAGGAGGCTGCCTATGAGACGCTGTGCCGGCTGCAGACTCGGCTGGCTCCCCTCGCGGAGCGGATTCGTCTGATTCGCAAGCGGCTCCCGGGCCAGGCGCTGATGCTGATCGAGAGCAAGCGCCTGCCGGCGGTGTGGGAGACGATCGCCGCGGAGCCGTGGCGCTTCGCGGAGCCGGGGGAGGCGCGGCCGAGCCGCCTGCTGGTCGGAGCGAGCGAAGCCGCGGACCTGACCGGCCGCTCCGGTCTGCATGGGCTGTATATACGGGCACGGGCAGCACTCGATATCCACAAGCTGTACGGGAGGCCGGCTCTGCCTCCGATTCCCCCGCCGGCGGCGTCCGCCCGCATGCTGACGCTGC
Organism: Cohnella sp. 56; assembly: GCF_037963805.1. Taxonomy (NCBI): domain Bacteria; kingdom Bacillati; phylum Bacillota; class Bacilli; order Caryophanales; family Paenibacillaceae; genus Cohnella; species Cohnella sp. 56. The sequence continues at coordinate 190,588 of NZ_JAZDQE010000007.1, read as the reverse complement.
TGTGCGGCGAGGGCGGGACGGAGCAGGAGACGGAGCTCCGGGAGATCGCCGAACAACTGGCACAAGCCGGGCACCCGCAGTCTGCGGGCGGGGCCGATGACATCGCCTTCATGCTGGGGCTGATGGAGCTGTATTTGCAGCAGCGCGGTCTGTCGCAGGATCACGATGGGGGCCGCCTGACGGAACGCGAGGAAGCCGAGTCCGGCGCCGTCGATCCGGACCAGGTCGCGCAGCGGCTCGTACAGCTTGTGCGGCTCACGCTGCCGCGGCCCGAACGCCAGGCCGCCAGGCATTCCTATTCGCCGACGATGAACCGGATTCTGCATTATGTCGAGGAGCATTTCCAGGAGGATGTCTCGCTCGATCAGCTGTCGGAGGCGCTCAAGCTGCACGCCAATTATATTAGCGCCTTGTTCAAGCAGGAGACGGGCGAGACATTTCTTCACTATCTCCATGCCTACCGGATCGATCGTGCGAAGGCGTGGATCGTCCGATTCCCGGATATGCCGCTTCACCAGATCGCGCTCAAAGCGGGATACGAGAATACGCGGCATTTCTTCAAGATGTTCAAGAAAATAACCCAATTAACGCCCGGTCAGTTCAGGGTGCAGGCCGATCAGGGCCGTCCGCTCGCCGAGGCGGAGTCTGCATCCTGTCCGCAGACCGATGGAGAGGAGACGTTGCCGCGATGAACAATGCATCACACGAACCTGCAAGCAGCTGCAGCGTGGTCTGGCTTACGCCGAGCGAGGACGCTTCCGAATCGATGCCGCTGGGCGGCGGCGATATCGGACTTAACGTATGGTGCGAGGACGGCGACGTCCTTTTCTACCTGGCCCGCAGCGGCGCGTACGACGAGAACAATCAGCTGCTCAAGCTGGGACGCGTGCGGCTGCGCCTCGCCCCCAGCCCGTTCGAAGCCAGCCCGGCATTCCGCCAAGCGCTTCACCCGGATCGCGGGCTCGTGGAGATTCATGGGGCACACGCAGATGCAGGGAAGGCAGTCCTGCGCATATGGGTCGAGGTCGACCGCCCGGTCGTCCATGTGGAATTAACCGCCGAGCGTCCGGTCAGCGTGGAGGCCGTCTATGAAAATTGGAGGCATCGCAGGCGGGTCGTGAAGGACCGGAATCCATGCGCCTCGCTGATCGACTATCCCGGCGAGGTGTATACGTTCGAGGATGAGGTCGAGTATGCCGGGGGCGGCGTGCGGTTCCGGCACCGCAACCGGGAGGAGGCGTCGATCTTCCCGAAGGAGCTCGCGCTTCAAGGGCTGTCGGCGTACCGGGAGCGAATCCGCAATCCGCTCGACCGCCTGATCTTCGGAGGCTGCATGCAGGCCGCAGGGCTGGAGCCGGGCCCTGCCGGCGAGGATGTCTATCAAGGCATCGACTACCGGTTCTGGACGCTCCAGGGCAGCCAACGCGAGACGCATCTGACGATTGCTCTCCATATGGCGGCCGCCGAGCCGCCGCAGTGGGAGGCGGAGCTCGCTTCGCTGGCCGCGGCGGCGACCGGGGAGGAGCTGGACCGACGCCGGGACCGCCATCAGGCGTGGTGGCGGGCATTCGGCGAGCGGAGCTGGATTCGCATCCGGCCGGACGGCGCCGATCCGTCCGATCCGGTCTGGCAGGTCGGGCGCAACTATCAGCTGTTCCGGTTCATGCTCGCCTGCAATGCCATGGGAAGCGATCCGACCAAGTTCAACGGCGGACTCTTCACATTCGATCCGCATCTGGTGAACGAGCGTCACCGGGGCGAGACGCCGGACTACCGGATGTGGGGCGGCGGCACGTTCACCGCCCAGAATCAGCGGCTCGTCTACTGGCCGATGCTGAAGACCGGCGACTTCGCGATGATGCTGCCCCAGTTCGACTTCTACCGGCGCGCGCTGCCGGCGGCCGAGCTGCGCTCCGAGGTGTACTGGGGACACGGCGGCTGCAGCTTCACGGAGCAGTTGAACAACACCGGGCTGCCGTCCAGCCGGGAGTACGGTTGGCAGCGCGGGCCGGGCCTGGACCCGGGGGTCGAAGATTCGCCGTGGGTCAGCTACGAGTACGTGCATCAGCTCGATTTTGCATTCATGATGCTGGAGTATGCCCGCTACGCGGGGGAAGACATCGGCGCCTATATGCCGTTCATTCGCAGCGCGGTGCGCTTTTTCGACGAGCACTACCGCTTCCGCAATCGCGAGCGGACGGGGGCGGAGTTCGATGAGCGGGGCCGCTACGTGATCTATCCGTCCACGGCGTTGGAGACGTTCAAGGACGCCATGAATCCGGCGGATGTCGTAGCGGGCCTGCAGGCGGTGCTGCGGAGGCTGACGGAGCTGCCGGACGCGCTTGCGGACGATGCGGAGCGAGCCGCCTGGCTCGACATGCTCGTACGGCTGCCGGAGCTGCCGATGGAGGAGAAGAACGGTGTCCGCACCATCGCCCCCGCCGAGTCGTGGTCGCGCGTGCAAAATCAGGAGATTCCCCAGCTGTATGCGGTATTCCCTTTTGACCTGTACGGCCTGGGCAAGCCCGATCTCGCCGCGGCGATCGATACGTGGAATCATAGCATCTACCACGAGAACCAGAAGAGCCATGTCAGCTGGCATCAGGGCGGCATCTTCTGCGCGCGGCTCGGCTTGACGGAGGAAGCGGCCGACTATGCGATCCGCAAGCTGGGCGACGGTCCGCACCGGTTTCCCGCCTTCTGGGGGCCGGGGCACGACTGGACACCCGACCACAACTGGGGCGGCTCCGGCATGATCGGCCTGCAGGAGATGCTCATGCAGACGAGCGGGGAGGACATCTGGCTGATGCCCGCCTGGCCGCCGGCGTGGGACGTTGATTTTAAATTGCACGCCCCGCAGCAGACCGTCGTCGAAGGCAAGGTGCGCGGCGGGCGGCTGGAGCGGCTGGACGTGACGCCTGCGTCGAGACGGAAGGATGTGCGCATCGGTGCCGACGGACGCAGGATGACTTGAGGGAAGCGAGCGCCGCCATGTGAGACAACGGGACACAACCGAGCGATGCCCGGCTGTGTCCCGTTGTTCGTTGAAGGCGGGGTGCACCCACGGCTTCGTATGCAATAAGCGCGACGAGCCCGCTGCAGAAGGGCTTCTTTTCGACCGTCTCTAGTCCAGCACTTCGCTCAATATCGTCGCCTCGCGCGTCCGGATCGTCCGGCGCAGCTTGTCTGCGACATCGCGGGTGATCTCGTTGCGCTCGAACAGCGATTGCACCTCGTCCCGCTCGGCTTGGATGGCGATCCACTGCAGGTCGCGCCGCACCTCTTCGTCGCCTTCAAGGGACTTGCCGAACGAATAGGGAGACTTCAATCTCGACAGCATGTGCTCATAGTGGCCGATGACGGCCGCCCGGGCATCGCATTTGCGTTCCGTACGGAGCGAGGAGAGCGCCGCTTCGCAGGTCTGCACCTTCAGATTGCGGATCGCGTCCCGATCCGAGCTGGACAAGTCCCGCATCGCCTTGATGCGCGACTCCTGCTTCGTCAGCACCGCTCTCAGCTCTTGCAGCCAGAACTTGATCAGCAGCTTGAACAGGTTCGTGCGCGCGGACAGCACCATCGACATCTGCTCCAGATTGCTCTGGAACATAGCGGCCTGCATCTCGGTGATGCGCTCCTCCCGCAGCAGCTTGTTCGCCGTGCGGCGCTCCTCTTCGATCGCTTTGAGCCGCAGCTCCCGCTCTTCCAGATCATCCTTGCCGCGCAGCTGCATGCGGCGCATGTCCTCCTCCGGATTGCTGCGCCAGCGCTCATAATCGGAGATGACGGACGCCGACTCGGCCTCGTTGTCCTCGGTCGTCGCGGCGTGGACGGCGCGGATGGCCGCGCCCATAATGAGCCGTTCGCCCTTGCGCTCGGCGGCCGCCCGCTCCGCCGCCGTATCCTCGGCGGGCTGCTGGGCGAACAGCGGCAGGAATACGCTCGCGGCGACGAGCGAGAGCAGGATGACGACTGCCGACAGGAAGATGACGAGGCTGCGTTCGGGGAACGGCGCCCCGTTGTCGAGCAGCAGCGGGATCGAGAAGGCGCCGGCGAGCGTCACCGCTCCGCGAACGCCGGACAGCGCGGTCATCGCGAGCATGCCGAACTTGATCTTGACGTTGGACGCCGTCTTCTTGCCGATCCATCGGCCGCCTCGGGAGAACGAATACGCCCACAAAAAGCGCAGCACGAGCAGCATGAGGAAGATGACGACCGCGTAGGCGATCACCGCTCCGTTGTTCAGCGAAGGCTCGTCGAACACCTGCTTGAACACGCTCGGCAGCTGCAGGCCGAGAATGACGAAGACGAGTCCGTTGAGGATGAAGACGATCACGGACCACGTATTGTCCGACAGCTCATGAGACAACGGCTTGATGCTCGACATCCGGTCGCGCTCGATCGCATGCACGACGCCGCCGGCGACCGCGGCCAGGATGCCGGATACGCCGAGCTGCTCGGCGATGAGGTACAGCGCGAACGGCGTCAACAGATGAACGAGCATATGCATCGTCTCGTCCTCGAGACCCGAACGGCGGAGCCATACCCGGACCCCGGAGATGAGCAGCGCCGTGACCGCGCCCACCCCGATGCCCCCGATCGCGATGAGGAGGAAGCTGACGCTGGCGTGCGCCAGCGAGAAGCTGCCGGTGAGCGCGGCGGCGATCGCGAACTTGAAGGCGACGAGGCCCGAGGCGTCGTTCATGAGCGCTTCGCCTTCGAGCAGATGCATCAGGCTGCTCGGCAGCCGGATTCGGCCCGCCAGGCTGCCGACCGCGACGGCGTCCGTCGGCGACAGGATGGCCGCCAGGCCGAAGGCGACCGGCAGCGGGATGGACGGGATCATCCAATGGATGGCATAGCCGATCAGGAACACGGTCGCGAACACCAAGCCGACGGCGAGCAGGATAATCGGGACGCGCAGCTTCCACAGCTCGGTCCGCGACACATGCTTGCCGTCGTTGTACAGCAGCGGAGCGATGAACAGCACGAAGAACAGCTCCGGCTCGAGATGCATATGCAGGCCCGCCGGGGCGGCGGCGACGATCATGCCGAGCGCGATCTGCATGAGCGGCACGGGCACGAACGGGAATTGGCCGCTCAGCACGTTGGACAAGCCCACCATCGCGAGCAGGATCAGAATTGTAAAAAATAATTCCATGGAAGGTCTCCTTTCAAATGCGGGCAATCGGTGCACCGGAATAATCTGCGAATTATTTGGGAGAAATATGCTAAAATGCCGGACAAAGCTGACTTCCTAAATAAAACAGTAAATTGTGAATTGTATATGAACAATCCTGGGGGGAGGGGGGGCTGCGGCCAATGTTGTCAGGTTAAGGATCCTGTCGCTCCCCGGCGCGTGGTCTTCATGAATGTAGTGGCCTTGGTCTGTTTGTTGCGTTTGAACGAGCGAGCCTGGACGACAGGGATGCGGCTACGTTGAAGTTCTTCCCCAAACCGTTCGTGCAACACAGCCTTGAAAGGGGAGATAACTGCCAAACCGCAGTTATTTTCTCCTGCGACAGGACATCTGGCGGCGATAACTGCATTTATACAGTTATTTTCGAGTCTGAGCCGGATGACGGTCGATTTTCGCGAGATTAACTGTATATTCGCAGCTATCGCTCCGAAAAATGCCGCCACCACGGAGATTAACTGTATATTTGCAGTTAACCTGACAACATTGGGGAAGCGGCCTGAGCCCATGCCGGCGACAACAGCGTCAGAGACGACAAGAAGGCGGCTGAGGTTAAAAGTAGTCTTGCAGGTTTCACGTGACAGCCTTTTTATTTGCGGCTTTTAAGGGTGCGCCCTTGTCTGTGCGTACATCCCGACGATTTTTTTGGCGCGCGACACAGCCTGTCGTTCACTGAATGGCGCGTCCGCGAGCCATTGTTGGTAGTGCACGAGCTCATGGGCGATGGATTGCAGGTATCCGGCTAACGCATTGTCTTTTCCGACCTCCAGCAGAGACGCCTCGTAATCTCCGGTTGCGATTCGGATATAGGGCTCTTCGCTTTTGTTAAACGGGGCAAAAAAAGAGGCGGACACTTGTTGGCGGGCACGGGTGCGGATAAAGCGATCCTTTTTTAAATAGACGACGACTCGTATGGGAAAGTCTATCGAGGTGCGCAGCCAGCCTGCGAACGCCAGGCAAGCCCTTCGCACCTCGGGATGAACGCCGGGCAAGCTTCTGATGCGCAGCCCCGTTCTTCCGGAGATGTCCGCCATCGATATCCCCCCATTCCGTATCAAGAAGCTCCGTGTATAAGTAATGTAAACAAAAAATGCCGCTAATCCTACACTCGGTAGTTTAGAGGCATCTTCATATATGTGTCGTATCGGGAATGTGAGTTGGTTGCGGGGGCAGGATTTGAACCTGCGGCCTTCGGGTTATGAGCCCGACGAGCTACCGGGCTGCTCCACCCCGCGATAGTATAACTGAGCATATTAATGTTTAATGTGTTGCCAGGCCTTTTATACTACAGCAGTTCGAACCCATATGCAAGCTTAGAAATAAAAAGGCTTGCACCTGACGTAACGTAAGGTTTTATACTGGGGTTACCGGGAATCGCACAAGGGCGCCAATGAGGAGGGGGTAGATGAAACGCGATTGGAAGGTGGGGGAGCTCGCCCGCATGACGGGCGTGACCGTCCGAACGCTGCGGTTCTACGATCAGATCGGGCTGCTCGTGCCGTCGGGGCAGACAGAATCGGGCCACAGGCTGTACGGCGAGCAGGACCTGGCGCGGCTGCACCAGATCGTGTCGCTGAAGGAGCTCGGGCTGTCGCTGGAGGAGATCAAGTCGGCATTCGCCGGCGGGCAGATTCGACCGCTGGAGATCGTCCGCCTGCAGGCGGACCGGATCAAGGCGCAGATGCGGGTGCAGCAGCAGCTGTTGGACAAGCTCGCGTACGTGTCCAAGCGGATGCGGGAGCAGGAGCCGCTCGCGGCGGAGGACTTTGCAGACCTGCTGCTGGCGATGAACGCGGAGTTCGAGAAGCCGTCGCTGGACCGCCAGCGGCAATGGGAAGGGCACTTGGACCGGTTGGGCGCGCTGATCGCGGACCATGCGGCCAAGCGGGATGCACATACAAAGGAGGAATAATGAATGACTGAACGATTTGTTAAGCATGCGACCTTCGTCGTCGAGCGGACCTATGCCGCCACGCCGGAGCGGGTATATGAAGCGTGGGCCGACGCCGGGGTGAAGGCGAAGTGGTACTCCAAGCCGGAGACGTTCGAATTCCGGGTAGGCGGGCGCGAGTACAGCAGCGGCGGACCGCCGGAGGGGCCGGTGTTCACGTTCGACGCGGTCTACCAGGAGATCGTGCCGCAGCAGCGCATCGTATACACGTATACGCTCGATATGGGCGACACGCGCATATCCGTCTCGACGACGACGGTCGAGCTGCAGGAGGTAGCGGAGGGGACGAAGCTTACGTTTACGGAGCAGGGCGCGTTCCTGGACGGGCACGATACGCCGGAGATCCGGGAGCACGGGACCGGCATCATGCTGAACATGCTGGGCGATGTCGTAGAAGGAAGAGCTTAGCATGACGGCAGGATCGAACGAACTGGTGTCGGTCCGAGCGTTCGATGTGCCGCGGGAGCTGGTGTACCGGGCGTGGACGACACCCGAGCTGCTGGCCCGCTGGTGGGGGCCGGAGGGGTTCACGAATACGTTCGACGTATGCGATATCCGGCCGGGCGGCGAGTGGCGGTTCGTCATGCACGGCCCGGACGGCAAGGACTATCCGAATTACAGCGTATTCGTCGAGACGGTGCCGCACGAGCGCGTCGCGCTGGATCATATGAGCGGGCACAGGTTCCGGCTGACGGGCCAGTTCGACGATCTGGGCGAGGGGCGCACGCGGGTGACGTTCCGCCAGGCGTTCAAGGAGGCGGACGAATTCGAGCGCGTGAAGGCCCTGTGCGCGCAGGCCAACGAGCAGAACCTGGACCGGCTCGGCCAGGTGCTGGCGGAGGCAGGCCGCCGGGTCGGCGGCGAGCAATAGTATGCGGGATGCACGCTGAAGGTGCGCCCCGATCGGCAGACCGATCGCGGATACCGATCATAGCTGAAGTTCGAATCGCGGCCTGCGGTTCGCGTGTGCCGGTCCCGGACGCGCGAGCCGCAGGCCGCTTGGCGTGCTTCGCTTAGTCTCGCCCGGTCCGGCCGTCCGGCGGCAGGCAGGCTCAGCCTGCCGCGGTCTGCTCCCGGGGACGCCCGATGCTGCGCGTACGTCCCGTCGCGTACAGATACGCATAGCCCAGCGCCGCGATCACGCAGATGAAGACATCGGCGCCGATCAGCAGCTGATAGTCGCCGTAGCGGTCGAAGAGTATGCCGGCGACGAGCGCGCCCAGAATGCCGCCGCCCTGATGGAACATCAGCAGGAAGCCGGTCTGCTTGCCCTGCCCCTGCGCCCGCTCTCTGGCGATCAGCAGTCCGCCGGGCACCGCGCTCAGATACGTTATGCCGAAGGCGGCGGCGAACACGAGCGGGGACCATCCGTCGTGCATGAACAGGACGCCGAAGCCGAGCACGCGGATGCCGTACAGCAGCGTCATGAGCATGAGCTTGTCGACGCGGTCGAGAAAGTAGCCGAAGGCGAGCGAGCCCGCAATCTCCATCATGCCGAGCAGACTCATGGCGAGGGCGATCGTGTGAGGCGGCACCTTCGCGAGCTGGTGGATGGCGACGAGGTTCATCTCGACGGTCCCCATGTTGAAGCCGCAGGTGAACAGCGCGAACGCGATCAGGACGAACAGCGGCGCGTAGACGGCGCTGCGCGGCATGACCGGCGCCCGCGGCGCGCCGCCGTCGGCAGCGGCAGGCTCGGGCGGCGGGCCCGGCTGTGCTGGCTGGGGCTGGCGCGCCGGCTGCGCGTGACGAATGCCGAGCCAGATGACGGGCAGCGTCACCGCCGCGCCCAGCGCGAACGATGCCGCGAAGGCATCGCGCCACGTCAGCCAGCTCCAGGAGACGAAGACGGGCGTGACGACGGCCAGCCCGACGGAGGAGGCGCTCGCGAGCAGTGCGGTCGCCTTGGCGCGATGATGCTTGAACCATTCGAACATGAACATGTACGACGTGCTCGACCCGAGACCGACGAAGCCGGAGATGACGCCATATCCGACGAAGAACACGATCGGCTCATGACCGCCCAGCACGACCGTCCCCGTACCCGCCACCCCGAGTATCGCGCTTATGAGCATCACTTTTTTCGGACCGTAACGGTCTGCCAGCCACCCGCCCGCCGGCGCGCAGAGCGCCGCGATGAGCAGGTTCGTCGACCACGCTGCCGAGATGAAGCTCCTGCCGATGCCGAGATCGTCCGAGATCTGCGTCTGAAAAAAAGCCATGATGAACCGCGTCAGCGCGCCGATGAACCCGATGACCCACAGCGAACCGAGTCCGATCCATGCGTGGCGCGACTCCTTGAACCAGGTTCTGTTCAATGACGATTCCCCCTCTGAATTTGCGAATGATACCGATCGGTATCATTACCATAACATAGAAATATCGGTGAGCGATAGCCTGAATTTGTTTGTTATAATGGGGAAAATCGGACCGCAACCGCGTCTGTCGAAGGGGAATGGTCATGTCGAAGGGCGAGAATACCCGCAAGCGCATCATCGCGAAGGCGGCGGAGCTGTTCAACCAGAAGGGATATGCGGCGGGCTCGATGTCCGACATCATCGAGATGACGGGCATCAAGAAGGGCGGCATCTACCGCCACTTCGAGAGCAAGGACGAGATCGCGCTGGCGGCGTACGCCTATGCGGGCAGCTTGGTCGGCGGCGTCATCCGGGAGGCGATGGCGCAGGAGGCGACGGCCAGGGGCAAGCTGCTGGTCTACCTGAAGGTGTACGCCAACGTGGTGGAGGACCCGCCGTTCGTGGGCGGCTGTCCGCTGCTCAACCTCGCCACCGAGGCGGACGACAGTCATCCTGCGCTGCGCGAACGGGGCCGGGACGGCATGGAGCGGACGCTAAGCCAGATGCGGGAGATCATCGCGGAGGGCGTGCGGAGCGGGGAGTTCAGAGCGGATGTCGACATCGATGCGCTGGCGACCTTCGTGCTGTCTGTCATGGAGGGCGGCATCATGATGAGCAAGCTGGAGGGAGACAACCGGCATGTGCGGATGAATATTGAGACGCTGTCGGCGTATTTGGAGGGGCTGCGGTGAGCGGCGCGTCAGAATGCAGCATGTGACTGCGATGCGGCCGGGCGGATGGTGCGCTGCGACATCGGTTCGATGCGAAGTTATCGATTGTGTAATCTGGATTACAGAATCGCTCGCGCTTATCGGTTATTGTTAGTTCATAAGCTCGACAGTCCGGGAGGGATACGGCGATGGAGAAGAAGAAGGTATTGACGATGGTGGGCACGTTCGTGATCGGTGTAGTGGGGGGCGTGCTGCTGATGATGAGCGACGATGCCTACAAGGCGGTCAGCGGTGCGGTGGGCAACTCGACGGGCAACGCGCTCGCACTCGCACAGCAGCAGAACCTGGCGGCGCAGAATGCGCTGACCCAGGCGTCCAAGCAGCGTGACGAGCAATTGGGGCAGATTGTCCAGAACGCGGACGTGCTGAAAAAGCAAGCGGATCTCCTCTCGCAGCAGCAGTCGAGCACGATCGGATCGATCGGCGGCAGCATATCGAACAATGCCTCGAAGGAACAGGAAAAATCCAAGCAGGATGCGGCGCAAAAAGCGGAAGAGGCCGTGCAACAGCAGCAACAACAGCAGCAGCAGCAGCTTCAGCAGCAGATGATGGAAATGATCCAGCAAATCCAGCAATTCCTGCAGCAGATGAAGGAATCCGAAGCGCAAGCTATGAAAGCCCTGACCAAGGTTTGAGCCAGAGGTTTTGAGGGGGGCCTGGGCGGCAAGATCGGGGCAAGAACCGAGCAAGACTGGAACAGTAATCGAGCCAGAATTGAGCAAGAACCGAGCAATTCTTGAGCGAGTCCTGGGCAAGAACCGAGCAAGAACCGAGCAAGAACCGAGCAAGAACCGAGCAAGAACCGAGCAAGAACCGAGCAAGAACCGAGCAAGAACCGAGCAAGAACCGAGCAAGAACCGAGCAAGAACCGAGCAAGACCTGAGCAAGAACCGAGCAAGAACCGAGCAAGAACCGAGCAAGACCTGAGCAAGACCTGAGCAAGACCTGAGCAACTCTTGGTGGCTCCGAGCAAGGTGACGAGCAATTCTTCAGCAAGTCCTGGGCAAGTCTTGAGCAGGTGCCGAGCGGGCTCCGGCCGAATCATCTGCGATTGACAATTGCGGCCTGGCAGGCGGCGAGGCTGCCAGCAGATGATGCAGGCTCCCGCATGATGCATGTGGCGCGCGCGCCGTACCGTCCCTTGGACGAAGCGGCGCTTTTTTGTGCGGCTGCCTTGCTGACTCGGCGGTCGGCTCGCAGCCCTCCTCCGTTTGTACACCGGCCGAAGCGGCACGCTTCCCTCCCCACCTCTCCGTTACTCCGTCCCTTCCTCACCCTTTCCGTTATTTCTGCCCGCGCCCGTTTGCCAGCCTTCCATCGCTCTCTCCGATATGTCGCTATATGTCGCGCCTCATACTCATTCTCCATCTCTACTGCCATCCGTCACATGACCCTCAACTCCCCGCCGTGATGCCGCCCCAAGCCATGCGTCGCACCCCTTCAGCACCTTATCGCTAGGTCGCCCTATGCCATGTGTCATCCCGCCCGTCGTCTCACCCTCCCCTCGCAATGCCGCCATGGCATCGGCCGCATCGCCTGTCATCATCCCGTCATCGCCACTCGCTCATTCATCCTTACTCCCGGAACCCTATCCCCCGGCTCGCAATACCACATCTTCCCTCGCCATTCGGCCCGGATCTCATCTTCATTTTCTCTTTTTTTGCGATCATCCCCGCCTCTCCCCCTCTCGAACCCTGTAGTTGTTAAATATTAAATCATATTATTGTTCCAAAAAATTTGCCGGATCCCGTATGGCTGAAATTGTTGCAATCACTCGTTTATGGAATAATTTAGTTTACATTTGTTGTATATAAGCGTAAGTATTACTCTTGCTTATCTGCGCGTGACGAATGTTATGCGGAAAGATACAGGATGGTGTCGGATTCATAGATGTTAAGAAGAAAGAGGGAAATATATTTCCAGGCGCTGCACTACTTTTCGGATTGTTGTAAATCAATCGCTTAGCTGCTTCAGGTTCGCATTTTGTTATGTTTTTACTATGATTTTGGCCGCTATTCTGCTGTGTTTGGAGTCTGTCTGGAAGACGACGCTTCCATATTGGTAGCCATCCGCTTGCGGGAACCATACTAAAAGAGCTTCTGGTTGCCGACCATTCCTCTCTAAAGAAATCATAGAATATTACAAAACTAAAAGTGGGCGCTCGGTTGTTCGATTTTGTCGATTTATGAACGGTGCCAGACGTCCTCAATTCGAGGTGCGGTTGCAGATGACAGCGATAGGAAGTTATGTCGATTGCAGTCCGGGGACAGGAAAAGCTTGTATAATACTCATTAGAGAAATAGCGGCAAGCAATCGTGTTAACAGGATAAAGGGGATTCTCTTCATGGATAAAAGCATAAACACGAGCTTAATAGAAATGGATATCGCATCGCTGCAGTCGGCGATGGAAGCGGGCACGTTAACGTCGGAGGCTTGCGTGCGTTGGTACTTGGAGCGGATCGAACGGATCAATCCGAAGCTGAAGGCGGTGCTGGAGGTCAACCCGGATGCGATCGCAATCGCGGCGGCGCTGGACAAGGAGCGGCAGGAACAGGGACCGCGCGGACCGCTCCACGGCATCCCGATCCTGCTCAAGGACAATATCGATACGGGCGACCGCATGCATACGAGTGCCGGATCGGTCGCGCTTGCAGCGCATCGGGCGCCGCAGGATTCGGCCGTGGCCGCACAATTAAGGACTGCGGGAGCGGTGCTGCTCGGCAAAGCCAACATGACGGAATGGGCCAACTTCATGTCGGGTACGATGTGGGCGGGCTATAGCTCCAGAGGCGGCTTGACGCTTAATCCGTACGATCCCGGCGAGCTGTTCGTCGGCGGCTCAAGCTCGGGCTCGGCAGTTGCGACGGCCGCCAACCTGTGCGCGGCGGCGATCGGCACGGAGACATCGGGCTCGATCATCAGTCCGGCCTCGCAGAACTGTCTCGTCGGCCTCAAGCCGACAATCGGGCTCGTCAGCCGCACGGGCATTATCCCGATCACGCACAGCCAGGACTCGGCCGGCCCGATGACGCGAACGGTCAGAGATGCGGCGATCCTGCTCGGCGCCATGACGGCGGCGGACCCGCTGGATGCGGCGATGCAGGAGGAGGGGCGAATCGCATATGCGGATTACTTGCCTTTTCTGGACACGGATGGACTGCAGGGCGCGAGGATCGGCATCCCGCGGCATTATTATGAAGGATTGGATGAGGCGCGGGCTGCGATCATCGAGCGGGCGATCGACTTGTGCCGGGAACGCGGAGCGATCGTCGTCGACCCGGTCGCCCTGCCTTGCGAATCTGCGAAGTGGGACTGGGATATCATGCAGTACGAATTCAAAAAGGGGCTGAACGATTATCTCGCCAAAGCCGGCTCCGGCGCTGATGTCCGGACGCTGGACGAGCTGATCGCCTACAATGAAGCGAATCGCGAGGTGGCACTTCGCTACGGGCAGGATACGCTGATCTGGTCGAACGAGACGAGCGGCACGCTGTCCGAGCCCGCATATGCGGAGAGCCTGCGCCTGAACCGCGAGCTGGCCCGGGACCAAGGCATCGACCACGCGATCCGCGAGCATCGGCTGGATGCGCTGCTGTTTCTGGGCAACGAGGAAGGGCTCGATCTGTCCGCGCGGGCAGGCTACCCGGCCATCACCGTACCGGGCGGATACGCGGAGACGGGGATCATCGCCGAAGGCGGCTATACGACCAGAGGACCGCAAGGCATTACATTCGTTGGCACCGCCTACAGCGAGCCTGTGCTGCTCCGCCTCGCTTACGCCTACGAACAAGCAAGCCGTTACCGTTTTGAACCGACAGATCCGGTCTAATCGCATTGGAAGCAAGGATGCCGGCCGGGATACATTCAGAGGCAACGAGACGAAGTGGAGGACTGCCTGATGACACCGAACGATCAACTGCGGACGTACGCCTTGTCCGAGATTGCGCATATGAAGGTGCACGGCCGGACGACGGGGCGGCTGGACCCGCTGACCCTGTTCTGGACGGGGAGCGGCGTCGAATGGAACGCGAAGGGAAGCGAGCTGTGGGCCGAGGTCGAGGCGGACTATGACCACTACGAGCCTTGGATCAGCGTCATCGTGAACGGCGCGGCGGTGAGCAGGCGGATGGTCACGGCGGGCCGGCACTGGATATGCTTGTTCAGAGGCATGAGCGCAGACACGGTCAAAAATGTGCGAATCGTCAAGGACTCGCAGGCGATGAGCGGCGATCGGGGCTGTCGTCTGCAGCTGGTGGCGGTCCGGTTCGACGGCACGTTCGAGGCGGTGACGGACAAGCCGTACAGGCTCGAGTTCGTCGGCGACAGCATCACGTCGGGAGAGGGCGCGATCGGCGCCGTGACAGAGCAGGACTGGGTGCCGATGTGGTGCAGCGCGGTCGACAACTATGCCGCGTTGACGGCCGGGGCGCTGGACGCCGAGTATCGGGTGCTGTCGCAGAGCGGCTGGGGCGTACTGACGAGCTGGGACAACAATCCACATGCGAACCTGCCGGCATACTACGAGCAAGTATGCGGACTGCTCAAGGGCGAGCGGAATGAAGAGCTGGGCGCGTGGGAGGCGAACGACTTCGCGGCTTGGCAGCCGGATGTCGTGGTGGTCAACCTGGGGACGAACGACGGCGGCGCGTTTAACACGCCGGCCTGGCAGGACCCGGAGACGGGCGCAACGCACAAGCAGCGGTTGAATGCGGACGGCACGATGAACGCGGATGATGTGGCCGCCTTCGAGCAGGCGGCATGTGCATTTCTGGGTGTGATCAGGCGCTGCAATCCTGGCGCGCATATCGTATGGGCCTACGGCATGCTCGGCACGGCGATGCTGCCCGCGATCGAGCGGGCGGTCAGCGCGTACCGGGAGCAGACGGGGGATGTGCGGGTATCGGTCGTACGGCTGCCGGAGATGACGGCCGAGACCGTCGGCGCGCGGAATCATCCGGGCAGACGGGCCCATGAACAGGCCGCGGCGGCGCTGAGCGAGGCGATCCGGCCGTTGCTGGGTTAGACGGGCGTTTCTGATATCAAGGGAGGAGAAGACGATGGCGTTAGCAGATATCCGAGCAGTCGATAACGGCGAGTGGGAGGCGCGCTTCGAACGCTCGTTGGGCCACGCGGTCGCGTCCGTCTGGTCGATGCTGACCGACAACGGGCAACTCGCGAGGTGGTTCCCTGAGCTTAGCGTGGAGGACCTTCGCGTGGGCGGCGCCTTCAAGTTCGACATGGGCGGCGGCAACGAGGAGAAGATGGAGATCCTCGAGCTCAAGCCGCTCGCGCTGCTCGCCTATACGTGGGCGGAGGACCAAGTTCGCTTCGAGCTCGGCGAGACGTCCGAAGGCTGCAGGCTGGGGTTGGTCGAGCGCTTCACGCGGATCACGGACCATACGCTGCGCGATCTCGCCGGCTGGCATGTATGCCTCGACGTCATCGCCGCACTGCTGGACGGCAGGGAGATCGAATCCCGGAAGGCCGCATGGGAAGAGCAGTATGAGCAATACAAGCAACTGATCGAGCGTGTACGCACGGGCGCGAACGACTAAGCTGAGCATGCGTTCGGCAAGGGGCGAAGACATATCCGGTAAGTAGTGCCGCACCATTCGTCGCCGCACCCAGCTACAGAACGAGACCATGAACAAGAAGTCCGAACTTCCGTGATTGGACGGGGGTTCGGTTTCTTTTTGCATCGCCGTCGTCTGATGGGATAAGCTGTAGGGTAGCAGAACCATGTTCGGAAGGACGGATGAGTTATGATGCAAATTCAGATCGTATGTGTAGGCAAGCTGAAGGAGAAGTACTGGTCGGAGGGCGTCACCGAATACTCCAAGAGGCTAGGCGCCTACGCCCGGCTCGACATCCGCGAGCTGCCGGACGAGAAGACCCCGGACGCCATGAGCCCGGCCGAGGAAGAGCAGGTCCGTGCCCGCGAAGGCGAACGCATCCTCGCCGTGCTGAAGCCCGATGCCCACGTCGTCGCGCTCGCCATCGACGGCGACGCCTGGTCCAGCGAGCAGCTCGCCGCGCACCTGGACCGCCAAGCGGTGTACGGCGGCGGCGCCGTCAGCTTCGTCATCGGCGGCTCGCTCGGCCTCTCGCCAGCGGTACTCGCACGCGCCGACAAGAAGCTCTCCTTTGGCCGCATGACCTACCCGCACCAGCTCATGCGCGTGCTGCTGCTGGAGCAGGTGTATCGGGCGTTTAAGATTAATCGGGGGGAACCGTATCATAAGTGACGGCGAAAAATTTGGGTAAACCAAGAAGGATAAGAGTGAGACCAATAAACTTTTGTTTATTATTATGGAAGGAATTTGTGGGTATTTAGAGAAAAACTATACAGTTTCAACATTTATAGCGAAGCGTAGAGCAATCGATAGAGGCCAAGGGGGAAGAAAACTTGGAAACAATATTGCAAGCTATTAGAAATGGAAGACTAGATGACTCTTTGGCGGAGGAACTCGTCACAAAACAGTTTGAAAGTCAGTTATGGGACTTTAAAAAAGAACTCAACTTGGATTCAGTGGGAAAGGCAGAACTGGCAAGGGATTGTGCTGCTCTTCACAATACCGACGGTGGATATATTATTGTAGGGGTGGAAGATAAGACTTGGGAAGTGCTCGGTGTGGAGGAATCAATTCTCAGATCCATAGATCAGACACACATAAATAATGCTATACAGTCATATGTTGGCGAAAGATTATCTGTGACCTATCGGATATGCAGGGTTAGGGGCTGTTCAAAACCTCTAGGCTTAATTTATATTCCTCCTAGGCAAAATAGACCTGTTCTGATGCTATCTAATGGACCACAAAAAGGACGGGATTTATTATTTAGACAAGGCGAAATATACGTTAGAGTTGGGGATTCAACAAAACGAATTATTAACGATACGCAGTTCGAGCAGTTATGGAACAGGGAAACATCCCCCATTGCTCAAAATGTCGAATCAACTGGCTGGGGGGTTATAGAATACGGATTTAGACTACCGCCGAAACCAGATAATCTAGTTGGACGTGGAGAATATAAAGAAAAAGTTCTGCAGAGCTTGGACTCTAAAAACAGATGGTGGATAACTTCTATTGAAGGATTAGGTGGTGTTGGAAAAACAGCACTCGGGTCCGAAATAGTATGGGACTTATATCAAAGCAATACATATGAATCAATTGTATCAGTAACTGCAAAAAATAGAGAACTAACACAAAACAGAATTATTCCATTAAAACCAGAGTTAGTGGGAATTGATTCTGTTGTAGATGCTATACTGGAAACAAACGGTTTTAAGCAAGAGTTACAGTTACCATTGATTGAACGCATAGAAACTGCTAAACAATTATTAGAAATGACCGAATCTTTAATATTTCTAGATAATCTGGAGACGGTCGAGGATTCAAGGGTTTTTGAGTTCCTAAAAACCTTGCCCGCACCTACAAGAGCCTTGGTAACTTCAAGGCGGCAGCCAGAAACGGGCGAAGATCGAATAAAGCTTGAGGGGTTAAATATTGAAAATTCACGATTATTGGTAGATAAACTCATTGAAGAGTATAAAATTTTTCTAACTATAGAAGAAGTTGACCGTCAAAGAATAACTAAAATTTCTGGGGGATTGCCACTAGCGATAATTTGGTTAGTTGGACAAATTAGACTTCAACAATCTACGTCTTTCTTAAGTCAAATTAATGGAGATGTCCCAGAAATCCCTGAGCAAATACTTGAATTTAGTTTTAGAAATATGTTTACACTCCTAACAGATGATCAGCGAATGATATTGAAAATTTCTGCCTTAGCTCCAGATGAATCGTTCAATTTAGAACAATATATGCACTTGCTTGAATGGGAAAGAGAAAGAACTAATCGTGCAATTAACGGGTTAGTACAGAGTTCATTCTTTATTAGAAATGAGAGTGAGACGGGTTCAACTCTCTCAGTTCTCCCAATTACAGCATCTTTTGCTTATCAGGAATTAATGTCTATGGATGGGGAATTTGTTAGTGGAATTCGATCTAGGTTAAGGGAAATGCAATATCGCCAGCGTGATGCTAATACAATAGTAGATTATTTACAGAGTCTACTACACGGTCGAAATGAGGCCGAACAGCTAGCAGTTGGCTTAGCCAAGGCTGCATCAGAAGAATATGCTTCTGGTAATTATGAGAAGGGAAGAGAGTTTTTTGATCAGGCGGAGTCATATTATGAAAAAAGCCCGTATTTGTTCTATACACGAGCTACTTCAGAACTAAACGCAGGAAATTCTGCACAGGCTTATATTTATTTTGAACGGGCAACTAAACTGATCGAAAAGCCAACTTCACGGGATTCTGTAGTATGGAAGATGTGGGGACAAGCGCTAAAACAAGAGGGAAAATGGAATGGCGCTGTAGAAAAACTAGCCATTGCACTTTCGTTAAACGAGAATGATCCATACTGTTTACATATGATGGCCTTCTGTCAAAGTAAACTGAGCCAATTCTCCGCGGCTGATAAGTATTATTCGAAGGCTCTTGAAATTATAGGTAGTAGTAACCTCAGACAGAAAAAATTAACCTTGACTTCTCAGGCCCAAAATCTACTGCAATGGGGAAGAGAATTAGAGCGTGCTCTGGATTTGACATATCAAATTGAGAAGTTGCCGGGATCAAACCGTCGAATTTCTTCTTTGAGGACAGAAATTCAAAGAAGGTTGAAAAATAAATAGATATTCTTCCTAATCCATATATCTTCTGGAGCAGGTATTTCGGGTGATTAGATTAATCGTGGGAACAGTGCCATAAGTGACATTGAAAGATTTGGGTTGCGGGAAAACTCGGAAAGAGGAATTTATGGTTTATTATGTTATAATAGGGAATGGGAAATTGTATTGCATTGAATTAATAGAACTAGATAAATTTTTACGATCGTGGGAAATGATTATCCGGCACAGCAAAGATTCGATTATGATGAATCTATTCAAGACTACAGGGTCTGTTCAAGACACCAAAGAATATTTGATCACAGTCCCCCACATGCTCCACCAAGCCAAAACAAGCCACCACAAGGGAGAACGTCCATCACAGGCGTTCTCCTATAGGTTCCCGCTAGTTCTCCTCATTTTCCCTATTCATTTGTTCAGCCAATCTGTTTTTAATTACCTCAAACTCTGGCGTTTTCATAATTGATTCCAACTGCGTCTCATGTATCTTTATATCGGTCGTGACTTCTGATCGCTCGGTAGGCTCCCCATACATAAGAAGCCCAAGCTTGACCATTTTCTCGAAGTCAGTCACCGTATTCACTTGTGTTCCCCCCAACTGGAGATGCCGTATAAACTGATCGACGCCAACGGTGACGGCTTCCTTAATCGATTTTTTGAAAGCCGCTCCGTCATCACTATGGCTCAGCCGTTTCTGTATTCGCTGTACCGTCTGACTCACATAAATTTGTTCCATGTGATCGTCACCACCGTTTGTTGAAATTGTGTTGCTTGGCTTGCTCAATCAATTAATGGCCTCCATCTGCCGGTACGCTTCACCCAAGCCAATCGATTCATAGTAAGCCCGCGTCACATCCTCCATACGCTGAATCACAGCATCATGCTGCTCCACGGAGATGAACTCAAGGATAGCCGCTGTGATGGCCTGTTCGCGCCCTGTTTCTCTGATCTTGATTTCTTCCAGCCCATAATGTGTATAACCGCCAGTTGATCCATTAGACAGCTTGTGTTTCATTTCAATGGCCTTTATGGCAGTGATCGGACTGATCACGTCCATTTTGCTCAACGTGTCGAAGCCCTTTTGAATTAACTCGTCCAGTAGCTCCATGTCATGCCGGATACGCTTTGTATTCTCTTGGTCTGCCAACTCCTTTTCCAGCGTGGCCTTAACCTTGGCACGATCTTCACGGCGGTTCTCTTTATACTGGGTGTTGCCCTTTTCTCTTGCCTTATTCCGCGCAGCATCTTCCAGCGCTTTCTTGAGCGGGTCGTCCTTCGCGTGTAGAAGTTCCAGCGTAAGCCCGTTTACAATCGCTTCCCTGCGTTGCTTCTTGTAAGAGTACATAGTAGGAAGGCTGATCGGAAAGCCGTTATCATTACACCATGTCACCAGTTCCTTCACAGGTGTACCGTCATCAATCATCTTGTCGAGATATGGCCTGTTATTCCATTTCACCAGCGCGGCGACTTTACCGGGCATGAATTTGTTCTTTCCACCTTGAGGTTGCTCTTGTCTTTTGCTCATCAATCTCACCTCATATCGTTAAGCTGTATAAATGTAATATAACGATTTGGGTGCTAATTAAAGGTTTTTGAAGTTTAACAGCCAGCGCGTCATACTCGCAGTGCGGGGGATGGGTTGCTTTCTATGTGCTGTTCCCATAAAAATAGCTGCCCACCCCATAATCGTTAAGGTGAGCAGCTATGAAAGTGTTTTTCATAAACTTAGATGGCGATTCCGACTACTTGCTGCTTCTGCGCTTATTTCTGGAAGGATCACGTGAGCAATTTAATTTTACGTGAAAGGTTCATCTTCTCCAGCCGTAGCTCCAAGAGTTCCGCTTGTAGCCGCAGATCGATTGTGTGAACCGCTATAAGTATTTCCTTCACAGTTGTGGAGTCGGGTTCCTGTTCGCTCTTGTAGACCATATCGAATAGGGCGTGTTCTGCGAGCTCACAGACTTCCAGTTTCAGGATAAATCGATCTTCCTCTTCAACAAGCTGAGTATATCTATCGTACACTTCACTTAAAAGCATATTCGTCCTCCTTTCAAGCATGAATATAATGTAAACGCTCCCAATAACTCAGATGGCAATATTTATTCTCTCCAGCTTCCGCACAAGGACCCGCTCCGAGGAATATCGGAGGCAGACGAATCGAACAGCTCGGCAGAAAGTTTTGTTTTACTCGGATCGCCCCATCTATCGGACGCTTCGCGTCCATAATGGGGGTGGGCTGAGCCTTTAAGGAGGATGATGGGCGACGATTAAGGCCAGAAGTCCTAGCAGGAGAGAAGAGCATTAAATCGTCCATAACCATTCGAAAGTTACAACATTAATCGTAATTATTTATAACTACGTATGAACACAACCACCTCTTGAAGCCGGAAGTTATTATTGGGGTACTTTCTTCAAACGTTAACTCAACTAACATTATTTTCAGTAAAAAATGTGGTTGACCACAACGTTACATTGATACCGTTTGAAATGACCGAGCCGTATATTCTTACATATAATTTAGTTTTTAATGTTGGCTCAACTAAACGCGCTCTTCTGTGGGTTAGAGAAGAAGAGGAATACTGACGGAGCAGTCAGAAACCCGAAGAGGAACTCATAAGGACATTGCCCACCGTAGAGGCCTATCTGTTGGACAAGATCGTCCGATTTGGGCCGGGAAAGGGCGGATCGACGGGAATAGCTGTTGCCGGAGTAAGGAGAGATAGAGAGTCAATTAGAAGGCTTGTAACCATAAAAGTAAATAGGAGCAGCTGGGGCATTTCATGACACCCCTAGCACTTAGCTTTATGTGTTGAAGGAAAGTAGTGGACAACCATGATAAGTCCATTAGGCAACTGTGGATCGTAAAGGCGTGTGGATGCATGCAAGCTCACAGTTCGTATTTATTAACTAAATGATTTATCGCGCGTCAAGTGGATCAATTCAAAAAAGGTTACTACTTTAGCGAACTACATTTCTATTACAACGGGTTACTTTCTTTACACTGATCTTTATTTGAAATACATTAATTACTTTGGTGAAACCCCGCCACCTTTATAGATCTTATGCCCTTTCGGATTATATTGACCACAGAGTTCATAATCAAATACCCTAATATAATGTTTTGAGCAAACCTTTCCTTGATGATTTAGATAAAAACAATTTTTACACTTCTTACTTTTAAAAGTGGACTCCACAATTCCAAAACGCTCTTTATAAATATCCCGTTGTATTTTACTCAATCTGCTATTGTTAGACACTTAAAATCCTCTCCACTATTGCAGAATAAACAGTTACGGTGGTACAGCATTGGAAGTCTTTATTACAAATAATCTGCAAGAAATCTAATTACTCCGTTTTTCATATCAATTACGTCCTGTTCTTTGTAAGACCCCCAGTTCCCATGCGCTGCGTTATTCCTAATATCAGCCCAAGCTGTAATCATTTTTTGCATCCCTACATTATAATATCCAGCTTTGCTTAACTCGGCGTTCATACGGTCGAGTTTTCCAACTTGAACGTTTTTCTTATTACAAAGTTCCTTCAATGAGGTCTCCAAAACTATACCGATAACAACAGCTGCAACGTCTTTATAACCTGCACTTAAAAGCTGATCTGCCTGCTCAATGACACTATCGAGGACTTCTATACTTACTAATGATCTCATGTTAAATACGTATCCGCCCTCATAGTCTTCCTTAGCAGATTTATAAATCCCATAACAAATATCAAAATCGTCTCCGTTCTTCGCAATATCATATTTTGTTTTGAAATTTTGATACTGTATACTCAACTCGCCAAATATGTTATACAAAATATTCATTACGGAGTTTGACCACTCATGAAATACCGACTGGTCAATAAATCTGTATCCAAACTCACTAGTTCTAATAGATGATCTGACGATTTTTGATTTATCCTCAAGCTCTTGGAAACGCTTGAGAATAATAGTATCCATTTTCATAAGAAACCTCCAGGAAAGATGGCGATGATTCAATATTTTACATGCTTGAGTACCTTTTAGACAGCCCTGCATGGATAGTTTAATTTAATTTCTAAAATTCAAGTCCCACTGTGTCCAAAGTAAAAACAAAAGCCCTCCAACGGTAACCGTTGGGGGCCGCACTGTTTTAACCCGCTTGGACCCTTTGTAACTGGTTGCTGTTTGTTGTCAACCCTATCTGCCTCTTGCCGCTTCTGCTAAATGTCTTTTTGCCTCAGTTAGATCTACGTGAATATCTTGAATAAAGACATCTATTTCTTCCTTAGTTGTCTCATTAAAAAGGCGTTCTCCACCAAGTGAGTGTAGCTCACCAATAAGTATGTCTCCTAAAGATGGTGGCTCACCTAATGCTTCAATAACAGTAAAGTCATCATCTTCGGTCTGCACAGCAAAAAAACCTAATCGTCTATACTCAAGATACACAATACCCTTCACAGATCATGCTCCCTTCATGGGTAATGGATTGCTTGATTTAAGCATACTCATATTTAAATTGGCCAGCAAATGAGATAAACAACCACTACAATACGCTGGCAGAGAAACGGTAGGCTTTTGGCATAAAATGTGAGAATTTTGGCTGCCTATACAGGGGGCCGTGAATTGGATCTTTGCGGACTTGTAGCCACCAAATGATTTCTCACGGCTATACATAATGTATAAGCGAAGCCGCTTATTAACTGTCTTTAGTGCAGTAAACTGCTAAAGCGGGCTATGGGCTTTTGTGCTATACTGACCTCAAGGGCACCCAAACCTTAAGAGGAGATGGGAATTATGGCATTCATGAAAAAAATGTATTGGATGAACGTAAAGTGCAGTGGCACCTTTGCTATCCCCCTGCTAGAAGGCCTGCATAAAATGGTTATTTTTTCCTACAAATTACACCCACTGAATTTAAAATATGGTATATTTGGTTCAGTCCTGTGCATGCCAACAATAGGAGGAACAAATGTGAAGAAGGTTTTAGTATTCGTTCTTTTGTTAATTATGGTCGTACCGTCAGTAGCTTTAGCACATTCCGGCCGTACAGATTCAAGCGGGGGACACAATTGCTCCGCTAAGTCAAAGGCAAAAGGCTTGTGTAGTGGTTACCATTATCATAATGGTGGAGGATCATCCTCGTCCTCTTCCGGTTCTTCATCATCCAGCTCATCTAGCAGTCATTCGTCTAACGGCACGTCCTCAAGCGCCAAGATTGGAGCGAAGAGCACCTCATCCAAATCAAAGTCTTCTACAGTTCAATATAAGAGCGCAAGCACTTCCATTTACTTAAATAATGAGCGGTTAGCCTTTAATAATGCTCCCATTGTAATCAACGATACAACTTTGGTTCCTCTGAAGGCTGTGGCAGATGCCGTAGGTGCATCTGTACAATATGACGCCAAGACCAAGGTTATACAGTTGAAAAAGTCGGATAAGTCAGTTGTGCTTGTGATCAACAGTAAGACCATGAAGGTAAATAATGTCGCTTCTACGTTAAACGTAGCGCCGGTTATCTATAAGGGTACTACCTATGTTCCTATCAAAGTTTACTCCTTAGGTCTTGGCATTTCAATTTCCTATGACTCGTCCTTGGATCGTATCAATATCGCGTCATAATCGATAATCTGTAGCTCCTTATTCTAAAAATCAATCCCGGCGGCCATAGTGCCGCCATTTGTCTTCTTCGTCATCTCTGTAAGAAGGGTAGACGAACAGGTTAATCCCAGTCATTATCGCAAAAAGGAAAGGCGGCAAAGTCCTGTGAAAGAGTATGCATGGTTTGCTTGGCTTATTGTCATCCCGATTGCTATGGGGATCATCTCAGGACTGTTACAGCCTGCTAAGAAGAAGAGGAACCGCAATCGGCGGAAGCGTCCTACTAAGACGATGAGTAAGAAGACTTCAACGCTGCCCTCGCGTACGTCGAAGTCTTGCCGTTCGGATGAGGTCATTCTTACGTTAGCACTTGATCAATTAAACGGTGTAGAGTTTGAACGTCTGCTGGCACTGTATTTCAGAGGTCAAGGCTACCAAGTTCATGAGGTGGGCGTCGGCGGCAATGACGGAGGCGTTGACCTTGTAGTTGTGGACAAGCGAGGAGAACGGACGTCTGTTCAGGCCAAGTGCTACGCAGACCATAACTTTGTGCCAGTTCAGACGGTTCGGGAATTGGTCGCGGCGAAGCGCAACCACAACTGTATTCTATCGCTTCTGATCACAACATCAGACCTGACCAAGCCCGCCAAAGCAGAAGCAGAGAAGTTCAAGGTGGATTATTGGCACGGAGGCATAATCGAGCAAAAGCTTAGAGCTTGGGGGAAATGGCAGCCAATAAAGTCACGGCGAGCATAAACGAGATGAAGCATGGCGGCCTCAGGGCCGCCATTTGTTTTCGCCGATAGACCCGTTAAGGGGAACCGTATCATAAGTGACGCAAATTTTTTAGTAATAATCAATAGCTGATTTTATTCCATACATACTCTTCGTCTTTGAAAAGTGATATGTAATGCGAATTTGTTAAACGATCTCACAAAAGAATGACAAACGAGAAAGAATTACCTCTTGCAAGTTCACATCGTTAAATTAGAGTTTCTTATTTACGAGGTCTGTTGATATATTAATTATTTTTTCAATTTAAAGATAGGAAAATGTCGTACATTGTAGAACGCTTCCATATTTTAGGATGGTGGCATGCCTGCATTCAATTGCAGATTCTACCTGGCTTCGGCCCCGCTTGTGGCGGTCGGGCATCCCACTCCATATACCTACAATGTGTTGAAGTCCGAAATCGGCATCTATGGGAGCCTGTACACCGGGAATTTAATTCGTTCGCTCGGAGTCCATTACGAGGATTACGTGAATGCAACAACAGGTGCTGTGATGTGGAGAATCCACAATAGCTACTCGGGCGGCCCGATCGGAAGAATTCAACTTCATCAGGAGAAGCATCGCTCTCAAGCCGTGGCGGGGAATATAGGGGAGGTTGTCGTCATGCCCGCCTGGGCACACGCACCAGGGAATCCACATACACCTTTTCAAAGAATCAAGGCCCATCAGCTTTGATGTCCGGATTTCCGTTTTTCTTGCGACTGGGCAAGCATTCGAAGCAGATGGAGTATTCGGGGGAGGTTGCCAGCCACGCTCCCCTTAGATATGCCCCTTGAGGTAAAGTCACATTTGGGAACAGATCAATGGTATTTAATTAGAAGATTTAGATCAATTGATGAAGTATTGGGCGGAATGCGCAAGGTGCGGCTTATCGGATCGGGCGGGATTCGGTGTCATTGCTCGCGTTGATTTGGATGCGGAAAGGAAACCCGGTATGGATATCCATGATATACGTTATTTCTTGTTTATTCCGCGGAGCAGCTTTAACCTTACGAAACTGGGGCAGACCGTAGCGCGGGCGAAGACGGATCGATTTAAGAAAAAGTATCCAAAGAAACGAGATTACCAAAACGCCGTCTACCGCCTAATAGGGGAATATTTCCAATGATAGAAGGCTTATTCAGAACGTTTCAACGGATGGATTTCTCCTGTGGGTGTTTGATTTGGATAAGCCCATCGGTTCTGCTGAAGGATACGAAATCCCTTGTTTATGAGAGCAAAGATCCCTATTTGCACGGCATGCTGGAATATTATGAAGAACGGCTGGCAGTACATCGGAACCAAGAACAAGTAAACATGGAATCGAAAGACTCAAGACGAATCCAGAAGAAAGGGAAACCAAGGAAGTAAATAGGGGGTTCCCCACTCTACCGCAGCGTGATCCCGACAGCAAGACGGATGGGGCGTTTTGGGTACGGAGCAACGAGTGGATCTCTATTCTCATGATTCCTGTTAGCAAGTATGAAGTAGAAATTAGGATCGCTGTCACGGAGAATGTTCCGATGGCTGTAGAGCCTCTATTCCCAGAGGAAATCAACGCTTCTGTTCGTATCCCCGAAGGAGAAGAGCCAATTTGGGTGAGGGCGTTCAGGGTGGAGAATAGTGATTCGAGGGCGACGTATGAAATTATATTTTGCTCTACATTTCCGATGTTTGGGGGCATAACGTTTACGAAAGTTGGGGCAGCGGAGGGGAAGCTTTATTCGAACTATCTTCAATTGGGAGAGCAGAATGAATTGGAGCCGTTTTTCTCAATCAGTGCCGTCCTGTTGGATATTGCCAAGGATATTTATCCTGCGGGATAAAGCCGCTATTATAAGTAATCGTTCAGCAAGCCCTACTTATTTTTCGGCGATAGCATCGTTACGGTGAAAAATAAGTAGGACGAATCTCTACAATGGATCAATAAAGAAAGAGACATTATTATCAAATAATGTATTAAAAAATGTAGAAATATCAGCTTTGCTATTTTGATTCTGTGTAGCCAATATAATTGGAGAGTTTAAGGATGAAAGATTTTGCGGATTAAAAAATTTTGACCTTTCAATCCCGGTACCATATTTATGATATATGAAATTCTTATACTCTTTTAAAAACTTTTTGTTTTCATTTAATTTAAGGAAGAAATGATATTTTAATAACCAATACTCTTCTTCCCATGAAAATGAATTTTTCAGTTTACATTCTATTGATTCAAATAAAGTATTATTAATATTATTTTCATCTCTAACTAACAGCTCGAGAGCTAGAATTGCACTTAAGTCATCCATACTGGTAATTATATTTACTAACTGTTCATTGGTGCAAACATTGTTTACACCAATGAACAAAAAGATGCTTAACAATGAGTAGAGCTCCTGATGATAAGATAATTCTAAATATCTATTAATATTATTTTGTATTTGTGTTTTCATTTCAATAATACTTGGTCTAAGAGTGTAATCAATTACTTTCTCATCTAAAACATTTATAAACTCCATGAAATATACTGACAAGTGTGGTGTCATTAGAACCATATTAAATAGTTGCTTATAAATATGTCGAGTTAAGGACTGCTGGGAAATACGAGCATCTACTATATTTGATTTTAATGATTTAAACATTAGCTTTAATGCGCCTTTATAGCCCTCTCTTTCTTTATATATAGAACTGTCAATAAAATTGTAGATACGTTTCGTCTGTCTTTTTTCGTCTGCAACATTGAGAAAATAGTCAAAAAAGAAAGCTGAATTATTGTCGCCTTGAAATGGGAAGGAATCTATGTGATTTTTCTCAACTTTTAACTTCAAATTCAACTTACTTAACTCTGTACTTAATTCTTTGTAAAAATTACCCTTTTCACTCTCGTCGTTATATGAAAACTCAAAATCATCAACATATCTAACATAAGAAAAACTGCACATTATCTCATCTAACTTACACATATATAACTCCGCGATTAAACGAGAAGCAAAGCTACCTGTAGGTATTCCATGGGTTTCTCCTCTTTGACATCTTTGAATTAATGAGTCTAATTCATTATAGTACTTACTTTTATCGGTTTTATTATTTTTTGCTTCATTTTTTCCAACTAAGATCCAAGGGATAGAATGGGTATATATACTTGGATAAAAGTTCTGTATATCTGTTTTCATAATATGCTTTTTACCCAATCTATTTTCTTCTCGTCTCTGTTTGCCTTTATGAAATGGAGCATGAAATTGTTTTGAAAGAGACTGGTGACTATCAGAAATTATTTTAAGATAAATGCTTTTATTTTGCTCTAAGTGTCTACATAGTGATATATACGAGTAAATGTTTGGAAGTTTGTAAGTCCTTCTTTCAGCTTCATTTTTATAGATTGAAAGCTCAATTGGGGCAGTGTCGACATAAGTTCTAAAGTTTACTTTATCAATAATCTTATAGTAAGCAGAGGAAAGTTCGTCAGTATTAAATATCTCTTTATATACATATTTTGAAATAATGTAATCCTCTTCATATTGTTCGGAGTATTTAAAATCAAAATAGCCATATCTCAGCAGATAATTCATTGAAAAATACATGTCATGTTCAATTATATATGATTGCTCTAGGAAGTTAAAATATATGATATTCATCTATCCCTTCCTGTGTATAAAATAAGTTTTTCCCTCTTTCCTATTATATAGGGAAAATTATCTAGGACAAAGGGTTCAAGGAAAATTAACCGTTAGAGTGTTACGCTAACCCGTACCATAAGTAGGGCGAAATTGAGCAGTTGCTGTATAATTTGGTTGAATTATTAAAATTGTTAACTTATAGTTCATAATATAGAACACTGTGATTAGGTCATGGAGGCTTATATTATGAGTATAGTTAGAATTAATTCGGAATTTTTCAACAACGATGCTCAAACAAACTTTAATTCACGCACTCATGCAAATCCAGGCTTAGATGTCCATGTAGTTGCGACATCTGCTACTAATATACTTCTTGAGGGTATTCGTGGGACGGGAAAGACTCATATTCTTAAAATGATTCGGGAAGAGAGTCTACGAACGTTCAAGCGGAATAGAATACTGCCGATTTACATTTCTTTAGCTAAGATTTCAGAATACGAATCACTTGATGATGAGATTTTTAGAGTGCATTTATATACCAATATCGTACAAGCCGCCTTTAGTACTATTATTGAAAACTCTAGTTATATTGAGGATTCTGATAGTCCTCTAAGTCTTAAAATCCTTAGAAGTGAAGCTCCGATATTTGAACTTTTTAAAGAACAGTCAATTTCAGAGGTTCTAGAGGAAGTCGAAAAGCTATTTACACGTTTAAATAGTGAATTGCTTACTAGTAATCTCAAGATTTCTGGCGAACAATCTAACGGAGTTAAGGGTGAATTAGGTTTTAAGGGTATATCCCTTAGTGGAGAAATGACAACCAAAGAACAAATTGAATATGTATTGGGTAGATTGTCCCATTACAATGCATCAAGGTACATTGTGGAGTTTTTCAAAGGATTGCACAATATTCTCGAGTTAAATTATAGTTTGATATTAATTGATGAGATATCAGGAGTTTCTGATAAGGCTCAGTTAGAGGTGTTTAGACTGTTGAGGCTAATTAGAGCCTCAACAGAGACGGCTGAGGGTACAAATTTCCTGTATTTTATTGGTAGTGTTTATCCTCCGCAAAAGACTAACTATCCATCGAAGACAAAGGGTGATGAGCTGGAATTTATTCCAGGTGAAGATTGTAGTATGGAATATCTAGAAATGGATGTTCTCGGAGAAGAATACGAAGCATTTTTCAAATACATTACTGAGCGAAGATTACTAACCCTGCATCCGGAGTCCGAAGGTAATATTTTGTGGTTATTTGAAGACGAAAAGACATTTTTATTAGCAGCATTTGCTGCTAATGGGTTGCCCAGGAGATATTTTGAAATAATAAAAGCAGCGTACGTTAGTGCAGCAAAAAAGTTTACAACGCAAAAAGAAGTTCAAAGAATTGATTATTCATCTATTAGCTCAGCAATTCAAACTATTATTGATAGTCAAACTTTAAATGAAAATCAGCTAACAGAGAGTGATCTTTATTTTCTCGATAAAATCATTATTCCGAAATTATCTGCAAGAAATACAGGAGCGGAAACACGAAACGAGAACCGAGAAGAAGATAGACGCCTGCCTGTTCATTTATTTCTAAGCGTCTCAAGATCGGACAGAAAAAAGTTAGGCACACTTATTTATAGAGGAGTTATTCATAATTTAAGTAGAACTAGAAAATCAAAAAGTATATTGAGTGAGGATCAAGAACAACGGGGAATCATGATGATGCTTGATCTAGCAGTTGCAATTAACTATCGCGTTTTTAATATTCAAAAGGCAGTGGAATATTTTCAAAACGATCTTCGTGAGAATGCGCGAAAAGGCTACCCATATTTCTCAGACATCTCACTTCCTGACAATTAAAAAAGATATAAAAAGGTTGTCCACTATGCTTTTAGACAGCCTTTTTAATTTTTGCCCTACTTATGATACGTTGAACCGTACCACAAGTAACGGCGAAAAATCCGGGTGTTGAGGATATGCGGGAGTGTAAAACGAAAGTGAGATATGAAGAGTTTGAGCTCCTATAGCCTTCGACTTTAGGGTTTGCTTTTGGGAAAAATCGATTAATGTTCACCATTTCCCCAAGGATATCAGATGTTCGAATGAGATCGGTCGGGAGGACTTTCTGGCGATTGCGATTGCGAGTGCGAGTGCGATGCTGAGCAATGAGCAGTTATAAAACTTCTTTTTAGAATAGTCGGAAGAGACTGCGAGCTTTACACAGTCTCTTTTTTGCATCTCTTAATCTACTCTTAAACTGAAGCTAATACTATTCGTATAGTGCCCCTATTATGTCTGACGGGCACATTATGATTGTGGAGGACGAAAGCATCAGAACTATTTAAATATTTGAATTATATTAATTGTTATTTTCTATTTTATATAACAAAGGAGAGATAGGAGTGTGTAATATTTTGGGAATGGTAAAACTGAAAAAGATATTCACGGTCGTGCTCGCATTGGCAGTACTCATCAACTTTTATTCGGGCGTCGCTAAAGCTCAGGGTACGGCCACATTGAAGATTTCAGCAAATTCCATGGATTCAACTTATGGGGAGGATGTAACCTTTAACGTCACTGCACTCGATCCGGTAATCGGCGGAACGACCCCCAGCGGGACAATCACCTTCAGGGATGGTAATCAGGACCTTACGACAGTTGGATTAACTACGGCTGAACCCGTGATTACGACAACGAACTGTGGCTCTTCTTGTCCCCTTATTCAATGGGGAGCATACACCTACCGGGCTTACAGTTTTGGGGATAATCGCATTGCGATGAACATTGTTACTTACGACGCTTCCGGCAATATTGTTAACCAACTGGAAAAGGCAGGAGCGCGTTATTTATCGAACATTACGATGGATGCTGTTGCTCAGACTTTCACCTTCTGGGGTCAGGATGACATGACGATTACGGTGGGATGGGGAGAGCTCCTAAGCGCTTCGTCCAGCGCTAGCTTTAAGACATCCGCTCTGGCGATCGGTATGCACGCCATTACCGCTGCTTTTCCAGGGGACGACGCTCATGCCGCAAGCGAAGCAATGGTTACGGTTACCGTACATCCTGGATATAACGTGACGTATAACGGCAACGGCAGCACGGGAGGAGAGATACCCGCCAATAGCCGCTCATATAATGGCATTAAGGTATCGGTCGCCGGCAACAACGGAAATCTGGTGAAGACAGGCTACACTTTCGCAGGCTGGAACACGCAGGCGGATGGACATGGTGTGGATTATAAA
This sequence comes from Cohnella sp. 56, assembly GCF_037963805.1. NCBI lineage: Bacteria > Bacillati > Bacillota > Bacilli > Caryophanales > Paenibacillaceae > Cohnella > Cohnella sp. 56. Next base: position 158,476 of record NZ_JAZDQE010000007.1, on the reverse strand, counting down.
GCAGACGCTGAAGGCGTGATCACGTCCGATATGACGCTGTACGCGAAATGGAAGAAGACCTTGGAGGTTGGAACAGGTACTGAAAGTGATCCTTATCAGATTTCAACTGGTGAGGAGTTGGATACGGTCAGGAATTATTTGGATTCGGATCTTTATTTCAAGCTGACGGCAGATATTGATTTGAGCAGCTATAGCCAAGGATGGTTACCGATTGGGAGTTCTAGCGGCCGATTCCAGGGGCATATGGACGGCAATGGGCACAAGATCACAGGCTTGACGATTAATAGACCTAATGATAATTTTGCAGGGTTGTTTGGGTATATCGGCTATGATGCGAGCGTATCCAATATGATTCTGGAAAACGTAAATATTACGGGCAAACAATATGTAGGCGGCTTGGTAGGCCGTATCGATGGCGGTGAGATAAGCAACAGCTATGTATCAGGAAGTGTAACAGGAACAAGCGCCAGTGTAGGCGGTTTGATTGGCTACAATTACTATGGAACGGTTAATGACAGCTTCGCAAAAGCAAATGTAACAGGAAGCAGTAACAATGTAGGCGGTTTGATTGGCTATAATTACTATGGAACGGTTAATAACAGCTTCGCAAAAGCAAGTGTAACAGGAAGCAGTAACAATGTAGGCGGTTTGGTTGGAGCCAATTTCGGAGAGATCAGCTACGGCTATGCAGCAGGAAACGTAACAGGAACCGGCACCAATGTAGGTGGCTTGATTGGCACCAACAGCGGAACGATCGGCTACAGCTATGCAGCAGGAAGTGTAACGGGAAGCGGCGCCAAAGTAGGCGGCTTGATTGGCAACAATAGTGGAACGATCAGCTACAGCTTCTACGACTCGGGTACGACAGGTCAATCGGATACAGACAAAGGCATTGGCCGAACGACCGCGGAGATGAAGACACAAAGCACTTATGCAGATTCGGACTGGGACTTCACAAGCACTTGGGGGATAAGTCCATCGCGCAATAACGGATATCCCTATTTGTTGGCCATACAAAAGTATGTGACGTATGACGGGAACGGAAACACGGGCGGGAATGCGCCGACTGACGACAAGTCGTACGCGCAAGGCGAAACGGTCAACGTTTATAGTAATACGGCAACTTTACTCAAGACTCACTATACGTTCGCAGGTTGGAATACAGCGGCGGATGGCAGCGGAACAGATTATGCTTCAGGCGCTTCATTCAGCATGGGCGTGTCCGATGTGACGTTATATGCAAAATGGATATTGAGCCCTACATTCAAAGTGACCTATAGCGGCAACGGCAGTACGGGAGGAAGCATACCGACGGACAGCGGCTCGTATGAGCAGGGCGATCCGGTGTCGGTATCCGGGAACAACGGAAACCTGGTGAAGACTCACTACACGTTTGCAGGCTGGAATACGCAGGCGGATGGCAGCGGAACAGATTATGCTTCAGGCGCTTCATTCGGCATGGGCGTGTCCGATGTGACGTTATATGCAAAATGGATATTGACCCCTACATTTAAAGTGGCCTATAACGGCAACGGCAGTACGGGAGGAAGCGTACCGACGGACAGCGGCTCGTATGAGCAGGGCGATCCGGTGTCGGTATCCGGGAACAACGGGAATCTGGTGAAGACTCACTATACGTTCGCAGGTTGGAATACAGCGGCGGATGGAACCGGAACGGATTATGCTCCGGATGCTTCATTCAGCATGGGTTCGTCCGATGTGACGTTATATGCAAAATGGACATTGACCCCTACATTCAAAGTGACCTATAACGGCAACGGCATTACGGGAGGCAGCGTACCGACGGACAGCGGCTCGTATGAGCAGGGCGATCCGGTGTCGGTATCCGGGAACAACGGAAATCTGGTGAAGACTCACTATACGTTCGCAGGCTGGAATACGCAGGCGGATGGAACCGGAACGGATTATGCTCCGGATGCTTCATTCCGCATGGGTTCGTCCGATGTGACGTTATATGCAAAATGGACATTGACCCCTACATTCAAAGTGACCTATAACGGCAACGGCAGTACGGGAGGAAGCGCACCGACGGACAGCGGCTCATATGAGCAGGGCGATACGGTGTCGGTATCCGGCAACAATGGAAATCTGGTGAAGACTCACTACACGTTTGCAGGCTGGAATACGCAGGCGGATGGCAGCGGAACAGATTATGCTTCAGGCGCTTCATTCAGCATGGGCTCGTCCGATGTGACGTTATATGCAAAATGGACATTGACCCCTACATTCAAAGTGACCTATAACGGCAACGGCAGTACGGGAGGAAGCGTACCGACGGATAGCGGCTCGTATGAGCAGGGCGATACGGTGTCGGTATCCGGCAACAATGGAAATCTGGTGAAGACTCACTATACGTTCGCAGGCTGGAATACGCAGGCGGATGGCAGCGGAACAGATTATGCTTCAGGCGCTTCATTCAGCATGGGCTTGTCCGATGTGACGTTATATGCAAAATGGACATTGACCCCTACATTCAAAGTGACCTATAGCGGCAACGACAGTACGGGAGGAAGCGTACCGACGGACAGTGGCTCGTATGAGCAGGGCGATCCGGTGTCGGTATCCGGGAACAACGGGAACCTGGTGAAGACTCACTATACGTTCGCAGGCTGGAATACGCAGGCGGATGGCAGCGGAACAGATTATGCTTCAGGCGCTTCATTCAGCATGGGTTCGTTCGATGTGACGCTATATGCAAAATGGACATTGACTCCTACATTCAAAGTGACCTATAACGGCAACGGCAGTACGGGAGGAAGCGTACCGGCGGACAGTGGCTCGTATGAGCAGGGCGATACGGTGTCGGTATCCGGCAACAACGGAAATCTGGTGAAGACTCACTATACGTTCGCAGGTTGGAATACAGCGGCGGATGGAACCGGAACGGATTATGCTCCGGATGCTTCATTCCGCATGGGTTCGTCCGATGTGACGTTATATGCAAAATGGACATTGACCCCTACATTCAAAGTGACGTATAGCGGCAACGGCAGTACGGGAGGAAGCGTACCGACGGACAGCGGCTCGTATGAGCAGGGCGATACGGTGTCGGTATCCGGGAACAATGGAAATCTGGTGAAGACTCACTACACGTTTGCAGGCTGGAATACGCAGGCGGATGGCAGCGGAACAGATTATGTTTCAGGCGCTTCATTCCGCATGGGTTCGTCCGATGTGACGCTATATGCAAAATGGACATTGACTCCTACATTCAAAGTGACCTATAACGGCAACGGCAGTACGGGAGGAAGCGTACCGGCGGACAGTGGCTCGTATGAGCAGGGCGATACGGTGTCGGTATCCGGCAACAACGGAAATCTGGTGAAGACTCACTATACGTTCGCAGGTTGGAATACAGCGGCGGATGGAACCGGAACGGATTATGCTCCGGATGCTTCATTCCGCATGGGCTCGTCCGATGTGACGTTATATGCAAAATGGACATTGACACCTACATTTAAAGTGACCTATAACGGCAACGGCAGTACGGGAGGAAGCGTACCGACGGACAGCGGCTCGTATGAGCAGGGCGATCCGGTGTCGGTATCCGGGAACAACGGGAATCTGGTGAAGACTCACTATACGTTCGCAGGTTGGAATACAGCGGCGGATGGAACCGGAACAGATTATGCTTCAGGCGCTTCATTCAGCATGGGCTTGTCCGATGTGACATTATATGCAAAATGGCTATTGACCCCTACATTCAAAGTGACATATAGCGGCAACGGCAGTACGGGAGGAAGCGTACCGACGGACAGCGGCTTGTATGAGCAGGGCGATCCGGTGTCGGTATCCGGGAACAACGGAAACCTGGTGAAGACTCACTATACGTTTGCAGGTTGGAATACAGCGGCGGACGGCAGTGGCATTAGCTATGCCAGTGGGATGAATTTCTTTATAGGCACGCAGAATGTTACCTTGTACGCACAATGGCTGTCAGCGAACACATTATTGTCCGGCTTGTCACTGGATTATGGAACACTTCATTTTTTACCATATCAGACGAATTATACTGTACGAGTTGAGAATTCGGTTTCTACGCTTAACCTTTTTCTGAGTAAAGGGGATCCTAACCAATCTCTAACGGTTACGGGGGCGAATTACAACTCGGTAACGGGAAATGTATATGGCTACAGTGCATCAAGCTTGTTCTTCGAGCACAACCCTATTCGGATTACCGTGACGGCGCAAGACGGCTCAAACACGACATACGTGATCACCATTACCCGAGAAGGTATCATAGGAGAGCCGATGCAATTAGACCCTTCGGTTCGTACGCTTACGTACTCGGGCGGGCTCGTAATTAAGCTGCCTGACGGACTGGTGATTCCCGAGGGGACAATATTGACGGTACAAGATTCGAACGCCACGCCCTCGGGGGAGGTTAAACTCGCTAGAGCAGGACAAGTTATCGAATTCCAACTTGAAGGCATGACCATTACTCAGCCTGTACAGATTACACTCGGGTATGACGATAGTTCGGATAGGAGCAAGCTCGCTGTTTATTATTACAACGTGTCTACTGGCAAGTGGGAGTATAATCCTTCCCGAGTAACGGACAACGGCATCGAGACGACAGTCAGCCATTTCTCCACATACGGAGTGCTGGCGGACACGACCGCACCGGACCAGGTAACAATCACATCGGACGCAAAAACGACAAACTCGATTACACTTCATCTTGCTGCGAACGATGATTCGGGTGTGGCCAAATATATGATTTACCGTGACGGGACGCTCATTGTGGAAACGGCTGAAAGTACGTATGTCGATACCGGACTTTCTGCTTCGAAGCAGTATATTTATACGGCTAAGGCTGTTGATATGTTGGGAAACATTTCGAATGCCAGCGAAAGCATGTCGGTTGCAACGAACGGTGATGGCGGCTCATACACGCCAACCCCGCCAACGAGTGACCCTACGTTCACCTCTACAGATGGTCATTTGACGCTTCCCGCAGGCAAAGCGGGAGAGGTCAGCCAAGGCGATGAGATCAAGATCGTCATTCCTGCCAACGCTACAGGCAAAGAGTTAAAATTAACGATCGATAAAGTCTCGGATATACAGACTTTGATTACAAATAAGGATATTCTGCTTAGCCCGATATTCGAAATTCTAAAAAGCTTCGTGGAGAACTTCGACAAATCTGTCACGCTCTCTTTCAAATTTGATCTGAATAGCTTGAAGGGCAATGAGAAGGCGGTCGTCTTCTATTATGACGAAGTGAAGAAGGAATGGGTGAAGGTCGGCGGCACTGTGAGCGGCAATAATATTACCGTAGAGGTTAATCACTTCACCAAATACGCTGTATTTGCGGTAGCCGATGCTGCCCCTCCGACAACGGACGGATTAACGGAAGTGAGCTTCAGCGATATTGCCGCACATTGGGCGGAAGCCAGTATTAAGCAAGCGGTTAGCGCGGGCATCGTTAAGGGCTATCCGGATAATACGTTCAAGCCGGGTCGCACCGTGACGCGCGCGGAATTTGCGGTCATGCTGATGAATGCGCTCAAACCGCAAGGAGATGGAGCGGCGCTGACGTTCACCGACAAGGAGAAGATTGGCTCCTGGGCGCAGAAATCCATCGCGCAGGCAGTGTACGCGGGTATTATTAGTGGTTATGAGGACGGCTCCTTCCGCCCGAATGCGGAAATCACTCGTGCAGAAATGGCTGCGATGATCGCAAAGGCATTGGGCCTGGGCTTGACTGGCGGAACAAATGAGACACCTGGCTTTGTAGATGATAAAGACATTCCGGACTGGGCGAAAGGCGCTGTGGCCACTATAAAAAATCTGGGTATTATTCAAGGCAAAGGCGCGAACCAATTCGCTCCTGGAGATAAAATGACAAGAGCAGAGGCGGTAACGGTGCTCTTAAAAATGCTGGAACAAAAAAGCAAGTAAAGAATCTAGACCAAGGCTGTTTTGAAGTCAAATTCAAAGCAGCCTTTTTTTGTAGAACTGATAGGAATCGGAAGCTTGAACTGCTTGCGCTGGTTCGAAGTGAAGCTTGTATCAATATGATCATAATGAGCCTCCCAGCTACGTGGATTTGATTGCGGAGACAGGTTAAACTGAGGACAACAAGCCTAGGATGTGCCAAAGGAGACAAGATCAATATTGTGAGCCAATCGAAAAGATTGCACATCATAAGGCTTATCCTTTTGCTGCTTACCGCTGGCCTTATTCTTCAACCTAACCCGGTGCAGGCAAGCTCGCATGAGGATCAAAATCAGGCATCGAGGATCGCGTGGGAAGCCTACTATTTCGGAAATATGACTAATGGACAGTTACCTTCCGAATGGCATCCATTCTCCCGGATGGATTCGGATCGGAATGGCGCTCATCCAGGCAACGAGCTTTGGCTAAAAGCTCATCTTTCAAAAAAAGGGATTTCACTGGGGCAGCTTCTGGTTTATTCCTATATAGTTAAGGATTTTGAGATTGCCTTATTTCTGGACGGCCAGCCTGTCTTCAAGTCAGAGAAGCTCCTGCCATCGGGATTTATTTCTTGGAGAATCATTTCTTATGACAATATAACGGGTCATGAAGATCAAGTACTGGTAGCTCGCATTTCCCCTCATCAAAATTTGGAAGGTTTCGAGGTATGGTCGGGAACCTCATCGTCTTTAGTGCTTAAGCTGCTGCGAACGGAAGCGCCGATGTGGGCTGGAGCAATTGTACTATCGCTGTTAAGCGCGGTATCTTTACTATTGTATTTTTTTAATCGCAGCCAAACGCTTTTTATTTATTTTTCCGTTTTTTTGGCGAGTTTTGCTATAGATTTAACCGTCATGTGGGGAGGCTGGCAGTTTGCTTTTCGGTCAGATGCTCTATGGGTCTGGGGATCGCTCATTCACTTTAATTGGTATATCGGATATGCTAGCGGGATTTTGATCACGTATGCGATTGTTGGTGGTAAAGGCAGCAAGTGGATTCGTAATCTTGGTTACGCGGTGGTAGTCTATGCCTTTGTTGCGGTTGCGGGTTGGCTGTTGTTCGGTGAACAAGCGCAGCTGCTATTTTATCAGCTTTTTTACGATTATATTTCGACATGTCTGCTACTTGCATTAATAGTTGTCCTTTTTCTTGCTCTTAAACGGCGAAGAAATTCGGAAATCATGGTGTTTGCAATCGGAAATGCCATTTTTGTTGGAGGTCTTGTACTTGGTCGGGCGGTGAGCGGGCAATTCGGACTCTTTCCTACGACACGGACCTTGTTGACGTCGCATCACGCGTTTGCCCAGATTAGCTGGACCTTTCTTGGCTTCGGCGGGGTAGTCATCTGTTGCGGGATAATCATGGGCATGCGGCTTATGCGTATGGCACAGTTACGTTCAACGAACAAGGAGCTGGCGAAGGTAAATGGCGAGCTCATAATAGCCAATGAAAAGCTATCCCACATCGATCAGATTCGCAGCAATATGTATTCCGAAGTGAGTCATGAGCTCAACACGCCGATTACAGCAATTAAAGGGTATGTCCAGTTGATGCTGAATGGTACGATTCCGGCGGGAGAAACCCGCTATCTTCAGGTCATTCATGATAAATCGCTGGTAATGGAGCGGATGATCGACGATATGCTGGAAATCGTCCGGCTTGAAAATAAACATATTCAGTTTGAATACGAGCTTGTTCCGTTCGGGGCTTTATTTGCAAGGCTGTGTTCGAAGGTGCAGATGGACATGCTGGAGCAGGGCTTTACTTTCTCCTGGGTTCCGATGTCGGAGCCTTGGCCTGATCGATTTACGGCCATTTACGCCGATCCGATGCGCGTGGAGCAAGTGTTTGCTAACTTGCTGTCGAATGCGCGGAAGTTTACAGCTCCGGGAGGTACGATTCGCGTCGAGGCGACAATGGAGGAACCCGGGGCTCAGCCTTCAGTCATTACCATTCGGATAATCGACAGCGGGTACGGGATAGAAGAGGGGGAGCGGGAGTCTATTTTCGAGCGCTATTACCGGGGAAAAGGCGCTAAGACAGGAGCGATTACGGGAACGGGGCTGGGCTTGCCGATATGTCGAGAAATTATGAACGCTCATGGCGGCGAGGTCGGACTTGAACGTTCATCTACTCAAGGAAGCACGTTTTATATCCGTTTTCCGTTGCATTATGCACATGTAAAGGAATGAAAGGTAGGTGCTTAAAATGTCTGACGGGCACATTATGATCGTTGAGGATGAACGGGATATTCGGGAGTTGCTGCGGTTGTGCGTGGAGAGCAGCGGATTTCGCGTGACAACAGCTGGAAGCGTGAGAGAAGCACAAGCTCTACTGGGCAATGAATTGCCAAATCTGGCTCTGCTGGATATTAACCTTCCGGACGGAGACGGGATGAGCCTGTGCGCTGAAATTCGCAACCGTTCGGATATTCCCGTCATTCTAATTACTTGCAGGAAGGAAGGCGGCGATATCGTAGCCGGCTTGGAGGGTGGGGCGAACGATTATATCGTGAAGCCATTCGATGTCGATGTCGTAATCGCACGTATTCGGACACAGTTGCGCAGCTACGCTTATTGGAAGCAGTCAAATTATAAAAATAGATTGCGTAATCAGGAATTGAGCATCGATCTGGATAGCTGCGAAGTGATGGTTGGCGGAAAGACGGTAGGACTATCGGCTAAGGAACGGCAGCTTCTCTTGTTTTTGGCCGATCACCCCAATCAAGTGTTCAGCGCAAGCTTGCTATACGACAGAATCTGGGGGCTGGAAGGAACAAGCGAGGAGAACACGGTAAGCGTTCATATTCGCTATTTACGTAAAAAAATTGAGGTCAATCCTTCGGAACCGAAATATATTCAAACGGTTCGCGGCTTTGGCTACAAGTTTTGTTGGATGGAAGATTACTAATCTGGAGGCAGAGCAGTGAAAAAGCTTATTTAGTTTTGATATACCGAGAAAAAAGGAGAAATGTAGCATGGGAGTTTCTGTTTATTACACTTGTACGAGAAACCACAACCTTACCTACAATGAGGAGCAAGAGATAACGGTTATCATTGATAAATACAATGCGGGTTTTGAAATGAAGGATATTGGAGAAACATTTTGTGTTTATGACTATGATCAGGGTAAACCAACAGTAATCTTTGCAGGTTCAACAAAGCTACCCTTTTCAGATGATTTTGAAGATACATTGCATGCGCTGTTTTATTGGTTGGCCTGTTTGACGGATATTAGAAGAAGTATTTCCAATGGGGATTGGCATGTGCATCTGGATGATACGGACGCCATCTGGGATGAGGAAACGGGTTGGAAGATGCCGGACCATTAGCATTTGTACCCCCAACAAAGTAATGAGGAGGATCTTATTTAAGAACATGATCTTATCAGGAATAACTCTCCACCATTTGCGTTAAATAATTTCGAAAGTCTTCAACATAGGTTTCGGGCTCGACAATTTTTAGATGAGTGCCGAAGCTTGCTAATAATTGAAATCCCATACGATTTTGAGGGACATAAATGGTTGCTAATAAAAATCCAGAACTATGGTCTTCAATACTTTTTCGACCATACCTTTCGATGATCTGATCCTTTATACGAGGTGATATCCTCGCCTTAATCGTGACGAATTGCGGTAGATAGCTTGCTTCGTTGCCTTGCTCTGACCAATCGTCTCTAGGATGAAACGCGCGTTCGTCCATAGTAAGATGATCGATCCGGGATAACTTGAATGTTCGCGATCCTTGTCGATGTAAACAGAATCCTTTTAAGTACCAACTCAATTCGCTAAAATGCAGCTCATAGGGCTCGACCACTCGATTCGTTACAGCTCCGTCTTTATCCGTATAATCAAACGAGACCAGCCTTTTCTTTAAAATGGATTCTTGACACATCTTTAACGTTTCAAGAATTTCGGACCGACCTTCCCAATCATAAAACGACAGTTGAATGGAACGATTTAGAGACAATGGACTAACCATTGCCTCTATTTTTTTTATCGTTCTTTCAACTTCTTCAGTAAGAAGGATTTGTTCCAATCCGCCGAGTGCAGTTAATATATTTTGTAAATCGGAGCTGCTTAAAAGGCGCTTATCAACCTTGTAGGCATCCATGATGCCGTAGCCGCCTTTGACCCCATTGACAGCGTAGATCGGGATGTTCGATAAGCTCAACGTTTCCATATCGCGAAGGATCGTTCTTTTGGAAACATGGAATAGTTGTGTAAATTCCTTTGTAGAAACAACCTCTTTTTTCAGCAATATCATAATAATCGAAATGAGTCGCTCCACTTTGTCCATAATTGCCCTCTTTTTTTTCACATGACTTCAGAACGGTGACAATAAGCTGTCACCTTTTGCCCATTATACTACATGTATCACAAGAAGGAGGTTTTGATTCCATGTTTAATCCAACCGATTTCCCCAAGCCCACCCTTATTTCAGTCAACGGTGTGGAACTCGAAGTCTTTGAAGCAGGCCGAGAAAACGCCGGAAAACCCATTGTGCTCTGCCACGGCTGGCCAGAGCATGCCTTTTCTTGGCGCCATCAGGTGTCCCCTCTTGTCGCAGCGGGCTACCATGTCATCGTCCCGAACCAGCGGGGCTATGGCAACTCATCCCGCCCGACCGAAGTGACCGATTATGACGTTGAACACTTGTCGGGCGATCTCCTCGCCCTTCTCGATCACTATGGATACGAGGACGCCACCTTTATCGGTCATGATTGGGGTGCGATGGTCGTCTGGGGACTGACCTTGCTGCATCCAAACCGCGTGAACAAGGTGATAAATCTGAGCTTACCCTACCAGGAACGCGGGGAAAAACCTTGGATCGAGTTCTTGGAGGAAACACTCGGCGGCGACTACTATTTTGTCCACTTCAATCGACAGCCAGGTGTCGCGGACGCTGTATTGGATAAGAATACGTTTCGGTTTCTTCGCAACCTGTACCGCAAGAACGAGCCTCTCAGAGCACCTGAGCCAGGCATGGCGATGATTAATCTCGCCAATGCAGATACACCACTGGGTGATCCTTTGATGAGCGACAGCGAGCTGAATGTTTTCGTCTCCGCTTTTGAAACATCAGGGTTCACGGGCAGCATAAATTGGTACAGGAATCTTGACCGCAACTGGCGCATATTGGCGGACGTGAATCCTGTCATTCAACAACCCACGCTCATGATTTATGGCGACCGGGATGCGATCCCGAAATCCGGAAATCTGGCAAAATTCGTGCCCAATGTGGAAGTGATCAATCTGGATTGCGGTCATTGGATTCAGCAAGAAAAGCCGGAAGAAACAAACCAGGCGATTTTGAGATGGCTGGAACAAAAGGATGCCACCTGGTCCTAAGAGTGTTTCAACGCTGAGTCTGCCCTACGGTTTGACTAGAGGGTGGGATAAGATTATTCTCTGAAAAACAACGAAGGAGCTGCGGTGACAGCTCCTTTTGCTTTTTCGCCGTTAGACCCTTAAGCTGAACCCTACCATAAGTAACGGCGACAAATCTGAATGTCATAGGCAGTCCATCCGTAATTCGCCAGACTAAGTTGTATGCTAGGAAACAGCTCGATCGATCCTATAACGCAACTGAACGACGCCGCTGCCGAGAGGTTTGCAGTCCAGCAGTTGCACATCCTTATAGCAATAGTTATCTTTGTCGATTAGCAGGTTCAACCCCTTGCCTTCCATCACGGGTGCCACATTGAATATCACTTCGTCTACAAGATTTTGACCCAGGAATGAATTGTGAATATCCGCGCCGCCGCTAATCAGAGCGGTCTGATGGCCTTTCTCTTCCAGGTAATTCAAGGCTTCCTCCGGCGATCCTGCAACCTTTACTCCCGGGATCTCCGTGGAGCTCTTAGAGACGACAACGATATCGATATCGGCAAAAGGTCCCGGTCCGCCATTGCCGCGCATGCCTTCGAACGTCCGACGCCCGACAATGAAATTCCCTGTAGCTTTAACGTGTGTAAAGAAGTCGTCCAGTGCTTCCTTTTTTGGCGGATTTGCAGGCCCCGATTGTGCATAATTGCCGTTAGCGGTTAATGTTGCCCATAGAATTGTTTTCATAGTGTACGCCTCCTGATATTCGTTCTGATAATGTTCGGACAGCCGCTGCCACCCGGACTTCGGAGTCGGGAACGGATCGGTGTATGCTTTGCGCAAAGTATCCGTAAATCGGCAGTATTTTCGCAGGCCATGCCCACGTATTCATCACGACGATGCCGCGCCAGTGATCTCGTTGCCGTACCGCGTAGTTCAGGCCGATCGGACCGCCCCAATCCTGAACGACTAGAATGAAATCCTTCTCGGCCCTTGCCCTTCATCGACGTAGTGAATGTGTCCATCGCGGAAAGGCATCCAGCGGTCGGTGAACGGGTACTCCGCGGGGTCCAATTCAAACGGTCTAATCAAGATGCGCCCTCCTTACTCTGTGCATGGGGATAGTTCGCTTTGCTTGATTTACATCATAATTGGTCTGTGATACATTTGAAAAGTAGTTACATTTAAGTGCAATAGTTTCAAAAAATGAACTATGGAGTGTTTACGATGATCGATCGATCCTGTCCTGGCGTCGTTGAGCCGATTTTGGAGCTTCTGGATGGAAAATGGACGCTTCTTCTCTTATTCGAATTGTTAAACGGAACTAAGCGATTCGGGGAACTGCGCCGTAAGCTGCAACCGATAAGTCCAAAAACGTTGACAGACCGCTTGCGTCTGTTGGAGGAGAAAGGACTCGTCACGCGTACTCTTTATCCGGGCGTACCGTTGCATGTCGAATATGAATTTACCGAGAGTGGGAAGGCGCTGCAGCCGATTTTTGAGGCGATGTGGAACTGGACGCAGGAGCATGGCGCTCATCTAAACAGAGATGCAGATGATAGCGGTCAAGGAGCATAGATGGTGAGGGGTACCCAATTGGGTGCCCCTCACTTCGTTTTATAGAGCAGCGTCGGCCCTTCTCGAATCGTTGGGGCTAATAATAGCGAACGTGAGGCGGACCGGTAAAAGAGAAGAGGCGGGAAGAGGCGCGATTACAGCAAGATTCGGAAAGTGCGCCGGAAGCCTGCATGGTATCTTAGGTTCATCCGATCTTGACGGAATAGCGCTATTCCCCGTCTGAGTCGATGGGCAGCTTCTTGATCGGAGCAAAGATATGATAAGCGGAGCCAAGGTCGTGAATGTCGTTGAAGCGTTGGACCAACTCGATGTGGGAATCATCGGTCTCTTGTCTGGAGATTTTCAGAAATCGCGCGTAATCCGTCTTCAGGACATCCCCGATCTCGAGAAGGTCGCCGGAATAGGTGAACTTGGCGCAGAAGAACCGCGGCACGTCGACGGTGAAGTAGAAGGGCTTCTCGATGCGAAGCTCCTGCGGAATTCCGCACAGGACGTTGAATCGGGTGGAGTCGGGCTGGCAGTTCGAATAGACGACGTAGCAAGGGCCTTGAACGGACGGGTCCAGCTCCTGAAGCAGCATTCGCGAGTGGGACCGAATCGTCGTCTCGTAGTCCCCCGCCAAGTCTACCTCAAAGACGATGCCGCTCAGCCGGATCGCTTCGAATTCTGTCAGGGTAAAGTCGGCGACCACGTCCCCGTTGATGTTCTTGATGGGTCTACGCACGATCGCAGGGACCGGAATCGGGGCAAGACCCGGGTGCCGCGTTCTCAGCAAACTGGGGGCAATGCCATACTGGCGGCTGAACGCACGGGTGAACGAGGAAGGCGTCCCGAAACTGAGCCGGTAGGCGATGTCGGTAAGGGAGGTTCGGCCTTCGTGGATGAGAATCAAGGAAGCGTTCAGCCTTCGGGACAGGATGTACGTGTTGAGCGAACAGCCCATCATGGCCGAGAACAGCCGATGAAAGTAGTATTTGGACAGGTTGAGGGCATTCGCTACGTCATCCAGCGATAAAGGCTGGTCCAGATGGTCCTCGATATGAAGCAATGCTCGCTCGACAACCTCGTAATGATCCATAGGAATCTCCAATCGTATAAGGGGGTAGGCAGAATGACGCAAGACAGAAGGAATGGAGTCCTCGCGGGGCTCTTCTATATCGTGGCCGCGGCCACGTCCATCATCGCCGTTCTTTGTTACGATCCCGTATTGAGCGACAAGTGGTACCTAGCCGTCATCGATGGTCGGAAAACAGAGGTGTTGGTCGGCGTCTTAAACGATCTCTTGCTCATCCTCTCGGCGGTAGGGACGGCGGTCATGCTGTTTCCATACCTTCGCCGTTGGAATGAGCACCTGGCTCTTGGCTATCTCTGCTTCCGGTTCATGGAGGCCGTGTTCATCGCGATCGGAGCGGTGAGCATCTTGGGATTGGTGCAGCTCAGTATTCACTATGAGGCAAACGGGGCGGCCGATCAAGCGAATCTTCTCGAGTTGGGGTACCTTCTGCAAGGATTCCATCGCTGGACGTCGATGCTGGGACCTAACCTCATGCTGGGAGTCAATACGACCCTGTATAGCTATCTGTTGTTCCGGACGAGGCAGGTGCCAAGACCGTTGGCCACGTTCGGGATGGCGACTGCGGTTCTCGTATTCGCGGCGGGGCTGCTGGAGATGTTCGGCGCGTTCGGGCCATACTCCGCGGGTAAAGGACTGCTGGCTCTGCCCGTGGGCGTCTACGAGATGAGCTTGGCTGTCTGGCTGATCGCGAAGGGATTCCGCTCGCTTGATTAGATGGTGCACGGAGAATCGTATCACAAGCAGGGCAAAATGGCCGAATCAGAGTGATTGAGGCCGACCAATGGATTTGAAGTCATTGTTGACCGATCGATCTAAAAATGATAAAGTAATTCCAGACCAACTGGTCAAAAATTAAATTGGAGGGATTATTCTGGCGCCCCATATTCTTGACTGATCGATCCGGTAGGGTTAGTATCAGACAGAAAGGGGGCCTCTTAAGTGGCAAGAAGCAAAGAATTCGATACAAACCTCGTATTTCACAAGGCAATGGAGTTGTTCGGGCATTACGGTTACGAGGGGACATCCCTGCAAATTCTGCTCGATGGTCTGGGAATCGCCCGACAAAGCTTATATGATACGTACGGGACGAAGCGGGATCTCTTCATCAGAGCCGTCAAGCATTATGTGAATGAAAAATCATCGGCGGTTGTTGCCTACCTTGAGCAGATAGGGCCCGTGAAGCCGGTAATATCGAAAATTTTCTACGAGATCGTGGCGGCGCTTCAGGACGAAGATCGGCGCAAGGAATGTTTGATTCTGTACAGTGCCATTGACCGAGTACCGCACGATCCGGAGATCGCGGAGCTGTTTGAACAAGACCAACTCCGGCTGGAGAAAGCTTTTCACGAGGCATTGGTTCGGGCCGGCAATCAGGGTGAACTTAATACACAACAAGACTTGCTTGCGCTTGCGAAGTATTTGTATTATTCACGATACGCGTTAACTCAAGTCGCAAAATTAACCAACAATCCGAGAGTGTTGGAAGAGATCACGGCGGTCACCTTGTCCGCGCTGGATCGATAAAGACGAGCGCCATGTGCGCCGCCTTTTTTGCTATTAATAGATCGATCGGTCAAAAATTATAATGAAATAAGACCATTCGGTCTGAAAAAGGAGGACATTTGTCAATGTATGAAAACCGCTCTAAAGAATTGGCTTTGCTCGTCCTGGCCATTTCGCAATTGATGATGGCACTTGATTACACGATTATCTTCGTCGCTATGCCTTCCCTTGGCGCGGAGCTAGGTTTCTCCGCAAATCATCTGCAATGGGTCGTCAGCGCTTATTCGCTCGGTTTCGGCGGATTCCTATTAATCGGAGGACGTTTATCTGACCTGCTCGGTAGACGCCGCATATTCATGATCGCCATGGTTTTATTCGGTCTAGGCTCGTTGCTTGGAGGGCTATCGGGCTCCCAACTCATGCTTGTTATCGCCAGAGGGTTGCAAGGTTTTGGCGGGGCGCTATTGTCTCCGGCAACATTGTCGCTGATTATGTCCAACTTCGAAGAAGGTGTCGAGCGAAACCGGGCTATGGGCATCTGGGCATCCATGGGCGGAGTCGGAATGTCTCTCGGCTTGTTGCTTGGCGGAGTATTGACCAGCTACATCGGATGGGAAGCCACCTTCATCGTGAATGTTCCGATCGCCATTATTACCATTTTGCTGGCGCCGATCGTACTTAAGGAGAGCAAGCTTTCGTCCGATAAGAAGCATTTTGACATTGCCGGCACGGTATCGGTCACATCAGGTCTGCTGTTTGTCGTTTACTATCTGATTCAATCGCCGGTCGAAGGCTGGCTCAGCCTGAGCACCTTGCCCTTCGTCCTGCTAGGCGCCGTATTGCTCATCGTCTTTGTCGTCATCGAGCTTCGTTCAGCAGAGCCGCTCATCTCCTTTCGATTGTTCCGTAATCGCAATCTGACCGGTGCCGCGCTGATCGCCTTTCTTTTCTCCGCATCGTTCGGTACACTCTATTACTTCTTGACGCTTTACACGCAGGATGTCCTGCATTATTCGGCTATCCGTTCAGGCCTCACGTTCTTGCCGTTGACGCTCAGCGCGTTTCTGGGAGTAAAGCTGCTTAATCGCATGCTGGCTAAAGTCGGAGTCTCCGGCACGATAGCTTCGGGAATGGCCATCGGAGCCATAGGATTTCTGATCCTTACCCAGCTATCCGCAACAGGGTCTGCATGGGGAGTCATTCCAGGTACCGTGATTATCGGTATCGGTCAAGCGCTCGTATTCACGACGATGTTCATCGCCGGAGGCACGGGGATCGATCCCAAAGAACAAGGGGTAGCTTCTGCGATTATCTCGACAGGGCAGCAAATCGGCGGCGCAATTGGCCTGGCTGTCATTATGGCGATTCTCTCTGCAGGCCTGGGTTCGAACGCGACGCTAGAGACGATGAAGCCCGCCGATCTGAATCAATCCATTCATACCGCATTCGTCGTCACTGCTATCGCTACGCTGCTCGGCGTAGTGGTCGCCTTCGTTGTACTAAGGAAAGGCAAGAACACAACAGCGGACAAGACAAATGTCACAGCCGCTCATTAACTTTGTTTTTATCGCTTTGGCGTGGTGTTCACACTATGTTGTAGCATGAGCAATGAAAAGATCAAAAGCGCGACTGGTGTAACCAGAAGTGCGGGACACTGACTGCCGTATTACCAGAATCCCTATTGTCTGCCGGCAGATGACCCACGAGTCATACTGGTTAGTGCACTCAGGTCATCCCATGCGCCAGACGAAGTTTTATAGCGCGAGCTTGCCATGGATCCCGGGGTGCCGAGAGTGGCTTATGTATCCATCGCATAACGAGAGCTATAAAGAACGGAGCAAAGCGCTTGGCGTATCCGATGAATAGCTGAAGCTTGGTGGCCGCAGGGCCGCCATTTGTTTTCGCCGATAGCCCCGTTAAGCTGAACTAAATATAAGTTGATTAGAGGTTTATCTAAATATCGAATTCTTAATCGACGAAAGGATGTTATGCCATTTCATGAACGACACCTTCAAAGCATTATCCGATCCGACTCGCAGGAAAATACCCCAATACGCAACCCCCAATTTTCGGCTTCACTTATGGTACGCTTAATAAGCTAACTCTTAAATAGATCAAAGCAAAAAACGCGCTTGAACCATTGCTGGTTTTGCGCGTTTTATCTTGCCGAAGTACGGCGTCAGGACGGAATGTTCATTGCCGTCTGAACTATTTTCTAACCACAGGAACCCAAAATTCTCCGTAGAACGTGCCGTCGCCATTTTCTTTACGATAAGTCGCATTTGGACCGCCGATGTAAGCATAGTCCGTGACTTGCGACAAGACTTCGGCAAAGGCGCGATAAGTCAACTGATCGAACAAAGCATCCTTGTCGCCGGTTCCTGCGACCACGATGTACTCGCTCTCCGGAAACTCGATCATGCGCGTTGCGTCAGCCACCGATTTGCTAGCTTCTACCGCGAAGTAATTCCACGGTCTGCCTTGATAAACCTCGTTGACCGACCATTCACGATCATCTTTTGCGGCCGTCTTCAGCTTGTCGAAACGCCCGTCAGCCCTCAGTCCGCCCCAAAACGCCGCTTTTTCTTTTTGCAAAGCCGACGTGTCCTGGAAGCTGGATTGAATCGAGAAACCATAAGCGGTCAGTGTAAACGACTTTTTGTGTTCGACGGCGTAATTTTCCACGAGAGCGCTCCTTTTTTAGATTAGTCTCCTACTTTTTTTGCACGAAGCCACATTTCACCGTAGAATTTGCCGTCTTCGGCTGCTTTGACGAATGTGGAGTTGCCGGGACCCACGTATTTGTAGTCCGTGATTTCTTGCAGCAGGCCGCCGAAAACTTTGCCTGTTATTTCGTCGGGAAGGCGGTCCTTGTCAGCGCCTGTGCCAGGCACCACGAGGTATTCCCCGGCGAGGAAGTCGAGGACGACTGCGTCTTCCACGTCGTATGCACCCATCACGCCGAAGCCGCGCCAAGCCTTGCCGTCGATGACGTAATTGATTTGATATTCCTGCCCGTCGGCGAGCGCGAGAAGCGCGGCAAGCTTGCCATTTTCGGTGATTTGCGTTTTTTTCGCTGCCGTTTTGGCTGCATTGCCTGCCCAGTCGTTGTAGTCTTCCAGTAAAACGCCGAAAGCAGTCATTTTGTAGTTTTCCGAGATGGTTTGGATGGAGTAGCTAGCCATTTTTATTCTCTCCTTTGGGATGACTCTTTACAAGATTGATACTAATCGCTAAATGTATCAAAAAACGATACTTTTTTTGGTGGATGCCACAAAGTGATGCTGCATTTCTGATACAATACAATCATGAAAAAGACCGAACGAGTGAACCTGATCATGCGCTTTATCAATAATCGCGCGCATTTTACGATTGCGGAGATTCAGCGGGAGTTCAAGATTTCCCGCGCAACGGCAATCCGCGACATTAACGAGATCCAGGCGTTGGGTTTCCCGCTGACGTCCGAGCTTGGGCGCGGGGGTGGCTACAATGTGCTGCAAAATCAGTACCTGTCCGCCGTCCGTTTCACGCCGGAGGAGCTCAAAGCGATATTTATCAGCTTTATCGCTTCGAAAAATTCGCAGCTGCCTTATTTGCAAAATCGCCGCTCTATCACTGAAAAACTCATCGGCATCGCATCGCAAGCCCAGCACGACGAGCTGATCGAACTGAATCATCTCTTGCTTTTTGAAAATACGAATCCTGCGAATCCGAATCTGCTGGAACTCGACGATGCGGCGCCTGCGGAGTTGAACCAGTTAATCTCGCTTGCCTTGCGGGATAAGCACCTGCGCTTGACCTATGAGCCGAGTGCCGGCTGGCCTCAATTGATTGACGTTTTTTTGATTCATATTTTTAACTCAAACGCGCATTGGCTGGTCGAGGTTTATGATTTCGATACGGATTCGTTTCGGTATTTACCTGTCGAGATGCTGCGGGATTCGGCCATCTCCACGGAGAAGATGAAGCGCTCGGAGCAGGAGATCTTAAGCAAAAAGCGGCTCGGCGCACGCGAGTCCAACCTGGTTGTAAAGCTTGATTGGACGGGGATCCAGCGCTTTAAGCGCATGCACCCGCCGGGAATTATTTTGTCCTTCACAGGGATGTTCCAGTCGAGCGGGATTTTTAACGTTCAACTGGACGTGACCGATGCCGAGGCGCTGGCGTATTATGCGGATTGGCTTTTGTTCCTGGGGAAGGGGGTCGAGTTTGAACGGATTCCCGATGAGCTGCGCTTGATTATGGAGGCGCGGTTACAGGGAAGTGCCGATACGTTAGCCAAATAAATGCAAGGCGTTAAGCCCACGGCGGTGAAAAGCAAGCCTGGATACCAAGCGTGCCTGTGAGGTCGTAAACCTAACCAAGGGTTGGCATTCAAATGCGATTGAAGTCGGGTGTAAACAGTGTTACGCTAACAACGGCAAGCGCCAAATCTATGTTTTTCAAGGAAAGGTCATACGATGATAAAAGTTGAACAACTATCCTTTTCATTCCCGCAAAAAGAACTATATAAAAACATTTCATTCACGCTTGAAGAAGGACAGCATTGCGCTTTTATCGGAACAAGCGGCAACGGGAAAAGCACGTTGATAGATATGCTGATGGATCCGGAAAAATATATGTACGAAGGCATCCTGGAAATAGAACCGGCTTGCATAATCGGGCATGTAAGCCAGTTTCCGCAATTCAATCAAACGAAGGAAACAACCGTTTTTGAATATATAGGGGAAGAATTCATTAAGATTCAAAATGAAATCACATCGATTTGTGCCGAAATGGAATCAACCTCGGATCTGGACTCATTATTAGAAAAGTACCAGCTCGCTTTGGATGCATTAGAGGCACTCGGCGGGGACGATTTTGAAAGCAACATCAATAGGAAACTAAACTTGGCTAACCTCATAGGGCTGAAGGATCATCGAGTATCCGACCTGAGCGGCGGAGAATTCAAGCTTATTCAAGTGATGAAGGAAATGCTTCGTCATCCGGACGTATTGATTATGGACGAGCCGGATGTATTTTTAGACTTTGACAACCTCAATGCGCTTAAAAATCTGATTAACGCTCACAAAGGAACACTGCTCGTCGTTACGCACAACCGATATCTATTAAATCATTGTTTCAACAAGATTCTGCACCTCGAAAATACGGAGATCCAGGAGTTCGACGGGCGTTATATGGACTATAACTTCTCCTTACTTCAGACTAAAGTTGAGCTGCAGGAACTCGCAGTCGCTGAAGCAGAGGAAAGTGAGAGAAACGAGAAAATCATCAACAATCTAAGAGCGATTGCCACTTATAACTCAGAAGCTTCTAGGGGCAAAGCGTTAAAAGCAAGAGTTAGATTCCAAGAGAGGTTGGAAGCGCGTAGAATTAAGGCGCCGTTCGTTGCGTTGAAGCAGCCGGCGATCCGTTTTGATATAGATCATGAAGTTGAGGACAGCACAGTTATAAATGTCAGCCATTATAGCGTTACCTTTAATGAATTGCTTTTAGACCACGTCAACTTTGAGATCAAATCTACGGATAAAGTTGCCATCATTGGTGCAAACGGCACCGGGAAAACGACTTTACTCCGAGACATCTTTAAAAACAGTCATGATTCCATTGAAATCAATGCTGACGTTAAAGTGGCCTATTTATCTCAAAATCAAGGCGAAGTGCTGAAGGATTCGAATACGATCATGGATGAATTCATCGAGGCCGGGTTTAAAACGTACGATGAGATCAGATCGTACATTTCAAGCTACGGCTTTGAAGGAGAAATCGTTAATCAGAAGATAGCCTCGTTATCCGGCGGAGAGAAAAATCTGCTTCAAATCGCTAAAGTAGCCGCCAGTAAAGCAGACGTGCTGCTTCTTGATGAACCGACCAGCCACTTGGACACCTATACGCAAATCGCGCTGGAGAAAGCCATTGAAGAATATAAAGGCGCGATTGTCATGGTTTCTCATGACTTCTATTCGGTCGTAAATGGCATAGATTATGTTTTAATCATTGAGGATCAGACGATTAGAAAAATGAGCATGCGAAAATTCAGGCAGATGATTTATGCCAGCCATTTTGATCGAGACTATCTCGAAAAAGAACAAATGAAAAAATCGGTTGAAATGAAAATAGAATTGGCTTTAAAGGATACGGATTTTGAGCTTGCCAAGGGCTTGGTCGATGAGCTGGAAGGGCTGATTAAGCTGCTTTAAATGGACGGTTAATCCGGTATATGTGGTGAGAGAAGCTGCCAGTGATGGTAGCTTTTTTAGCCGTTATGCTGTGCATAATGAACCGTATTATAAATAAGGGCAAGTTTTTTGAACCCCCGTCGCGGATGCCGAAGGTCCGCGTGCTCATCGCCGTTTGTAGTCCCGGATGATGCTGTCGATCACACACTTCCCCCAGGTCGAAGCTTCCGAGTCTTTCTCGTTCCAGGCGCAGGTGATGAGCGCCTTCCATAGCGCCCAACCGCGCGCACGATTCACGGTATCTTGGTCTACGTTCATGCTGCGCAGGAAGATGTCGCGGCTCGCATCGTCAAAGAAATTCCAGGCCATCACAAGGTCGCTTGCTGGATCGCCCACGCCCATCGTCCCAAAGTCTATAACACCGGACAGTCGGCCATTTTGCACGAGCAGATTGCCTACTGCAACGTCGCCATGCAGCCATACCGGTGCCGACCGGTAGCTCGTCGCCAGAGCAAGCTCCCATATTTCCATCAGCAGTTCTTGATCGTATGCGTTGGAAAGCGTTTCGAGAGCTGACTTTGTATCAGAATCGTACACTGCCAGGTTTCCCCCGCGATGGAAATTCTGGACGCCTGCCGGTATGCCGCGGCTTGCATCGATCGCCTCCAGCTCCTTCAAAAATCTCGCCAGGTCTTCAGCAAATTCATTGTAATCGCGTATGTTGTTCAGCGTGACGGTGTCGCCATCCATCCACCGGTTAACGGACCATGGAAGCGGATATTGATCCGTGGGCTCGCCCTTTGCTATGGGAACCGAGATGGGCAAGGATAGATGGGGCTGGAAGATCGGCAGCCAAGTCCATTCTTTTTCAATCGCGGCAGCGTAGCGTTCATGGCTCGGCAGCCGAACGGTCATTTCGTTGCCCAGTCGGTACGTGCGATTATCGTGTCCGCCTTTTTTTACGGGAGTTATAGCCAGATGACGCCACTGCGGAAATTGGCTGTCGATTAATCGGCGTACCAGCATACTCGTAATTTCCATCCGCGCTTCACCTTTTTCCGGATCATATACTTCCACCTTACCCCTTGCCTCTTGCCCTACGCAAGTGACGGCGAAGAATTTGCGGCCTGAATAATACTTGGATGACCTTTACCCTATAAACAAGGCGTTTGCCGTTACCGGAAAAAGACAAGTCCACGCTTAACCGGAAGGATCGTATATCCGGGCAATCCGTCCTATAATGCGGCCAGAATGGAGTTCAATAGGCGTTTCTCCAAGTTTCCGAAGGTCATTGATTTTTGCAGACGAACCCAGGATGTGAACAACGCAGTCAAATGGGCTCGTGAACGGGGGGCCGGCTGCGGGTGCGCAGCGGTCTTCACGGCTATGAAGCCTTTTCGTCTGTAAATGGCGGTATCATGTCGTTGCGACTTGAGCAGGCAGAATCAGCGTCTAACGCATTGCCGGATGAAGCCAAGCCGTACGCAGAACAATTCATTCGCTTCTTACAATCGATCGAGCCGGTTGCCGTAGATCGGACGGTATCCAATGGGGACAGGCTTCCTTGGCGCGACGGGATAAAAATTATCCACACGCCTGGTCATATGCCTAGGCATATCTCATTATATTTGCCCGCCACCAAAACACTGATAGCAGCAGATGCCGTCGTCATCGAGGAAGGCAAGCTCGCCATCGCTAATCCCCAATACACACTGGATCTGGGTGAGGCAATCCACTCCGTACAGTGCTTGCTCGACTACGATATTGAGCAGCTGATTTGCTATCATGGAGGTTTATTTCATGGTGATGTAAAGCAAGCGCTCCAGCAACTGATTCAAAAATATATGTCTTAAAAATGATCTGAACATCTACAGGGAAACGTTAAATTTCTAAAGATGCAAATGAGTTTCGTTTGGAGAGAAGGTGCAAACGCATGAGCATGGCCCACACCACTCTGATTCGTTACACATTCAGCGAAATTCGTCCGAACAAAATCCAGGTGAAATGATCGATACCTCGTTGGTCGACCTCAAATTATGCTATTGCGCAGTCAGGACCTGTGGACCATCCGCGTTATGGCGATCGTATGCTCGTATTGGGCGGTTAGCTTGAGGTCCAGCGTCCGCGCGGTCCAGCCGTCCGAGTATGGGTGGGTGGGGGAGGAGCCTAGGCTCCTTCCCCTTTATTGCTTTAGTCTTCTTGATACCACTTAGGCACTATGTTTCAATCCACGTCTATGCTCAACATATCCCCAATGCCTGATCAGAATAATGTACAAGGATGAATTGGGAAATATGTTAAAGCAGTCCTGACGACAAAAAAGATTACACTTGACATCTTGAGTAAAAATATGGTTATATTTTGGTTGTGATCAAGCAATTAGGTACTATGAAAAGAAAATATACATATCTGCGTTATTTCCCACCCAGAACCCCACAGATACTTTTATCGTATCACAAAAAAGGAGAGGGATGGGATGAAATATGCACACTCCAAACGTGACCCCGTAACAGGCAGCCTTCTCCCCAAACAACAATGGCATCCTCTAGAGTCCCATCAGCAAAAAACTTCGAAAGTAGCAGGCGAGTATGCGAAATGTTTTAATTGGGAAATTCTTGGACAGATTCTAGGTCTTCTTCACGACTATGGAAAAAATTTACCTGAGTTTCAGCGTCGACTTGAAGACCGCAAGATCAAAGCCGATCATAAAACGGCTGGAGCACTGGCGGTTTATAATCGTTATCCGTTTCCTTATGGCCTCATTCTAGCATACGCGATCTATGGCCACCATGGCGGACTTCCGAACCATATTTCACGAAGCGGGAAACCGGGTTTGGATGATATTTTGCATAAAAATAAATTTACCATAGTCGACGGAGTGCCTCCGGAGTTCCTGGAGTTTAGCTCGGAGGATATTCCTAAGCCATCCCGTAGCTCCAATATAGGAATGTCCCGGTCGCTATGGATTCGAATGCTCTATTCCGCCTTGGTGGATGCGGATTACCTTGATACAGAAAGATTCCTGCAACCGGAGCGCGCAGGTTCCCGGCAGGCTTTCATTTCGCTTGAGCAAATACATTCGCTATACCAGGCCAAGCTGAATGAGCTGCAGGCTTCGCCTTCAAATTCAAAGATCGCCGAGGCAAGAAAACTGGTTCTGGAAAGCTGTCTTCGCGCTGCAGTTGGTCCAAAAGGATTCTATACATTAACTGCACCGACAGGGAGTGGGAAGACTTATGCCTCTCTAGCCTTCGCCTTGAAGCATGCCCGATGCCACGAAGGAACCAAGAGAATCATTGTTGCGCTGCCGTTCACCAGTCTAATTGAACAAACGGTGGATGTGTACCGTAAAGCGCTGGGCTCGGATCGTGCGCATACTGTTCTTGAGCACCACAGCAATATGGAGTTTGGCATGGAATCTGAAGGCGAATTTGATCCTCGGCAGCTTGCCAGCGAGAACTGGGATGCTGACTTAATCGTCACGACTAACGTGCAGCTGTTCGAAAGTCTTTTTGCATCCAAGCCTAACCGTGCCCGCAAGCTTCACAGGTTGGCGGGCAGCGTCATTATCTTGGACGAGGCCCAAGCTCTTCCCGAGGAATTGCTGCTTCCAACCCTAGCTGTTCTTCGGTGTTTGTGTACTGATTTCGGAGTCACCGTATTGTTTTGTACCGCGACTCAGCCAGCCTTGCGCTCGGAATGGTTGGATGGTTTGAAACCTGTGGAAATCATGGATAATCCCTCAGATCTCTACAGCTCGCTTAAGAGGGTTAGTGTTTCCTTTATCGGTAAAAAGACAAATGTGGAACTGATAGAAACGATATGTTCCCAGGGGCCGCAAGTACTATGTATCGTGAACTCCAGAAGACTGGCTCAGGAACTGTACCACCTTGTATCTATGCGAGTAGGAGAGGGAATTACCCATCACTTGAGTGCTCTTATGTGTGCCGAGCATCGAACGAAAGTGCTGAACAAGATTAAGGACAGACCAAAAGATACCCCATGTTATGTGATTGCCACAACGCTTGTCGAGGCGGGAGTCGATATTGATTTTCCAGTCGTAATGCGGGAGATGACGGGTCTGGAGGGACTTGTTCAAGCGGCAGGTAGATGTAACCGTGAAGGTTATCAAAATGAGGGCCGCATGCTTCTCTTCGAATCTGAGGATTGCCCGGCCCGCCTTGCCTGGTATTCAGGCAGGGCGGACTTAGCCAAGCTGGTCTTGCGACGGCATCCGGACCCGTTGACTCCAGAGGCTGTTAAAGAGTACTTCGAGCACTTCTATAATATGGGGACTGCCGGCAAGTTGGATAAGTACAAACTATTGCGCAATCTTAACGGCGCTGCCGACGAGTATTCCTTCCAATTCCGTGAAATCGCGGAACAATATCGCTTTATTCGTGACGACACTATCCCTGTTGTTATTCCTTATGATGGAACTTGTCGCAACCGTCTGCAAGAAGCGCTGACCTCACACTATCCTGCCTCCTATATTCGGAAATTGCAGCGTTATACTGTATCACTGTATCCGGAAGAGTTCGATCAGCTTCGTCGCAGCGGCAGGTTGGGCAACATCGGAGACGCTATCTATTATTTGCAAAGTTCAGAAGGAGGGATTCATGGCAAAATTAACGATTGGTACGATGCAGATAAGACAGGGCTGCGATCGCAGCCGCGAGGGGAGGAATAAAACTTATGGGTTATGGCGTGACTTTACAGGTAAGCGGTGATTACGCCCTCTTCACAAGGCCGGAACTCAAGGGAGAGCGGGTCAGTTATGACGTAATCACACCTTCAGCGGCGCGTGGAGTGCTCGAAGCAGTACTGTGGAAGCCGGCAATTCGGTGGGTGGTGGATCGAATTACAGTACTTAACCCGATAGAATTCGAGTCGATCCGCCGCAACGAGGTAGGCTCCAAGATTCCGCCGAGGAATGTTACAGCCGCTATGTCGGGCTCAAATATTGATCTGCATCAGTATACCGGCGAGGATCGCCAACAGCGAACGTCTCTTGTACTGAGGAACGTCTCCTACCTTATAGATGCTCATTTTACTATAGTTGCCCGACATGCCGGAGAGAACGATACGCCGGAGAAGTTCTATAATATGTTTCTTCGTCGAGCGAGGCAGGGGCAATGTTTTCATAATCCATACTTGGGATGCCGAGAGTTTGCAGCTCGCTTCAAGCTTATTGAAACGACAGGGAAGCGACCGGAAAGTTTCTACGCTAATGAAGCTGACTACGATCTGGGCTGGATGCTGTGGGATATTGACTATAACGAGGAACCGAAACAGAAAAGGCCGGTATATACATTCACTCCCCGCTTCTTTGAGGCAAAAATGCGAAACGGCATCATTGAGGTCCCTCCGGAGGTGAACACATGATATTGCAGGCATTGTGCGGGTTTTACGACCGTATGGCCGAAGAGTACCCCGAAGATGTTGCTCAGCCCGGATATGCGGTAACTTCCGTATCGAGGAGCATTGTATTGGATTGTAACGGAAATTTGCTGCAGATATTGGATTTGACGGAATGGCGGGACATAACCGGAAAGAACGGCAAGAAGGAAACGAAGCCGTTCCCTTCAAGGCGTGTCACTCCCCAGCAACCGAAACGGTCGGGCAGACGGCCCGAGCCCGCCTTCCTATGCGAGAATGCCAACTTTTTATTCGGAATCTATAGCGATCCAGACGGAGCGGACTACCGCTTCGAGGCTAGTCGGGCCATTCATGAGACGGTTCTACGGGATGTAGAAGATGAGGGTGCTTGCGCTGTATTGGGTTTTTTTTCTAAAAGAAAAAAAGGTTTGCTGGATTACGACAACGTAGATACATCCAGGTTGGAGGAAGGCGGGAATATTGTCTTTCAACTTGAAGATGACTGCGGTAGATATATCCATGAACGGCCTGCCATCCAAGAAGCATGGGAGCGTTATCTGAATAGCCGTTCTGTGGATGCAGCTACTGGGCAGTGCCTGGTTACTGGGAAAATTGGTCCTATCGCACGTATTCATGGTAATCTGGACGGTTTTGGACAGGACAAGCCGACTCTTGTCGGGTTCAACCAGGACAGCTTTGTTTCCTATCGAAAGGAGAAAGGAGACAATGCGCCTGTCTCGGAATCGGCCGCATTTAAGTATGTCACGGCCCTGAATCTACTAATTGGAGATAAACAACGCAGTATCAATTTGCATGGGGACAAGGTATTATACTGGGCAGAGAAAAAGGCTCCGCAAGAAGAACAGCTTCTCGGGATGATGTTCGAAGGCGAGGCGTCCGGTTGGCGTTATAAGATGGATGAGCTCACCAATCGCAAGATGTCCGGTATTATGGACCATCTGTATAAAGGTACGTTGCCGGAGCAATTGGATTTAAACGAAAATGTTCGGATTTATCTCTTAGGGCTTTCGACCAACAAAACTAGGGTCGTCATTCGCTACTTTTACGTAAATACATTCGGTCAATTGGTGAAGAAATTCCGGCAGCATTATGCGGATATTTATGTGGAAGGACCGACATGGGAGCCAAAGCATCCATCCATCAATCAAATTATGTTGGAGACAGCAGTACGCAGGGAGAGTAAAAATGTTCCCGTTCCCCATCGGGTTGCATTCATCCGCAGCATCATGGCGGAAACACCTTATCCGGACAGCTTGCTAATGGCGATGTTGAGTCGCATTCGGGCTGAAGCTTCGGAGGATGCCCGCA
This sequence comes from Cohnella sp. 56, assembly GCF_037963805.1. NCBI lineage: Bacteria > Bacillati > Bacillota > Bacilli > Caryophanales > Paenibacillaceae > Cohnella > Cohnella sp. 56. The sequence continues at coordinate 130,146 of NZ_JAZDQE010000007.1, read as the reverse complement.
AAGCAATCAATCGTATACGGATAGGTGTGATTAAGGGATATCTTAATCGAATTGCCGAATCAAGCAATCGGAAGGAGCGGATAGGCGTGGAACTGGATCCGAATGAACAAGCTATTCCGTATTTGCTGGGGCAAGTGTTTGCTATCTTAAATAAGGCTCAATTTGATGCGCTGGAAAAGGTGAACGCTTCTATTGTGGACAAATATCTGAATGCCGCCTTGGCGAGTCCGGAACAAGTTTTCCCCTCTCTGCTGGCAAATTCAGAACATCATTTCTCCAAGAGTAAGAAGTACTATCCGCGCAAACTTCTACTGGAAGTAATGGGGAAACTCCCGGCGGACGGTTTTCCCAAGACGTTGAACGCAGCCGGGCAGGGACAGTTTCTTATCGGATTTTATCACCAACAACAGGAGTTTTTCAAAGGAAAGGATAAAGAAGCAATTGTGGACGATACAAAGGAGGCAGAATATGATGAGTGAGCTCTTGAAAAACCGGTACGAGTTTGTGCTTTACTTCGATGTTGTCAATGGAAATCCTAATGGAGATCCAGATGCGGGCAATATGCCGAGAATCGACCCGCAGACCGGGTATGGCATCGTTAGCGATGTTTGCCTTAAGCGCAAGGTGCGCAATTATGTTCAGTTTGCCCGGGAAAATGACGAGGGGTTTGACATATATGTAAGCGAAGGCGCTGTGTTGAATAACAAGCAAAGAGAAGCATACGAAGTGAACGACTTGAAAACGAAGGATAACAAGGACGACAAGCTTACAGCGCAAGCTTACATGTGCAGACGTTTCTATGATGTGAGGGCTTTTGGCGCAGTGATGGATACCGGTGATTACAAATGCGGTCAAGTGCGGGGGCCGATTCAGCTTTGTTTTTCCAAAAGCGAGGACGTGATCCTGCAACAGGAAGTGACCATTACACGTATGGCTTCAACTACGGAAAAAGAAAATGCCTCAGAAAATCGTACCATGGGGAGGAAGTATCTGGTTCCTTACGGGTTGTACCGGTTAGAGGGGTTTGTATCGGCTAAATTTGCCCAGAAGACGGGATTTACTAAGGATGATCTGGATCTCTTCTTTGAAGCACTCAGGCTGATGTTCGACCAGGACCGCTCCGCTTCCCGTGGAAAAATGTCGGCGCGCAAATTGTTCGTCTTTAAGCACGATTCCGAGCTGGGCAACGCCCCGGCAGCTACATTGTTCGATCTTGTTGAGGCCAAGCTGATTGACCCTAGTCAACCAGCAAGATCATTCAAACACTATGAAATCACTGCAGATAAAGGTTCGGCTCCTGATGGAGTCGAATTAATTGAGTTACTGTAAAGCTGCGGCGACATCAGCGTTCTACAAGTTATAGTTCATATCCCAAACAACGGGAATTGTGTGTGCCGATAGGCGTTCTTGACAGAGGAGAAGCTTAAACGGCTTCTCCTCTCGTCCATTTGAAATATTTTAAGTGCAAGGCTTTTGAAATAACCGATCTATTAGGTATGGCGTCAACAGACGACGGCTGACTTTTCCGCAAGGAAAGAAACGATGTACATTCCCCCTATTGACAAATGAATGAACCGTTCATTATAATCAACTTAACAAATGAATGAACTGTTCATTCAATAAAACGAGGAGGGATTCTAAATGGACGGAATTCATGAATCAAGTGAGCGGAATGTAAGCGGGAAATATGTGGTGATTACTGGCGCGACGAGCGGGATTGGCTTGGCGGCTGCCCGAGAGTTAGCCGCGAGAGGGGCGAATTTGGGTATTGTGGCGCGTAATGCGACCAAAGCTAACGCGGTTGCAAATGAGATCCGGGCTTCCGCCGGTAATCGGATCACGGTGGACGTCTTCATCGCCGACATGTCGTCACAGCGTTCGATCCGCCGCGCGGCAAACGAAATATTAGCGAAATGCCCCAAGATCGATATCCTGATCAATAATGCAGGTGCGATGTTCGTCGATCATAAGCTGACGGAGGATGGAATCGAGATGACCATGGCGGTCAACCATATCGCGCCATTCTTGTTAACGAGGCTGTTGCTTGATAGACTGATGCTGAGCGAACACGGCCGTGTCATTACGACGTCATCACACGGCCATAAGATGGCCAGGAAAGGCATCGATTTCGACGATCTGAGCGGCAAGCGATATTTTGATTTTTTCGGAAAGCTGAAGGGCGGCCCTAATTTCCGATATGGCGAGTCGAAGCTGGCGAACATCTTGTTTACTACAGAGCTGATGCAGCGGTTGAAAGGCACGAATGTAACAGCTTATAGCTTTGACCCCGGACTTGTGGCCACGAACTTCAATCGGGACAACGGATGGATGGCCCGGATGACGGCGACCGTAATGATGTGGTTCGCCAGAACACCCGAGAAGGGCGCAGAGACAATGGTATGGCTGGCGGATACCGACAGCAAGAACTTGGAGAACGGGCGTTACTACGTCGACAAGCATGTGGGAACGCTGTCGGCACAGGCAAGCAACATCGAAGCAGCGAAGAAGCTATGGGAGACGAGCGAGGAGCAGATCCGTATGTCGCAGGCTTAATACGCGGCTGACGTACGAAAAAGGAAGAAGGATAACCTATGCCAAGAACAGAAAAAATGCAATCTGAACAAGAGCGCAAGGATCAGATCAAAAAGGCGGCTCTTAAAATATTTGCGCAAAAAGGTCTCGTTGGCACGAAAATGAGCATGATCGCGGAGGAGGCCGGGATTAGCCAAGGCTTATCGTACCGCTACTTCGAATCCAAAGACGAGATCTTTGCGCTCCTCGTGGAAGAGGCGATCGAGGAATCCCGGAAAGCCATTCGGGATATCGAACAGCTCTCCGGTTCGCCTCTTGAGCAACTAAAGGCGTTTACGCTTCAAATGTTGGATGAGAACCACAAGCTATATTTCCTGCTCGTTCAACAGGCGTTAACATTGGAAGCCATTCCGAGCAAGGCGAGGGAAGCAATCGAGAGGTATTCCCCACAAGAAACCATGGAACAGATTATCCCGATCTTCGTCCGAGGGCAGCAAGAGGGCGTATTCTCGGAGGGCGATGCCTACAAGCAATTGATTCTATATTTTTCGGTTATTAACGGTCTGATACTTCAAGACGCAAAAGCAATCGGGATGGATTGGACACAGGAAGTTGATCGCCTGCTGAACCTATTGACGAAATAGAGACGGTCGCGGTTAAGGGAGCTTTCCGAAGCCGAAGTTGCGACCCACTTTGTCGGAACGAGATGCCGATTCACTAAAAAGGAGTTGATCGTTTGTACGGATGGTTGCTGGTGTTGCATATATTCGCTGCGGTAGCATTGATCGGTTCAGCCTTCATAGTGCCTATTATCCGCAGGTCGGCCAAAACGACTGACCAGCTTCGCTTTATTTTAGATATTATGTCCAAGGTTGCCTTGTTTTCTAAAATCGGCGGCACGGTACTCGTGCTGACCGGCATTTGGTTAATGGTTATTGCCAAAATGGGGTTCACTGAAATGTGGCTAAATCTCTCCATACTATTATCACTGATCTTAATCGTCGCCATCGCCGGTTTGATCGAACCGCATACGAAACGGCTCGCTCAACTCGCATCGGAAAGGCAAGGTCATGAATTATCTGCCGATATCGGGGCAGCCATGCGGAGAATTGCGCCTATGGAGACGACTGCCCAACTGCTGTCCCTGGCGGTAACCGTGCTGATGGTCATTAAGCCGATGTTTTAAACACCGGTGTAACCAGAAGTGCGGGACACTGACTGCCGTATGACCAGAATCCTGTTTTTCGGTATAGGTAAAAGGAGATCTATCCAAATTAAATCGATGCAGGGTTTAGCACTTATGATGAGATCAGATTGTATCTTTGGGGCTATGGATTCAAAGGAGAGATCGTTAGTCACAAAATAGAATCGTTGTCCGGTGGAGAGAAAAACCTCCTTCAACTGGCTAAAGTCGCTGCCAGCAAAGCAAATGTATTGCTTCTTGATGAGCCGACAAGCCATTTAGATACCTACGCGCAAATCGCACTGGAGAGAGCCATTAGGGAGTTTAAAGGCGCCATTCTTATGATTTCCCACGATTTCTATTCGGTTGTAAATGGCATGGATTATGTTCTAATTATTGAAGATAAGACAATTCGAAAAATGAGTGTGCGTAAATTTAGACAGATGATTTATGCTAGTCATTTCGATAGAGACTACTTAGATATAGAGCAAAAGAAAAAATCAGTACTGAAAATAGAAATGGCTCTAAACACCCGGACAGGGAGCCTTTTGAGTTCGCTCTATAGATGATACGGTGAAGCTAAATATATTGATCAAGAAAAAATTCATGAAATGCTGCAACAGCAGGAACGGTAATCATCTGCTCCACCAGGCCAAATCCAGGGAGAACGTCTAATATGGGCGTTCTCCTTTTCGTTACGCTTGATCTGCCGCCGATACGCTTCACCCAAACCGATTGATTCGTAATTTAATGTTCAGAAAATTCAAAAATTATGTATTTTATGACTTTTGAACTATACCACAATCTAACAATTGTGATAATTTATAGTTGTAAACAGAAATTTACAGCGATAGTTTTCGTTTACAAGAAAAAATATTACAAAATTGGAGGTGATGTGGTTCGTTGACGTCTGTAACTCAGACGCCAAATATTGCCTCGGTGAATGCTGAGAGGTTATTTAAACTTAAGGAGGAGAAAAATTGAAGATGAATTTTAAGTTCCTTATCTATTCATTATCCTTGATGCTTCTGATTTCTTTCGTTCCATCCGTTTCTGCTAATAACTACGTGAGTGAGAAGATATCTGTTACTGATGCTGAACAAGCTGCACAAAAGTTTATCGGATATCTCAATAATGATTTATGGCAGGACGCTCAACTGAAATTCTCAAAGGACTTGTATGACATTGATGAAACATTGCTGGCTTATTATTTTCTTATTAATAATAAATCTGGGATGAATAAAGGATATATCATTGTATCTGCTACCAAAGATAGAGGACCCGTCCTTGAATTCGGAGATGGAGTAATAGAATCCGATCAGTCTGGACTAAAGAGTTATTTCTTAAATGGTATTGTACAAGCATCAAGCGCGGAGGAAATTTTGAGAAAAGCAAAAGAAAAAAATCTGAATCTAAAACTAAAAGAAAAAACCGCAACTACTAGTAGGCCCAGGTGGGATCAGCTACTGTCTGATGATTCTGCTAAACTAAGTATAATGTCTACTGTTTCAAAAGAACTAAGTGTGTCCAGATACCACCAAAGAATGACCGGGGTTACCCATCAGAGTTCTGCGTGTGGACCGACTACTGGCGCCATGATATCTGATTACCTTTGGCATTATTATAATGTTCCAGGCTCATTCGATTACGATGGTGTACCTAAACTTATAAATCATTTGTATTCCGAAATGGGCACATCAAGTTTTGGGACTAGTTTGGGCGATTTCTCTGTAGGTCTCCTAACTCATCTAAGAGAATATGGTGAGAAATGGGTTGGGGTTCAGTATCGAGGGACTGATAATGTTGCTTGGAATAACTTTCAAGGCGATATTGATGATTATGATTTCCCAACGGGGATAAGATTTGATTTTTGGGTTTCTGGTTCGACTTATACTAACTACCATTTTGTAGCGGGAATTGGATACAAGATTGTTGATGGTACAAAGTATTTTGGGTTTAAGGATCCAGATGGCGGCAGCAATAACACCGGTACAATCTATAGACTTTGGAATGACAATGATCAAGATATTGGATTATTGCACCTATGGAAACAATGAAACTTAATAAATACAATGCTTCCTTGAACAAGGGAGCATTGTATTTATTAATAGGAGTGAGTTCATTTGAATAAAAAAATCAAGAAGGATTTGATCGTGCTTTTTATTTTACTTTGTTTATCCGCTTTATTATTTTTTCTGATTGATCTATTTACATTGAAAAATGACCATGATGGTGTGTCAGGGAACGGAAACCTAGGGTTATTATTTGTTTTCCCTGCAATCCCGTTGTATGTAATAATGCTTGCCTACGCTTTTCGAATCAGTCAACTTCACTTTCGTACTCGAAAAAACTTAAAATCATACATATGGACTTTGTTTCTTTTACTGTTCTTATTTATTTATGGTGCATATAAACAAATCCAATCCCTTCTTCAAGATTTGGGTGGGGAGCCAAACGAGCCTCAATCTATTATTTATGGTTGGCCATGGTTAAACCAATATACAAATACGCTCTTTTTTAACTTTTTTACGTTTACTGCTGGGATTATGCTCATACTTTTAGTAAGTTCAATAGTTGTCCATTTCAGAATAAGAAAAAAAATAAAATCTCAGCAAACTTGAAGCGCAGATAATCCTACGTGATGAACATAACGCCCCCTAGTCAAGGCGAGTATAAGCGAGACGAAACGTGGCGGTCATAGGGCCGCCATTTGTTTTCGCCGATAGACCCGTTAGATTGAACCCTACTACTCGGCTTAGCCGATAAAGCGCCAAAACCGAGTAACAAGACGGGATTCCGTGCGGCAGGCGGAGCCAGCTCATACTTAAGCGTGGAATACACCCCAATGCCCACACTTGCCGCTAGCTGAACATACGTATCTTCTGAGAATAGCTGTGTCTTCTCATTCCCACATATTTCGGCAACAAGGTGCAAACCTGAGCCCGCACCAACAATGTTCACCCGGTTGCCCCAGCTCTCATGGATAGCTGAGAGCATCGCACTATGTTTACTGTTGTACAGTCGGCGCATTCGCCGCATGTGACGCTCAAATTCACCACTGACATAATATTGCAAGCAAATGGTGAGTGCCGGCACCAACTATAATCTGTTCCGGTTCGCAGGTAACCCCGCGCAGGCGGTGCAAATAAATAGCAATTTGTTTCCTTAACCCGATGTCGCCTTGGAGGTCGCCATACATGAACAAGCTACGATTGTAACTTCATGCAGCGAGCTCGGCTATGAGGGATATCCGATCGGTATTATGGAGCCGGGTAGTGAACCGCTACGGTTCGTTGGGCAACCCCATTGGTGAGAGGTAACAATTGCAGTCGCTGCAACATGCCCGCCTGTTCGCTGATGGCGGAGTCAGCAAGGCACCCCGCCAGGTGCCTTGCTTCAAATACTCCCCACGCCCCGCACCTTCGCTTCAGTATTCAGGAACTTCGACTTCGCCTGCCATAACCTTTTCCATATCTGCGGACAGCGGTTTTTCTCTCATCAAAATCCCGATCAATAAGGATACGACGATAAAGGGGATGACCCACAAAAAGGTATGCCCGTAAGCATGGGAAATTTGCAATGGGTCCGTTTTATTGCCTAATTGCCGTGTGAGAACTCCAGCGAAGATGGAAGCGCCAAATGCTCCGCCAAGTCCTTTGAAGAAGTTCAATGCTCCAGTTGCCGTTCCGATGTGTGTATAAGGCACAGCATTCTGTCCGGCTAACAAGGCAACTTGTATGAGCGCCCCTTGTCCCATACCGACGATTAACATGGCCGCAATAATCCACAAGCTTGAAGTGGACGGAGATATGGTGCCTAACATCCACATGGCGATGCCCATCAGGATCGATCCTGCGACCGGCCAATATTTGTACCGTCCCGTTTTTGCAATGCGTACGCCCGAGATCGAAGATGTCAGAATAATGCCAATCATCATGGGGATGATAAACGATCCTGCCTGTGCCCCGGAATACATTCTTATATTTTGAAGATACATAGGCACAAACACCATGACTACAAAAAGGGAGACAGTTGCGATAAAAAACTGCAGAGACGAAATTGTGAAAATGCTGGATTTGAAGAAGCTAAGCGGAGTAATGGGTTCTCTGGCGCGATGTTCGACGAGTACGAACAGAACAAGCCCCACAATAGCGGCGCCCGATAGCGTCAAGATCAGGGCAGAATCCCAAGCGTAGCTGCCGCCGCCCCAATTAAGCACCAACAACAATGCTGTCGTGGTGATCGTAACAAGGATACCTCCGAGCCAATCCAGGCTTCTGACGGTCTTGCCCCTGGGCAATCTCAAGCGAGTGGCGATGAGCGCAAAAGCAATGACTCCCACCGGCAGGTTGATGTAGAAAACCCATCTCCATGAAAAATTATCCGAAATGTAGCCTCCTAAAAAGGGACCAGCTATGAGCGCGACAGCAGGGACGATGCCCGTGAGCCCTTGATAGCGGGACCTCTCGCGCGGAGGCACTAAATCGCCGATAACCGCCATCACCAATGCGGTCAGTCCGCCGCCGCCGATCCCTTGGAGAGCGCGGAATAGGCTTAGCATGAATACGGATGAGGCGATGCCGCATAATAAAGAGCCGATGAGAAAGACGATGAGCGAAAATTGCAAGATCGCCTTACGGCCAAATAAGTCCCCCATTTTGCCGAGCAATAACGTAGTAATCGAACTGGTGATGAGGTATGCGGTAGTAATCCAGGCCACATCTTGAGGATTGCCCAAACTGTGCACAATGTTAGGAAGCGCAGTCGTCACGATCGTCTGGTCGAGACTGGAAATAAATAAGACAAGCATTAAAGGAATCATCAGTATCCACAGGGAAGCGGACGATGATTTGGCCTCACGCATATAAATCCCTCGCTTTCAAAATAAAAAAAGTAACCCGGTTACGAATTATACGTTACTCGGTTACTTTTTATTTGTCAAGCGTTATGCTACACTGGGATCATGAGTAGACGAGAAGAAAAAAAACAAGCCAAGCACCTTGAGATTATAAAAAATGCCCTCAGGCTCTTCTCCGAGAAGGGGTTTGACCATGTCACAACGCAGGAGATCGCAGACGCGAGCGGCATCGCCAAAAAAACATTGTTTCAGTATTTTCCCACAAAGGATGCGATTGTATTCTATGACGAGCATGAGCTGTTGGAGCGCGTTCTTGAATTTATAGAAACCGTCAATCCCCAATACCTGTGGAAGGAGTTTAAGACGTTTATCATCGGGATTGCGGGGAATGACGAGGCTATCGGCGAATACGTTGCTTTGTCTCAGGTCATTCAAGACAGCCCGGCGCTATATAATCGCCTCATGGTCATGTGGGCCACATACGAACGAGAATTGGCAAAGGGATTACTAAAGAATCGGTTGGCGGGAAATAAGGTCCAAGCGCAAGTGTGGGCAGTTCAGATGGTATTGGTACTCAAGTTGACGTTTGAAGGGAGAGTTCCTTTGTCCGACGTTTTTGAATCCATGACTTCGTTTATCAATCAAGCGTTTGCTCCTTCTAAAGAGATATAAAACTGTAGTACATCAAAAAAATCGGGTTTTTACTTGAACCTGACGTAACGTCATGATTTATAGTGAACGTATCTGCAGGATAACCATTCCATATTGGAGGAGAAACAGACATGAGAAAACTCGTATTGTTCATGCATGTGTCGCTGGATGGGTATGCGTCGGATACGAACGGAGGATTGAATTGGATTCCGTACAACGAGGAATTGGAGAAGTACGCCGAGGAGATTGTAGCCGAAGTCGGCTCCCCCGTATACGGACGCACGACGTATCAAATGATGGAGAGCTACTGGCCTACGCTGCTGGACGATCCGGATGCTTCGGAGCACGATAGGGAGCATGCCCGATGGGTGCAGGATGTGAAGAAGATCGTCATTTCCGGCTCGATGGACAAGGCTGAATGGAACAATACGATGCTGATCAAGGACAATATCGCAGAGGAGATCAAGGCGCTCAAGGAGCAGCCCGGCAAAGATCTCGTTATCTTCGGCAGCCCAGGGGCGGCGAAGACGCTGCTTGAGCTCGGCCTGATCGACGAATTCTGGCTGACGATCTGTCCGGTCATTCTGGGCGGCGGCCAATCGGTATTCGACGGCAACGGTGAGAAAATCAAGCTCAAGCTGCTGTCCAGCCGGACGCTCAACTCGGGCATTATCGCGGTCCGCTACGAGACGGAGAAATAATAGCGCGTACAGGCTCTCTGCTAACGGACAGGCCGCCGATTGCTTCGGCGGTTTTTCGTATATGCGAGTCGGACCCGCATTCATACAGCAGGGCGACAGGGAGTAACCGGGGGTAGAGAATGAATCCGGCCGAGCATATGTCCACGAACGAGATCGATGAATTTGCCGATTTTGCACATACGCAGGGGCTCACCGCATATCCGAATCAACCGGCAGCGCTGCAGCATAAGGAGAAGGGAGACTGGCATCGGGATGAGAAGCGAACAAGAGATGATGGATCTGATATTGGAATATGCAGGCCAAGACGAGCGGGTCCGTGCGGTCGGGATGAACGGATCACGAACCAATCCGAACGTTCCGAAGGATATGTTCCAGGATTACGATATTGTATTCGTGGTTACGGACCTGGATTCTTTTGTCGCGGACCCGGACTGGATAGACTGCTTCGGAAGCCGTATCATCATGCAGACGCCGGAAGACATGAATTTGTTCCCGCCCGGGCTGGATGGCAACTTTTCTTATCTCATGTTGTTTTCTGACGGCAACCGCGTAGACCTTACCCTGTGTCCGATCGAGAAAAAAGAAAACTGGAATAACGGCGACAAGCTTTCCATTGTACTGTTGGATAAAGATCAATCTCTGCCGGCTCTCCCGGCGCCGTCCGATCAAGATTATTGGGTGGAGCGTCCGTCGGCCGCTTTTTACGCAGATTGCTGCAACGAGTTGTGGTGGGTGTCAACCTATGTAGCCAAAGGCTTGTGGAGACAAGAGATAACGTACGCCATGGACCATCTGAACAAAAATGTAAGACCGATGCTGATCAAGATGCTCGAGTGGAAGGTCGGTTTAGACACTCATTTCTCTGTCAGCACCGGGAAAAACGGAAAGTATTTGCAGCAGCACTTGCCGGAGCAAAGCTGGCGCGCACTCCTGTCCACCTATCCGGAGGGGACATATGAAGGGGTGTGGCGCGCTTTGTTTGCGTTGCTGGATTTGTTTCGCAGCACAGCCAGAGAGGTTGCGGAGCGGCTGAATTACGCTTACCCCCTCCAGGATGACCGCAATGTCACGGCATACTTGATGCGGGTGCAGCGATTAGAGCCGGGGGCCGGCTCCATGTAATCTTACTTTGCCACAAGCCAAAACCAGTCAGACATATTTTTGTTTGGCAAGCATTATTTCAAAAATGAAAGGAAAATGCACAAATGAATCGAGAACGACTGGATAAAGCCATACAGATGCGTGAAGAAGGACGGGCCAAGCAGGACCAAGCTATGCTTGCTGAAGTCCGCGCCATGCTGATAGAGTTGGTTTCCGCTTACCCGGACGATGCCGAGATCAACTTCCAGACAGCCGTTGCCCATGACAATTCAGGACTAGGCCGAGAAGCGATTCCATTTTATGTTCACGCGATTGAACAGGGGCTATCCGGACCCGATCTGGAGCGGGCCTTGCTTGGTCTGGGGAGCACGTATCGCTATTTGGGTTTCTATCAGGAAGCGGAGGAGACATTGCGCCGGGGTGTAGCGGAATTTCCTCATCATAGAGGGCTTCAGGTCTTTCTGGCGATAGCCCTCTATAATACGGGAAAATACAAACAATCGACCGAACTCCTTTTAGCCAACCTGCTGGAAACGACGTCAGATGAGAAGCTCCAATACTTTAGTAAACCGCTCTCCTACTATGCGCAGCATCTTGATGAAACCTGGTAATGATCGCGCCGATCCTCGCGGATCGCGATATGGGATACGCAATAGAGGCACGACAAAGGACGTGGGCGGCGATGAATAAAACCGATCGCTTGCTGGCCATCGTCATCGAGCTGCAGCGCAAAGGAGTGCTGCGCGCCGAGGACTTGGCCGGCCGGTTCGAGACGAGCGTGCGCACGATTTACCGCGACATGCAGGCGCTTAGCGAGATGGGGGTTCCGGTGGCAGGCGCGCCGGGGGTAGGCTACTCCCTCATGGAAGGCTACTTTCTGCCTCCGGTCAGCTTCACGGCGAAGGAGGCGACGGCGCTGCTCATTGGGGCGGACTTCGTTGAATTGAGGCTGGATGCGGAGTTCGGCACGAGCGCCCGCAGCTCGCAGGAGAAGATCGAGGTCATTTTGCCGGAGCATGTGCGGGAGGAAGCGGCCCGGCTGCGATCGGCGATCCGGCTGCTAAGCGATAGAACGGCTGTGACGCGCGGGGAGGAGAAGGCTGCGTTCGAGCAGGTGCGCCGGGCGATCGTGCAGAAGCGCAAGATTCGTTTCCGCTATTCCAAAAACCTGCCGGGGCCGGATGGGAGCCGCCACAGCGAGCGTACGGCCGACCCCTACGGTCTCGTTTTTTCCCAAGGGGCGTGGGTGCTCGTCGCGCTTTGCGATCTCAGGGGCGACATTCGCCATTTTCGGCTGTCCCGCATGAACGAGCTGACCGTACTTGAAGCTTCGTTTGAAGTCCCTCCCGGCTTCAACCTTCGGGACCGGCGGTCTGCGGACGATCGGAACGTCATCGTGCGGATGCTCGTCGATCCTGCTGTCGCAGACCTGGTGCAGGGATCGGACAACTTCTATATGGAAACGTTCGAGCCGGGAGAGGAAGGCTGGCTGGCGACGTTCCGCGTGCGGCAGATCGAGGAGCTGCTGCAGTGGACGCTCGGCTGGGGCGCAGCGGTGCGCGTGCTGGAGCCGGCGTCGCTGCGGGACCGCATGCGCGCAGAAATTGATAACATGCGAAAAAGGTACTGACAAACCGGTGTCAGGAGCCGTGTCGTATGCTTGAGCCATTCGAAAATCAAAGGAGTGGCTGTGGCAATGGATACGAAGGAAACGCTGCGCAGGTTCGAGGACACCGTAAATGACTACATTCGGGAACTGGAGGGCATAAGCCTCGGGCAGCTGCTATGGAAGCCTGCAGAAGCGGAATGGTCGCTGGGCCAGATGCATATGCATCTGATCCGCTCCGCACAGTTCATGCATCTGCGGAATGCGGCACAGTGTCTTGCGCCGGATCGCGATCCGGCAGGAGTGCCTGCGGGCAAAACCGAGCAGGGAGAGGCGTTGTTCGAGGCGGGGGGCTTTCCGCCGGCGCGCATTCAAGTCCCGCCATCGCCCCAGTATACGCCGCCGCAGCCGGACAGCAAGGAACAGATCGTAGACGGGCTGCGCGATACGGTGCGCCGGATGACCGAGATCGAGCCGATGGTGGCGGCCGCCTTTGATCCGACCGGCAAGGACGCGGCATTACAGCCCGCTCACCCTACGGTCGCTCACCCGCGGCTCGGCGGCTTGAATGCGCTCGAATGGTTCCGGCTGATCGAGATGCATTACCGCCACCATCTGCTGCAGAAGCAGCGGCTGCTAGGCGCCTGGCAGCAAGCGCATGCATGAGGCTGTGCCAAAAAGATTGCGCTGCTCTCCCTTCGTGAGGCTGGAATTCCGATATACTATAGAAAGGATCCAACAGCCCACTCCGAGGTGCCGTCATGATAATGAGTACCAAACTGCATGTCCCGCAAACGCGGCGCGAAGATCTTGTTGAGCGAGCGGCGATCACCGAGCTGTTAACTAGAGGGTTAACGCGCAAGCTTACCTCGATTGCGGCCCCCGGCGGATACGGCAAGACGACGGCTGTGAGTCAGTGGCTGCAGCAGTCCGCCGTACCTGCCGTATGGATCTCCCTGGGCTCGCAGGACAATGACCTGATTGAATTTTGGAGCTATACGATCGCTGCGGTCGATAGCAAGCATCCCCAGTTTGCGGCGGCGGTCACCCCGTATTTGCCATCCTTAAAGTCGGGCGCCTTTGAGCCCTTCATCTCGGCCATGATTCGCGAGCTTGACAGCCGCGCGGATGAATTGGTCATCGTCTGGGACGATTATCATACGATTGATCTTGCGCCTATTCACGCGTCGGTGGCTTATTTTCTGGCTTACTTGCCCGCCCGCGTTCACCTCTATATTACAAGCCGGGCCGATATGCCCTTCCCTACTGCAAGGCTGCAGACGACAGGCCAACTGGTCAAAATCACGATCCAGGAGCTGCGATTCCAGCTTGTCGAGGGGGTTCGTTACTTTCAGGAATGCATGGGACTGCCGCTGTCCGGAGAGAAGATAGCGGTGCTCGTCGACCGCACGGAGGGGTGGATCAGCGGGCTGTATCTGGCGGCCATCTCGCTGCAAAGAAGCGGCAACTATGCGGATTTTATCCGCGCCTTCAGCGGGGAACACCGCAACATATCCGATTATTTGTTCCAGGAGGTTTTTAGTCTCCAGCCGAGCGAGATTCAATCTTTTTTGTTGGAAACGTCGATCGTGGACAGGATGAACGGTCCCCTGTGCGAGGCGATCACCGGACAAGCGAACTGTCAGGAGCTGCTGGAAACGCTGGAGCAGCATCATTTGTTTATCGTGTCGCTGGACGATCGGCGGGAGTGGTACCGGTATCATCATTTGTTTTCCGAATTTCTGAGGCGGCTCTATCGGCAGAAATATGCGGGGCAGCCGGCAGAGCTGCATGTCAAGGCGGCCCGGTGGCTGGAGGCGCATGGATTTCTGGAAGAAGCGGTAGAGCAGCTGTTCATGGACAAGCGTTATCTGGAAGCGAGCGATCTCATTGAAGCGCATCTGCAAGACTTCCGTGTGAAAAGAGGGGTGCTGTACCGATGGCTGCGCGAGCTGCCGGAGGCTTGTCTGGCAGAGAAACCGGGCATCCAGTTCCTGTATGTCAAAGTGATGGTGGAAGCGGGTCAGATGGAGCTGGCGCAAGCCAGACTTCGTCATATGGAGAGCAAGCTGTCGGACCCGGCATGGGAAGCGTACGTGGGGAATGTGCTTTATTTATCGTCGGCGGTTGCCTTTTACCGGAAGGATATTCGGCGATTGGATGAATATATGGAGATGTTTGACCGGCATATGCCGGAAGGCAGCTACATTCAGATGATCGAAGGGAATTCATATTCAATCAATTTCGATACGCAACTGAGCTTTATCAACGATTTGCACGAGGCGGAGCGATACTTTTCGAAGTGGGTCAAGAGATGGGAGACCAGAGAAAATTACCCCTTTGTCGGCTTCTACTACGTGACGTACAGCCTGCTGTTATACGAGCAGAATCGATTGGAAGAGGCCGAAATGTATGCGGAGAGGGCGCTGCAGACAAAGTGTATACAGCCCTATGGCCTTATTTTGTTCGGCGCCGCGGCGGTTGCTGTGCGGATATATCAGGCCAGGGGAGCTTCGGCCAGCGCATTTGAACTGCTGGAGCGGCTCAAATCGAAAATCCATTCACCGGACAAAAGTATTTTCATAAGGAAGATCGAAGCAGAGAAAGCTTATTTATCGCTTGTGAACGGTTCTTTTGATGAGGGTTGGCTGCAAGCATGCGGCATCCAATATACGGATACGGCTCCGTTTGCATCGATCAGAGAATATCTTCACTTGGCACGGGCATGTATGGAATGCGGCAGGGAGAGCGATGCCTTGCAGCTGCTTGAGCAGATGTACGGCTTTGTCGCTGAGGAAGATCGGACCTGGGACAAGGTAAAGGTGACGATCCTGCAGAGCCTGGCATTGGATCTGATAGGAGATAGAGCAAACGCCGTAATGAAGCTGGAGGAGGCACTCCGGTTGGCGGAGCCGGGGAGATACACCCGCAGCTTCCTGGATGAAGGGGCCAAGATGGCCGAGCTGCTGCGTGAATATACCGGGCACAGGCCGGTCAACGCTAACCTGATGTCTGCGAGCATGCGCTACGCCAGGGAATTGCTGCTGCTGATGGCGAACCCTGCGAATGAGACGGCAAGTGCGGGCGCTCTTATTACGAAGCAGGAACTAAAAATATTGCGGATGATCGACATGGGGCTGTCGAACAAGCAGATCGCCGAACAGCTGGAGATCACGGCCGAAACGGTGAAGAGCCATCTGAAAAGCATGTACAGAAAGCTTCAGGTGAACAGCAGAGAACAGGCGCTGGAGCAGGGGAAACAATTCAAATGGTTGTAATGGACATAACGTTATCCCCCATAATTTCACCGCGTCTCCCCCTTGAATGGGGGATTTTTTTTGCGCTGAAATCATCTTATATTAGGACAAAAGTAACAATATTCGACGTTTTTCAATCCCATTACAAGCCAAGAGGTGTTCACGAATTTATGAAAAAGTCTGCATCAAAAATGAAGATATGGTCTTCCCGGGCAGGGAAAATCGTGCTGGCATGCTTGCTCGCCTTGATGTTCATCCCGTTCACAGGCGCAGGCAAGACAGTCCATGCGGCTTCTCCGACTTGGGCAACGGTGGGACAGACCGAACAACCGTCGAAGGTGCAAACCTTTCTCAAAGCGGGCGGCACTTTGTATGCGGGGACGGGGAGCTTCACCAATAACGACGTATGGGCGAACAGCGACGGCACCTGGACGCGAATGAGCGGCTCGCCGTCTTATGTGCGAACTTTGCTGATGGATGCGGCGGGTACGTTGTATGCGGGAGCCTGGGGTGACGGCAACAACGTATCGACGTATACGGCCGGCGGCGGCTGGCAGCAGATGATCGGCTCGCCGGGCAATGTGTATTCGTTGATTGACTTCAATGGCACGATTTATGCGGGAGCTTCCAATGGGCCGAGCAACGACGTATGGACGTACACGGCTGGCGGCGGCTGGTCGCAGATGAGCGGTTCGCCGGGCGATGTACAAAGTTTAACGGATATCAATGGCACGCTGTATGCGCTGACTTTAAACAACGGCGCATGGGCGTACAGCAACGGTGCATGGGAGAAGATAACCGGCTTGCCCAAATTTGTAGTTTCGTTGGTGGATGTCGACGGCACGCTGTATGCGGGGGCTTCAGCATCAGGAATCAACAGAGTTTGGACATACAATAACGGAACATGGACGCAAATGGGCGACTCGCCGGGCAGAGTGCAAACCTTGCTTAATGTGGACGGCACGTTGTACGTAGGGACGACCAACTGGGCCGACGACGTATGGACATACACCGTCAGTGGCGGTTGGAAGCATATTTACGGATCGCCTGCTATGGTATATGCCTTGTTCGATGACAACGGGACGTTGTACGCAGGGACGCAGACCGGAGACAAAGACATATGGACGTACAGCAACGGCACGTGGGCGCAGATGGGCATTGTGCCGGGCAATACCAACACCTTGTTCAGTGCCGGTGGCACGCTGTATGCCGGGACAGACGACGACACGAATGGCGTGTGGGCGTATACGGCCAGCGGCGGATGGACACGGATGAGCGGCTCGCCGGGTTATGTGTATGCCTTCATCGAAGTCGACGGCACGCTGTATGCGGGAGCTTGCAATGACGACAATGACATATGGACGTATGACACGACCGCGGCTGCGCCCGTATGGACACAGATGACGACAAGCCATGCGCCGAGCAATGTGTATGCCTTTCTCAATATCGACGGTACGCTGTATGCGGGTACCAATAACGGCGACCATGACATATGGACGTATGATACGACCGCGGATGCACCCGAATGGACGCAGATGACGGACGGCAATGTGCCGAGTTATGTGAATGCCTTGATTAATGTGAACGGCACGCTGTATGCGGGGACAGGCAGCGGCATGGGTGACTTATGGACGTATGATACGACCGAGGCAGCGCCCGAATGGACGCAGATGACGGACGGCGTCGCGTCTACTCCCGTGTATGCCTTGATCAATGTGAACGGTACGCTGTATGCCGGCACTGCCGCCTACGACAATGACGTATGGACGTATGATACGACTGCGGCGACGCCCGAATGGATACAGATGAGCGATTCGCCGGGCGGCGTGGGCGCATTGCTCTATATGAACGGTACGTTGTATGCGGGTACTGACAACAGCAGCGACGACTTATGGTCGTATAGCAACGATACATGGACGCAGGTAAGCGGTTCGCCGAGCCAACTGCATGCCCTGCTGGGAGACAATGGCAACCTGTATGCGGCAGGAACGTACGGCGTAGAGCAGCTGATCGCTCCCGGGACGCCTGCGAATCTGCAATTCGACAGCACCACGACTGAATCGACTACGCTGACCTGGGATGCGGTAGCGGGAGCGACCGGCTACTATATCTACGAGAATGGCGGCTTCACGGCGATTGACACGGTGACCGAACCGGCCTATACGGTGAGCGATCTGACGCCGAACACATCTTATACGTTTGCGGTGAGCGCGTTCAATGCAGCCGGCGAATCGGCGCAGAGCGGGGCGATCCCTGTTCGGACGCTGAGCGCGGTGAGCACGGACGCTACGTTGACCTCGACGATCGGCACGGTGAGCGCAGACGGCACTGCGGACGAGAGCATCACGGACGTTCCATACGGCACGACGTTGGACGAGCTTAAGGCAGCGATCACGCCGGCGGCGGATGCCACGTTCGAAGTGTACGATGCGGACGGGACGACCGTAGCTACCACCCTGGCGACCGGTACGAAGGTGATCGTCACTGCGCAGGATGAGACCACGCAGGTAACGTATACGGTAACGGTAAATTTGAACAAGGACGCTACGTTGACCTCGACGATCGGCACGGTGAGCGCGGGCGGCACTGCGGACGAGAGCATCACGGACGTTCCATACGGCACGACGTTGGACGAGCTTAAGGCAGCGATCACGCCGGCGGCGAATGCCACGTTCGAAGTGTACAATGCGGACGGAACGACCGTAGCTACCACCCTGGCGACCGGTACGAAGGTGATTGTCACCGCGCAGGATGAGACTACGAAGGTAACGTATACGGTAACGGTGAACTTAAGCACAGCCGCAACGTTGACCTCGACGATCGGCACGGTGAGCGCGGACGGTACTGCGGACGAGAGCATCACGGACGTTCCATACGGCACGACGTTGGACGAGCTTAAGGCAGCGATCACGCCGGCGGCGGATGCCACGTTCGAAGTGTACGATGCAGACGGGACAACCGTAGCTACAGCCCTGGCGACCGGCAAGAAAGTAATTGTCACCGCGCAGGACGGCACCACGCAGGTGACGTACACGGTAACGGTAAATTTGAACACGGACGCTACGTTGACCTCGACGATCGGCACGGTGAGCGCAGGCGGCACTGCGGACGAGAGCATCACGGGCATTCCGTACGGAACAACACTGGACGAGCTTAAGGCAGCGATCACGCCGGCAGCGGATGCCACGTTCGAAGTGTACAATGCAGACGGGACAACCGTAGCTACAGCCCTGGCGACCGGCAAGAAAGTAATTGTCACCGCGCAGGACGGCACCACGCAGGTGACGTACACGGTCACGGTAATTCCGGCGCCGACCTATACGGTGACGTATAGCGGCAACGGGGCCGCATCCGGCAGCGCACCGACCGACAGCGGTTCCTATGCGCAAGGCGCTGCCGTCTCTGTGAACGGGAACACCGGGAATCTGACGAAGACGGGTTATACGTTCGCGGGCTGGAATACGGCGGCGGACGGCGGAGGCACGAGTTATGCCGCAGGCTCGACTTACATCATGGGCACGTCCAACGTGACGTTGTATGCGATGTGGACGATCGACACGTATACGGTCAGCTTCAACAGCAACGGCGGCTCGGCGGTTGGCAGCCAGTCCGTGAATTACAATCTGTTGGTCACAAAACCGGCTGATCCGACGAGAAGCGGGTATACGTTCGGCGGATGGTACAGCGACGGAGGGTGGACGGCACAGTTCAACTTCGCCACTCCGATCACGGCAAATACGATCCTGTATGCAAAGTGGACGGCCAACGAGACGGGCGGCCCTTCCGGTGACGGTGACACTCCGTCAGTACCGCCGGCTGGCAACAACACAGTACCGCCGACCAGCAACACAGTGATCTCGACCAACGGCACGCTAACGCTGCCCATCGGTCGATCGGGAGAGGTCAGCCTGGGCGATGAAGTCAAAATTATAATTCCTGCCGATGCGTCGGCCAAAGAACTGAAAATAACGATAGAAAAATTGGCAGACACTCAAAAGCTGCTCACAAGCAAGAATGTCCCGGTCAGTTCGATATTCGAAATACTGAAAAACTTTACGGAAAACTTCAATAAAGAGATCACCATGACCTTTACCTTCGATCCGCAAAAGTTAAAGGGCGCTCAGAAGCCTTCTGTATTTTTCTACGACGAAATCAAGAAGGTATGGGTGGAAGTCGGCGGCGAGGTAAAAGGCAGCACCATCACTATCAAGGTTAACCACTTCACGAAGTATGCGGTATTCGCAGCAGGTCAAGGCGCAGACGCACCGACCGATCCGGGTCGGCCGATCAGCTTCAGCGATATTGCCGGGCACTGGGCAGAGGCGAGCATCAAGCAAGCAGTCAGCCTTGGCATCGTCAGCGGCTATCCGGACGGCACGTTTAATCCGAACCGTATCGTGACCCGCGCTGAATTTGCGGTGATGCTGATGAATGCGCTCAATCCGCAAGGGGACGGAGCCGCACTGACATTTGCCGATAAAGAAAAAATCGGCGCGTGGGCGCAGACATCGGTCGCGTTAGCGGTGCAAGCGGGCATCCTCGCAGGTTACGAGGACGGCACCTTCCGCCCGAATGCCCGAATCACGCGTTCGGAGATGGCGGTGATGATCGCCAAAGCGCTGGGACGGCCAGTTGAAGCCGCAACGGCAACAGGCTTCGCGGACGACAAGGACATTCCGGGCTGGGCGAGAGGCGCAGTCGAGGCGACAAGAAAGCTGGGCATTATCGAAGGCAAAGGCGCGAATGCATTTGCGCCGGGCGATAGAGCGACCAGAGCGGAGTCAGTCACCGTGCTGCTGAAGCTGTTGGCGCAAAAGGACAAGTAAACAAGCAAGGCTGCTTTGCATTCAATGGCAAAGCAGCCTTGTTTTTGTTCCGTGGCGCTGCATGCCTATTAAAACGATGAATGAGAGGCATTCCGCCATGCTTACAGCGCCTGTCCGCTGTCGACCATGATGATCTGGCCGGTCATCGCCTCCTGCTCCAGGGCCGCACAGATCATGGATGCGATATCTTCGGGTGTCGAGATGCGCTTCAGGAGCAGGCGGGGTGCAAGCTTGTTCATTTGCGCTTCTCTACCGTCCCACCACCTTGTAGCGACGGCGCCCGGCACGACGCAGTTCACCCGAACGGCGCCGAGCATCGGGTCGGAGTTCTACTTCGAGCCCTTGTTCAAGGAGAAGTTCGTGGTCCTGTTGCCCGAGGATCATCCGCTTGCGCGGCAAGCCGTCATTGAACCGGAGGATTTGCAGGCGTATCGTCTCCTCGTCACGGCGGCGACTTGCCCGTATCGCAGGAAGTTGGAGATGACGATGCAGGAGAAGGGCAATGTGACGCTTGATATGATGGAGATCGGGAGCATGACGGCGTTGAAGCATTATGTCGAGAACGGGCTGGGGATCGCCCTTGTCCCTGGCGTGATGGTGGAATCCGGTCTAAAAGGGACAACGGTCAGGGCGATCACCGGGAGCCTCATCGATATGACATTCGGAATGTTGTGCAAGGAATCGGCATACCCGTTCCAGCTGGCGAGTCAGCAGCTTTATCGGCATCTGAAGCAAGCCTTCGCAGTCAGCAGGATATAGGCTGCTCCGACAGGGGGCTAAGCGTTCTGGATGCCGTGCTTGCTGGCAATTTGCTCGCCCTGGTTGGGCTGACCCTTGCCTTGGACGATCAGGTCGCGGAGACTGCCTCTGATGTAGATGCCCCAGGAGTCCGTACAGACGTCGTAGCACTCGTATGCGGGAACGAGGCCGACATGGGTGAATCGAACCTCGGTCTGGCCGTCCTTCTCGGCGATCTCGAACACAATGTCGGTCCCCGTCCACTCGCTCTTGTCCTGAACGAAGTTGAAGTAGTTGTCCGCAATATGCCACACCACCTTATGACCCGGAACAAGCTCGGTAATATGGAGGGTGCAGCGGTGAATGTCTTGATGGCGGTACTTGAATTCGCCGAGCTCGTCGGTTCTGCCTTCAATTTCTTCCGACCACCACCCGCGGACATGGTTGATGGCAGTGTAGACCTGTTCAGGGCTCTGATCGACCGTAAAAGAAATACTGTAACCTTGATCCATGTGTGTAATCTCCCTTGGTTTATTGTTGACTACACACCGAGTATAAGGATTGTACTTGCAAAACACAAGTACAAACTTGCAAAATGCAAGCGCGATTTATATAATGATCTCATGAAAAAGCGATCTTCTACCGTTTGCCCAATCGTATATGCGCTCGATATATGGGGCGATCCCTGGAGCCTGATCGTCCTGCGGGACGTCCTGATTCATAACAAGCGGCATTACCGCGAATTTCTCGCTTCACGCGAACGCATCTCCACCAACATATTGAGCGCACGGCTCCAATCGCTCGTCGAGGCCGGCCTGCTCGTCAAGACCGAAGGCGATTCGAACCGCGCACAGACCATGTACCGGCCGACACAGCAGGCGCTCGATCTGTTTCCGGTCATTTTTGCCATCATGCATTGGGGTTTGAAATACAATCCGAATACCGATATGACGATTCCGATCATGCAAGAGCTGGTGACCAACGAAAAAGGGCTGGAGCAGCGGCTGCTGCAAAACTTCGGCGATGTTACCTCATAAAATAATGCGGCCAAGTACGAAAGCCGACTCTGCGGGCTGTGTCGGCTTGTTTGCTGTGCCACGACTTGCTCGCCTGGCCGTCTCGGCGATTCCGAATCCAAAGGCTCACCCAATCTCGGGGTAAATACAGGGGTACGGTGTGTGTCATTGAAGAGGGGAGAACGAGCATATGAAGCAGGCGATCCTGATTGTGAATCCTACGCCTCATCCGCACCTTTACGGCGGGCATGTCGCTGCTGCTGGGCCAATTGCACAATCACAAGGACGTCATCTACTTCACCGCCCGCAGCGTGTCGGTGAGCTCCCCGAACCCCGTCGGCACGAGTGTGGACGGCGAGGCAGGGCCGCCCTTGCCGCTTGAGCTCGACATCTTGCCGCGTTATATCGAAGTGCTCGTGCCGGAGCCTTCGGCCGTATAGCGTCACATCGCCCCACCCGCATGCAGCGTGCAGCTGCTGCGGTTTTTTTGCGATCCTGCACAACCACCGGACGAACGCACTTTTTTTTCTTGTCCACATTTATACCTTACCGTATCGATTCGGCGTGCATGTACTGAACGATACCAATGACAAGGAGGTTTTGGATGTGGGGAGCAGAAGACCGCAAGGCTACGACCCCGTTCAGATCCATAACTCAACTTCGTTTAATGCGTTCGGGAGAGTCGAATATGCCTCTCTCTTTTGCAGCGACGACAACTATTCGGTTCAGCGCGACGATACGTGGAGAGCCTCCAGTCGCGGCGCCTGCCTGCTGACCCGAATCACCGCCACGGTCCGCACGCCGAGCGGCAATATCGAAGCGACGCCCTATACGTCTTCCGGCACCTCTTACAGCAACTTCGCCATCATCCAGACAGGCGTCAATCAGTTCCAAGTGACGCGCGTCGTGAGCGGCAAAAAGCGCAGGTAAAGCCCCGAGCGGGGCACGATCAGCCTAAAGCCCCGAGCGGGGCACGATCAGCCATCGCGCAATCAGGAAAAGACGGCAGGCCTGAAGTCAAAGGCCGGCCGTCTATTTTGGCGTTGCGCGAAGGCCCCGGTTCTCGCAATTCGGCGAACGGCGGCGCCGCTCCCTGCAGACCTAATGCTGCTTATACCGCAATATTTTGCGATACATCGAGGTGTCCTGCAGACGGCGGAAAGGGCGCAAGTCCGGCTTGTAATTGCCCTCGATGATCCAGATCCGGCGGCGACTGTCGATGCCGATATCGAATCCGACCTGCCTCAGCTCGGGGTAGCGCATCCCCAGCCGTTCGGCAGCCGACAGTGCGAGCCGTTCCGCTCGGGCGAGCAGGCCGCGATCCCCGATTCGGGCCAGTCGCAGCGCCTCCGGCGCCGGAACGGTGCGGCCGGTCACATTGGTGACGAGATATCCCGGCGCCGCCACCTTCGCGTACGAGCCTGTCGCTACCCAAGTGGACGCAGCGTCTTTTTTTCTCTGTGCCATGATCCGAATATCGAACGGCTTGCGCCCGATTCGGGCGAGCTGCAGACGCCTTTGGACAATGTAGCCGCGGCCGTTGTTTTGTTTGCGGAGCCATGCGAGCAGCTTGTCGGTGTCACTGATGGCGACCGCCATGTTCTCATTCTGAATCCAATAGGCGTGCGCGCCGTTCCGGCTGATGAAGACGATGCCCCTGCCATAGCTGCCATCGCGAGGCTTCAGTACGACGCTTCGGTATTGAAGCAGCATTCTCGACAAAGCGTTCCTGCGAAGCAGCCGCGTATCCGGCAGCCGGCCGGCGAGAGCGGACGCATCGCGCAGGATGCGATATTGCAGCCATTTGTCTCTTGGGATCGACATCGGGATCACATGCCTTCTGTTGAATCGTCTACGGTAACTCTAAGCCAGATTTGCGATCGGCATAAGCGGCGATCCGCCCATATTTGGAGTCAAGCCGGGACGTCCGGGGAAAATCATTACATATAATTACAGTATTTTGCCCGATTGTGACATTGCTCACATGCTCGATTCACAGGCGTCTCTATAATGATTTTGAAGTAAGAGAGGAGGCCTATTTGTGGACGCATTGGAGCTGGCGCGATGGCAATTCGGCATTACGACGATTTATCATTTTTTGTTTGTGCCTCTATCGATCGGACTCGCGTATCTGATCGCTTTCATGAACACGCTGTACGTGGTCAAAAACGATGAAAAGTACAAGCGGCTCACGCAATTCTGGGGCAAGCTGTTCCTGCTGAACTTCGCGGTGGGGGTCGTGACGGGCATCATGCAGGAGTTTCAGTTCGGGATGAACTGGGCGGACTATTCGCGTTATGTGGGGGCCGTGTTCGGCGGTCCGCTGGCGGTGGAAGCGCTCGTGAGCTTTTTTCTGGAGTCGACGTTCCTCGGCATCTGGATATTCGGCTGGGATAAGCTGCCCAAGAAGGTGCATCTGCTGTCGATCTGGCTCGTCGCGATCGGCGCGACGCTGTCGGCGCTGTGGATTTTGGCGGCCAACTCGTTTATGCAGGAGCCGGTCGGCTATGTCATCAACAACGGGCGGGCGGAGATGTCGAACTTCTTTGCGCTGCTCGGCAACAAGCAGCTATGGGTCGAATTCCCGCATGTCATCTACGGTGCGCTGTGCACGGGCGGACTGTTCGTCGTCGGCATCAGCGCCTACAAAATATTGCGCGGGCATCAGGCCGAGGCGTTCAAGGCTTCCTTTTCGATCGGCATGGTCGTCACGCTCGTCGGCAGTATTCTGACCGCGTTCGCGGGGCATGAGCAGGCGCAGCATCTGATGGAGACGCAGCCGATGAAGATGGCGGCGGCCGAGGCGCTCTGGGAGACGACGGGCGAGCATGCGCCGTGGACGGTCGTGGCCGCGATCGATCCGGAGGCGAAGGACAACCCGGCCAAGCTGGAGGTGCCCTACCTGCTGAGCGTGCTGTCCTACAACAAGCTGAGCGGGGCTGTGCCGGGCATGAACGAGCTTCAGGCGCAGTACGAGCAGCAGTACGGACCGGGCGACTATATCCCGCCGGTGCGCACGACATTCTGGAGCTTCCGCGTCATGCTGGCGTCGGGACTGCTGATGATCGGGGTCGGCTTGCTCGGCATCTGGAAAATGTATCGGGGCAAGGTGCTGCAAAGCCGGCGCTTCCTCTGGTGGATGATGCCCGCGATGGCGCTGCCGTGGCTCGGCAATCTGTCCGGCTGGGTGATGACCGAGGTCGGGCGTCAGCCGTGGCTCGTGTTCGGCTTGCAGAAGACGGCGGACGGCGTGTCTCCGCTCGTGTCGAGCGGCATGGTGCTGACCTCGCTCATCGGCTTCACCGTCGTATACGGACTGCTGGCCGCAGCGCTCGTGTATCTGATGCTGCACTTCGTCCGCCAGGACGACATCGCGGCGGAGCAGCCGCACAAGGCGAGTGCGGGCAAGCCGGCGCTGCCGATGCTGTGACGGGCAGGCTGCGGGCGTGACGGATTTGATATCGATATCGGAAAGAGAGGCGAAAATACCGCTATGCTGGAGACGTTATGGTTTGTGCTGGTGACCGTGCTGTTCATCGGCTTCTTCTTCCTTGAGGGCTTCGACTTCGGCGTCGGCATGCTGACGAAGATTCTCGGGCGCAGCGACACGGACCGCCGGGTGATGATCAATACGATCGGGCCGGTATGGGACGGCAACGAGGTATGGCTGATTACGGCGGGCGGGGCGATCTTCGCCGCCTTCCCCAACTGGTACGCGACGCTGTTCAGCGGCTTCTATATGGCGCTGTTCCTGATGCTGATCGCGCTTATCGGACGCGGGGTGGCGTTCGAGTTCCGCAGCAAGCTGGAGAGCGCCCGCTGGCGGGCGACCTGGGACTGGATCATCTTCTTCGGCAGTCTGCTGCCGCCGCTGCTGTGGGGCGTGGCGCTGGCCAACCTGATGCGCGGCGTGCCGATCGACCAGACGACGAACTATGTCGGCTCCTTCTGGGATCTGATCTCCGTCTACTCGGTGCTGGCTGGACTGTCGATCGTGCTGCTGTTCCTGCTGCACGGCTCGCTGTTCCTGTCGCTGAAGACGACGGGCGAGCTGCGCGAGCGGGCGATTTCCTTTGCCAAAAAAATCGGCGCCTGGACGAGCGGCGCGCTGCTGCTGTTTGTCGTGCTCAGCTACTTTGAGACGGATATGTTCACGCGCCACGGGATCTTCCCCGGCATGGTGCCGATCTCCGCGGGCTTTGCGCTGCTGGCGGTGCCGCTGCTCATCAAGGCGGGCCGCGAAGGCTGGGCGTTCATCATGACGGGGCTGACGATCGTGCTGTCGACGGTGACGGTGTTCATGTCGCTGTTCCCGCGCGTCATGATCTCGTCGCTGAATCCCGACTGGTCGCTGACGATTCACAACGCTTCGTCCAACGAATATACGCTCAAGGTGATGACGATCGTCGCCTGCAGCGTACTGCCGTTCGTGCTGGCCTATCAGATCTGGACGTACTGGGTGTTCCGCAAGCGCGTGACCCCGGCCGACCACCTGGACTACTGATATGATGCGGGAACTGTTCCGTCAGGTGGCCGGCGTGCGCCG
The DNA here is from genome assembly GCF_037963805.1 of Cohnella sp. 56. Lineage (NCBI taxonomy): Bacteria > Bacillati > Bacillota > Bacilli > Caryophanales > Paenibacillaceae > Cohnella > Cohnella sp. 56. The sequence continues at coordinate 103,131 of NZ_JAZDQE010000007.1, read as the reverse complement.
ATTGTTCGCGATCAGCATCGGCCTCGGTCTCGGCGCGGGCATGCTGCTCATCCTGGAGGCGGCCTGGATCGCGGATATCGCGGACCGCGCCTTCCTCCGGGGCTCGCCGCTGGCGCCGCTGCTGCCGGCGTTCGCCGTGCTGCTGCTGTGGATCGCGCTGCGCGCCGTTCTGCAGACGGCGGGCGAGTACGCGTCCGCCCAGATGGCGCTGCGGATCAAGGGCGAGCTGCGCGTGCGCCTGGTCGCCAAGCTGGCGGAGCTGGGCCCGCGGGGGACGGGCGGCGAGCGCTCGGGCGAGCTGCTCGGCACATTCTATGAAGGCGTGGAGCAGCTTGAAGCGTATTTGTCGAAATATTTGCCGCAGGTCGCGCTGTCGATGCTCGTGCCGGCGGCCGTGTTCGTCGTCGCGCTGCGGCTCGATCTGGTGTCGGCGATCGTGCTGGCCGTGACGATGCCGCTGCTCGTGCTGTTCATGATTCTGGTCGGCGTCGCGGCCAAGGGCAAGGCGGCCAAGCAGTTCAGGACGCTCGGGCTGCTCGGCGGGCATTTTCTCGACGTCGTGCGCGGACTGCCGACGCTCAAGGTGTTCGGCCGCAGCCGCGCTCAGATCGAGATCATCGGGCGGCTCAGCGAGGACTATCGCCGCGAGACGATGGGCACGCTGCGGCTCGCCTTTTTATCGGCGCTCGTGATGGAGCTGTTCGCAACGCTGAGTACGGCGGTTGTGGCCGTATTTTTGGGGCTGCGGCTCGTGGATGGCGGGATCGGGTTCGAGCAGGCGTTTCTGGTGCTGCTGCTGACGCCGGAGTTCTACGCGCCGGTGCGCGCGGTCGGCACGCAGTTCCATGCGAGCGCGGCGGGGATGAGCGCGATCAAGCGCATCGTCGAGCTGCTCGGCATGGAGGGCCCGGGCTGGCCGGAGCGGGCGGACGCGAGGGAGCTGCCGCCGATGCGGACTGCCGGGGGCGCGGCTGCGGGAGAAGGGCAGGGCTTGGCTGCGGGGCTGGCAGGCGGAGTAGGCGCTGAGGTTGGGCCGAAGATAGGGCAGGCAGATGCGGCTGCGGGGCGAGCCGGAGGAGCGGTGTACGGGCGGACGATCGAGCTGCGCGATGTCAGCGTCCGCTATCCGGGCGCGGAGCGGGATGCGGTCAGCGGCTTGTCGCTGACGATACGTCCCGGCCAGCGCGTCGCGGTCATCGGACCGACCGGCGCCGGCAAGAGCACGCTGCTCGACCTGCTGCAGGGCTTCGTCCGGCCGACGAGCGGCGCGATCTACATCGACGGCATCGATATGGCGGAGCTGTCGATGGTGGCATGGCGGGCGGAGCTGTCGGGCGTGCCGCAGCAGCCGCGGCTGCTGCCCGGCACGATCCGCGACAATGTGGCGTACGGTCGTCCCGACGCCTCGGACGCCGATGTGCTGTGGGCGCTCGCGCTGGCGGGCGCGACGGACTTCGTGTCCGCGCTGCCGCAGGGCGCGGATACGCCGCTGGGCGAAGCGGCGCGGCTGTCGGGCGGCCAGCAGCAGCGGCTCGCCATCGCCAGGGCGCTGCTGAGAGAGGCGCCGCTGCTGCTGCTCGACGAGCCGACCACGGGGCTCGACGCGATCCGCGAGGCGGAGCTGCGCGGCACGCTGGACGCGCTGCTGCGCGGGCGCATGTCCGTCACGGTGGCGCATCGCCTCGAGACGGTGCGCGGCGCCGACGTCGTGCTCGTGCTGGCGGACGGGCGGCTCGCGGAATGCGGGTCGCCCGCGCAGCTGCTCGCAGCGGGCGGGCTGTACGCGCGGCTGGCTGCGGCCGCGCTCGGCGAGGAGCCGGCTGCGCCGGCGCTTGCCGCCGTGGCGCAGCCGATGGGGCGGAGCGGCGCTGCTGCGGCAAGCGTCGGCGGCTCGGCCGGACGCGGCGCCGTCGCAGATGCGCCAGCCGCCGCAGCGGCGGCCGGCTGCGCCGCTCCCGGCGAGCCGGGAGGCGAGGGCGGCCGGCTCGGCTCGGAGGAAAGCCGCTCACGTCGCGGCACTTTCCGCCGGCTGCTCGGCTTCATCCTGCCGCAGCGCGGCCGGCTCGCGCTGGCTGCGCTGCTCGGATTCGCCACCGTCGCCGCGAATATCGGCCTCATGGGCACCTCCGGCTATTTGATCGCCAAGGCCGCCCTGCGGCCGGAGACGGTGCTGCTGCTGTTCGTGCCGATCGTCGGCGTCCGCTTTTTCGGCATCTCGCGCGGCGTGCTGCGCTATCTCGAGCGGCTGGCCTCGCACGATCTGACCTTCCGCGTTCTCCAGCGCATCCGGGTCTGGCTGTACGGCAAGCTGGAGCGCGGCGGCGTCACCTTGCTGGAGCGCCGCAGCAGCGGCGATGTGCTCGGCGTCATGATGAGCGATGTCGAGCAGCTGCAGAACCTGTATCTGCGCGTACTCGCGCCGCCGATCGTGGCTGCGCTCACGGCGCTGCTCGGCACCGCGCTGCTTGCCTCCTTTAGCCCGGCGCTCGGCGCCATATTGGCGGGGATGCTGCTGCTCGCAGGCATTCTGCTGCCCTGGATCAGCTTCCGTGCGGGCCGGGCCGGAGGCCGCGCGCTCGCCGCGGCGCGCAGCTCGCTGTATGCGGAGACCGCCGATCTGCTGGCGGGTCTGAAGGAGGCGGCCCTGTTCGGCCGGACGCGGCAGCGGATCGACGCCGTCGCCGCGCTGCAGGCGCGCCTCGATGTCCTCCAGACGCGGCTGAACCGGCAGGGCGCCTTCACAGGCGGCGGCATGCTGGCATCGGCGCATCTGACGATGTGGCTCGTGCTGCTGTGCGCCGCCTGGCTGACGGCGACCGGCCGTCTGAACGGCCTCTACATCCCGGCGCTGGCGATGATCGCGCTGTCCTGCTTCGAGGCGGTGACGCCGCTGCCGGCGGCATGCCAGCAGCTCGGCCAGACGCTGGAATCCGCCGGGCGGCTGTTCGCGCTGGCCGACGAGGCGGAGGCTGCGGGCGCGCGCGGCGGCGAGGCGGGCCGGGTGGCCGATGCCGCTCCGGCCGCGAATGCTGCGGGCGCGCCACGCGCGGACGAGGCGGGCCAAGCGGCCGCCTCCGCTCAGGCGGCGCCACCCGCCGCCCCCGCCTGGGAGCTGCGCGTGCGCGGCCTGTCCTGCCGCTATGCGCCGGACGCGCCGCCCGCGCTCCGCGAGCTGTCGCTCACGCTGCGCCCGGGCCGCCATATCGCCGTCGTCGGACCGAGCGGCGCAGGCAAGAGCACGCTGCTGCAATGCCTGCTCGGACTGCGCCCGGTCGCTGGCGGCAGCATCGCCTTGAACGGCCGCGAGCTGTCCGCGCTGCCGGACACCGAGCTGCGCGCCGCCTTCGCCGTCGTCTCGCAGCGCGTGCAGCTGTTCAACGCCTCCGCCGCCGACAACCTCCGGCTCGGCCGCCCCGACGCGCCGGAGGCCGACATGCGCGCCGCCGCCCGCCAGGCGCTCGTCGACGATACGCTGTCGGCGCTGCCCGACGGCTACGACACCGTCATCGGCGAGTGGGGCGCCTCGCTCTCGGGCGGCGAGCGCCAGCGGCTCGCGCTGGCGCGGGCGCTGCTCATGGACGCGCCGGCGCTGCTGCTCGACGAGCCCGAGACCGGGCTCGACGCGCTGACCGCGCGCGCCTTCGAGGCGAGCATGGCGACCGCGCTTCGGGACAAGGCGGTGCTATGGGTCACGCACAGCCTGACCGGCCTCGCGCGGATGGACGAGATTATCGTGCTGGACGCAGGAGAGGTGCGCGAGCGCGGCACCCATGCAGAGCTGCTGCGGGCGCGCGGGCTGTACTGGCGGATGTGGCGTCTGGAGCGGGAAGGCGACTGGCAGGGCGGCGCTGCGCCAGCGGCTGTCGCTGACGCGAGATACGGCGCTTGACGTATGTCCATGCGCCGCGGAATGCATGGACATATGCCGCGCTGATTCATACCCAGTTCAATCCGGACGCCGCTGCGGCGTCCTTTCTTTTCGTGCATCCTGCTCTCGTCGCGGGCATGCCGGTGCGCATGCATCAGAGTACGCCCGTAAAGGTGCGGATAAATTGCCCTTTGTCATTTATTTTTGTCTTGGCGTACACCTTTTTGATCATATTTCGAACCGTGCCCTCCGTTATTTTCATTTCTTCTGCGATCCGGAGCACGCTATAGTTGCAGAGCCAGCCATAAGCGGCCTCCTTCTCGCGGGGCGTCAGTCCATGCTGGTCGAACAGCTCGAACAGGCGCAGCTTGCCGTTTTCCGAGGGAGCGCCGCTGAGACCGCCTTCAATTTTGTCGACGATCCGGAGCAGGATCGGCACTGCAAATTCGATCTCGTGCCGATGAGAAAAGGAGAGGTCAAGATAGCCTACGACCTTCCGACCGTCGCGGATTGGCACGCATAGACAGTTAAAAGGCCAGAATACTTCAAGCTCATGCTCCCGCTCCCTCACCGCGACGATCGCCTGCTGCTCCATCGCCATCGAGACGCCGTTGATCCCGAGCCGTTCCCTTGAGAAAGAGACGCCCTCCATAAGTCCGACTTGATTCAGCGCTTCGCGCAGCTCCTGCCGGGAATGTATGTAAATCGCGATACCTTCGGTATCGGTCAATAAAAACAAGTGGGGAACCGGAATCAGATTTTCCCACTTTAATATTTCGCTTAATGTACAGCGGATCAATAACCCGTTTCGATGTTGACGCTGCTGTAAACGGTGAGGAGCTTCAGGAGACGGAAGATTTTCATTTGAGGAATCTTCCGTGACAGGACCGGACCGCGTGCTGTTGGTTGCAATCCCTCTCCAGATTTTCTTTTCAAATGAACGATCGAATAAATCGAACAAAGGTCTTACCCCCGGAAGACTGTTTTTGTGATCATAATACAATAATTTTTCTATAAATTCATCCAAATTATATGTTTCCAGGAATCCGCGGCATATCCATTTTGGGATATAGAAGGATGCCCATGCGATTGATAGTATGAGTATAAAAAACTGGGGTAATCACGGGGACGGCTGCGTATGCCACGAAGTATAAAAATTGTTTTGTACGGGGTGTCTGTTCTATTTTTTGTTGCCTTCATAATATTAATTTTCGGAATTGTTCTCAGCTATTCTCGAGACGGCAATGTCCCCTTATATTTTTGGGGTATCTCTTTTCCGGCCTTTGCCGGTTCAATTCTTTTCTTTTTGGCAGCCAGAGCAAGAAAATAGATTCGGCATTCCGGATGTATATCCAAGTCAAACCTATCTGATGCAAAGGACGGTCCTACCATGAAAAAAATAGCTATGCTTGCACTGACGCTTGCGGCGGCGGTTGCCATATCTGCACCGGCGGCCTCGGCCAAGACGCTGCCGACGCGGGTGCTGCTGGACGGTAAGGCGCTGGCCGCCTCGGCGGAGCCGGTCGTCATCGGCGGACGTACGTATGTGGAGTTTCGTTCCTTGTTCGAGGCGTTAGGCTACAAGCTCTCTTATACGGCTGCCACCAAAAAAATCGTAGCCCGGTCGGCCGAGCATAGCGTCTCGCTCGTCGTCGGCGCGAAGATCGGCATCGTAGACGGAGAGACGGTAGCGACGGAACGGCAGCTGGTCGTCGTCAATGGGCGTACGATGGTCGCCGTCACATTTATCGCGGCATTGTCGGGCAAAAAGGTGAGCTACGACGCAGCCTCCAAGACGGTATCGATAACGGAGGGCGGTCCGACCGCCGAGCAGCGGGCGGCGGTGTACGCGCTGCTCGACAAGATCGCGGCCGCAGATGCGGCGGGCGACGCGGAGGCGCTCGGCGCGCTGTTCACGGACGATTCGCCGATCAAGCAAGCGGTCCTGCCCCAGATCGCCGAGCAGTATGCGACGGTCAACACGAAGACGACGTATGTGGACAAGCGGATCGAAGCCTATTCTCCGCAGGAGACCGTGCTCGTCACTACCGAGGATACGGTCAAGGTAGGCGGGAAGGGATTCGCGCCCGACACCCGGCTGAAGGTGCGATATACGCTGCATCCGGGAGCCGACGGCTCGTGGCGGATTTACGGTCTGGAGCCGGAGCTGGTCGCCTATACGAACGTGGACGCGCTGCTGGCCAGCCCGGCCGCCGCTCCCGCAGCGGAGCAGGCTGCGCTCAAGGCGGTCGTGGAGGCGCAGGTAGCGGCGACGATCAAGGAGGATCTCGACGCTTATCTGGCGACGATGTACTTCGACAGTGCCGAGGCGAAGCAGGACGTCGCCAAGCAGATCGGCCAGGTATTCGCGGCCGTCGATTCTGTGCCCCGACTCGACGAACTGGTCGTCGCCGCATATGACGATGCCGGCAAGGCGACCGTGCTGCTCCGGCTGACGACAGAGATACAGAGCGGCGGCCGTACGATCAGCATGAGCAGCGTCATCGCCAATGAGGCGGAGAAGCGGGACGGACAGTGGCTGCTCTCCCCCGCGGGTGTGCAGCTCAGGGTCCAGCAGGACTAGCAGATTCGCTCCGACAGTCCCGCCCGGCGGGCTCGCACCAGCAAATTCTAGGTGCCATCGTGAGATGGCATCTTTTTGTATTAAAATATTATTGGAATGTAGAAATCGGCACAGCTCATACGACATCATAACGAACACCAAATTCCAATGCGGTTTTGAGAAGGGAGTTTTTCGTATGAGTTACACGTTGATGTTTTACGAGAGCCAGGAGGACTTCGCGGCCCGGCAGGACCCGGTCCGGCAAGAGCAATATTTGGCAGGCTGGACGCATTATGTGCATGCGCTGCGGGAGGCCGGCGTCGTGGTGTTCGGTTCAGGACTGTATGCGCCGGACACGGCGGCCACGATGAAGCGGCGCGGCGGAGAGATTGCGGTTCAGGACGGACCTTTTGCCGAGACGAAGGAGCAGCTCGGCGGGATATTCGTGCTGGATGTGCCGGACCTGGACACCGCCTTGGAGTGGGCCGCCCGCGGGCCGGTCGACACGGTTGAGGTCAGACAGAACATTCCCGCGTTGAAGTAACCGCCCGATGGAGACGCTGCAGGTCATTGAACGCGTAGCCCGGGACGCCTACGGCCGATTGCTCTCCTACTTGGCCGTAAATTGGCGTGACCTCGGGGCCGTTGAGGATGCGCTCGGAGACGCTTTTGTCGCCGCATTGGAATCCTGGCCCGGGACCGGCGTGCCGGACAAGCCGGAAGCCTGGCTGGTGACGGCCGCCCGCAGGCGGCTGATCGACCGCGCCCGGCGCACCCGTATATCCGAGGACGCGCTGCCGACGCTCCTCGCCATGTCCGAGGATGCGCAGCGCCTCGCTGCTGCCGGCGCCGTCTTCCCGGACGAACGGCTGAGAATGCTGCTGCTGTGTACGCATCCGGCCATTGATGCTGCGATGCGCACGCCGCTGATGCTGCAGACGGTGCTGGGCATCGATGCGGCTCGAATCGCGTCCGCATTCATCGTCAAGCCCGCCACCATGAGCCAGCGTCTGACGCGGGCCAAGGCCAAGATACGCGCCGAGCGCCTTACGTTTGAGCTGCCGGATGCGGAGCAGGTCCCGGAGCGCCTCGATGCCGTGCTGGAGGCCGTGTATGCCGCCTACGGCAGCGGGTGGGAGGAGCCGGCCATCGCCGACTGTCCCCGCAGCAGCCTGGCGGAGGAGGCGATCGCGCTGGGCAGGCTGCTCCTCCGGTTCGCCCCCCGCGAACCGGAGGTATACGGGCTGCTGGCGCTCATGCTGCATTGCGAGGCGCGCCGCGGGGCCAGGCATGACGGGGAGGGGAATTATGTTCCCCTCTCCGAGCAGGCGTGCGCGCGATGGGACCGGCGCTTGATGCTGGAGGCGGAGCAATACCTGAATGCCGCTGCGCAGGCCGGCCGCATCGGCCGCTTCCAGCTCATGGCCGCGATTCAGTCGGTGCATGCGCAGCGTCTGACGACCGGGCGCACGGAGTGGGAGGCCATCGCCCATTTGTACGAGGGTCTCGTCCGCATCTCCCCCACGCTCGGCGCATACGTCGGCCGAGCCGCTGCGATCGCGGAGGCTTATGGGGCGGCACGCGGCTTGGCCTGGCTGGAGGTCATCCCAGCGGCGGATGTCGTGAGCTATCAGCCCTATTGGGCGCTTGCCGGCCATCTGTACAAGCAGCTGCATCGGCTGGCGGAGGCCCGCTCCGCATACAGCCGAGCGATCGGATTGAGCACCGACGCGGCGGTGCGGCGCTATCTTGGCCGCCAAGCTGCCGAGTTGGAGTTATAGATGGATATTCGCGAGAGCCGCCTCGGCGCGCTCTTTTTTTTGTCCCCGCCAACTCTCCTATCGCTCCTGATCGCGCAAGAGTACGTTCGGCACGAAGCGGACATAGACGAGTTCGCCTGCAAGCTCGACAATCGTCTGCGTGACAATAATCGCAGCCACCAGCGTGCTCCAGTCATCGGGCAGAGCCAGAGCAAGGGGCAGCACGACAAGCGAATTGCGCGTGCCTGCACTGAAGATAACGGCGCGACCCGATCTCGTATCGAGCCGGAACCCATGTACGATCAGGCGGGCAATGAACGGCATAACCGCCATAAAGGCGATATAGATCGGTATGACCTGGATAATGAAGTCCCGGTAAACGGATAACTTGCTGATTTGCGAGGAGACGACAATAAAGAGGGTGAGCGCCATCAGGGGGACGGGAATCCATGCAGACGCGTCCAACAGCAGCCGACCGCCGCCGACGGGTTGCCTGGACAGCAGCTGCAAACCTATGGCCAACAGGAGCGGCAGCAGGATAACGATCGCAAAAGCTTCTGCAAAAGGTCCGGGCCGGACCATATCGGACGCCTGCTTGCCCATGAAAAGCCACAGGTAGACGGGCAGCAGCAGCATTTGGGTCACAAAAAGCACGGGGGTCGCCAGCAGCATCGCTTGTTCGTTTCCGCGCCCGATCTGTGTAAATACGATGACATAATCGATGCAGGGCGCCAGCAGCACCAGATATACACCGAGCAATACAGGGGATGGCTGCGGCAGCAGCCGCGTTAATATCCATACGACGATCGGTACGGCAACATAGTTGGCAGATAGAATGGCTAGCAGGAAACGCCGGTTCCCGAGCGACGCCTTGATGGACGTAAACGGAATCTGCGCAAACATGCCGAACATGAGCACGGCGATGACGGCCGAGATCAGGAGAGGATTGTCCAGAGCGGTCATGAGACGAGGAGCCGTCAAGCCCGACCCGGCCGCCAGCACGAACACAGCTGCATATAGCCAGACCTGATGATGTTCAAGCTTCTCCCGCGTCATCGTTCATTTCCTTCTCTGTCAGTCATATGTAGCTCGCAGCGGGCCCGACAATGCTTTTTGCCGGGCCGGATTTGCGGCAGCGCGAGGGATCAGCCCGACTTTTCCGTCAGTGTATATGGCGAGCTGAATTCCGGCTTGTTATGAGTCTCGCCCCACGCGCACATCACTTCCAGAACCGGGATCAGCGTCTGCCCGTACTCGCTAAGCGCATATTCGACTTTGGGCGGCACCGACGGGAAAATCGTACGTGTCACCAGCCTGTCGTTCTCCAGCTCCCGGAGATGCTGTGCCAGCATCTTCTGGGTCGCCTCGGGAATCAGCCTCTCCAGCTCGCTGAATCTCTTGGTGCCGTCCAACAGGTTCCACAAGATGAGGGGCTTCCACTTGCCGCCGACGATTAGAATCACGGTCTCGATCGGGCATTTCCGATCACTCCCGGTCTCTGCGCGGACCAACATCATATCCCTCCCGCCCATGCTTACTTTGAAGTAAGTACCCTACCTTAAAGTGGGTTCTTACCAAGATTTTAGAGCGATGCTAAGCTTGAGTCAATCGCAAGACGCAAACGAGGAGGAACGATCGATGAAAATCATAGTGTTCGGCGCGACGGGAAATATGGGAAAAAAAGTGTTGGCGCTGGGCGTGAAGCGGGGATATGAGATGACCGCATTCGTGCGGAGTCCCGAGAAGCTCTATGAACAGCAAGGCGAGCAGCTCGCGCGGCATGTGAACGTAATCGCACAGGATATGCTGAACCCGGACAGCGTACGCGAGGCACTCTCGCATCAAGACGTCGCGATTAATGCGGCCGGCCATACCGGCCAGGGAGAAGAGTTCGTCCGGATCGTCGACAACATTGTCAGCCAATGCGAGCATCAAGCCGGCTTCTCGGGCCGGCTATGGATCATGGGAGGCGCGGGTCTGCTGGATATTCCGCATACGAATCTCATCGGCAACAACTTGCCCGGCTTCCCGCCGATGTTCCAGACGCACAACCGCAATCTTGAGCGGCTGCGGCAGACGCAGCTCGACTGGTCCGTGCTGTGTCCGGGGACGATGGTCGATACGGCGGAGCGGCAGGCGTCCGCTCGCCTGCATGTGTCGGCGGATACTTTGCCGTTGTCCATGCCGGAGTCGGTTCAGGATTATTCCGAGGCCGATCTGGCCGGTTACTTGTTCAGCCGGCTGCAGGAGCTGGATGTCGCTTATGAGGATGCCGCGAATTGCATGCTGGACCATCTCGCGCTCGCAGGGCCGTATACAAGGAAGCGGGTCGGTCTCGCCTACCGAAGCGATATGCAGTGAGCCGGGGAAAAGAAGGAGTTGATCGGCTTGTATAGCTTGCTTCTCGTGCTGCATCTCTTGAGCATGATTGCCGTGATCGGCACTACCTTTGTCGTGCCCGTCATCCGGAGATTCGCCACAACTGCCGGCCAGCTGCGCTTCGCGCTCGGCATAGCGACCAAGCTTGCCATGGTGACGAAGGTCGGCGGGTTCGTGCTCATCGGCAGCGGCGTCTGGCTGATGATATTGTCGGAGATGGGACTGTCCCAAGTGTGGCTGAACGCGTCCATCCTGCTGTCGCTGCTCATCGTGGTGACGCTCGCCGGATTGATCGAGCCTCGCATTCACAAGGCCATGCGGATCGCATCCGAGAGCCGGGAGGACAAGGCTCCCGCCGAGCTCGCACGGGTGCTGAAGAGTCTCGTGCCGTTCGAATCGGCAGCCCAGCTGCTGTTGGTGGCCGTACTCTTGCTTATGGTCGTCAAGCCTTTTTAAACAGCTGCAACCCCATCCCGGCCGCCGTCCCGACAGGGGCGGTTTTTTTTGTTAACAATTGGGGGAGCGAGGCGGTTATAATGCGAGGTGTGGGCTATAGCGGCTGGCTGGCGGGCGAGGCTATAAAGCCTGCATCCGTGCAGGCTTTGAGCAGACCGGACGAGCTGATATTGAAAAGCCTGCAAATCGGCATCTATTCAGCCGCGAAGTCCGCAATCGCGAGGAAAAAGAGGCCAAAGCCTGCAGATTTGCATCTATTATCGCGCCAGCCACGCCCATACACGGAAAAAGCTGCGGATATGCAGGTTTTTATTTTTCAAGGGATGTCGATCTGCCTGCATGCGGTTCGTTGTGTCGTCGAGCTGCTGCAGCTCCGGGACTATCCGGCCGAGATTCGGGACGCTGCTCTGGAGTATGAATTGCGCAGCCAGATCGACATGCTGAAGCGAGCGCCACGGCAATCGTCACAATAGAGGAGGCATTTATTGATGAACCCCGACATTACGAATTTTATCGAGGCGTTAAAGGAACCTTGGCAAGTGCAGCTCTGCGCCGGTCTGCGGGATATCGTGCATGAGGCGATTGCGGACATTCAGGAGCGGATGCAGTACAACAAGCCCCATTTTCTGAAAAACGGCAAATACGCCGCCGTCATCTCGACGTCCAAGGATGCGGTAAGCTTCGTGATCTTTAACGCGGCGGGACTGACGCTCCCGGACAGCTTCGAAGGGCCGCCGGAGAGGAAGACGATCAAGCTCCGGCAGGGGCAGGCGGCCGACAAGGACCTGCTGGTCGCCGCGCTCAGTCAGGCAGCATCGACGCTGTAGGAAGCGGCTCATCCGCCCCTCCGGGGGCGGTTTTTAAATTCGCCGCGAAGCTTGCTCGACAATCGGCCCCACGCTCGAGATAGCGATGCGCGACATCTTTATTTTCTCAGTACGCCGTGATCCAGATCGGGAAGTATGCGTTGCGATATTAACGCCCCTTCAACACAATAGCACCGCAGTCCTGCCTCCGTCTCCGTCTCGAGATGGAGGTTTATTTCATTTCCAAGGGGGATGAATAAGACGTTGACTTAACCGAAGCTCGGTGATACATTGTGCATATACGATATACACAATATGAGTGGGAGGTGCGGCATGCTGGCTTTGGATGTACGCAACTTGAACAAGAAATATCCCAACTTTCAGCTTAAAGATGTGTCGTTCCAGTTGGAGAAGGGCTATATTATGGGCTTCATCGGCGCGAATGGTGCGGGCAAGACGACCACCATCAAATCGATCATGAACATGCTTCATCTGGAGAGCGGAGAGGTCCGCATTCTGGGCAAGAACATGGCAGAGCACGAGATTGAATTGAAGCAGGAGATCGGATTCGCATTCGGCGATATCGACTTCTACACGCGCAGCAAGATGAGCACGCTGACCGGCATCCTGAAGAAGTTCTATCACAATTGGGACGAAGAGGCCTATCGCAGCTATCTGCGAAGATTCAAATTGGACGAAAATAAAAAAATCGTGGAGTTATCGTCGGGCATGAAGGTCAAGTACAGCCTGGCGCTTGCCTTGTCCCATGGCGCGAAGCTGCTTATTCTGGACGAACCGACGAGCGGGCTCGATCCGGTCGCACGAGACGATCTGCTGGATGTGTTCCAGGAGCTTGTCGTGGACGGCGAGATCAGCATTCTGTTCTCCACCCATATTACTTCCGACTTGGAGAAGTGCGCGGACTATATTACCTATATTGCGGACGGGCGGATTATCAACAGCTCGGAGAAGGAGCAGTTTAAAGAGACATATCGGCTATTAAGCGGCAGCGCAAGCCAGCTGGACCAAGTGAAGGATCGCCTGATTTCTTACAAAACAAGCTCATTCGGCTTCACCGGACTGATCCACGCGGCAGACTTCGATCCCGCTGCCGGCATCAAGGCGGCCACGCCGAGTCTTGAGGAGATCATGATTTATTATGCGAAAAAGGAGGCAGCGTATGTATAACCTGCTGTTGAAGGACTTGAAGCTCGGTGTGAATCCTTGGTTTATTGCCATGCCGTTTCTGATGGGCGCGCTCATGCTCGTGCCGGGCTGGATCTATTTAATCGTGTTGATGTACTTCTACTGGATCTCGGTCCCGAGCATCTTCGCCCAATATCGCGGACAGAACGATCTGCTCTTTACTTCGATGCTGCCTGTCACCAGGCGGGACATGGTGAGGGCAAGAGTGTCCGTATTCGTCATTCTGGAGCTGCTGCATATTGTCGTCGCGATGATCTACGGGCTGTTCACGGTCCGGCTGTATCCGAATATGGACTACTACTTCTTCGCGCCGCATCTGGGCTTCTGGGGATTGGGCTTCGTCATGCTGGGAATCTACAACCTGTTCTTGTTCCCCCTGTTCTACAAGACGGCGTACAAGTACGGCCCTGCGCAGATCGCAGCGATTGCAGCCGCTACAATATTTGCATTTGCCGCCCAATGGGCCGGCATCCAGAGCCCCTACCTGTCCGACCTGTTTAACGGGTCCGGTGCCGACCATACCGGGGTTCAAGCATCCATTCTGGCGGCAGGGATCGCCATTTTCATTGCCTTCACGTGGATCGCCTATCGCATATCGTTCAGACGATTCCGGCAAGTGGAGATCAAATGAACATCGCAATTTCCAGCACATCGGAAAAACCGATCTATCAGCAGCTTTTCGAGCAGATCGGCGCTCAAATTCTCAAGGGCGAGTTAGAAAACGGCTATTGCCTGCCGCCCATTCGGCAAGCGGCCCTGGAGCTTCGCGTGAGCGTCATCACCGTCAAGAAGGCGTGGGAAGAGCTTGAGCGATGCGGCCTGATCCATACCATCACGGGCAAAGGCTGCTTTGTCGCCGAATTCTCGCCTGACGAGAAGCTGCGCATACGCAACGAGATGATCCTGAAGCAGATGGCGGTCGACGCTGAGTATTACAGATCGTTCGGTCTTACCGTGGATGAAGTGATCGAGCTGATGAAAAAGGTTTATGGATGAAAAGGGGTGCCGCTACATCCAGGTCACCGCAGATCGACTAAATTTGCCGGCACTTCTCTGACTCATCAGCTCGTCTGCCGTCTCGCGGATGATCCGGATGCCGTCCTCGATCTGTTTTTCATCCGTACGGATAATGCTGAGGCGCAGACTGTTGGCGCTCTCCACACTGGGGAGGTAGCAGGGCGCCGTATGGAACACATACACGTCCTTCCTGCGCAGGGCCGCGGCCAGCTCCTCTGCCGACAGCCGATCGGGCAGCTTGAGATGGGCAAATATGCCGCCGGTCGATGGGCTTGGACGGCAATCCTCGTTCAAATATCGACTGCACGCCTCCTGCAGCATCCTCATGCGAACTCCGTATCGCTCCTTCGTCATATCGGCATGTCGCCGGAACAACCCGCTGCTCAGATGAATCTCCAGGGCGGCCTGGGACAGCGCGGCCGTGCTCGAATCGCTCGACGCCTTGTACATGCGGAACGAAGGGATGAATGCCGGCGGGAGCACTGCGGCACCGAGCCGCAGGCCGGGCAGCATGATTTTGGAGAAGCTCCGGATGTAGATGACGCGGCCCGAACGATCGTAGCTGTAGATGGGATCGGATTTGCTGTCCGTCTCCAAGTCTGCGAGATAGTCGTCCTCCACGATATACACATCGTATTTCTCCGCCAGCGCCGCGATGGCTTCCTTCTCCCGCCGCGACAGGCTGGTTCCGAGCGGGTTGTGGTACCGGGGAACCGTATAAAAAAACTTGACGGCATTGCTGCGAAAATGCCGCTCCAGCTCATCGAGATCAAGGCCCGATTCCGTTCGGGCGATACCGATGGCGGTTGCGCCGAGCAGCCTCAATATTGTCAGCATCCCGGCATAGCAGGGCTGTTCGACCAGTATCGTCGACTTCCCGTTCGGGAACGGCATCGAGGCCAGCAGGTGCAAGGCTTGCTGGGAGCCGGAGACGACGCTGATCCGCTCGGACCCGGCAAAAATCTGGGCGTCCGCCAGATGCCGGGATACCGCCTCCCGCAGAGAGGGGATGCCGAGCGGATCGCCGTATGAGAACAGGTGGTCCCCGTACAGCTCGACCGCCCGGTTCAGCCCATGCCGAATCTCTTCATAGGGAATAATGCCGGGATCGGGAGCTGCCACGGCCATGTCAATCTGCCCTGCCGGCCGGTCCGCAGACGGGGAGGGGCGAACGATGACGTAGTGTCCGCTCTTCGGTACGGCATAGATCAGATGCTCTTTTTCCAATTCATTGATCGCCCGGATGACGGTGTTGTTGCTGCAGCCCCATTGCTCGCTAAGCTCCCGGATGGACGGCAGCTTGCCGCCCGGCTTGATCGCTCCGCCGTTAATCTGCTGCTTCAGATGGTCCTTCACACGCTCGTATTTGATATGCTCCCACCCCGATCTGTATGGGTACAGCTGCGAATTAATTCGATTCTCAACCCCCGACTGTCACCATTATACTAAACTCATCACATATCGTGAATGATGGAGGTATACAGATGGAGTGGATACATCACAGCCTGCCCTACACAATCAGCGACAGGATGGAACAGCTGCAGCCGGATGTGATCGTCGGATGGTTGCAGAGCAGCTACTGGGCTGCGGAGCGGTCGGAAGACACGATTCTGAGAAGCTGGCAGGACTCGCTTTGTTTTGGCGTGTACAGCACGGCGGGACTGCAAGTCGGATTCATGCGGGTCCTGACGGATGGGGCAACCTTCTCCTGGCTGTGCGATGTGATCGTCGACCCCGGGCATCGCGGCCAAGGACTCGGCAAGTGGATGATGGCCGTATTGGTCGACCACCCTCGTATTTGCCATACGTCTATCTACCTCGGCACACGCGATGCGCACGGACTGTATGAGAAGTACGGCTTCGTACGGCAGGAGATGATGGTCCGTCGGCCGGCCCGCTAAGGCCGGCTTTACGGCTGGCGCAGCCACCGGAGCATCTCGGGGAACGGCAGGCTCCACGTGGATTGTTGCTGTGTGCCGCCGGGAATGCAGTCGAACCGCACGCGGCTCTCCGGTACGCCAGCCGCGGCGATCGCCTGTGAGAAGGGGTTGCTTTGCGGAGGAAGATGATTATAATTAGGTTTAAATGATTAAACGAATGGACGTATGGAGGGGTTCTTGATGAGCCGGCGAACCGAGCAAGTGCTGCAGCAATTCAAATCGAGCATCCCGCTGCTGGAAGTGCTGACCGACGAGAACCGTCAAGCGATCATTATGCTGCTGGCCCAGAACAAGCCGGGGCTGAATGTGAATGCGATAGCCGGCCATATCGATCTGTCCAGACCGGCGGTCTCCCATCATCTGAAGGTATTGAAGCAGTCCGGCTACATCAGCTCCGAGAAGAAAGGCGTCGAAAATTATTACGTACTGACGGTGCGCAAGCCGCTCGAGCAGCTTAAGTCGTTGATTGCCGCCGTAGAAGCCGAGTGCGATGGGCCCCGGTGACTGCCAGGAGCGTTCAGGGGCATACTGTTGTAGTGGCCTCTTTTTTGCACAATAGGTTCATATGTTTAAACCAATAATCATTATAGGAGTGACTTAATATGAAGGCAATCGTCATCGAGAAATACGGTAAAGATGTGCCGCTCGTCATGACCGAACAACCTATGCCTGCGATCGGAGAGCATGATGTGCTCGTGGAAATTCATGCAGCCAGCCTGAATCCGATCGACTTTAAAATCAAGGAAGGGAAAACAAAATTCCTGTTGAATTACAAATTCCCTCTCATCTTGGGCAATGACTTCTCCGGCGTTGTCGTACAGGTCGGCAAGCGGGTCAAAGCATTTAAGCCCGGCGATGAGGTGTATGGCAGGCCGCGCAAGAGCCGGATCGGCACATTGGCCGAATATATAGCCGTACACGAGGCCGACATTGCATTGAAGCCGCATAATCTGAGCTTTGAAGAAGCTGCCTCCATACCGCTGGTCGGGCTGACGACCTACCAGGCGTTCGCCGATATTTTGAAGCTTCAAGAGGGCCAAAAAATTCTCATTCACGCAGGCTCGGGCGGTGTGGGGACGTTTGCCATTCAGCTGGCCAAGCTGATGGGCGCGTATGTGGCCACCACGGCAAGCGATAAAGGCTATGAGCTGGTCAGATCGTTGGGGGCAGATCTCATCGTCAACTATAAAAAAGAAAATTTTGAGGAAAAGCTCGGCGGGTATGACGCTGTGTTCGATACGTTGGGCGGAGCCGCCTTGGAAAAATCGTTCCGCATCCTGAAGCCGGGCGGTCAGATCGTATCCGTCTCGGGCATGCCGAATGCCAGATTCGGGAAAGAAGTGAGGCTCGGCTGGCTGAAAACGGCGATTTTGACCGTCGTGAGCCGTAAAATCACTGCGCTTGAGAAGAAGCACCAGGCGAGATACCACTTCCTTTTTATGAAGCCGAGCGGCGCGCAGCTGCAGGTGCTCAAGGCATATATCGAGGCGGGCCGGATTAAACCCGTGATTGATAAAGTGTATCGGCTGGAGGATACGGCGCAGGCATTCCGGTACCTCGAAGGCGGAGGCGCCAAGGGGAAAGTGATCGTCAAAATCAAATGATTTTCTATTAAATGACCGTCCAACATAAAAAGCGCCCCCGATACAACCGGGGACGCCGGGCGCGTGCCGCTGCGTACAGACAGCACCCTTATATTAAAGGCTGCATGCCGCCAATCCGTTCGATCAAGGCGGTTTGCAATTCCTGTTGAAGCTGCGCTACGCGCGCATAATCCGTGGCCGCAGCATGGAGGGCCCTGATTCGAGCATCCATCGCTTCGGCTTCCGCCAAAAAGGCGGTGGCCGCTTTCATCTTGGCCGAATAGCGTTCCTTGATGGCAGCGATCTCGGCTGCATAGGCTTCATCCGTGCCGGGAGACATCGCCAGCGCATAAACATCCAGCACCTCGTCCCCGTCCCGCTCGGGGAAGTATTCGTGCGGCGCGGTGCTGTCGAAGATCGCTGTGCCGAGCTGCGGGAATATGAGCATATCCAGGCTGTTCGGGTCCAAGCCGCAATGGAAGATTTGAACGTCGATCCCTTTCTGTTCGGCAGCGGCGGCAAGCTTTTTCAGCATGGTCGATTTGCCGGAGCCGGGCCTTCCCTTGATGAAGATCCGTCGATCGAGCCGGGCGGTCAGGCCCGGAATAAAATCGAATGCGCCCTTCGGCGTAGCGGCGCCGAAAAACAGGTGTCGGCCGGCGGCCGGCGTGTCGCTGTCATGTCCCGTGTACAACGCTTGAATCAAATCGTCCGCAATCCGGTCGGCCTTTGCGAAGTCCATGCTTGCAATATAATACTTTTCCCATTCGTCATGAATCTGCAATGCGGTCGAGAACGTCTCGTACGCTTGTGAATAAGCGTCCGCCAGCTTGCCTTCCAGAGCTTCGAGCTCCCTGGCATTGTCCGATGAGATCAGGCTGGAATCGAACGCTTGCCCGAAGTCGATGAAGTCGATCTCGCGGGCCTCGAGTTCCGGGATTCCCCGATAGACGCGTCCATCGATGACACCGACCTTCAATGCCGTCACAATGAAGCCATCCAGTTCTTCGGGGCGGAGGGGGGAGTGGTAGCATTGCACATGCCGGCCCTCCTTCGTCAGGCCGTCCGCCAGGCTGCGCATGACCGTCGACTTCCCCGTACCCTGGGGACCTGTGAGCACGAACAGCTTGTTCAGGCCGCCGAATGCGGATTGATGCAGGAAATGCGCGCCGCGCGCGGTGTTGCCTCGTGCAAAGTAGTGGGAAGCGTTGTCCGCCAAGCCATAACACTCCTTTATGCCCATTCCGGTCGGAAATAAGCAGGTGTGGGATAAGTGCCTATGCATTTGTATATTCCGCATTGTAAAAAGCGGTGTTTGTTTCCCTTATGTTTTTCGCCGCCGCGCAGCAGGCGGCAAAAAAAGGCCCGGCGCATCAATCGCGATGCTGCCGAGCCGTCTGTATTCATGCTGTACTAGCCGCGCCAGTAATCGAGGTGGGGGTAACGGAACGTATCCGACGCCGTACGCGCGCCAAGCGCGAAGTCCCCGTCGGGGTCGTAGACGAACGGCTTCTCGCCTTGCGCATAGGGGGCGGCCGCCCGGCGGTCCAGGCATTCGAGCAGCATCTGCTGCTTCAGCCCGAGGTACTCGCGCGTATGCGGTCCGTAGCTCCATTCGATCTCGCCGGGGCGGAATTCGTAATAGATCGTGCGGCGCAGCGGATTGCCGTCTCCCGCAGGCGAGCCGTGCAGCACCGTAATGTCGTGGAGGATCGCGTCGCCCGCCTCCAACGGCACCGGAATTGCGTCCTCCGTGCTGAACCGATCGGCGCCGTCCTGGTCGACTCTCGCCTTGCACGCTTCCGGCGACCACTTGTTGCTGCCCGGAATGACCCACAGGCAGGTGGCGAGGTCCGCCGGGTCCAGGTAGAAGTCGACGTTAAAAATGGGGCGCGCATCCGTACAGCCCGCCGGCATCTGCGCATCGCGGTGCCAGGGGACGATGATGCCTTCTCCCGGCATTTTGAGCACCATCGAGTCCCAGGTCGGAATAAAGTTGCGGCCCTGCAGCTTCTCGACCGAGCGCAAAATAAACGGGTGGCCGAGGAGCGCCTTCATCGGATCGCTCTTGTCGATGACATATTCGATGCGCCGCAGGATGCTGCGGCCGGTCTTGCCGCCCTTGCCGTACATATAGTCCGGATCGTCCTGGACGCCGGCGACGCCAAGAGCGACCTGCTGATCCATCTCGGCCTGAACGGTCCGAAGCTCTTCTCCTTGCAGCGCGCCTTTGATGACCAGGAATCCGTTGTCCAGAAAAAATTGGGCTTGCTCCTCCGTAATGCAGCTTTGCGTACGCGCATCGGCGTAGGGCATCTCCATCTGTGATTTGCTCATCGGATCGTCTCCTCTTTTCTCCTTGTTGTACCTTCGAGACCGATTTTATCGAAAAAAACGGCGGCTGTATTTGGCTCGGATATTCTTTCTTGTTGCCAAAATCACTTTCCGGTACGATGGAGAAAAGGGGGCGCTGAGATGAGCGATGAGAACAAGGAGCGGGTGACATCCGGCGATCTGCCGCAGAGCGATAGCAGTACGGAGCTGCCGGACTTCCATTGTTCGCCCTATATCACACTAGCCCATCTGTTCGATGCGCCCAGAGGGTGGGCGATCCGTGACCGGACGATGGGGCAGTATGCCCTTCAATATGTGTTGGAAGGGCGAGCGGATTACCCGATTGGCGGGCGACCATATCCGACCGTCAAGGGCGATCTGCTGTTCCACCGCCCCGGCGAGCCGCATTCGATCCTCACCCTGGAGGGCGAGCCGTATGTGTGCCTATCGTTCGTGTTTCACTTCGGGACGAATGAGTTCCCGGTTCACCGGCTGTTCGGGGATGCGCATCTGCTCGGCAACTATGCGGGCACCGAGCTGGAGAAAAAACTGAATCGGCTCGTTCACCTGCATCGGCAGCCGGGCCTGCCCGCGCAGCTGCAGGCACAGGGCCTGCTGCTCGAGGTGCTCGGAGAGGCGGCGGCGCGGCTGAACCGGGAGCGGGCCGACTCCGCCGTGGAGGCGCGAACGAAGGCCAAGCTGCTGCTGCTGCAGAATTACATCCGCGAGCATCATGCCGACAATGTCCGGCACAGTGATCTGGAGCGGATCGCCGGGCTTAGCCGCAACTATATTATCGTGCAGTTCAAGCGGCAGTTCGGCCTGACCCCGATGCAGTATCTGACCTGGGTGCGCATCCAGCAGGCGAGGGAGCTGGCGCTGCAGACGAACCTGTCGGTCAGCGAGATTGCGGGCGCGGTCGGCTACGCCGACGTCCATACGTTCGGGAAGATGTTCAAGAAAAAAACCGGGACGAGTCTGTCCCAGTTCTGCTCGGCGCTGGTCACTTATAAAGTTTAGCCTTGAAAACAGAGGAGAGATTACCGTTGCAAACCCCGCTGCATACCATCGAACGAATCGGCAGCCGCTTCTGGTATATAACGCCCGTATCCGAGACCGATCGCCCAATACTGGGAATGGTCGTCGGCCGCAACAAAACTTTGATGATCGATGCGGGCAACTCCGCGGCTCATGCCAGATACTTTGTGGACGAGCTGCTCGCAAGAGATGTCCCCGCTCCCGATATGGTAGCTATCACGCATTGGCATTGGGATCATATTTTCGGCCTGTCCGCTTTGAAGGATGCGGTGTCTATTGCCTCCAAGGAAACGAAGCGGGAAATGGAGAAGCTCGTGCCCCTCGCCTGGTCGGATGAAGCGCTGGACGCACGCGTACAAGAGGGAACGGAAATCGAGTTTTGCGCAAATGCCATCAAAAAGGAGTTCCCCGCCCACAGAAATATTACAATCGTATTGCCGGACCTAGCATTCGACAATCGGGCGGAAATTGATCTGGGCGGAATCACCTGCATATTGCAGCGGGTGGGAGGCAATCACGCCCCGGACTCCGTTGTCGTGTACGTCAGGGAAGAGAAAATTTTATTTTTGGGAGACTGCATTTATTCGGATATTTATGCGGAGAAAAGAAATTATAAAATCGCCGACACGATGCGGCTGCTCGACGTATTAGAGACATTCGACGCGGAGACGTATGTGCTCTCCCACTGGAAGCCGATCTCGAAGCAAGAGTTCGTTCAGGAAGTCACGATGCTGAGAACGATCGCGGCCGTCACGGATCGGTGCAAAGGCGACGGGCGACAAATGCTGGAGGAATACCGGAAGTCCGTCGAGCGCGAGCTTACGGAGGACGAACTGCAAGTCATCGGAGAGTTTGCGAACGGTTACTGAGCGCGCGATGGGGAGCAGGGCGCAGGCCGGCCCGGCTTCTAAAGAATGTCTGTTGGATCAGTTCATGCAGGCAACAAGCGAGCTTCATCAACAGCTTTATCCCGAATCGTATAAATAAAGGTCAAAAAGCTGCCCGATGAGGCAGCTTTTTTTGACATCATAGAATTTATAACTTGGTGACAGTGGACAGGATGAGAAAATGAGAGGCGGGCCGTGCAATGGCATTGCATTGCATTGCATTGCATGGCATGGTATACGCTCAAGTGTACCGCGTAAAAGTGCGATATAGCCGAGCGAGGATAGATGTTGCCCGAGTGTACCGCGCAAAAGTGCAGGATGGATACCGATGATCGGACGAAATACCGCTGCTGAGGCACGCTATCCTGCACTTTTGCGAAGTAGCAGCCCGTGATCCTTCCAAACGCGGCGCTACCCTGCACTTTTGCAGGGTAGACTTCAACGTTATCATTTTCAGTACCATCTCGTCGCAGCTTGTGCGATCTGACCTCACTACCTGCAAGCGAGAAAACCACCGTTACAGGAGCGACAAGGAAGCTGGAGTATGCTGCAAGCCAGAAACGCGCGGCTACAGGAGGGGGCGCCCGCTGTAAGCGAGAAAACCACCGCTCCAGGAGCGACGAGTGAGCCGGAGTGTGCTGCAAGCGAGAAATGCGCGGCTACAGGAGGGGGCGCCCGCAGTAAGCGAGAAAACCACCGCTACAGGAGCGACGAGTGAGCCGGAGTGTGCTGCAAGCGAGAAATGCGCGGCTACAGGGGGGATCGCCCGCAGTAAGCGAAACGAAACAATCGTCAGGGCGATGTCCCCCTGACGATTGTTCTTATGTAAGTCTATTCGTTGTGTCGGAATTTATGGGATATCTAAAAGGGAAAAGCTCACTCATGATATTCGATAAATTCGCCAACATGAAGTATCGCTACGGAAGTCGCCAGTTCTGGTGTAGAGGATATTTTGTAGATACAGTAGGACGGAACAAAAAAGTGATCGAAGAATACATCCGTAACCAGCTAACAGAGGACAAAGAGTATGAACAACTCACGATGAAAGAACTGATCGACCCGTTTACGGGTGAGTCGGCGAAAAAGGGCAGGTAACGAGGCCCCTTTGCAGGGGCTCGCCCGAGGCAGGACGCGGTTGGCAGACTTTCAGTGCGCCTTATAGGCGCTTGCTTGTAACATGCCCTTATAGGGCTGATGGAAGCCACCGGCTAAGCCGGTGGTTATGACTTTGCGACGCTGTTGGGACGGATTCTTCTCTGCGGGGCGCCATTCCGTCCGGCTTGGCTGTATCCTCAAGTATTGCCGGAGCGCATACACGCGAGCCGGGCGAGCGATCCGCCCTTTACTGCACCAAAGCATCCAGATCCGGCTGCAGCTTGTTGCGCAGCAAGTACAGCATGACGGCGCCGACGAGGAAGGCGACGGCATCCGCGATGACGAGCGACCAGACGACGCCGTGGAAGCCGTGCATGCGATTGGCGATATAGAGCACCGGGATCAGCGTGATCCCTTGAATGACGGACATAACAAACGCGGCGGTCCCTTGGGCCGTGGCCTGGAAGATGCCGGTGAACAGCGAGGTCATGCCTGTGATGAACAGGGACAAGAACGTTACATGCAAAATGTAGCTGCCCATCTGAATCAACTGCGGGTCGTTCGTAAACATGCCGATCAGGTGATCGGAGATCAGATAGACGACGATGCCGAACACGACGGCCAGCGCCACGATCGTCTTGATCGTGAATGCGATCGTATGCTTCATGCGCAGTTTGTTCGCGGTAAAGGAGAAGGCGATCAGCGGCACGACGCCTTCGCACAGGCCCATCAGTATAAACTCGGGAAATTGCAGCAAGCGCGATGAGATGCCGTACCCCGCCACAGCCTGCTCCCCGTAATCCACCAGATAGTGGTTGAAAATAAGCGACATCGCACCGAGGAAAACGCTCATGATAAAGACGGGCACGCCGATCTTGAATACGTTGCTCACAATGTCCTTGCTTACCTTGAACCATTTTGCGGAGACAGTGAGGAACTGGCTCTTGAACCCCATATGCCAGGCGTAGAAGGCACTGGCGACCAGGTTGGAGACGACCGTCGCAGACGCGACGCCGATCACGCCGCCATGGAAGACAAAGATGACGAGCGCATCGAGAATAATATTGACGGCGACGCTGAGTATCATACCGACCATCGAAGTGATCGCCGCGCCCTCGGAGCGCACGATATTTTCCAGCGTGAAGAACAGGACGACGATCGGCGAGCCGATCAGCATCACCGTGACATAGTCCTTGGTAAATCCGAAGGCGCCGGCCGTCGCCCCCAGGCCGTGAACGATCGGATCGATCAGCGGGAGGCCGACGGCCAGCACGATCAGACCCAGCAGCAGGCTGCTGTAGAAGGCGAAGGAGGACACATGCTTGACATGGTCGTATTTTTTCTCGCCCAGCAGCCGGGAGATGAATGCGCCGCTGCCGATGCCGATCAGGTTGCCGAGCGCCATAATGGCCGCGAATAATGGCAAGGTGAGCGCGAGTGCCGTCAATATGGCGGTGTTGTGGAGCGTACCGAGGAAGAATGCATTCAAAATGGAATAGATGACGCTCATGGACGTGCCCAGCATCATCGGGACGGCGAAGTGGGCGACGGCTTTGGCGATCGGCGCTTTTTCAAAGTAATGAAGGTTTTGTGCTTCCATGCGGATCACTGCTTTCTATAGTTGATTTTGATTTTGTCTAACGTTGTTAGATTGAACCTTACAGTGTTAGATGATATCATGAACATATGGACCTGTAAAGCACAAACTTACACTGTTAGATAAAAGGGCGGATAACGATGAAAAAACAGCAGCCGCAGATGACGGAGGATAAAATACTGGAGGCTTCGTGGGCGCTTCTGGGTGAGGAGGATATCGAGAGGTTCAGCATGCGGCGATTGGCCGACCGGCTGGGCATTCAAGCGCCGTCTCTGTATTGGTACTTCAAGAGCAAGCAGGATATCTATCAGCGTCTGGCCAATCAAATATCGCGGATGATTGTGGAGGAATTCCATGCGGAGGGAGACTGGAAGGCGCAGCTGGAGGGGCTGGCGATCACGATACGGAACGTGCTGCGCCGGCATCCTTGCTCCACGCAGCTGATGATGATGACGCTGCCGCACGAGCCGGACATGGTCCGATTCACCAATCGTATGTTGCTCTGCGTCGAACAGACGCCGCTTCGGCGCGAGCAGAAGCTGCAAGCCGTTCTTGCGCTGACGAACTATGTGTTCAACTTCGTGCTGGACAATTATCAGCATCAGCGCAATGTCTCCGTGATGATGAAGGACCATGGAGAGCTGCCGGACGGGGAGATGATGCGCCTGCTGGACGCCATGAGCGAGAAGGATGCGGGCCTGTTCCGACAGATGTTCAAGGGCGGACTGTTCGAGCTGATGGGGTCCGACGAATCGTTCGCGTTCGGCTTGCGGCTGATTCTGCTCGGGCTCGAGCAGGTGATTCGGGAGCAGGAGCAGTAGCACCTTCGTCGCCGTCCTTGCGAATAAACGGGGGCCCTGACCGGGAATGCGCGCACAGATCAGACATCATATTGGCTTGCCAGCATAGCATTCGCCTTTTGCGGATCTGTCTCCAATAGCATTCTGTATTCCAGCATCCATCCAAGCGTATCGAGCATCTGATCGTATTCCTGCTTCTTCAGCTCGATCTCGTCGATCTTCCGGCGAATCCATGCGATCACCTGTTGATTGGTGCGCGTCCTCGCATCATGGTCCTGCAAAATTTCCTTGAGCTCGACGAGCGAGCAGCCGATGCCCTGGAATTTTTTGATGAGCTTCAGACGCTGGATCGCTTCGTCGGCATAGCTGCGGTAGTTATTTTTTTCCCGTTGGACATGGCGGCTGTCCAGCAGGCCTTCTTTTTCATAAAACCGGATGGTGTGGACCGATAAGCCGGTCTGCCCGGCCAATTCATGAATTTTCATGCGCAGCTCCTCCACGAAGGCTCTTGCCTTAGAGTTCACTCTACAGTTTACACTGAACTTGTACAGTTACTCAATGGCACTGAAGGAGGAGCTCATGATGCGTATATTTGTAACAGGAGCAACCGGTTATATTGGTTCGGACGTTGTTCGGAACTTGATCCGGGCCGGCCATGAGGTCGTCGGCTTGACGCGGTCCGGACGGGGCGCCGCAGCGCTGGAGGAAGCGGGAGCCGAGGCCCACCGCGGCACCTTGGACGATCTCGACAGCCTTCGCGCGGGCGCCGCCGCTGCCGATGGCGTCATCCACCTGGCGTTCAATCACGACTTCACGGACTTCGCGGGGGCGCTGGCGACCGATCTGCGCGCCGTACAGGCGATGGGGGAGGCGCTTCGAGGCTCGGGCAAGCCGCTTGTGATCACCGCGCACGCCAACGGGCAGGCGTCGGAGGATGCGGCGATCGCGCTGGCCGAGCAGGGCGTGCGGACCTCGATCGTATCGCTCGCCCCGTCCGTGCACGGCGATGGCGACAAAGGCTTCGTGCCGCGGCTGATCGAGATCGCCCGTGCGAAGGGGGTGTCCGCCTATATCGGCGATGGGGCCAATCGCTGGCCGGCCGTGCATCGTCTCGATGCGGCGGTCTTGTTCCGCCTGGCGGTCGAATCCGCCCCGGCGGGGTCGCGGCTGGACGGTGTCGGCGACGAGGGCATCCCGTTCCGCGACATCGCCGGCGTCATCGGCCGCCGCTTGAACCTGCCTGCGGTCAGCATCCCGCAGGCTGAGGCGGCCGCTCATTTCGGTTTTCTCGGCATGCTCGCGGCGCTCGATATCCCGAGGTCGAGCGCAGAGACGCAGGCGCTTCTGGGATGGCGGCCCGAGCATCGCGGACTGATCGAGGATCTCGAGCAGGGACAGTATTTCGACCAATGAACGAACGCCAAGAAGGATGAGCCGAATCAACGGCTCATCCTTCTTGGTTATGCTTGCGCACGAGCGGCAGGAAGACCTCGTCTACGATCTCGATCACGGCTTCGTCGGTCAGCGGCGTATGCGTCGTGAGCAGCTCGAATCGCACCAGGTCGACGGGCAGCGTGACGACGCGTTCCGGCAGCCCTTCAAGCGTGACCTCGCCCCGCCGCTCCGCGTGGCGCAATATATTCGTCATCGCGATCGCGAGCGGGTCCTCCGATCTCGGGGGCAGCGTCATGTTGGCGTGGAGCGCGTCCCCATGGAATTCGACCATCAGGCCGTGAATCGTCTCGGCGCCGATCATCTGCATCGGCTTGATGATTCTATCCAGCAAGGCGAGCACATCTTCTCTCAGATGTCCCGTGTCCGGCGCATCGAGCGAAGGCTTGGGCGTATGCTTCACCAGCGCGGCGACGATCAGCTTCGCCTTGTTCGGCCACCGTCGATAGACGGCGGCCTTATTTGTTTTGGCCCGGGCGGCGACAGCTTCCATCGTCATCCGGGCATAGCCGGTCTCTCGCAATTCCTCCCATGCGGCCGACAGGATGGCATTCTCCAGTACATCGCCGCGCCTGCGCGATCCCGCCGTTTGCCGATCTTCTTTATTTCCCGTGCGGTCCTGCGATGGTTTGGGCATATCGTATCGTTCCTTCTCCCAAGTATATGGCGTTCGGCCATTGGGCGTTTGTAAATAGTATATTGCATTTTCACGCGAAGGGTAATATGATTGTACTCAAATAAGGAACGGAACGTTCCGTTCCTTAAATATCGAGAGGTGAACAACAATGGCTAAAACGCAGGCAGAGGTCATCAGCCCCGCCACAGAGAAGCTGGACCGAGGCACTTTAAAAGTCGCACTTATTCTTGTGTTCGGCGCGATCGCATCCCAGCTGGACTCGACGATGGTCAATGTGGCGATTAACACGCTCGCATCGGACCTGCACAGCACGGTATCGGCGATTCAATGGGTGATCACAGGTTACGTGCTGACGATGGGGCTGGCGGTGCCGGTATCGGGCTGGGCAATTCAGCGGTTCGGCGGGAAGCATGTGTATATGTTCTCGCTGTGGGTGTTTCTGATTTCTTCCGTCCTATGCTCGCTGGCTTGGAATACCGGGAGTCTGGTCGCTTTCCGGTTGATTCAGGGGATCGGCGCGGGACTGCTCGTCCCGACGATGCAAAATGTGCTCGTGCAGACGGCGGGCGGCCGCGGCCTCGGCAGGCTGATCGCGATCATCAGCATTCCGGCGCTGCTCGGTCCGATTCTCGGTCCGGTCATCGGCGGGCTGATCATGGACAATATGAGCTGGCGCTGGATTTTCTACGTGAATATTCCGGTCATGACGGCAGCCCTCTGGCTGTCCTGGCGGCACATCCCGCAGGATGAGCCTTCCAAGAGCAAGCCGAGGTTCGACCTGATCGGATTCCTGCTATTGTCTCCCGCGTTTGCGGTGCTCATCTACGGCATCTCCAAGATGAGCGATCCGGGCGGGCCGTCCTCGGCAGGTGCGCTCGTCCCGCTGGCAGCCGGCGTTGTTCTGCTGGCCGGGTACATCCTGTATGCCTTGCGTTCGAGCCGGTCTCCGCTGCTCGATTTGCATTTATTCCGTTCCCGGCACTTCCTGGCGTCGAACGTGACGTTGTTCCTCTCCGGCATGGTAATGAACGGGGCGCTGCTGCTGCTCCCGCTGTATTACGAGCAGGTTCGCGGCGAGAGCGTGCTGGCGACGGGGCTGCTGTTAATCCCTCAAGGGGTGGGCATGCTGATCACCCGGAGCTGGATCGGAGGGCTGGCGGACCGGATCGGTTCGCGGCGCATCGTGCTCGTCAGCCTTGCCGTGACGCTGGCGGCCAGCATACCGTTCGCCTTCGCTGGGACGGATACGAGCCATCTGCTGCTGGGTGCGGCGCAGCTCGTGCGGGGTGCGGCGTTGAACGGCATTCTGATTCCGATCATGGTGTCCGCATACGCAGGATTGCGCAAGGAACAGATTCCGCATGCGAGCATCTCGACGCGAATCTTCCAGACGATCGGGGGCGCGTTCGGCTCGGCCGTCCTGGCGACCGTCATCAGTCAACAATTGGCGGGCGGTACGGGAGCGAGCCTCGGCTCGCTGGCCCATGCGTACCAGGCAGCCTTCTGGTGGTCGGCCGGGTTTGCGGCCGTATCGGTGCTGCCCGCGATGTTCCTGTCCAATGTCAGGAAACAAAAAGAGGGCGCCTAAGGAGACATCTGCCAGTATATATACAATATATGGTACAATAGAGGGCAGGACATGTGAGTTTTATATAAGGAGGCTGTCCATGCCCAACCCGATCGAACTGCGCCCCCTGAAGGTTCCGGATGACTACGAAGGCTTGGCGGGGCTGCTCAACACTTACTTGTCGGAGCCCATCTCCGCACAGCGTCTGCAAGAAGACGACGCGCAGCTCTACGAGGTCGGCCATACGTACAAGGACGACAACGGGCTGCTGGCCGGCTACGACCGTACACGCTATGTCGCCGTGAACGCTGACGGGAGGATCGTCGGTTATGTATGGTCCTGGCGGGCGCCCTGGACGGAACCGGGATATCTGAACAATACGGTTGTCGTAGACCAAGACTGCCGCGGACAAGGCATCGGCCGGCGGCTGGTGCGTCATCTTGTGCAATGGGGCGAGGGTCTCGGGGCGGTGAAGCTGGTATCGGAGATATGGGATGACGATGCCGGTGCCAAGCGATTCGCCCTGCGCAACGGATTCGTGGTCGAGCGCCATATGTTCGAATCGGTGCTCGAGCTGGGGGAGACGCAGCCCGACATCCCGGAGGCGCCCGAACTGCTGGAGAAGCTGGCCTCGGACGGCATCCTCATCAGATCATTCGCGGAGGAGGGCATCACCGAGGACAACGAGCGGCGGCTCTACGAGGTCTATCTGGAGACGCTTCGCGATATTCCGGGGTTCATGGGAGAGGTGCCCGATCAGAATGAGTGGCGCAAATGGCATCTGCAGGTCGAGGGGTACGCGCCGGAGCGGGTTCTGCTGGCAATAGACAGCCGGCAAGACCGATATGCGGCGGTATCGAACCTGCTGTACAAAGCGGCCACCAACGGCATGTATCATGAATATACGGGCGTCCGCCGCGAATATCGCGGCCGCAGCATCGCGCGGGCGCTCAAGGTCCGCGCCATTCAACTGGCCGGGCAGCAAGGCGCCTCCTATTTGAAAACGGACAATGACTCGTTCAACGGTCCGATTCTCAGCATTAATCAAAGCCTGGGCTATGTGCCGCTGCGAGGCTCCTACCGGATCGCCGCAGACCTCCAGACTGTTAAGACGGCAATCATAGACATCGATAGCTGACACCGCCCGGATTTTACGCAAGGAGCGAACACGCATACGGTGTTCGCTCTTTGCGCGTTTTTTCCCGTTCCTCGTGTTATGAAGCGCCGGGTCAAGGCGGCAAACCGTAATCCGGAGCAATTTGTTTACCCGACAAACAAAGTCTGCTAATCTATAAATATACCCATCGGAGGTGTATTAAACGCCCCGCGGCAGTGTCGGGCGTCCATGACAGGGAGGAACAACATCGATGACGAGCAAATCGAAAAAAGTAGTCGTGACCGGCGGCAGCGGCATGCTGGGCCGTTGGGTCGTCAAGCATATGGTCGAGCATGGATATGAGGTGCTGAACGTCGATACGCGCCAGCCGGAGGAGCCTTGGTGCCCGACGCTCATCGTAGATCTCGAAGATCTCGGCCAGACGTACGGCGCGCTCGCCGGCGCGGACGCGGTCGTGCATATGGCGGCGATCCCGAGAGCGGGCATGGTGCCGCCCGAGACGACGTTCCGCAACAATGTGATGTCGACCTACAATGTGCTGGAGGCTGCATCCGGGCTGGGCATCCGCAAGGTCGTCGTCGCCTCGAGCGAATCGTCGTACGGCATCTGCTTCGCCGTCCATCCGTTCGGCCCGCAGTACGTGCCGATGGACGAGGCGCATCCGCAGCTGCCGCAGGACAGCTACGGCCTGTCCAAGATCGTGGGCGAGCTGACCGCGGATATGTTCCACCGCCGGACCGGCATGCAGATCGTGTCGCTGCGACTGGGCAATGTGATCCCGCCGGAATGGTACGAGCGGTTCCCGTCGTGGATACACAATCCGGAGGAGCGCGAGCGGATTCTGTGGAGCTACATCGATACCCGCGACGCCGCCGAGGCTTGCCGCCTCGCCATCGAAGCGGAGAGATTGGGCTCCGTGGCGCTGAATCTCGGCTCGACCGAGACGAGCATGGCGGTCCCGAGCCGCGAGCTGATGGCCGCCCGTTATCCCGGGGTCACCGACTTCCGCGCGCCGCTCGAGGGGCACGAGGCGCTGCTCGACAGCTCCAAGGCAATGAAGCTGCTCGGGTGGGAGCCCAAGCACCATTGGCGCGAGGAGCTTCGGAAGCTCGGCCTATCCGACGAATAGGATCGCGATTCCGCATACAGAAGCAATCATGCAGAGACTTTTCCTTTCCGAACGAGAGGAAAGTCTTTTTTTATTGGTGCTCCATCTTGCATTGTCGGTATAATATTTGTAAGCATTCACCAGCGGGAAGGACAGTGTGCAGGCGATGAAGCTCTCCGGTATCCGATATGAGCCTTACAATGACAGCCAATATCAGGCCGTCCGCGCGTTGATCGGCGAAGATGCCGGGGCCGGAGAGGTGATCCTGCGGGTGCTCGCCGAAGAGCCTGCGTTGTTCATGACCGTATTCATCGAGGACCGGCTTGTTGCGTTGGCGCAAGTGAACGAGCCCGCAGCGCAGTCCTACCTGACGGTGTTCGTCTGTCCGCAGATGCGCAGGCAAGGAATCGGCACCGAAGTCGTCAAGTATGGCGAGGACAAATTGCGGGCGGGCGGGACCCGGATCGTCAGAAGCTCTTATCGTGCCGATCATCCGTCGGCGCATGCGTTCGCGTCCAGGCTCGGCTATGAACCGTATTTTTCATCTGCTTATATGGAGCGGACGGGCGATCCGTATCCGCAGGAGGAGCTTCCGGTGAGACGGTATACGGACGATGACTATATCGCCAGCCAGTCGCTGCATGCCATCGCCTTCCATGAGATGCGCGTCCGTGTCGGGCGTTTTCCCGAATCTGCCGTTGCCCGGTCCAGTGAGCAAGAACGCAGCGCCTGGGAGGCGGAAGCGGAGGACCGCCTGGTCTGCGAGATCGGCGGGGAGATCGTCGCCTGCAGCCATCTCAGCGGCAATGTGCTCAGCAGCATCTCCGTTCGCCCGGACATGCAGCGGCGCGGGATCGGGCGGAAGCTCACGATGTATGCGTGCAATGAGATTTACCGGCGCGGTCACGAGACCGTGTCGCTCTGGTGCGTCGTCGGCAACGATGCCAGATGCCTGTACGACAGCCTCGGCTTTCAAGAGAAGTATACGACGGCATTTATACGGAAGACGCTGTAGGTGCCGAATACGAGGAGGTGCAGGATGCTTCATATCGTAAACGGGGATGTTGTCGGCGATAAGCTAAGGCAGGGGAGCGTCGGCGGCGATATTCTGGTCTGGAGAGAAGTGTATCCGGTAGGCCCGCTATGGCCGGATATGGACGAGCCTGGGCAGAGGCAGCGCAGAGCGGCGTATTTGGAGCGGACGCTGGGCGTTCCGGCAGACGAATATGAGGCCCACTGCGAGTCGCAGGCGCAGATGCTGCAGCGCTTCAGCACCTACGATGAGGTTGTGTTATGGTTCGAGCATGACTTGTTCGATCAGCTTATGCTGAGCTATTTGCTGCACTGGTTTGCGAAGCGGGCGCTCGGACGTACGAAGCTGAACCTGCTGTGCATCGGGGACTATCCGGGCATCGAATCGTTCCGGGGACTGGGCCAGCTGACGATCGGACAGCTGGAGGCCTTGTCGGGCACATGGACGAGGATCGGACAGCAGGAGCTTGAGGCGGGTACCCGGATTTGGAATGCATATACGTCGCCGGATATCGAACGGCATGCTGCCCTGTTGCATGAAGACATATCGGCGCTGCCGTTCGCCCGTGCGGCGCTTGAATCGCATTTATCCCGCTTGCCCTCCGCCATGAACGGTCTGGGAATCGTAGAGCAGACAACCTTGGAGCTGATCCGGCAGGGCGCGGCAACCCCGAACGAGCTGTTCAAGGAGATCGGGGACCGGCTAAGCGTGCTTGGGATGGGCGATCTGGAATATTGGTATCGGCTGCGGGCGATGTCCGAACAACCGGATGCGCTCGTCGTGAACAGGGGCTCCGAGGTTGCATTAACGGCATTCGGGCTGGCAGTAGCCGATGGAGCCCAGGATTGGATGCAGGTGAAGGACGTCAACGAATGGTACGGCGGCCTGCATCTGCATCGCGATATCGCCTGGCGCTGGGACGCGAAGAGGGCACAGTTGGTTTGGTGAGCTGCTGCCCCGCGCTGCCTCATCACTTAAACTTGCTATTCTTTTCAATATAAATATCCAAAGCTTTAATGCCGCGGATTAAAAACTTAATCAATAGGTATAAGCAATACAAGCCGAGCAAGGTGAACAGGCCATACACGATAAGCATGATCTGGCTAAAGGCTGTAAATAAAGAAAAACTGCTTGATGTGACCATATTTATTCCTCCCGGATGCAATAATCGTCTGGCTTTCCCCTTCCAGTATACGTTTCTTTTCTAAACTTTTCCCATATTTTTCTCATCCAGGTCGGAACCACCGCGCAAAAGTGCAGATGGATGTTTTTGAGCGGATGAATTGTCGCTGATGAGGCGCCCTATCCTGCGCTTTTTCAGGTTAGCGAACAGGATCCGGTCGCACGTCCTCACTTCCCACTGTATGAACAATGCTCGTGCAGCCTTCTCCCGTCGTCTTCCTCCCTGCACACCTCATTGGGTCGGTCAAGAGCGGCGATGTGCGATTTTAATTGCAATCAGCTAAAATAAACTTTGGAAGCAAATCCGGAAATGAGGTCAAGAAATGAAGAGTGAGACGAAACAGCCTGCCTTGCTTAAAAAAGTGCTGCGGGGACTAGCCGTAATCATAGGCGCATTCATCACGGCCTATGGGCTTGAAGCCGTATTGATTCCGAACAATGTGTCGGACGGCGGCGTGACGGGTCTAAGCATCGTAGGTTCGGAGCTGTTCGGCTTGCCGCTCGGACTGTTGATCGCGATTTTGAATATCCCGTTTATATTTCTGGGCTACAAGCAGATCGGCAAAAGCTTCGCCATCAATTCCGTGCTCGGCATCGCATCGCTGGCCATCGGCACGATTACGATGCACCACATCAAGCCCATCCTCGATGGCGATACGCTGCTGGTAACCGTCGTCGGCGGTATTATTATCGGGTTCGGTATGGGTCTGGCGCTGCGGAACGGCGGCGCACTGGACGGGATCGATATGCTCGCCGTCCTGCTGTCCCGCAAGCTGCCCTTCGGCACCAGTGACCTGATCCTGTTCCTGAATGCGTTCGTCTTTATCGTCGTCTCGACCGTATTCGGCCTGCAAGGGGCGATCATGTCGGGCATCGCTTATTATATCGCCTCCAAGGTCATCCATATCGTCGAAGAAGGCTTGAGCGGCGCCAAGACGTTCAAAATCATTACCAAATATCCCGAGACGATGGTAGAAACCATTCGCGACCGCCTGGGGCGCGGAGCCACCTACAACCTCGTAGAGGGCGGCTATTCCAACGAGCAGTTCAAAGAGATTACCTGCGTCATTAACCGGCTGGAAGAAAGTAAATTGAAAGAAATCATCTACGAACTCGACCCGAATGCCTTCGTCATGGTGTACGACGTAGCCGAAGTAAAGGGCGGAAACTTCAAGAAACACGATATCCATTAGTCAAGCGGATAGCGATGCCGAGGCGGCAAGGGCTTGCGGGGGTGCCGATCGATTAATCGTCCGCACCGGGCGTTCCCTGCTCAAATCGAGCGAATACAAGCGCGGAGAGGCAAGGCCGGCATGGATATCAACGATCTGATCATTCTATGGAATCACGCGAATTGCAAAGTCATCGATGTGCGTCGCACGACGATCGGGGCCGGCGAAGCGATGCGCGCCTACTACGTGCCCTCCGGTTTGTTTGTGATGTCCGTTCGCGGCCATGCTACGGCAAGTGTCGGAGGGGAAGTTCAGAGCCTGCAGCAGTTTACGGTGCTTCATGCCGGCAGAGGGACAATGCTCGATCTGGCCGCCGGCAGCGAGGGGCTGGATTATTACAGCATTTATTATAAGGCGAGCATGAATCCCTTGTTGCCCGCGGAGCTTGTCGCGCTTTTTGAAAAGGCCAAGCCCTTCGAGTATGCGTACAGCACAACGCCGGGTCATCCGGTAGCGCTGTACCGGATCGTGAGCGAGCTGTTCAAGGCTTGGGGCAAGCAGCAACCGCTCGCGCGTCTGCACGCCCGGACTTTGCTCTATCAGTTCGTGACCGAGCTGCTGCAGCAGATGTCGGCATACGGCGTACGCCCGGCCAAGCAAGATCTGGCCGCCCAGGTCGCGGCCATCATCCATGCGCACTACGCGGACGCCATAACGCTGGAATCTCTGTCGGAGAGTCTGAACTACAGCGTCCCCCATCTCTCCTCCTACTTCAAGATCCGCACGGGACTTAGCCCGATCGACTACTTGATCAAGGTACGCATCGACAAGGCCGCGGCCCTGCTGCTGGAGACGGATGCTACATTGAAGGAGATCGCAGTCGGCGTCGGTTATCAGGACCCCGGCTATCTGGGCAGGCTGTTCAAAAAGTACAAGGGCGTCTCTCCGATCAGCTATCGAGAAATACATGCCGCCAGCCAGAAACGAGCAGATCGTCCTGTCAGGAGCATGGAATCCTCCGTTGTCGCACCTTCCTCCTTCCACTATACTGAATCTGTTGATAATCATTCTCAGTATTGTGGCGACGGAGAGGAAGATACAGGCATGTTCAAATTATCAAGGCCAACGCTGGCATCGGTGCTGCTGCTTAGTCTCATGCTGGTGCTGAGCGCATGCGGCGCGAATGAAGCCAAGGAGACGGCAGCCTCCATGCCGAGTCCAAGCGATGTGCCGGCCGCGTCGGAGGGGCCGAAGACTAAAATTGTGAAGACGGTGAACGGCGAGATAGAGGTTCCCCTTCATCCCGAGCGAATCGTCGCAGGCGAGTATTTGGGCAGCCTGATTGCGCTCGGCATCACGCCGATCGGCACGTCCGATCACCATATCAAGAATCCTTATTTTCAGTCGTATTTAAAGGGCGTCGAAAATATCGGGGAAGGCAACGGCAATGTAGAAAAGGTTCTGGCGCTGCAACCCGATCTGATCATTGTGGACGACTTCTATCCGGAGTTGAACGAGCAGCTTTCCAAAATTGCGCCTACTGTCGTCATTCCGTACGCCTCCTTAAAGACGGTGCACGACGAGGTCACTTATTTCGGGGAGCTGCTGGGCCGAGAAGAGCAGGCAGCAGCCTGGCTCGCCGAATATGACAGCCGCATCGCGAGCGCCAAGGCGCGCGTATTGAAGGCGATACCTGCGGACAGCACCTTTTCGGTCATCGAAGACAGCGGCAAAGAGCTGATGGCCGTCGGCACCGATTACGGCAAGGGCGGACAGCCGATCTACAATGGCTTCGGGTTCAAGCCGCCTGCGGATATCGCGGCCGAGATGGCCGATCCGGGCTGGGCTGCTTTCTCTGCCGAAGTATTGCCGAAGTACGCGGGGGACTACATCGTGCTTACATCCGCTTCGGCCACGATGGATAAACTCAAAGCAGATCCGATCTGGGGCGCGCTGCCGGCAGTCAAAAATGACCATGTCTTCATCTGGTCAAGCGACCGCTCCGGCTACTGGGACCCGATCGCCATCGTGAGTCAGACCGAAGAACTGGCTGCATGGCTGACAAGTCTCTAACTTGCAGACGAACAACAAGCTCTCTCGTCTCCGCCCGACAGCGGACGTTAGAGCTTTTTCTTTGCAAATATTGCGCGAGCTGGGAAGGCGGTAGTAAATGTTTGTTTACAAATATAGAGTAGGGGGGTATACTAGTAACAACAAAAGAAACGGAAAAATGAGGTGTTCGCGATGAGTACAGCCAGGCCGGAATCGGAGCAAACGTCCCTGCAATTGACCGGCATGACCTGCGCGGCTTGCGCTAACCGGATCGAGAAGGGTCTGAATAAACTCGAAGGCGTGGCGGAAGCGAACGTGAACTTCGCGCTGGAACGAGCGACTATTAAGTACGATCCGAAAAAAGTAAATGTCGCGCAAATGGAACAAAGCATCCAGAAGCTCGGCTACGGCACGGCCAAAGAAGTCGTCGACTTCAAGCTGGAGGGCATGACCTGCGCGGCTTGCGCGAACCGGATCGAGAAGGGCCTGGGCAAAATGTCCGGCGTCACGGCCGCCTCCGTCAACTTCGCGCTGGAGACGGCGCGGGTCGAATACAACCCGGCCGGCGTATCGATCGCCGACATGGAGCAGCGCGTGGCCAAGCTCGGCTACAAGGCGATACCGAAGTCGGACGAGGCCAATCCTGCGGCCCGCCGGGAGCAAGTCGTAGCGCAGCAGAGGCTGAAGCTGCTCATCTCCGCCGTGCTGTCGCTGCCGCTGCTCTGGTCGATGGTCAGCCACTTCTCGTTTTTATCATGGATCTGGATGCCTGAACTATTCATGAACCCCTGGTTCCAGTTGGCGCTGGCTACGCCGGTCCAATTCTACATCGGTAGACAGTTCTATGTAGGTGCCTTCAAGGCATTGCGCAACAAGAGCGCCAACATGGACGTGCTCGTCTCGCTCGGCACGTCGGCCGCGTACTTCTACAGCTTGTATCTGACGATCGAGTGGGCTTCGATGGGCGGCATGGCGCATGACGGGCCGTCGATGTACTACGAGACGAGCGCGGTGCTCATCACACTCGTCATCCTCGGCAAGCTGTTCGAATCGCTGGCCAAGGGCCGCACGTCCGAAGCGATCAAGACGCTGATGGGCCTGCAGGCGAAGACGGCGCTCGTGGTCCGGGACGGACAGGAGCTGACCATCCCGGTCGAGGGCGTACTCGTCGGCGATATTGTGATCGTGAAGCCGGGAGAGAAGATTCCGGTGGACGGGAAGGTGCTGGCAGGCAGCTCGTCGGTCGACGAGTCGATGCTGACGGGCGAGAGTATCCCGGTCGAGAAGCAGGCCGGGGACAGCGTGATCGGCGCTACCGTCAACAAAAACGGCAAGCTGAGCCTGCAGGCGACCAAGATCGGCAGGGATACCGCGCTCGCCCAGATCATCAAGGTCGTGGAGGAGGCGCAGGGCTCCAAGGCTCCGATTCAGCGGGTCGCGGACGCGATCTCCGGCATTTTCGTACCGATCGTCGTCGGCATTGCGGTCGCCGCATTTATCGTATGGTACTTCTGGGTCACGCCCGGCGACTTCGCGAACGCGCTGGAGAAGGCGATCGCGATTCTGGTCATCGCCTGCCCCTGCGCGCTGGGACTGGCCACGCCGACGTCGATCATGGCAGGCTCGGGCCGCGCCGCAGAGCTCGGGGTGCTGTTCAAGGGCGGCGAGCATCTGGAATCGACGCACAACATCGATACGATCATCCTCGACAAGACCGGCACGGTGACGAAGGGCAAGCCTGAGCTGACGGATGTGGACGCCGCCGCACAGATGGTTGAGCGCGATCTGCTGCGCCTGGTCGGCGCCGCCGAGAAGGATTCCGAGCATCCGCTCGCGGAAGCGATCGTCGCAGGCATCAAGGCCCGCGGCATCGAGCTGCCGGCGACGCAGCAATTCGAGGCGATCCCGGGCTACGGCATCCGCGCCGTCGTCGAAGGCAAGGAAGTGCTGGCCGGCACGCGCCAGCTGATGGCGAAGCACGACATCCCGGTAGAGCAGGCGCTCGATCGGATGACGCAGCTCGAGGAGGACGGCAAGACGGCGATGCTGATCGCGGTTGACGGCGTGTACGCCGGCCTCGTCGCGGTGGCCGATACGATCAAGGACACATCGAAGGCGGCCGTATCCCGGCTGAAGGCGATGGGCATCGAGGTCATCATGATCACGGGCGACAACGAACGCACCGCTCGGGCGATCGCGGGCCAAGTCGGCATCGATCATGTTCGCGCCGAGGTGCTGCCCGCAGGCAAGGCGGACGAAGTGAGGAAGCTGCAGGCGCAGGGTAAAAAGGTGGCGATGGTCGGCGACGGCATCAACGACGCCCCCGCGCT
Organism: Cohnella sp. 56; assembly: GCF_037963805.1. Classification (NCBI taxonomy): domain Bacteria; kingdom Bacillati; phylum Bacillota; class Bacilli; order Caryophanales; family Paenibacillaceae; genus Cohnella; species Cohnella sp. 56. The sequence goes on along the minus strand of NZ_JAZDQE010000007.1, from coordinate 64,152 downwards.
GGCGATGGCGGATATCGGCATGGCGATCGGCACAGGTACGGACGTGGCCATGGAGGCCGCCGACGTCACGCTGATGCGCGGCGACCTGACGAGCATCCCGGATGCGATCTACATGAGCCGCAAGACGATGGGCAACATCCGGCAGAACCTGTTCTGGGCGCTTGGCTACAATACGCTCGGCATCCCGATCGCCGCGATCGGACTGCTGGCGCCGTGGGTCGCAGGCGCGGCGATGGCGCTCAGCTCGGTATCCGTCGTCCTGAACGCCCTGCGGCTGCAGCGTGTGAAGGTGCGCAGCGGATATGAGCCGTAACGATAACCAGAGGCGATGGTCAAGCCGACGATCGCGACACTCGTCATCTTCACCTTCATGAGCAAGTGGAACGAGATTCTCGCGCCGGTCATCTACCTGACCTCCAGCGCGAAGTTCACGCTGCCGATCGGCATCCTGTCCCTGGGCGGACAGTGGGTCGGCAACGAGCAGCTCATGGTGGCTGCCGCGCTGATCAGCCTGATCCCGATCCTGGCGCTGTTCCTGTTCGCGGAGAAGTACTTCGTGCAGAATCACGCGAACTCGGGCATCAAGTAGGCAGTGGACGGGCTGTCCGCGCGGGGAGGCATGAAGTAGGCGGTGCCGGACTGTCTGTGAGCGGCACGAGCCGATCGAGACGGGTGCCGGGGGCAGACGCTCGCCCTGGATCATTCCGGACACGACGAACCGCCGCCGCCCGCTTTTCTCCGCATCTCCCGATCTCCCGGTCCCACATCAAGACGCCTTCCTCACCTCCGGCCAAGCGGGGGAAGAGGAGAGCGTCTTATGCTTGCTTCTCGCTTCCTTTATAATACGAATGATGCCAATACGATCTAGAGGTGATCACCATGCAGTGGAAAGTAATGACGTTCAACCTGCGGACAAACGTGCCCTCCGACGGGGACAACGCCTGGCCGATGCGGCCGGCAAGCGTGGCGCAGGCGATCCTGCGCCATGATGCGGATATCGTGTGCGTGCAGGAGGCGCTGCATGCGATGCTGCTGGACCTGGAGCCGCTGCTCGCGGATTATGCATGGGTAGGAGAAGGCAGGCGCGGCGGGCAGGACGACGAGTTCTGCGCGATCTGGTACAAGCGGAGCAAGGCGAGCGTGGAGGCGTACGGCAGCTTCGGGCTGTCGGAGACGCCTGAGCGGCTGGGCGTCCTGGGTTGGGGCGCGGATTATCCGCGCATGTGTACGTGGGCGAGACTGCGTGCGTCGGCGCCGGTCGGCGGGAACGACGGGGTGCTGACCGTGTTCAACACACATCTCGATCATGTCAGCGAGCCGGCGCAGGTGAACGGAATGCGGCTGGTCACAGATCGGATCGAGGATAAGAGGGCGCAGTCGGGGGCTTCCGTCGTGCTGACGGGCGACTTCAACGTCGGCCCGGCGCACGCGGTCGTGCGCGGGCTGGAGCAGGCAGGGTACGTGAACGGCTATTCGGCGCTGCCGGGAGGGGCCGGCGCGGTCGGTGCCACGTTCCACGACTTCCGGGGCGGGGAGTCCGGGGCGCCCATCGATTATATTTTCGTCACGCCCGATGTCGCCGTGGAGCGGATCGAAGTGGACCGGGGCCGGTACGAGGGACGGTATCCTTCGGATCATTATCCCGTATGCGCGGTACTGTCGGCGAATTAGCAGACGCAACCAGGACGGAGGCCGGCAGCTTGCCGACCTCCGTCTCCTTTTACTGGACCGCCCCCGCCATCGGGGCGTTCAGCCATTCGGCACATCCGAAAAAGAGCTATGCCGCCAACAGTCGAATAACTGTTAGCGGCACAGCCCTGTGCCCAAAACGAATTTAAATCAAATCGGACTTCTGAAGCAGTCTTTGCACGATCGCTGCGACCTCGGCTCTCGTGATGTAAGCTTTCGGGTCGAGTCTCGTGATGGTTCTGCCCTTGATCAGACCTGCCTGCACGTTGTCGGCGACACTGCCGATCGCCCACGCTGCAACAGCGGAGGCATCCGTAAACGGAAGCAGAGCATCCGCCGCCGTATTGAGATTGCCGCTCAGACCGGTTACCTTCATCGCTTTGGCGATGATCGTCATCGCCTGCTCCCGCGTGATCTTGGCATTCGGACGGAAGGTGCCGTCCTCGAAGCCGCTGATCAAGTGGTACGCATAAGCGGTGCTGATCGCACTGCTGTACGCGGACGACGTGCCTGCATCGGAGAAGGGCGTCGTGCCATCCTCTTGCTTGAGCCCCAGTCCACGAATGATGATCGCTACGAATTCGGCACGGGTAATGTCCCGATCCGGGCTGAACAAGCCGTCGCCCGTCCCTCCGATGACCATGCGCGAACCCATATCGTTGACGTTGTCCTTGGCCCAGTGGCCGGCAACATCGCTGAACTGAAGCGGATTCCATACGACAGTGTAGGTGCTGTTGGTCAGGCTGTTGATTACGACATAGTCCTTGCCGTCGACCGTGGTCACTTTGCTTGGTACATGTCGGATGGTCCCATCCGGATCCACGACGATGCCCGTAGTAATCTTGGTGCGGTCGACGCCTTCCGGAATCGCAATCTTGCGTTCCACATAGCTGTTGAACTTGGCAACTTCGACAGTCTTGCCTTCATAGACGAGCTTTACTGTGAAGTCGAGCGGCGGTATGACGACCGAGAACTTCCCGCGGTCCGCCGCATTCTCGACCAGCTTGGCCATGTCCGCCGCCGGAGTGGCGATCTCGATCTGGACCTTGATGTCCCGCAGATCGATATTCGCGCCGAACTGCGCGGCGACAGCGTCGAAGTTCATTTGCTTAACAGGCAAAGAATAAATGGCATTGTTCGTTCTGAACTCTACAATGTCCTGCTTCTGCTCCAGGCTCTGAATCGTCTGGCCGTCGAGCGTCACAGTGAAGCGATCCGATGCCAGCGTGACCGGAATCACGACAAGAGCGCCCGTGCCTGCAGTTGCGAGTCGTTCGGCCATCTTGGCCGGGTCCAGGGTCACGGTGGTGACCGTCTGACCGTTGAGCAGGCTGGTGCTCGCTGCACCTGCATACTCTACTTTGCCGTTCACCAGCACTTGGACGTCTGTCGAAGCGGGCCCGGTTCCCGAATTCACGATCTCCGGCGCCTTGACGACCTGCGTCACAGTGAAGGTGACGTCCGTCAAGTGATCGGCCTTGATCGTGACCGTAGCCGTGTGCGTCCCCGCTGCCAAGCCGTCTTTCGCCGTGATCGTGAAGCTGGTAGCGGGCGAACCGCTCTCCAGCGTCGAAGCGGGCTGCGTGAGGACGAAGTCCGCGGCGCCCTCGCCGCCAAGCGACACTGCGAGATTCGTCAACCGGCCGTTGCCGGTATTGGTGATCTCGACCGTCCGGGTCTGCTGCATCCCTGAAGCGTAGCTCTGGACCAGCTCGGTCGCGGTCTGATCCGGGATCGGTGCGATGCTGTAGGCAAGAACCACCTGCGTCACAGTGAACGTGACATCCGTCAGGCGGTCGGCCTTAATCGTGACCGTGGCCGTATGCGTCCCCGCTGCCAAGCCGTCTCTCGCCGTGATCGTGAAGCTGGCAGCAGGCGAGCCGCTCTCCAGCGTCGGGACAGGCTGCGTGAGGACGAAGTCCTCGGCACCCTCGCCGCCAAGCGACACTGCGAGATTCGTCAACCGGCCGTTGGCGGTATTGGTGATCTCGATCGTCCGGGTCTGCTGCGTTCCCGGGGCGTAGCCCGGGTCCAGCACGGTTGCGGTCTGATCCGGGATCGGTGCGATGCTGTAGGCAAAAACCACCTGTGTCACAGTGAACGTGACATCCGTGAAGCGATCGGCCTTGATCGTGACCGTGGCCGTGTGCGTCCCCGCGGCCAATCCATTCCTTGCCTTAATTGTGAAGCTGTCGGACGCACCGCTCTCCAGCGTCGAAGCGGGCTGAGTGAGGACGAAGTCCCCGGCGCCCTCGCCGCCAAGCGATGCTGTGAGATTCGTCAACGGGCTGTTGCCGGTATTGTTGATCCCGATCGTCCGGGTCTGCTGCGTCCCCGCGGCATAGCCTTGATCCAGTTCGGACATAGTCTGATCCGGGATCGGGGCGATGGTGTACGTCCGTGCGTCGACCTTCACCCTGGCTATGCCGCTGGTCGTCGATACGACCTTGTAGCCTAGAGCCGTAGGATCCGTATTCGTAGCCACTGCATAATAGTACGTCACTCCGACAACTGACGTGGGCGCGGTGTACGCTGCGTCGATCGCATCTGGAATGAGCGTGCCGTCCGTCGTGCTGTTCGTCGTGTTCTGGTACCATTGGTAGCTTAATGTCCCGGTGCCTTCAAATGCCCCGGTGCCTTCGATGGCTGCCTCGACGTTCAGCGTGACGCTCACGTCCTCCAGCACTGTCTTCCATTGCGGATGCGTGTGGAAGACTGGCTTCACCGCGTTCGCATTGACCGTTACTGCGATGACATCGCCGGTCGCCGAAGCGGTCTTGGCGCCGGGAACGTCGTTGTTCGTATTCGTCACTACCGGATAATAATAATAAACTTCATAGGCATCTCCGGGATTCACCGCAGAATGCGCCGGGAAGGCTGCATCCGCGGTTGCACTCCTGACTTGTACAGTATTATTTTCATTGACTATCCGGTACCACGCATAAGTGAGTGTTCCACCATCGGTAGAATGGGCTCCCACGCTTAGCGTGAGCAAATCGCCCTCATTGACCGTTTGCGTGGCGGACATCTGCGTGTCGATGATCGGCGCCGCAGCACCCGTCAGCGCATTCACCGTTACTTTGGCAACCGAGCTGGTGACCGATGCAGTAGGATTGCCCGGCAGCGTCGTATCCGTGTTGGTGACGACGACGTAATAATAATTGACGCCGGCACCAGCTGTCGGTACGGTAAACGAGCTGCCGGTCGCGGATCCCAGCTGAACGCCTCCGGAGTTACTGTTGCTATCGCTTCGGTACCATTGGTAGCTCAACTCACCGCTGTCGCCCGATTGCAAGCTTGCAGCAACGTGCAGAACGACGCTGTCGCCCTCGTCTGCCACCGTGTCGGCTGCAGGCTGACTGTCGATGCCTGGCGTCGCTGCCTCTGCATTCGGCACAGCGGTCACCGTCACCTTGGCTGCCGAGCTGGTGACCGATGCAGTAGGATTGCCCGGCAGCGTCGTATCCGTGTTGGTGACGACGACGTAATAATAATTGACGCCTGCGCCTCCAGTCGGCACGTTAAAAAACGAGTTGCCGGTCGGGGTTCCCAGCTGCACGCCGCCTGAGGTGCTGTTGCTATCGTTCCTGTACCACTGGTAGCTTAACGAACCGCTGCCGCTCAAGCTTGCCTCGACCTGCAGGACGACGCTGTCGCCTACGCTTGCCTCCGTATCGGCCTTGGGCTGCTTGTCGATGCTAGGCGTCGCTGCCGTAGTATCTGGCACAGCGGTCACCGTCACCTTCGCTATCGAGCTGGTGACCGATGCGGTTTTCTCGCCCGGCGCCGAGCTGTCCGTGTTGATGACGACGACGTAATAATAATTGACGCCTGCGCCTCCAGTCGGCACGTTAAAAAACGAGTTGCCGGTCGGGGTTCCCAACTGCACGCCTCCGGAGGTGCTGTTGCTACCGTTTCTGTACCACTGGTAGCTTAGCGAGCCGTTGACGCCCTGGTCCAGGCTCGCCGCTACGTGCAGCACGACGCTGTCGCCAACGTTCACCGTCGTATCGGGCTCAGGCTGGCTGTCGATATCGGGCGTCGCCGCCCCCGGCAGTGCGTTTACCTGGACCATGGCCTTGCGACTGGTCGCCGATTCTAACGTATCCTTATTAAGGATTACTACATAATAATAGTTGGTTCCTACGCTCGTTGTAGGCAGCGTTAATGTAGCTTCGGTCTTGCCCTGAAGTGCAAAGTTTCCAAAGTCGGGATCGCTCCTGTACCATTGGTAGCTTAACTCTCCGTCGTTGTCATCTTGTGCCACAACTTCCAGCGTGACGCTGGCGCTCTCGCCAACATTTAAAATATGATCGGTCGGCTCTGTGACGATGTTGAGCTGCGGCGAAGGTTCCGCATAAATTCTGGCACCGAAGCTTCCGGCCAGCGAGGCTACGACGACCATACATACCAGCAGAATGACGGATATGCGCAGCATGCCTTTTGAAGACCTTTTTAATGTCGAATAGCCCATAAGATCAGCATCGTCTCCCAGTTCATGATGGCCTTGACATCTACATCAACAAGCAAGTGCTTAAACCATCTGCACATCCTCTCAGCCAATGTCGTGTCTCCTGCTATGAAAATTGTGGATGCGACGCTATGATTATATTATATTTTGGAAAAATGTTATATCGATATCCGATAAAATTCGTGCATTTTCGTCTTTTTTCGAACAAAAAAGGACGGCCGCGAGATTGCTCTCGCGCCGTCCTGCTTTTTGCCGATCCTTGTTACTGCGATACCGACTTGAACCATTCGTTGACTTCCTTGGTGACTTGCTCGCCGCCGTTCGCCTTCCAGCTGGAGACGAAAGTGTCGAATGCGTCGACCGGCAGCTTGCCGTAGATGATCTTGTTGAACGTCTCCAGCTCGGATTGACGCAGGAGATTCCACTTGGTGATCATCGTCGGCGTTGCCGCGCCGGTGAAGTAGTTCTGCTTGCGTACGTCGATCTGCGACATGACGACCTTGGCCGCGTACCAGTTCTCGGGCTTGCGGGACTCGGCCTGCTGCTTCTCGTACGGCGTCTCCGGCTTGCCGCCGTCGGCGAGCTTGACGAGCGTCTTCATGTACAGATCCGGGATGCGCGCCGGGCCGGTGATGAACGGGAACTTGTCGTTGTAGTTCTTGATCTTGTCCGAGTCGCTCGTCGGCTGGCCGTCGACGATATCCCAGTCGTAGCCTTGGGCGAAGCCGTGCTCATACTTGCTGCCTGCGGCCGGGTTGGCCAGGTTATCCAGCATGTAGTTGTAGTAGAGCAGGATCGCTTCCGGATGCGCGGCGTTCTTGTTGACCATGAAGCTGCTGTTGACGCCGGAGTTCTGCCACTTGGTGCCGATCTTGCCGTCCGGACCGGCAGGTACCGGATAAGCCTTGTACTTCGCGCCCGCTACATTTTTCAGCAGGTCGGGAGCCGGCCAGTCAGGCACCCAGTTCGCGCCCGGCAGCACGCCGGCGTTGCCCTTGGTCCAGATCTCGGCGGACTTGCCTTCGTCCCACAGCGCGGTGTCGGGATGAATGTAGCCCTTCTTCATCCACTCCTGCAGCTTGGCGAGCGCCTGCTTCGCGCCAGGATTGACGGAGCCGTACTCGAGATTGCCGTCCGCGTCCTTGTTCCACTGCTCCTCGATCGTGCCGTACGCGCCGAACAGCCAGTCGAGGCCGCCCATCCACGTATTTGTGTTGTTCTTGAGCGAGATGGCGAGCGGGTAGACATCCTTGGGCGCCAGGCCGTCGGGATTCTGGTTCTTGAACTTGTCCATGATGTTCTCGAGATCCGCGATCGTCTTGGGCGCTTCGAGATTGAGCTTCTCCATCCAGTCCTGGCGCAGCCAGAGCAGCGTGTCGTCGTTGTCCGTGTACTCGAGGATCGGCAGATTCCACTTCTTGCCGTCCTTGGTGAACGGATACCACAGCTCGGGATGCTGGGCGGCGTGATCCTTCCAGATCTGATTGGCGTACTTGTCGAAAAGCTCGTCGATCGGCATGAATTCGCCGGAATCGATCAGCTGGTTGGTCAGCACCGAATCGGTCGGCACCATGATGAAGTCGGGCAGCTTCTCGCCGGACGTCAGCGCGAGCTGAAGCTGCTGCTTGTATTGGTCGCTGCCGGCCGGATACCAGGTGTCCTTGCTCAGCTTGATGCCGAGCGTGTCGAGCATCCACCGGTCGTGCACGTTGTTTTCCTTGGTGTCGCCGTTCGTGTACGTCGTCGGCATGAGAATCGTGCTGATCTCGATCGGCGGATCGTACTTGCCTGCCGCGAATGCCTTGTCGGCCACGGATTGCTCGGTCGAAGCCGATGCGGACGCGCTGGCGCCGCCGGCAGCCGCGCCGGACGGGCTCGCCGCACTGTTGCCGTTGCCGTTGCTTGCGCAGCCGGCCAGCATCGCGACCGACATCGCCGCGGGTACGAGCCAGGACTTCTTGAATTTACCCATATTTTTATCCCCCACTGTCGCATGATGACTGCATGTATTAACTGTACCAACCGTCAGGGGAAGTCATCCATATGGCGATATTAGTTTCCGTAGGACTCTGTTAGGCTGTTGGGCGAAACGTTTCGACGGAGCTTGGTTCTATTCGAACTCCTTGCCGTCTTAATCGCTTCTTTATCGAATCTGATCGAGCGTCCTATATTCCCGTGAAATTAAGTTTAACGTAATCAAGCCGCTGAATCACGTAATTCATGGATCTTAAAAATGTGGGAGGAAATGGGTTACCATAGCAACTGTTATCGGTTATCCTTGGAGGAGAATTGGAACTGGAACTCATCGTCTTGAAAGGGGGAGGCATGGATGCACAAGTTGCGCATTTATGTCGTAAAGGATATAATGAGGACTGAAATTGAATTCCTGACCGACCCCTTAACCGGCGAACAGCCGGTAATGAATTTAATCCGTCGTCTCCAAGCCGATGCTCTTCACGATGCTGGATCGATGCAGCTCTATAAGTTCGTTTTGCGCGGTTTAGAATTCCTGCACCGTTATGGCTTGCAGGAGGCATTCCGGAGATATTTTGAGACGCAACGAGAAGACGGAACTCCTTATACGATCATTCTTGTCAAAAAGCTCAAAAACCATGTTCCTCTTTTGGAATTCAGGGTGAACTGGAAAGGCACGGGCGCTTTCCGAGCGATTTTCTTTGAACATCGACTGCCCGAAGTACAAGTCCTTGCGTTTGCCCGAGCTGTAATCAAGCAGGATACGTTTGATCCGGCGTTCGAGCAAATTGCTGTCCAAGCTGAAGATGATCTTGCCGCTTTTATCGCCCATCCTGAGAAATACATTTCACTTGTGGGAGATGATTCGTGATGATCAAGAAACTGGGCCAAGACTTTGAAACGCTGATGCGGGAAGGAAATGACATTCCCGAGGTGCGCGATTACCTTAAAAGCTTTTCTGTCGTCTTGGGCGATATCGTGTATGCAAGGCGTATGCAGTTGAACTTAACCCAGCAAGTATTGGCCGACCAAGCAGGAACGACGCAGAAGCGGATTTCCTTGATTGAATCTGCGAGCGGCAACGTCGGGCAGGATGTCCTCGATCGCGTGTTCCGCGCGCTTGGGCTGCTGGACATACAAGCACACTTTAATAATGAACAAGCAGTAGCGCGGGCATAAGCTCCGCGCCTTTTTTACGTCGGCCTCATTCAATGAGACTCCCGATACTCCTGCGGCGTCACGTCGTACTGGCGCTTGAACACCTTGATGAAGTAGGCGGGGTCCAGATAGCCGATCTCGTTGCTGATCTCGTAGATCTTCTTGTCCGTCGACTTCAGCAGATGGCAGGCGCGCTCCATGCGCAGGGCGGCGACATAGTCGCTGATGCCTTCGCCGGTCTCAAGCTTGTAGATCTTGGACAGATGCGTCGGGTGCAAATTCACATGATCGGCGAGCGCGCGCAGCGAGACGTCGAGGTGCAGATGCGTGTCCACATACTCCTGAATCTTCTGTACATAGTGGGAGCGCGCGTCCTGCGCCTCGTCCGCCGTGCCCTCGCGCAGCTTGGCGAGCGTATCGAGCGACCACTTGCGCAGCTTGGCGATCGAGCCGAACGTCTCTCCCTGCGACAGCAGCTGCTCGATCTTCCCGCCGAGCAGGTCCGCGAACGTCTGGCCGCTGCGATGCGCCAGATGCATGAACGTCGACGACACCGCGAAGCCGACCTCGAGGCAGTGCTCCCACGATTCGGAGCCCTTGTCCTCGAGCTCCGCGAATATCGCGGCCAGCTTGTCCTCCGCGGCGTCCCAGCGGCCGGCCTCGAGCAGATGGAGGAGGACCGGCGGCCGGTGCAGCACCTCGAGCGCGCCGAGCGAGGCCGTGTGCGCCTCCGGGTCGACCTTCATGACGAACTCCCGCTCGTCCCCGACGATCTGGCGGAAGTAGGCGGTCGCCCGCCGGTACTGCTCCGGCAGCCGCTCGGGGAACCGGAACGGCTCGGTGACGACGACCGACAGCGAGCCCTTGAGGTACTGCTTCACCTTGGCCTGTACCTGCATCGCGAGGCTCTCGAGCAGCAGCTCCGGCCGGTCCGCCGCCTCCCCGGGCTTCGGCTGCAGCAGGAACGCCAGATACCCATGCTCCTCCTTGACGCTCCACACCTCCATATATTCGCGGAAGATCTCCTCGGCGATATTGGTCACCGCGTATTCGACCAGGTGCTGGCCGTCGTTGTCGGGGTCGCCGAACGCGTCCTCCAGCCGGACGAGCGCGAGCGCGCAGTCCCCGTCGCGGAACGGCAGACCGTACGTGTCGAGCTTGCGCGTCCACTCCGCCGCCGACATCCGCTCGCCCCGGATCGCGCCGAGCAGCAGCTGCCCGCGCAGCAGCGGGAGGTTCTCGCGCAGCGCGAACTGCGTTCGCTCGAGGGAGCTGACGCGCTCCCACTCGGCCTTCAGCTGCCCGATCGCCGCGCCGACCGCGCCCAGCAGCTCCTCGTCGGTCGGCGGCTTGAGCAGATAGTCGACCGCATGATTGCGCACGGCCTGCTGCGCATAATCGAAGTCCGCGTGGCCGGACAGGATGATGCACTTGATCCGCTTGTCGTACTCCCGGATTCGCTCGATCAGCTCGACGCCCGTCATCTCGGGCATGATGATATCCGAGATGACGATGTCGATCGGATGCGTGGCGATGATCTGCAGCGCCTCGCGCGCGGAGTACGCCTTGTGTACCTGCTCGATGCCGAGCGTATGCCAGGGCTTGTGCATGGACAGATTGTCGACCCAATGGGCCTCGTCGTCTACGATGATCATTTGCATGGGACAGACGCTCCTTGTCGTGTAAAGGATAGGATCATGGCTCAAGCCTCGGCATCTCCCAGACGATCTCCGTGCGGAAGCCGCCAAGCTCGGAGCCGGAGAAGAAGATGCCCGACCGCTTGCCGAATTGATGAAGCAGGCGCTGATTCGTGTTCCACAGGCCGCAGCCCATGTCGTCCTGGAGCGGCCCCGTCAGCTTCTGACCGAGCGCGGCCCGGCGCTCCGGGTCCATGCCCGGCCCGTCGTCGTCGACGAAGATGCGGCAGAGATCGTCCGACATCTCGCCGCGGATGCGAATCTCGCCGGAGGCGTACGACTTGCCGACGCCGTGGATGACGGCGTTCTCGACGAGCGGCTGGAGCATCAGGCGCGGCACCTGCTGCGCGAGCATCTCCTCAGGCACCTCGATCGAATAGTGGATGCGGCCGTTGCGCAGCTTCTGAATGTCCAGATAGTTCGCGATCAGCTTCAGCTCCTCGGCCAGGCTCGCCGTCTCCTTTTCCATCCGCGTGATATAGCGGTAGTATGCGCTCAAGTTGTAGCCCATCGAGACGACGGCGTCGTTCTCCTTCATCTGCGCCATATTGATCATGTAGCCAAGGCAGTTGTACAGGAAATGCGGGTTGATCTGGGCCTGCAGCTGCTTCATCGTCGCCTCCTGCGCCCGCATCCGCTCCTGCAGCAGATTGTCGATCAGGCTCTCGATCTGGCGCGACATATCGTTGAACCGGTAGAACAGGAAGGTGAATTCGCTGTTGGCCTTGGCGTCGATCCGGGCCGAGAAGTCGCCCCGCTGCACCTGCTTGAGGCCGCCGATGAGCCGCAGGATCGGGCGCTGCACGTCCCGGTAGAGCAGGACGGAGATGAACGTGCCGAACAGGAACAACAGCAGCATCGACAGATAAAAAAGGTTGCGGCTCGACGAGATCGGCCCGAGAATCTGGTCGAGCGGCACGATGTCGGCGAGATAGCCGCCGAGCAGCGGCGACCGGACGAGGGAGACCAGGTAGCGGTCGCCGTTCAGGCTGATCGTGCGCTGCATCGTCTCGCCAAGCGTCTGCCCGTCGAGATAGGCGGTCAGCTCCTGCACGAGCTTGGGCGAAGCCGTGCGGTTGGGAATCGGCGACTCGCCTTTGTAATAGAACAACGGATCGCCTTGTCCGCCTTCCTTGTACGTGTCCAGCATATTTTGAACGTTTTCCCGGCCGAAGCTCGCCTGTACGATCAGACTGCTGCCCGTGAGCTGGTTGTGCCGACCAATCGAATCGGTGTACAGCCAGCGGAACGCCTTCGAAGCCGCGTTCGCACTCGTGCCCGCGACGGCTTCGTCGTCATAGATCCATTTACCCGACATGTTGCGCCGCAGGTAGTCCTCGTCGTACGGGACGTCCAGGCTGGCGTTGGACAGCGCCTCCTTGTGCACCTGGGAGTAGACGGTGAATTCGACCGGCCAGATGTTGACGATGCCGGATTGCAGCTCCATCTTCTCCCGCAGCATGTACCGCGTCTGCATCCGGTCGTACTGGTCGTCCCATACGCCGAGCCCGTTGAACTTCTGAACGTTCGGGTCGCGGGAAAAGGTGAACACGAAGTCCATCGTCTGGTTGATCCGCGAGTCGATCTGACTGGACAGGAAGGACAGCTGCTTCATGTTCGAAGCCCGCATCTCCTTGCTGACGACATGGCTCGCGACGTTGTTGGCGTACGCGAACAAGATGCCGATCGGGATGAACAGGATGACGATCAGTCCCGTGTACTTGGCGAACATGCTCATCTGCAGCGGCCCGCCCAACTTGGACGGCGCGAATTCCCTTCTCCAGCGCATGCGTGGCGTCCCCCCCTCGAATCCAAAAGCTTAACAAAACCCTATCGATCCTAACAATGTCTTATAGTTGTAAGGCCTTCCCGATTGCTACGATAGCTGAACAAGGGTTCGCTCTGTGCCCATTGAATTCGATACGCAAACGGGGGAGAGCAATGGAAGCAAATACATCCCAGTCCGCGGCGCGCTCGCCGAAGGACAAGAAACGCGGCTACAAGCAGCCGTGGACGCTCCACCTCATGGTGCTGCCGGCCGCCGTGCTCGTGCTTATCTTTTCCTACGTCCCGATGGCGGGGAATATTATGGCGTTCCAGGACTACAAGGCCAGGCTCGGATTCGTCCACTCGCCGTGGGTCGGGTTCAAGCATTTCCACTATATGTTCACCAACGATTACTTCATCAAGATCATCGGCAACACGCTGCTGTTCGCCTGCTCGAAGGTCGTCCTGAACCTGATCGTGCCGTTTCTGTTCGCGCTGCTGCTGAACGAGGTGCGCAAGATGGGGCTCAAGCGCTCGATCCAGACGTTCGTGTACCTGCCCCACTTCCTGTCGTGGGTGACGCTGTCCGGCATTCTGATCGACCTGCTCGGGCAGACCGGCATCGTGAACCAGCTGCTGACGAACGTTTTCGGCATCAAGCCGATCTTTTTCCTCGGAGACGGCACCTGGTTCCGCGTCACGATCATCGTGAGCGACGTGTGGAAAGAGTTCGGCTTCAACACGATCATTTTCCTCGCGGCGCTGTCCGGCATCAATCCGGCACTGTACGAGGCGGCGGAGGTCGACGGCGCTTCGCGCTGGAAGCAGACGCTGAACATCACGATTCCGTCGCTGCTGCCGATCCTCATCGTCGTCGCGACGCTCGCGATGGGCAATGTGCTGAACGCCAACTTCGACCAGGTGTTCAACCTGTACAGCCCGATGATCTACCAGCAGGGCGATATTATCGACACGTTCGTCTACCGCGAAGGCCTCCTGGGCGGACAGTTCAGCTTCGCCACGGCCGTCGGATTTTTCAAGTCGGTCATCAGTCTCGTCCTGATCGTCTTCTCGTACCGGCTCGCCTACAGATTCGCGGGATACCGGATTTTCTAGAAAGGGTGAAGCCTCGTGTATCATAAAACGCTATCTTACCGCGTGTTCAGCGCATTCAACAATACGGTGCTGCTCGCGATCGCGATACTCTGTCTGCTGCCGATGTTCCACCTGCTGATGGTGTCCCTCAGCTCCAGCGCCGCGGCCAACGCGGGGCTGGTCACGCTCTGGCCCAAGGGGCTGACGTTCGACGCGTACGAGAAGACGTTCCGCAACGCCAACTTCCTCAAGTCGCTCTGGATCTCCATCGAACGGACGGTGCTCGGCACCGCGCTCGGCATGCTCGTCAACGCCATCGCCGCCTACGCGCTGTCCAAGGACACCCGGGTGTTCCGCGCGCGCAATGCGTACCTCTGGTACTTCGTCGTCACGATGCTGTTCCCCGGCGGACTCATCCCCAGCTATATTCTGATCCTGAAGCTGCATCTGATCAACAACCTGTTCGCGCTTATTCTGCCGGGACTGGTCGCCGTCTACAACATCATCCTGCTCCTGAACTTCTTCCGCTCGGTGCCCAAGGAGCTGGAGGAAGCCGCCTTCATCGACGGCGCGGGCCATGTGCGCACCTTCTGGTCCGTCTTCCTGCCGATCTCCCTGCCGTCGCTCGCCACCGTGTCGCTGTTCACGATGGTCGGCCACTGGAACGCCTACTTCGACGGCCTCATCTACATGAAGGACGCCGCCAAGCTGCCGCTCGCCAGCTTCATGCAGACGATCATCGTGCAGGCGGACATGACCAAGTTCGATCCCGCTGCGATCGTGGGCCTGTCCCAGCGCACGCTGCGGGCGTCCCAGATCTTCATCGGCGCGCTGCCGATCCTGCTCGTGTACCCGTTCCTCCAGCGCTACTTCGTCAAAGGCATCGTCATCGGCGCCGTGAAGGAGTAGCGTCAGCACAGCGAGAGGCGCGTCCGGCCTGGTGCCGGGCGCGCCTCGCTGCGTGTAGCGTGCTGCGAGGCGGCGGCTCGTGGACGTGCCCGCTGGCGTACGCGTCCGTTGCCGGGCGCGCCGTTGTGCGATAGAATCGCATAACTCCGCCGAAAATGTGACTCTGGCGCGCCGTTGTGCGGCAGAATCGCATAACTCCGCCGAAAATGTGACTCTGGCGTGCCGTTGTGCGGCAGAATCGTGTATCTCCACGGAAAATGTGACTTTGGCGCGCCGTTGCACGGTACAATCGTGTATCTCCAGGGAAAATGCGCCTCTGGTGCGCCGTTGCACGGTACAATCGTGCATCTCCAGGGAAAATGTGACTCTGGCGCGCCGTTGCACGGTACAATCGTGTATCTCCACGGAAAATGTGACTTAAGAGCGCCGTTGCACGGTACAATCGTGCATCTCCACGGAAAATGTGACTTTGGCGCGCCGTTGTACGGTACAATCGTGCATCTCCGCCGAAAATGTGACTCTGGCGCGCCGTTGTGCGATAGAATCGCATAACTCCGCCGAAAATGTGACTCTGGCGCGCCGTTGTGCGGCAGAATCGTGCTTCTCCGAGCGTAGCTCAGAACATGATCAAAGGAAAGCCCTCGGGAGCCTATTCCGAGGGCTTTCCTTTATTTACTTGACGAGCGCAAATGGCAGCGGTGTCACATCGCGGCTGTTCGGACCGACCATGGCGACGAATGCGCCCGCGTCGCTCGTATGCGAGAGGTCCGAGTGGTAGTACCGCAGCTGGCGCTCATTCAGCTCGAATGCGACCTCGGCGCTCTCGCCCGGCTGCAGCTCGAGCTGGCGGAAGGCCTTGAGCTCCTTCACCGGCCGGACGACCTCGCCCGAGACGTCGCGCACGTACAGCTGGACAGTCTCGATGCCCGCAACGGACCCCGTGTTGGTCACGCGGACAGTCACCGTCAGCGGCGCATCCGGCGTCATCGTGTCTGCGGACAGTGCGGCTTCCCCATACTCGAACGCGGCATAGCTCAGGCCGAAGCCGAACGGCAGCAGCGGCTCGTTGGGGATGTCCAGGTATTGCGAGACATAACGAACCTGCGCGTCCGGCGCGCCCTGCGGCCGCCCGGTGTTGAAGGCGTTGTAGTACACCGGCACCTGGCCCACGCTGTACGGGAACGACATCGTCAGGCGGCCCGACGGGTTCGCGTCGCCGTACAGCAGATCGGCGACCGCGACGCCGCCCTCGGAGCCGGGGAACCATGCCTCCAGCACGGCGTCCGCCTCGTCAATGACGCCGTGCAGGTCGAGCGGCCGTCCGTTGAACAGCACGGCCACGACCGGCTTGCCGGGCACGAGCGCCTTGATCCGGCGCACGAGCTCGAGCTGCGCCTGCGGCAGCCGGATGTCCGAGCGGCAGCCGGCCTCGCCGCTCATGTCGGAGTGCTCGCCGAGCGCCAGCACGATGACATCCGCGCTCTGCGCGGCCGCAGCCGCCGCAGCCCACTGCGCCTCGGCCGGCGCCGCCTCGATGCCGCAGCCGTCGGCGACGGTCACGGCGTCCGGCGCGGCCGCCTTGGCGCGGATCGCCTCGGACAGCCGCACGACCGCATCCTGCGACCCGGTCCACGACCACGGACCGAGCAGATCGCCGCTGCGCGCGAACGGGCCGATGACCGCGATCCGCTGCGCAGCCGCGAGCGGCAGCACCCCGTCGTTTTTCAGCAGCACGCATGATCTGCGCGCCAGCTCCAGCGCAGCCGCGCGGTGCGCATCGCAGAATACGACCTCCCGCTCGCGCTCCGGGTCGGCGGCACGGTACGGCTTTTCGAACAGTCCGAGCTTGTCCTTCAGCTCCAGAATGCGCAGCACGGCCTCGTCGATCAGCGCTTCGTCCACTTCGCCGGCGGCGATCAGCCCGGACAGATGCTTGGCATAGCACGAGGTCATCATCTCGATATCGACCCCGGCCTTCATCGCCTTCAAGGCCGCCTCCCGTTCGTCCGCCGCGACGCCGTGGGCGATCAGCTCCTTGACCGCGCCCCAGTCCGAGATCAGCACGCCGTCGAAGCCCCATTCCTCCCGCAGCAGCCGGCGCATGAGCGGGACGTTGCCCGTGGCGGGGATGCCGTCGACCGTGTTGAAGGACGTCATGACCATCTCGCAGCCTTCGTCGAGCGCCGCCTTGTACGCCGGGAGGTAGAACTCCCGCAGCTGCCGCTCCGACACGTCGACCGTGTTGTAGTCGCGCCCGGCCTCCGCCGCGCCGTAGGCTGCGAAGTGCTTGACGCATGCGGCGACGCGGTCCGGATTGCCCGCCAGGTCATCCCCTTGGAAGCCCCGGACGAACGCCCGCGCGAACAGCGCGTTCAGATACGGATCTTCGCCCGTCGATTCCATGACCCGGCCCCAGCGCGGATCGCGTACGAGATCGACCATCGGCGCGAAGGTGACGTGAATGCCGGAGACGGCCGCCTCCAGCGCCGCGATCTCCGCGCTTCGCTCCGCGAGCGCTAGGTCCCACGAGCAGCCGATCGCGAGCGGGACGGGGAATATCGTCTTGAAGCCGTGCACGATGTCGGCCATCGTCAGCAGCGGAATGCCGAGACGGTTGTGCGCCAGATGCATGCGCTGAACGTTGATCGTTTCCTGCGCGCCCGCCAGTCCGAGCACCGAGCCTGCGTTGCGTACCGTATGTCCATCGATGCCGAGCGAGGCCATCGGGCCCGTGATCTGGCCGTCGTCCGACGCGCCCTCGAAGAAGGGGACGGCGAGCTGGATGAGCTGAGCGATCTTCTCTTCGAGCGTCATGCGTTCCAGATATTCGCGCAGCGGGAGCTTGCCGCGGGCCGAGGCTGTATTTAACTGAGTCATAGGGGAGTACCTTCTCTCTGACAGAATCGCTGGTAACGCTTTATCGAAACGTTTCTATGCATATTATAAATCTGCTTCCGACGAGCGTCAAACGTGATTTTTTTCATTGATATCGGCGGCTGTTTCCGATAGATTTAAGGAATGGACGCGGCTGTCCGTTTCTATTGATTGGCGTTCGATGTCAGTTCACATGGGCTGAAAGAAAAATTGAAACGTTTCGAAAAATGTGCATCCGCCAGATGATGATCGCAATAGGAACGAATATGAGGGAGGAATGAGCATGAGCGAATCGAAGATCGGCGTACCGCTTGAGGGCTTCGCCGAATTCAGCAGGACGGTGGCCGCGGAGGGTGCGGTGCTGCTCAAGAACGAGGGACAAGCGCTGCCGCTGCGCGGCGGAGACCGGGTGTCGGTGTTCGGCCGGACCCAAGTGAACTACTACCGCAGCGGCACGGGCTCGGGCGGCAGCGTTCATGTGGCTTATACGACCAATCTGCTGGATGGACTGCGCGCCAAAAAGGACCGCGGCATTGCCGTCAACGAGGCGCTGGCGGGCGTCTACGAGCGGTGGATCGGGCAGCATCCGTTCGACAACGGCGGGGGCGGCTGGGCGGCGGAGCCCTGGCATCAGCAGGAGATGCCGCTGACGGACGAGCTTGTATCGGCTGCGCGGGACGCGTCGGACAAGGCGATCGTCGTCATCGGACGCACGGCCGGCGAAGACCAGGACAATGCCGGCAAGCCGGGCAGCTACTTGCTGACGGAGGACGAGCGGGCGATGCTGCGCCAGGTCACGTCGCGTTTCGAGCAGACGATCGTCGTGCTGAACGTGTCCAACATCATCGACATGAGCTGGCTTGACGACGCGTCCTGCGCGCATCCGATTCCGTGCGTGATCTACGCCTGGCACGGCGGGATGGAGGGCGGCAACGCGATTGCCGACGTGCTGGCCGGTGACGTGACGCCGAGCGGCAAGCTGACCGATACGATCGCCTACGCGCTGGACGATTACCCGTCGACCCGCAATTACGGCAATGAACACGCGAATTTGTACCAGGAAGATATCTATGTTGGCTACCGTTACTTCGAGACGTTCTGCCCGGATCGCGTGCAGTTCCCGTTCGGCTACGGCTTGTCGTACACCTCGTTCGAGGTTGCGGCGGAGGAAGCCCGGTCGGCGGGAGCGGGAGACGGCGAGACGATCGCTTTGGACGTCGTTGTCACGAATACGGGGTCCGCATATGCAGGCCAAGAGGTTGTCCAGGTCTATTACGAAGCGCCGCAGGGCAAGCTGGGGCGGCCTGTTCGGGCGCTCGCGGCGTTTGCCAAGACGCGTGTGCTGCAGCCGGGCGAGTCGCAGCGTCTGACCGTGAGCTTCCCGGTTGCCGCGATGGCGGCGTACGATGACGCCGGGGCGACCGCTCACGCATCGGCTTACGTGCTCGAAGCGGGCACGTATCGCATCTTCGCGGGGACGAGCGTGAGAGAGGCGGCTGCCGTCTCGCTTGCCGGCGAGGCGGGGTACGTCGTCGGCGAGCTCCGGGTCGTCGCGCAGCTGGAGGAGGCGATGGCGCCGACGGCTGACTTCACGCGGATGAAGCCGGGCGAGCGGCGGGCGGACGGCTCGTACGCGCTCGTCTACGAGGCGGCGCCGCAGCGCAAGACGTCGCTGGCCGAGCGCATCGAGTCCCGCCTGCCCGGGACGATCGCGCAGACCGGCGACCGCGGCTACAAGCTGCGCGACGTCCACGAGGGCCGCGTCAGCCTGTCGGCATTCGTCGCGCAGCTCGGCGACGAGGACCTGGCCGCGCTCGTACGCGGCGAAGGCATGAGCAGCCCGCTCGTCACGGAGGGCACGGCTTCGGCCTTCGGCGGCGTGAGCGACAGCCTGCTCGGCTACGGCATCCCGGTCGCCTGCACGTCGGACGGCCCGTCCGGCATCCGGATGGACAGCGGGCAGCAGGCGACGCAGGTGCCGATCGGGACGCTGCTGGCGGCGACCTGGAACACGGAGCTGATCGAGCGGCTGTACGTCATGGAAGGGCGCGAGCTCGTCCGCAACGAAGTGGACGCCCTGCTCGGCCCGGGTCTCAACATCCGGCGCAGTCCGCTGAACGGCCGCAATTTCGAATACTTTTCGGAGGACCCGCTCATCTCGGGCGCGTTCGCGGCGGCCTGTGTGCGAGGCATCATGAAGGGCGGCTCCAACGCCACGCTCAAGCACTTCGCCTGCAACAATCAGGAGCAGCACCGGAGCAAGGTGGACGCGGTCGTATCCGAGCGCGCGCTGCGCGAGATTTATCTCAAGGGCTTCGAGATCGCGGTCCGCGAAGGCGGCGCCAACTCGGTCATGACGTCCTACAATCCGGTCAACGGGCATTGGGCGGCGTCCAACTACGATCTGAATACGACGATCCTCAGAGGCGAGTGGGGCTTCGAGGGCATCGTCATGACCGACTGGTGGGCGGTGATGAACGACGCCGCGCACGGAGGCGCACCGGATCGGAAATATACGAACTGGATGGTGCGCGCGCAAAATGATCTGTACATGGTTGTGAGCAACTATGGTGCGGAGATCAACGCGTACGGCGACAATACGATCGCCTCGCTGGCGGACGGCACGCTCACCCGCGGCGAGCTGCAGCGGTCGGCGATGAACATCCTCGCCTTCATCCTCCGTGCGCCGGTGTTCGCCCGCGGCCGGACCACACTGGAGACATACGAGACATTCGAGGCGTTGGCCGCGCCGACGCCTGCGCAGGAGGCGGCGGCCCAGCCGCTCGCAGACGGCGCACGGATCGTGCCGTCCGCCGCAGGCGCGACGCTCATCCGGGCGGATCAGGCCGGCGTATACCGGCTCTTCGCGAGCATCGCATCCGCGGAGTCGGAGCTCGCGCAGAGCGCCAGCCGCCTGACGCTGAACGGCAAGCCGCTCACGACCGTCCAGACCAACGGAACCGGCGGCCAGCCGATTCTGCAGAAGCTCGCCAAGGCCGAGCTCGCAGCCGGCCTGTACGAGCTGCAGCTGGAGGCCGTCAAGCCGGGCCTCGAGATCGGCTGGCTCGAGTTCAAAAAGGCATAAAGACCGGCGGCGTCCGCGACGACCGGACGCCCATCTAAATTAAAGATAAAGTCCCCTGGGCAGTTGAGGGGACTTTTTGTTTTTGTCGCCACTGCATCTTTTTGCCAGAAACTTGCATAAAACCTGCGCCCGTGACGGAAGCTACTACCAAAAAAGGAAGGCCGTCATGGAATTGACGCAATGGCTGAACGATCGCCTTCACGGCCGCCCGGATATCGTCTCCCAGCGGATCGATCCGGGCAGCTTCGCCTGCACGATCTATTACCTGATGGACGCCGTCGACCTGGAGATGCTGCATGCCCATGTCCTGAAGCCGTTGCTGGCATCCGGTCCGGGCGGCGGCGGCGAGCGTTTGCGCGACATTACGGAGCGGCACACTTTTTTTCCGACGGCTTATTCGCTGACGTGGTCGCCCGAGGCGGCGCTGGACGGGCTGCTGAACGGGCAGGTTCTCCTGTGCATGGAAGGGCAGACCGTGTGCGTGCTGTTCCCTTTCCAACAGCAAGCCAAGCGGACTGTGAGCGTATCCGAGAACGAGAAAACGATCCGGGGACCGAAGGAGTCGTTCATCGAGGACGTATGGACGAACCTGTCGCTGATTCGGCAGCGGATGAAGAGCGACAAGCTCACCGTGGAGCAGTACGTTCTCGGCAGCGAGTCGCGCACGACCGTACTGCTGCTGTATATGAAGGGGCGCTGCGAGGAGCGCCTGGTGCAGTCGGTCCGCAGCAAGCTGCAGGCGATCCGCACGGACCGGGTGGCGGGCAGCGCCTTTCTGGAGGAGGTGCTGGACGACCGGCTCGTGTCTCCTTTTCCGACAATGCTGAATACGGAACGGCCGGATGTCATCGCATCTTCGCTGTTCGAGGGACGCTTCGCGCTGCTGACGGACGGCACGCCGAGCAATCTGGTCGCGCCTGCGACGCTGCTGTCGTTCATGCAGTCTGCCGAGGACTACTACCAGCGTTACTTTTACAGCAGCTGGGTCCGCATTCTCCGTTACGTCTTTTTTGGCCTGAGTCTGATTCTGCCGTCTGCCTATGTAGCGATCACGACGTTCCACCCGGAGATGCTGCCGTACAATCTGCTCGTCTCCATCGCTTCGAGCCGTGACATCGTGCCGTTCCCCGCCATCCTCGAAGCGCTCATCATGGAGGTCACGTTCGAGGTCATGCGCGAGGCGGGACAGCGCATCCCGACGACGATCGGACAGACGATCTCGATCGTCGGCGCGATCGTCATCGGGGATGCCGCCGTGCAGGCCGGCATCGTCAGCGCGCCGATGGTCATCATCGTAGCGCTGACGGGCATCTCCTCCTTTATTGTGCCGCATTTCTCGATGACGCTGACGGTTCGGTTCCTGCGGTTCGTGCTGCTGTTCATCTCCGCCGTGTTCGGGCTGCTGGGACTGCTCATCGGCGTATTCTTCATCTATATTCATCTGTTGTCGATGGACTCGTTCGGTACGCCTTATCTGTCGCCGTTCATTCCATTCAAGGCCAAGGAGATGAGAGATGCCGCGGGCCGATTCCCCTGGACCCGGTGGCTGGGGGGCAAGCGGTCGTGAGGAAACTGTCGATGCGCAGGAGAAGCGCGGATACTGGCCGAGATGCGATATCGCGCCCCGCGCAGCCCCACGTGCGAGGCGCCGGCTTCCGGGCGGCGCTCCGACGGTCGCTGAAGCTGGCGCTCGCCGTCTCGCTCGCGGCCGGCCTCACGGGCTGCTGGTCCAAGCAGGAGCTCAACGACCGTACTTTTGTATCGACGCTGCTCATCGATCTGAACGAACAGGGCGAGACCGAGGTGTCGACGCTGTTCATCCTGCCCAATCGCATCTCCATCGGCCTGAACGCGGCGCCCGGTAGCCAGAAGCCGTATGTTCTGATGACCGGCAAGGGGCGCGACATTGCGGAGGCGTTCCAGCGTATCCAGCGGGACTTGCCGCGGAATATCTCCTGGGGACAGATGCGGGCCATCATCATCGGAGACCGATACGCCAGGGCGGGTCTGGCGCCCATCTTCGACTATCTGATCCGCGCGACCGACTTCCGGCTTCGCGTCTATATGTTCTACTACGACGGCGTCGCGCGGGAGCTGGCCAGGCTGACGCCGATCTTCGAGCGCTTCCCGACCGAGGTGTGGCGCGAGTCGGCGCACTCCAGGCGGCTGCCGCCGGTCAGCATCCGCGACTTGCTGTACGCGCAGTGGAACAACCTGGGGGACGCCTATATTCCGGAGCTGACCCTGCGGGAGCTGCGGCTGCTGACCGAGGACAAGCTGGTCGAGTGGTCGGGCGCCGGCGGCGCGGCAATCATGCGGGACAACAAGGTAATCGGCAAGTTCACGGAGGAGGAGGCGATGGGCATCTCCTTCATGGAGGGGCGCACGGCGGAGATGGCGCTCACGTCGGCGCTGCCCGAGGGCGGCGGTCTGTTCAGCGTGAGGCTGGTCGACCTGAGACCGCGGACGACCGCCTACCGGCGCGGCAGCAAGGTCGTCGTCCGCGTCTCTATCTTCGGCAAGGCGGACATCGTCTCGATTCAGTCGAATACGGATCTCGGCAAGCTGGCCGGCATGCGGACGATCGAGCAGGCGCTGAACGCCCGGATCGCGCGCATAGGGCAATCCGCGGCCGACAAGGCGGAGGCGGTGCAGGCGGACGTCTTCCAGTGGAGCGAGTTCATGCGATACAAGTATCCGTCGCTCTGGCGTCAGGTCCGGGCGGGCCCGCGGGTTCAGCTGTTCACGCAGATGGAAACGATCGTCGATGCGCATGTGGAGCTGCGGAGCACGGGTGTCGGCCGCTCGTCCAAGCAATCGCAGCCGAAGGGGGGACTGCGCCAATGATATTGCTGATTCTGGCATTCGCTGCGATAGCAGGTCATCAGACTTATCTGATGAGGCGTCAGTCAGCGGGCCGCCGCGAGCGGATCGTCGCGTATGCCGTGACGGGCGGGGTTTTTGTCTACGGGGCGCTCTCGATGTATGTGCCCGGCTGGGTCAATCCCAACAAGGCGATCGAATTCATCTTCGGCCCGTTCCAGCGCTGGATCACGTTCGAATCATGAAGGGAGGCGCACCGCTTGAGGCAAGAGCATACGGTCACGGGAACCCAGCTGGGCGCTCTCGTCTTCGTGTTCGTCTTCTCGACGACGATCGCGTTCCTGATCGGACCGCTGGCGGAGCACGCTTCCTTCGACGGCGTCTGGTGCATCCTGCTGGGGGCTGCCGTCGGGACGGCGATCGTCGGCGGGGCGCTTCGCTTCGCGGTGCGCCAGCCCGGCAGTTATATCGGCGACTACGGCGGATCGATCGTCGGACAGGCGGTGCACCGCTTCATACTGCTCTTCTCTGCCTTTTTCTTCCTTTACTTATCCGCCTTTATTTTGCGCGAATTCACCGATTTCTTCGTGCCGCTCTACTTGCGGGAGACGCCCGCGGTCGCGGTATCCATCCTGGTCATGTCCGCGGCCGCAGCACTGGCGCATTCGGGCGTGTCCGCCGTATTCCGGTTTTGCCAGGGCGTCTTCATTTTCATCGGGGGGCTGTTCTTGATCAAGCCGCTGCTGTTCGCGACGCCGCTCGATTCGCCGATGTGGCACGGCTTCACCCGCATCCACGATGCGGGGGCGCTGTGGGAGCAGACGTACGCCCTGATTCCCTGGTACGGAGAGCTGGTCATGCTCGCTTATATCATGCCGCAGTTCAGTACCGCCCGGCATGCGCGCAGGGCAGTATGGATCGGCGCCATCGCCGGCACCTACATCCTGCTCTCCGAGTTCTTGCTGATGATGCTGTTCCTGGGGCCCAAGCTCTCCGGGGCGATCATGTATCCCGCGCTCGAGCTTAGCGGCTTCCTCCATCTGGGCGACTTCGTCTACAACCTCGACGCGCTTATCGTCTCGATCTGGTTCGCGGGCCTGTTCATCAAGCTGAGCATCGTGTTCGCCATCGGGACGCTGTTCGTCTCGCAGGCGCTCTCGGTCGGCGACAGCCGGCTGATCACCTTTCCCGTTGCCGCATTCGTCGTGGCGCTGTCGGTTGTCCTGGCCCGCAATCCGGTGGAGCTGGCGAAGTACTTCGAGGGCAGCTGGGCGACGTTCGCGCTGTTCGCCGAAGGTCTGTTCTTTCTCTACCCGCTCGTCTCCTGGGCGCGGGGCTTGCTGGGCAGGCGCGGCGGACGAAGCGGCTAGCCCGTCTATCGGACGGCCTCCGCACATACGCATAGGATGAGCATTAATTCCTGGCGGGAGGCGGTCATCGATGATGCAAGACGGAGGGGTATCAATCGGCGAGGAGCATTTGTTCTGGCTTGAGGTGCTGGAGGACCACGCGCATTTTTTGCGGGACTATCTGTCGCCGGAGGAGAAGCGCTGGTGGCAGGAGGCCGAGCGGTTTTTCCCGCTGTTCGCCGAGGCGGTCCGGCAGGCGCGGGAGCTGCCGCCGTACGAGCCCGCCCAGTCGGCGCGGATGCAGGCGTTCGCGGCATACGCCCAACCGATCGCTGCGGCGTATTGCAGGCTGGAGGAGCATATGCAGCATCTGCGTCTGCTTAATCAGGTGAATCTGAATCTGACGCCCTCTTACTTCAACGGCACGATCAGCGAGAATCGGGAGTACCTGCGGCAGCTCTCTTACTGGACCCGGGGCTTGCCGGCCCCGCCGCTGGCGCTCAACCAGCTGCTTGAGCTGTGGCTGGAGGACCAGCTCGGCCACGCCGTTCTCCTGCAAGGGCTGCTCGATCCCGTCGAGCGTGCGCTTGGGGCGGAGGCGGACAGGTTCGCCGCGATCTTCTCCTCGCATATCGTCAAAAACCACGCGATGCAGCACTATCTGCGGTCGACACCGCCCGGATTCCCGTACGAGACCCGGTTCGCGGCGGATGTGCTGGAGACGGTCCAGGGCTTCTATGCGTTCGTGCAGCGGGTGGTCGCGCAGTATATCGGCACCGAGCTGTTGTCCAAAGCGACGCTGCGGTTTTTAGATCATCATTTTCCGGAATCGTGTTACTTCATGCGCAAGCTCGCCGTGTTCGTGCCCGGCGCACCCTCGTTCGCCGATTGTCCGCTGACGCGTCCGCGCCGGGACACCCCCTGATCCGTGTCTGCACAAGCCTGCATCTATACATCCTTTTTTGCCGCAGCTTCCGGCTTTGGCGCGGATTGCTGCATCCGTACATCCTTTTCGGCGATTTAGCATAAATTAGCGCCCCGATGGCTCTAAAGCCTGTATAGATGCAGGCTTCAGGATCTTCGTATCGGAGCGGCGTCCCAAGCCTGCAAATATGCAGGCTTTTATGCATGTCCATGGCGTCATGCCGACCCGCACGCCCGCACCGCAGCCGCTCGACCGGGTGATCGCTCAGGCCGCATCGGCGCATTGCCGGACTGGACGCCCGTCGGACTGGACGCATGCCGGACTGGACGCCCGTCGGACTGGACGCCCGTCGGACTGGACGCCCGTCGGACCGGACGCCCGTCGGGCTGGACGCCCGTCGGACCGGACGCCCGTCGGACTGGACGCCCGTCGCCTCCTCCGGGCGGCGGCGATCCCTGTACAGCGACTCCTGCAGCTTCTGGTACTTAAGTCTACCATTCACCCCCTCCGATGACACTGTTCGTATCACTCTTCGGAGTGACGTGTCCGTCCCGAAGTGCTTATACAATAAATCTAGCAAGCCTGATACGCGCAAAAAAAAGGAGGTCGCCCGTGAAACGGAATCGCTTGAAATGGATCATCGCTTCCGTAGGCATCTCCGCATCGCTAGCGGCAGGCGGCATCCATGCACAGTCCGGCGAAGGCCAATGGCTGCGGCAATGGTACCAGAGCGTATCGCAGCAGCTAAAAGGCGACGTGGCGGTTACCGTCGCAGCGCAGACCGACCGGGCCGAGCGGCGCGTGATGGACACGGCGGACGAGCTGGCGGCGAATGCCGAGGAGCGTCTGTCGCAGGCGGCGGACGAAGAGCTTGCCCATGTCGGCCGGGACCTGCAAGGCGCGAGCGCAGCCTATACGCGCCAGCTCGACGAGACGGCGCAGGCGCTGGGCGGGCAAGTCGGGCAGGAGCGGTTCGAGCCGTATGTCGCGAAGGCGACGGAGGAGCGGGGCGAGGAGCTGGAACGGTACGCGGCATCCGTCATTGAAGAGCTGACGAGGGATGCGGACAAGGCCGAAGACGGGAACTAAGCAAGACCACATACAAAAAATCCAAAAACCAAAGCAGAGGAGAATAAAAATGAAAAGAATCAAGAGCAAAGTAGCGGTAGGCGTAGTCGTAGCAGGCATGGTCGCATCGATGGGCACCGCATTCGCGGCAACGGACGCAGGCGCACAGCTGAAGGGCTGGTACTCCTCGGCTTCGATAGTCGTGAAGGCTGCTGTCGCTGGAGATCTGGCGAATTATTCGGCCGGCAAAGCGCTGACGCACGCGGCTACCGTAGGCAGCATCAAGTCCGGCGCCCAGCAGGACATCCGCGACGCGGGCAACGCCAAGACGAATAGCGTCAAGCAAGCGATCAACGCGCAAGCGACGGAATATGCGGGTCAAATCTCCGGCGCCCAAGCGTCGATCGAGAGCAGCATGCCGGGCGAATACGATAGCTTCGTATCGGATACGAACGCTGTCACCAATGCAGGTGTCGACGTGATCGGCGCAGCCGACAAGAAGATCCTTGCAGATGCGGTCAAAAACCACAAGAACACCTACCTGAACCGCCTGGAGACCGGCGCTACGGATACGAAGACAGCAGCCGCCCAAGCGCTGAACACGCAAATCGCCAACACCAAAGCCAAGCTGAACGATCTGCTGGCCGCTGAAAAATCCGCAGCTACCGATGAAGTCAAAGCCAACCTGGACAGTAAGATCGCCGCACTCGAAGCCGAGCTTCGGTCGCTGACGGACGCAGGCGTGACGGATGCGAAGCAAGCGATCGACACGAAGGGCGACCAGCTGCTGAGCAGCAGCCTGAGCGAGCTGGACGTCATCGTACAAGGCATCAACAAGCGCTAAGATCGCCGATCGACAACCGGGAAGACCCTGTCTCAGGGCTTCCCGTTCTTGCGATCGCGCGTTCATCCGGCATGAAAGGAGAAAAACGAGTGAGAAGCAGAAACGAAAAGACGAGAGCGCCGCGGATGCGCGGCAAGGTCGCAGCTGTCATTGTTTCTTTAACGGTCGCCGTCTCGGCGACGACGGGCCTGGTCTATGCGGATACGGATCTCGGGGGCACGCTCCGCGCCTGGTTCGCCAAGCAGACGGATCGGTCCGTCGCGCGTCTGGGGCAAGCCGTGCAGTCCGAGACCGAAGTCCAGAAGAGCCGGTTAAAGGAAGAATTGCAGCTGCGACTGGCAGCCTCCGCGAAGGAACTCGAGGGCTATACCGACGGGCAGATCGAGCTGCGCCGGCAAGCGATCCGGCAATATGCCGACGCGCTGATCGCGGGCATGAATATCGACGACGAGCAGGACCGCAGGCAGATCGCGGATAAAATGCAGATCATCGCGGACAGCGCGATGGAAGCGATGAACGCGTTGTCGTCCAGCTACGCGCCGCCTGCGCTGCGCTACAAGACTCCCGAAGCGCCTCACACTGCTGAGGCGGATGCAGATGCCGCAGACACGATTGAGGCCCCTGAGGCGGATGCAAATGCCGCCGATACGATTGAGGCTCCTGAGGCGCCGTCCGTCGCGGACGCGGTATACGGACAATCCCATTAAGGCGGTGCACCGGGCATGACTGAAGAAGCGGCCATATTAACGCCCAGATCGAAGCGCGCGGCGCAGAAAAAAAGCGGCGTATGGAGCTGGATTCGCTTTGTGCTCGTGCTGGGCCTGGCGATGCTCGTGCTGCACAATATAGCCGGCATTATGAAGGTATCCGGCCACTCCATGAACCCGACGCTGCACAACGGCAATATTTTGCTGATTAACAAGCTGTCTCTGTTCTTCGGCACGCCGAAGTACGGGGATATCGTGATCGTAGACGACGACAGGCTCGGCTATAGCATCGTGAAGCGCGTGATTGCGGTCGAAGGGGACCGCGTGTCTATCAAGGACGGAATTACGTATGTAAACGACGTGCCGCTGGTCGAGCTCTATACGTATGGCAAAGCGGAGGATATGGCGGAGCAGGTCATCGGGATGGACGAGCTGTTCGTGGCGGGCGACAACCGCGAGCCGGGGGCCAGCCTCGACAGCAGGGACCCCGATCTGGGCCCTGTCCATATGAGCGACGTCAAAGGCTATGCGCTCGTATCGCTGTTTCCCTTGCACAAGCTCAGCAAGCCGCTGAAGCTGTAGTCGAATTGAGCCGGGCAGGCCTGCGGGCCTGGTGGGCTCTCGCGCGAAGCGCCCGGCTCCGCCTCAGACGGGGGAGAGCTCGAAGGAGACGAGTCCTCGGGATACGGCGTACAGGGCCGCTTGCGTGCGGTCGGCCAGGCCGAGCTTGCTCAGGATTTGGCTGACATGCTTTTTGACCGTGAATTCGGTGATATAGAGCGTTCGGGCGATATCCTTGTTCGAGAAGCCTCTGGCGAGCGCGGCGAGCACCTCAAGCTCCTTGGGCGTCAGCTCGGAGAAGGCAGGCTCGGTGGTCGCAGGCGTCTGATCCATCAGATCGTCCATGAAGACCGGATCGTAGTACTTGCGCCCGCGCGATACGACGTCGACCGCATACAGCAGATCCTCTGGCAGCGCTTCCTTCAGACAGATGCCGCCGACACCGAGCGATTGGGCTCTGCGCAGCTCGTCGGTGGTCGCCGAGGACGTCAGGATCAGATACTTGCAATCGATCTCGAGGGCGCCGGCTTGCTGGATGAAGTCGAGTCCGTTGACGCCCCCCAGATTCAGATCGACCAGCACCAGGTCCGGACGCGTCCGGTCCAGAATGGCGAGCGCCTCCTGCGTGCCGGATGCCTCCCCCACGATGCTCATCCTCTCGTCCGTCGATACGATCCCGCGAATGCCTTGCCGAACGAGCGGGTGGTCGTCCAGGATCATCAATGTCGGCATACCCATAACCCCCAAGCGAATTAATTGATATGCTATAATTGGATTAGTTAATTTATACTATTCATGTAGCTATTGTCATTGTACATGACCCGTGACCATTATACTATAAAAACTGGTAAAGCCGGGGGAAATTTAATTGATGTCGCCATATGGCAAGGCCTTCATATACATGCCGCTCGGTCTGAGATGGCTCCTCTTGTCGATCGGGCTCCTCCTCTATTCGCGGGCTGCGGGGGCAGGGGACGCCGGCCTCCTATGGGCGGCTGTTGGCCTGCAAGCGATCTGCGCCATCGCATGGCTAAGCAAGCGGTCCGGACGGTATGCGGCCGCCGCCATCGCGGTCGACCTGCTATTCCAGGTCTGGCTGCTGAAGTCCGCGGGAGGCCTGTCAGGCCCCCTGACGCTGTACAGTCTGTCCGGACTGGTCATGCTGAAAAGATATATGGGCCGGAGATCGTTCTATGGGGTATCGCTGGCGTATATGCTGGCGCTGCCTGCAGCGCTCGCTTGGCTCGACGGGACGGCGCCGGATACCTATATCGTGACGCATGGGAGCTATGTCGCATTCGTCGCGCTCTTCTGCGGGGCGGCTGCGGCAGCCCATGGCGTTTCCGGTCCCGTGAAGGCCCATCTGCGCAAGCTGGCCGCGCTCTATTCGTTCGGTGAGCTGGGCGCCGGGTCGGAGCCGGGGCAGGCGATCCGTTCGATAGAAGCGCTGCTGAAGCGGATTCTGGATCGGCGGGACGTATGGCTGTGCGTCGACGCATCCGGCTCCTCCATGCCGAATATCAGCTGGATGCACGACTATTATGCGAACAGCATGCAGCGGCATCCGTCTCTGCCCGCTGCCGGCAATTACCTCCGCCTGGTCTCGCCGGTCGGCGAGGCGATCTCCCTGTATGCCCGGATCTGGCGGGATTCCGCAGGCGAGGGCTGCGGATGGCTGCTGATCGAAGCGCAGCCGGGCGAGCTGTCGATGCTGCAGCGGGCCTATGTCCAGCTCGCGCTGTCGAGATTCGCGGCGTATTGCGACCTGAACCGGCAGCTTGGCGCGACGCGGGAGCTTGCGGTCTCGCTGGAGAGGGACTCGATCGCCCAGAAGATCCATGACGGCATCGCGCAGGAGCTGTTTTTCTACTCGGTGCAGCTGTATCAGATCAAGAGCACGCTACAGCGGGACGACAGCGTCCAGGCGCTGTCTCTCGTCACGGAGATGGAGAAGAAGATCAAGGACAGCCACCGGGAGATCCGCAAGTTCATCGTCGAGCTCAAAGGCGAGAAGCGAAGGTTCAACCTGCTCGATGCGATCGGGAAGATGCTCCGCCGGATTACCGAGCATACCGGCATCAGGCTGGAGTTCGAGAATATAGGCAGGACGCCCCGGGAGCGCGTCGAGTTCGAGGAGACAATCTATCACTTCATCGAAGAGGCGGCCAATAATGTCGTCAAGCATGCCGCGGCCAGCAGGCTTCAGGTGCGCCTGGAGGTGACGAGCGTGCAGTGGACGATCGTCGTCCAGGACAATGGCAGAGGCATGAGCGAAGGTTCCGAGGCCGCTTCGAAG
The DNA here is from genome assembly GCF_037963805.1 of Cohnella sp. 56. Lineage (NCBI taxonomy): Bacteria > Bacillati > Bacillota > Bacilli > Caryophanales > Paenibacillaceae > Cohnella > Cohnella sp. 56. The sequence continues at coordinate 32,860 of NZ_JAZDQE010000007.1, read as the reverse complement.
GACAAGTTCGGCCTCCGCGGCATGGCCGGCCGGATCAAAGGATTGAGCGGGACGCTCTCGATTCAGTCCGAGGCGGAACGGGGAACGACGATCACCGCGGCGATTCCGCGCGAAAGGAGCCTGGCCCATGTATAAGGTGGTGATCGCGGACGACCGGCCGTCTGCCAGGCAGGGACTTCATACGCTGCTCGAGGGCAGCGGCGAATACTGTGTCGTCGGACAAGCGTCCGACGGCGCCGAGGCGATGGCGCGGTCCGAGGAGCTGCGGCCGGATCTCGTGATCAGCGATCTCAAGATGCCCGGCCTGTCCATCATCGAGGCAGCCAGGCAGCTCAAATCCAGACAGCCGCACCTCAAGCTGATCATTCTGACGGCCTTCGACGACTGCGAGGACATCTATCGGGCGGTGGGCGCCGGCGTCGACGGCTATCTGATGAAGGATACGGACCCGGAACAGATTCTGGCAGCGATCGGTCAGGTTATGCGGGGCAGCACCTTTTTTCAGTCCGAGACGAACGAAGGCGGCGGGAGGGATACGATTGAAGCTCCGTAAGCTGATGCTGCTGCCGGCTCACCGGTCGGTGCCGCTGCTGCTCGGGTGTATGACGCTTCTGGCGGCGCTGCTGGACATCGTCGGCGGAGGAGACGGCCGCGCCGGCTGGACCGGCCAGTCCGCCGTACCGGCGATCTCCCTCGCGATGATCGCCTGGAGTCTGATCGGCCGGGCGCCCTGGCAGGCGGAGACCTCTGCGTACGGGAGGCTGTTCACGCTGCTGCTCGTCTCGCTGTTTGTCGTCGCGGTCGCCGCGTACGATCCGCTGTCGCTCGGCTCGACGTGGCTGCCGCTGCTTTTCTTGCCTGTGGCGGGCAGCCTGCTCGCGAACGGCAAGGCGTATGCATATTACGCCTTGTTCTATCTCGCTTTTTTTAGCGTCTATCTGTACGTACCGTGGTCGGACGCCGGTCCGGCAGCGGCGGATGCCGCGCTGTCCGGGGCCTGGCGGATGCTGGCGGCCGGGGGGAGCGTGCTGCTCGGCGCGGTCGTCCTCGCGTCGCGCCGGCAGCTGGCCGCGCAGATGGAGGCGCGCGCGCTCCGGCAGCACAAGCGCCAGATCATCAACATGCTGCAGTGCTTCATCCCCGTCGGCGAGCGCAAGACGCAGACGTCCCGCCGAGAGATCAGCGAGATGAGCGCGCTGATGAAGTCGCTCTGGTCGGAGTGCGGCGGCGCCGGGACCAAAGACTGGGAGATCGAGCTGCTGTCGCTGCTCCACTTCGTCAGCCGGGTGAAGCTCCCCGACTACATGTTCGAGAAGGCGGAGAAGCTGTCGGCGTTCGAGCTCGAGGTCGTCAAGGAGCATTGCTACATGGCCAAGGAGCTATGCGAGGGTGTGCCCGGCTTCGGGGAGATCCAGGAGGCTTTTCTTTATCATCACGAAAAGGTGGACGGCACAGGGTATCCGTACCGGCTGAAGGAGGACCGGATACCGCTGCTCTCCCAGATGCTCGGGATGGCGGAGGTGTTCCTGGCGCTCACGACCGCCCGGTCCTACCGGCAGGCGATGTCCGAGGAAGCGGCCTGCGAGGAGATCCGCAAGCTGGCGGGCAAGTCCTTCCGGCAGGATCTCGTAGACGCGCTGGAGCGCGTGCTGGAGCGGGCGGCCGCGGCTTCGTGAGGCGGGAGCGAGAGCTGGCCGCGGCCCGCGTCTCGCCCTAAACGCAAACTTTGCGTCTACACGCTCGTATCGCCGCCAACGTTTCGCTCCAGGCGCAAACTTAGCGTGTACGCTCGAGGTTATCGCGCAAAAGTACGATATAGCCGAGCGAGGGCAGGTGGCGCCCTAGTGTACCGCACAAACTGCATGATGAATGTTACTGAACGGACGAGTTGTCGTTGATGAGGCGCTCTATCCTGCATTTTTGCGCGGTAGCAGCCAGCGATTCTCCCAAATTCAGGCTACCCTGCACTTTTGCAGGGTAGCCTGAATTTTTTCCGTATTACTGCCGTCCCGCAGGTGCGGGACGGACGATCAGCCGATGGCCGCAGGCGGCGCGGTAATGACGACCAGGGTCGGTGCGCTGACACGGCCTGCTGAGTCCACCAGCAGCAAATATGCGTCGTAGGTCTTCCCGTCTTCCAGCGCGATCTCCGTTTTGATCGGATACTCTTGGTTTGCCAGCACATTCCCGCCCTGTACATAGCTTACCGGGATGGAGTTTCCGGCGCCGAATCCGTTCCGGATGTTTTCGGCGGTAGGCGCAGGCGCCCCATGCGCGACGACGATCAGGTATACGAATGCGTTCTTGTTTGTTGTCAGCAGAAGCTGCGCCCGCTTGCTGCCGGGCGGCAGCGCCGGCCCCGCCTTCGGATATCCCGCTGCGAAGCCTGGCGCCTCCGTATTTTCAATCGTGTAAGCCGCCGTCGAGACGGCGCTGTCGGTGGCGCCGGAGAGCACGGCGAAGGCCTTGATCGTCGTGGCTTGCGAGATGGCGATCGGCGCGCTGTAGAGCGTGCTCGCCGCCGACGGCGCGCTGCCGTCGGTCGTGTAGTAGATCGCCGCGCCCGGCGTCGCCGAGGCGAGCGTCACGAGCGTGCCCGCGGCGACTTCGCCGGCCGCGGAGCTGAACGTCGGCGCCGCGACGACGATCTGGGCGGGCACCGTGTAAGCCGCCGTCGAGACGGCGCTGTCGGTGGCGCCGGAGAGCACGGCGATGGCCTTGATCGTCGTGGCCTGAGAGATGGCGATCGGCGCGCTGTAGAGCGTGCTCGCCGCCGACGGCGCGCTGCCGTCGGTCGTGTAGTAGATCGCCGCGCCGGGCGTCGCCGAGGCGAGCGTCACGAGCGTGCCCGCGGCGACTTCGCCGGCCGCGAGGCTGAACGTCGGCGCCGCGACGACGATCGGAGCGACGATGACCGGCGGCGCAGGCGGCTGCGGCGGGTTCGTCACGCGCACTGGCGGCAGTGCGGCATCGGGCGCCAGCGCATTGCCGAACAGGGTTTGCACGCCAGCGATCGTCGCCGTCGGACGGCTGCCGATTGCCAATCCTGCGCGCACCTTCACGACGAGCGTCTTGAAGTTTGGTGACAGCACGAAGCTGTCGAGCGCATCGCTCAGCGCGACACCGTTGACTTTTATATTTTCCAACTTGATCGATTTGGGGTCGATGGCGGTGTTGAATGTGAACTTCAGCTCTTGCCCGGCGTCCAGCACGATGTCGGTGACCTTGGGCGCGGGTTCGATGAGCTTCTTTGTCTCAAAGCCGCCCGTCGCGAGCAGCTCGCGTGTCGCATTCGTCTTCCCGCCGAATGTGGCGCCGGGCGCGGCGTCCAGCAGATTGCTCTCCAGGGCGATCATCACATATGACTGCGCCCAGACCGATACGGTAGGGTCGGGCTTGGCCGGCTGCGGCGCTTGCTCCGCCACCTCTTCCATGCCCGCGATGCGTACGAGGAACGCGGCCAGCTGCTCTCTCGTAACTTTGCCCGTCGGATTGTAGACTCCTGCGCCTACGCCGTCGGTTATGCCCGCCATTTTCAACGCTTCTATGTAGGGGAGGGCATATCCGCTGCCGGCATCGTCCGCGCTCACATCCTTGAAGCTTGACGTCTTCAGGTCCGTGTTCACATCCAGCCCCAGGATCAAGGCGGCGACCTTGGCGAACTGGGCCCGGGTCATGTCTTCCTTCAAGCCGAAGATGTCCGCAGACATCCCCTCGAAGATGCCCGCTTGCAGCAGCGCATCCAGCTTGAGCCTCAGCGTCTCGTCCTGCGAGCGCAGGTCGGAGAAGTCGTTCGACGTCAATGCGGCCGCTCCCGTAGCCCCCGTTCCCGACAGCAACAGCGCTGCCGCGACGCCTACCCACCATTTGTTCATTTTGTTAATTCCCTCCCGGTTCTCATGTCATTAAACTTTAAAAGGGCGATTCTCCTTTATTTAGTATTATAGAAGGAACTGGAATATTTTTTGAATGCGTCTACAGTCTCAGGCAGCGATTCGAAAGTATGGGAATGGACTCGGGGTCTTGAGCAGATACGGAACCTGTTCGGAGGGCGCTTCATTCCTGCAAATATGCAGGCTTTGGGGGCGGAAATCCTTGCAAGAGGCGAGATTCCTGCAAATATGCAGGCTTGCACGTATGAAATCATCAATGGAGGCCCCAAATAGAAGAAAAGCCTGCATATTTGCAGGCTTTTACGAGAGATGTGCGATTAAAAGTGGAAAGGATGCTGATTTGCAGGCTTTGAGGTCGTACGCTGGGCAGAAGCCAAGTTGCGGGATTGCGCCACACCACTCCGCGTAAGCGCACAGCTCCCTGCCTCACGCCACTCCGCGTCGGCGCGCAGCTCCCGGCCATACTACTCCGCGTAAGCGCACAGCTCCCGGCCACACTACTCCGCGTAAGCGCACAGCTCCCGGCCACACGCCACTCCGCGTAAGCGCACAGCTCCCGGCCACGCCACTCCGCGTAAGCGCGCAGCTCCCGGCCTCACGCCACTCCGCGTCGGCGCACAGCTCCCGGCCTCATGCCTCCGGCGCGGATTTCGTCCGCGCAGCCGCGCCCAGCCGCTCGATCTGGCCCTCGATGACGTCGCCCGCCTTGCCCAGGAAGCTGGAGATGAGTGCCAGCTCCTCCGCCGTGTAGGAGGCGGCCAGTTCGATCATGGCGTCGTGAAGCGGCTGATAGACGTTGGCGATCTCTTCCTTGCTCTCGTATTCCGGCACGATGATCACCCTGCGGCGATCGCCCGGGTCGCTCTGCCTGCTGACGTATCCGATCTTCTCCAGACGATCGATCAGCGCCGTCACGCTGCCCGTGGACAGGCCCGTCAGCTTGGACAGCTCCCCGGCAGTGATCGGGCCTTTCTCGCGCAGTAGGTCCACGGATATATAGTCGTTGTTGTACAAACCCAGAGCTGCGGCGACATTGTGCTGATATTGAACGGTACGGGTGCCGAGCCCGCGCATGAGCAAGGTGAATTGTTCCAGCGGGTCGGCTGCCTGATCTTGCCGATGGCTTGACAGAGGACACTCCTCCTTCTAAGATGAATATATCTTGATAAACGAGATAATTAATAAACGAGATACTTGGCGAGCCGAGCTAATAATCATCATTTTAACGAATACGGTCCGGATTTGCAAAGGGATATCAGCGATCATATGAAGAGGTGAAGGGGCATGAGAGACAGCATCGTCATCCGCGGCGCGCGGGAGAACAATCTGAAAAATATATCGCTCGCAATCCCGAAGCACAAGCTCGTCGTACTGACGGGTCCGTCGGGCTCCGGTAAATCGACGCTCGCGATGGACACGCTTCAGCGGGAATGCCAGCGGCAGTACATGGAATCTATGGGGATGTCGTCGGATGCGATCGGCAAGCCGAAGGTCGAGTCGATCGAGGGCTTGTCCCCCTCGATCGGCATCGGGCAGCATATTACCAACCGCAACCCGCGCTCGACGGTCGGCACGGTGACGGACGTCTATACGTATGTCCGGTTTATTTTTGCCAGATTGGGAGAGCGGGTGTGCCCTGCGTGCAGCGGCAGCATCCGACCGTCCTTCAATCCCGCACCCGGCACAACGCCGGAGGAAGAGGAAGAGGAAGAGAACTGGGGCGCGGCGCGGCTGTTCCCCTGCCCGCATTGCTGCACGGCGCTCGAGCAATTCGGGATGCGGCACTTTTCCTTCAATACGCCGGAGGGGGCCTGCGAGACTTGCGGCGGGCTGGGTCACGCGGCGAGCATGAACGAAGCGGCTGTATTCCTTCCGGCGCTTAGCCTGCGCGAAGGGGGCGTCGCTTCGCTGAACGGCGTGCACCGCGATATCCAGATGCGTATTCTGGTCGCGGCGGGCAAGCACTTCGGCTTCGACTTCGATCCGGACCAGCCGCTGCAGGAATATGGGCAGGTGCAGCGCGACCTGCTCTACTACGGCGTAGACAGCGAGGCTTTCAAGCGCCACTACCCGAATGTGAAGCCGGTTCAGGGCACGAAGTTCGAGGGGGTCATCCCCGGATTGTGGCGGCGCTACAAGGAGAAGGAGGGGGAAGGCGGCGCTTATGAAAAGGAAGGTTTTTTTCATGAGCGGACTTGTCCCGACTGCCGCGGCGCACGCTTGAAGCGGGAAGTGCGCCTCGTCCGTGCAGCAGGGGTCTCCCTCTCCGACGTAGCGGATTGGCCGCTCGGCGAGGTGCTCGCTTGGACGGCGCGGCTGGCGGAGGCGCTGCCCCCCGAGGGACGGCTGCTGCTGGAGCCGATCCTGCACGACCTGCCCGGACGGCTGGAGCGGATCATGGACGTCGGGCTCGGCTATCTGTCGCTGAACCGGCAGACGGTGACACTGTCCGGGGGCGAGTCGCAGCGGCTGAGGCTGGCTTCGCTGCTCGGCTCGGGGCTGACCGGCGTGCTGTATATACTCGACGAGCCGACAGCGGGCCTTCATCCCAGGGACACGGCGGGTCTGATACGGGTGCTGCGCCGGCTGCGCGATCTGGGGAACACGGTGCTCGTGATCGAGCACGATGTCGAGATGATGCGGGCCGCCGACCATGTGATCGATATCGGACCCGGCTCGGGTGCGGGCGGCGGCACCGTGACAGGCGAAGGCAGCCTGTCGGACTTGATGGCGAGCGAGGGCTCGGTCACGGGCGCTTACCTCAGAGCGCAGCTACGACGGGCGCCCCCGCGAATGCGCAGGACAGGCAGCGGCGGGCAGCTCACGCTCCGGGATGTCCGGCTGCGCAATCTGGATATCCCGTCCGTAGCCTTCCCGCTCGGCCGGCTCGTGGCCGTGACGGGCGTATCCGGCTCGGGCAAGTCTACGCTCGTGTTCGATATTCTGGCCCAGGGCAGCCCGGACGGACCGGCACCGCTCGGCTGCCGGGAGCTCGAGGGCTTGGCGGACGCCGGCAGCATCGTCATCGTCGACCAGTCCCCGGTGGGCAGAGCCCAGCGCTCCAATGTTGCGACCTATACGGATATGTTCACGGCGCTGCGGCAGCTGTACGCCGGGCTGCCGGCGTCCAAGGCGGCGAAGCTGACCGCCAAGCACTTCTCCTTCAACACGCCGGGCGGACGGTGCGAGACTTGCCAGGGACTCGGCACGGTATCCGTGGATATGAACTTCCTGCCCGACCTTGAAGTCAAGTGTCCCGATTGCCGGGGCAGAAGGTTCACCGGCGAGGTGCTGCAGGTTCGCTACAAGGGATATACGATCTCGGATCTGCTCGATCTGTCGGTGGAGGAGAGCTTGTCCGTCCTGGGCGACGAGCCCAGAACGGCGGGACTGATCGAGATGCTGTGCGAGGTCGGCCTCGGCTATCTGAAGTGGGGACAATCGGTCAAGACGCTGTCCGGGGGCGAGGGGCAGCGGATCAAGCTGGCCAAGGCGCTGGGCAAGCCGTCCAAGAGCCGTACGCTCTACCTGCTGGACGAGCCGACGGCCGGCTTGCATCCGATCGACATCGCGCGGCTGCGGGTGCTGTTGGACAAGCTGGTCGACGCGGGCAACACGGTGATCGTCGTCGAGCACAGCCTGGAGCTGATCCGGGAGTGCGACTGGGTGATCGTCGTCGAGCACAGCCTGGAGCTGATCCGGGAGTGCGACTGGGTGATCGACATCGGCCCGGAGGGAGGCGCAGCGGGAGGCAGGCTGGTCGCTGCGGGCACGCCGGAGCAAGTCGCGGAGATCGCTGCATCGCATACGGGCAAGTTTTTAAAGGAAGCGCTGGCCGAAGGCCGATAAGCCGGCGAACGGAGCGCGGCATAGAGAGAACGGAGGGAACGGATCAATGGCAAAAGGAAATCATATGGGCGTCATCCTCGCGGCATTGCTGCTGGCCATTCTGATGGCTTCGATGGACAATACGATCGTCGCCACGGCCATCGGTACGATCGTCGGAGAGTTGGGCGACTTCGATAAATTAATGTGGGTGACCTCGGCTTATATGGTGGCGGAGATGGCCGGGATGCCGATCTTCGGCAAGCTGTCGGATATGTACGGCCGCAAGCGCTTCTTTATTTTCGGCCTCATCGTGTTCATGGCCGGCTCGGCGCTGTGCGGCACGGCGGAGACGATCGTGCAGCTCAGCGTCTACCGCGCGATCCAGGGGATCGGCGGCGGCGCGCTCATGCCGATCGCATTCACGATCATGTTCGATGTCGTTCCCCCGGACAAACGGGGCAAGATGGGCGGACTATTCGGCGCCGTATTCGGCCTCTCCAGCATTTTCGGACCGCTCCTGGGCGCCTACCTGACGGATTATGTCCATTGGTCCTGGATTTTCTACATCAACCTGCCGCTGGGCCTGATCGCGTTCGTGATGATCGCCTTCTTCTACAAAGAGTCCGTCGCGCATTCCAAGCAGCGGATCGACTACTTCGGCGCGTTCACGCTGGTCGCCGCCGTCGTGTGCATGATGTTCGCGCTCGAGCTCGGCGGCAAGACGTACGCCTGGGACTCCGGCACGATCCTCGGCTTGTTCGCGGCATTCGCGGTGCTGATCGTCGCTTTTATTTTCATCGAACGCCGGATCCGGGAGCCTATCATCACGTTTGGCATGTTCAAGAACCGCCTCTACTCGACGAGCAATCTGATGGCGATCTTCAGCGGCGCCGCATTCATCACGGCCTCGATCTATATTCCGATCTTCATCCAGGGCGTGCTGGGCGGCAAGGCGACCAATTCGGGGCTCGTGCTGCTGCCGATGATGCTCGGTTCGGTCGTGACCGCGGCAGGCGGCGGCTCCTTCCTCGCGAAGTTCAGATATCGCTCCATCATGATCCCGACACTCACGCTGCTCGTGATCGGTATCGCGCTGCTGACGACACTGTCGACGGACTCCTCGCGCTTCACGATCACGATCTTCATGATTCTGGTCGGACTCGGGATCGGCTCCTCGTTCTCGGTGCTCAGCAATGCGGCGATCCACGGCTTCTCCGCCAGGCAGCGGGGCTCCGCCAGCTCGACGCTGAACTTCAACCGGGAACTGGGCATGACGCTTGGCATCACGGTGTTCGGCATTATCCAGAGCCATCTGTTCGCAGCCAAGCTGGCCGGCGTATTCGACGGCGGTCCCGTGCCCGAGGGGGTCGACCTGAGCGACCCGAGCAAGATTCTGACGCCGGGGCAGCGGAGCAATATTCCCGGTCCGGCGCTGGACAAGATTACGGCGGCGCTCTCCTCCTCGATTGTTCATACGTTCGCTTGGGCGATCATACCGGCGGCGGTCGCTCTGCTCGCGGCGTTTTTTATGAGCAGAGAGAAGTTCGATCCCGCGAGCGAGCAGGAGGCGTATGCGTCCGTTCATTAAAGCAATATTGTGCCGGGCCCGACATCATGGTGTCGGGCCTGTGTCGCATTCGGCGCGTCATGCCTTTCGAATCGCGTATTTGCGATAATGGTCCGTCACCGCTACGAGCAGGCTGCCCTTCAAGTAATAGCGGTCCGTCACCTTCCACGTATGGGTGCCCTTGTTCTGCCTGCGCACATACACGTAGTTGTACGGGGAGGCGGCATACACCTTGTGCCCCTTGCGGCGGCAGCTCCTCAAGAACCGCACATCCTCGCCCAGCGAGATATCCGCGAACCGCACATCCTGCAGCACCCGCCGCCGGAACAGGATCGTGCCGCCCTGCACGAAGTTCTGGTAGCTCCGCTGCTCCCGGGGCGACCGGATGACCAGCCGCTTGCCGGCGGCCAAGTAGACGAGACAGGCGTGCTTGCCGACGACCGAGCTGCCCGTCCGCGCGAGCGCGCCGACCTGCTCGTTCAAGTAATAAGGAGAATAGTAATCGTCGTGATCGAACTTCGCGATCAGCGGATGCCTGGCCCGGGCGATGCCGCAGTTCAGGCATTGGCCCAGCGAGATTCGCTCGGGGACCTGGTACAGGGACACGTCCGGATAGGCGGCGGCTCGGCGCCGGCAGGTCCGCAGATTCATCGAATCGTTGTTGAGGATGACGATCAATTCCTTGTGCGGATAACGCTGCCGGCTATAGTTGTCCAGAATGTTGGAGAAAAACGCCGGATGATTCGTACACACAATAATGGACACACCGGGCTTCTTCCGCATCGTACTCCCCTCCGATCGATGTCATTTAGACTATGAAGGCAGCGGGGCAGGCGTATAGGCCTTGCGCTAATAATAGGAAATTAGTTCTATGCGCCGACGTGGAAAAATGTTGGTATAAAACCAACTTCAAACAATTTAATTGGGCATTATTTTGTTTGGTTCGATAGGTATTCCCCGAATGCAATCCTACTTCAATATGAGTCATCGCGAGGGATTATGATGTCAAAAGCCGAACATTGGCCTATCGTGCTGCTGATCGGATTCGCAGGCTTGCAGGGCGGCTGGACCCTCCTCTACGGTGGGGACGAATGGATGAGGTCGCTCGGCGCGAACGGGCTGCAGATCGCGGGCGGTGTGCTCGGCATGTGCCTGTCCTGGTACGCTTCCAGGCTGCGGACGGACCAATCCCGGAGATTCTGGCGGCTGCTCAGCGCCGGGCTGTTTTTTTATGTCATTTCCAGCTTTGAGTTTTTATACGAGCAGTTCACGGAGCATCGCGTCACGTATTCCGCATTCTCCTACTTCTGCTGGCTGCTCGCCTACCTGTTCTTCCTCGTCGCGCTATTGGGCAAGGCCCGGGAGATCAACGCCGGTGTCGCCAAGGGTGCCTATATATTCAATATCGTCGTATTTATGGTGACCGCGGCCAGCGTCAGCATCCACTTTATCATTAATCCCATCCTTACGTTTTCCGATGACTCCTTGCTTGTGAATATGCTCTCGGCGTTGTATCCGTTGGCGTCGTTGAGTATTTTTCTGATCACGCTGATCTTGTATTATTCGCTGCTGCAGCTGGGGCGGCTGGTCCGGTCCATGCGCTTCGTCATCTGGGGCATGCTGCTTCAGTCAGCGGGAGACTCGGGGTACGCCTATCTTGCCCGTACGGGAGCGCATCGGCCGGGCGATCCGATCGACTTGATCTGGTTGTTGGCGCTGCTGCTCATCGGTCTTGGCGGATACTATGCGCTGAGAGGGACTGAGACATCCCGGCCGGATCGCCGCGAAGCGAAGGTCAGAGACAATTATTTTCCTTATGCGAGCATCGTCGGGCTGATCGCCATCGTGATTGTCACCAACAACTGGGACTTCAACGTGCTCAGCCTCGGGCTGCTGCTGCTGTTCCTCCTGGTCGGAGGGCGCCAGCTGCATACGATGCGGTCGATGGACAAGCTGATGGACGAGTACAGGCACCTGGCCTATCACGATCCGCTCACGGGTCTCAAGAACCGGCTGCGCTTCAAGCAGGATCTCGAGCAAGCGCTGGGCAGGACGATCGAGCGGGCAGGTCTGCTGCTGATCGATCTCGACCGGTTCAAGGCGATTAACGATACGCTCGGCCATCAGGCGGGCGACGATATTCTGGTGCAGACAGCCGGACGCCTCATCCGATCGATCGGCGCACAAGCGCCGATCTACCGGCTCGGCGGGGACGAGTTCGTGATCGTGCTGGACGAGGCGGCCGAGTCACAGTGCGCGGCGGCGGCGGAGACGATCCTGTCGTACTTCCGCGGACCGTTCCGCGTCGGCGACAGCGAGATCATCGTGACGCCGAGCATCGGCATCAGCATCTTCCCCGACAACGGCGACACGGGCGACGATCTGCTGAAGTACGCGGACTCGGCCATGTACCTGGCGAAGGAGAGCGGCAAGAACAGCTTCAGATTTTACAACACCGAGCTGCACACGATCATGGCGCGCAAGATGATGCTGGAGAACGAGCTGAGAAGGGCGATCGGGCGGCACCAGCTCTCGCTCCGCTATCAGCCGAAGGTCGAGCTGCGCACGGGACGGATCATCGGCATGGAGGCGCTGCTCCGCTGGGAGCATCCGGAGCTCGGACCGATCCCGCCGGTGGAGTTCATCCCGATCGCCGAGGAATCCGGCCAGATCGTCGCCATCGGGGAGTGGGTGCTGCAGCGGGCGTGCGCGCAAAACAAAAAATGGCAGCAGGCGGGTTATGCGCCGCTGTGCGTGTCCGTCAACGTATCGGTGCGGCAGTTCCAGCATCGCGAATTCTTGGGGACGGTCCGCAGAATATTGCAGCTCACCGGGCTCGACCCGGCCTATCTGGAGCTGGAGATCACAGAGAGCATCATGCAGAACGTCAAGGAGAGCACGGAGGTGCTGCACGGGCTCCGGGCGATGGGCATCCGCGCCTCGATCGACGACTTCGGGACGGGCTATTCGTCGCTGTATCTGATGCCCAGGCTGCCGATCGATACGATCAAGATCGACAAGTCCTTCATCGACGATATCGACAACCGCTACCAGCTGGCCATGCTGAAGACGATCATCGATCTGGGTCTCAGCCAGGGCCTCGGCGTCGTCGCGGAGGGCATCGAATCGACCGAACAGCAGCAGGTGCTCATAGCCAACGGCTGTCCGGTCGGCCAGGGCTATCTGTACTCCAAGCCGGTGGACGCGCAGGCGTTCGAACGCCTGCTTGAGCGGCCGGCATGTGAAGATTGAAGTTGATGCACAAAATTCGGTCCCGCGCTCGGAATAACGATGTGCGGTATCTTTATTTGCACAAAATTACGTCCCGCGCTCGAAATAACGATGCGCGGCATCTTTATTTGCACAAAATTCGGTCCTGCGCTCGGAATAACGATGTGCGGCATCTTTATTTGCACAAAATTCGGTCCCGCGCTCGGAATAACGATGTGAGGCATCTTTATTTGCACAAAATTACGTCCCGCGTTCGGAATAGCGATGTGCGGTATCTTTATTTGCACAAAATTCGGTCCTGCGCTCGGAATAACGATGTGCGGCATCTTTATTTGCACAAAATTCGGCGCTGTGCTCGGAATAGCGATGTGCGGTATCTTTATTTGCACAAAATTCGGTCCTGCGCTCGGAATAGCGATGTGAGGCATCTTTATTTGCACAAAATTCGGTCCCGCGCTCGGAATAACGATGTGAGGCATCTTTATTTGTACAAAATTCGGTCCCGCGCTCGGAATAGCGATGTGAGGCATCTTTATTTGCACAAAATTCGGTCCCGCGCTCGGAATAACGATGTGCGGCATCTTTATTTGCTTGCATATCGCCGTCCTATTCTGCGACGTATAACGGTTACTTCCCCGGAGGGTTTGCTTACGATCCAGGAAGGTTCTTTGTCCATTCTCCCCTGCGCGTCCCCTCTGCGCGCTATTCAAATCGCAAAGATTCTGGTACACTTACAACTTATTAAAGTTATTTAATAAGTGCCGGACGAGGCGGTGAACCTGCTTGCAAGAACAAATCGCGACGATCAAGGAGCGCAAAAAACGAATTGTCGGCGGCATACGCTCGGCGCTGTTGACGCATGGCGGCATGACCAAGGTCGAGCTCAGCCGTATGCTGGGGATCAGCTTCCCGACGATCAGCAAGTTTCTGGGCGAGATGGAGCGGGAAGGCGAGCTCGTACCGGCCAGGCTGGACGAGTCCAGCGGCGGCAGGCGGGCGCAGCGGTATGCCTACGATCCGGCGCACATGCTGGGCCTGGCTATATTTTTGGAGAAGACGGAGACGCGGTTTGTAATATTCGACTGCAAGGGAGAGGCGCTGGAGGCGGGACAGGCGCCCACGGTTCTCGGGGACGACGTCCATATTCTGACGGCGTTCATCGAGCAGCTGGTCGAACGGCATCCGAAGATCCGCTCCGTAGCCGTCGGTGTACCGGGGGCCGTCAACAACGGGCGAATCATCTATATTCCGAGCTACGAGACCTATCACGACTTCGATCTAAAAGGATGTCTGGAAGCGCGGCTCGGAATTCCCGTCGTCGTCGAGAACGATATGAATGCGGCGGTCCTGGGCTACAACGACAAAAAGGGCGGCCTGCTCTCCCCCTCGCTCGTCTATCTGTATCTCGGCCAGAACGGGCCGGGCGCCGGCATTCTGGTTGGCGGGGACATCGTGCGCGGGAGCACGTTTTTCGCGGGAGAGGTGTCTTTTCTTCCGCAGTACGACGCGCAGAACTTTGGTCAAGCCTTGAACCGCAGCGACGCGGGAGGGGCCGACCGGCTGGACGAGGCGGGGATCGATGCGGTGAGCCGCATGGTCGCGGCCTGCGCGGCGATTTTGAACCCGCATGCGGTTGTTTTCTGCCGGGACGAAGTCGGCGAGGCGATGCTGGAGCGGATTGCAGAGCGAAGCGCGGCCTATATTCCCGCAGCGCATCTGCCCAGCCTCGCGGCGAGCGACTGGCAGCAGGACTATCTGGACGGCCTCCGGTATTTGGGCCTGCAGCTGATGATCTCCGGCGCGAGCGTCTAAAAAATTACACAGGAATCGGGAGAATGAGATGGCGACTTTCTTTTTAACGATAATCTATCTGGCGTTCATCAGCCTCGGCTTGCCCGACTCGCTGCTGGGTGCGGCATGGCCCGTGATGCATGCGGACCTGGACGCGCCGCTGGGGGCGGCCGGCGTGCTGTCGATGACAATCGCATCCGGCACGATCGTATCGAGCCTGGCCAGCGGCGCTATATTGAGGCGGTTCGGCACGGGTGCGGTCGCGACGGTCAGCTGTATGATGACCGCAGGCGCACTGCTTGGCTTCTCCGTCGCGCCTTCGTTCATCTGGCTCATCCTGTTCGCGATCCCGCTCGGACTAGGCGGCGGCTCGGTGGATGCCGGGCTGAACCACTACGTGGCGGCGCATTACAAAGCCCACCATATGAGCTGGCTGCACTGCTTCTGGGGCGTCGGCGCTACGCTGGGGCCGATGATCATGGCCAGCTATATCTCGGGCCCGGGCTCGTGGAGAGACGGGTATCTCACCGTAGCCGCCATTCAAGGCGTCCTGGTCCTCATCTTGTTCTTCACGCTGCCGCTATGGAATCGTGTGGCCGCGGACAGCCGCAGCCGCCCGGGCGCGCCGGGGGCGGCCGAGGATGCTACCGAACCGGACGAGACGCCAGATGGGAAGCCGGCCAAGCCGCTGCGGGTCAAGGGCGTCAAGCTGGCTCTCGTAGCGTTTCTGTTCTACTGCGGGGTCGAGGCGACCGCCGGCCTGTGGGGCAGCAGCTTCCTCGTTGACGTCAAGGGCTTGACCGCCGGGACGGCCGCGCAGTGGGTGTCCATGTACTATGCGGGCATCACGGTCGGCAGATTGATCACCGGGTTCGTCACGTTCAAGGCGAGCAACCGTCAGCTCATCCGGGGCGGACAGCTCGTCGCGCTGGCGGGCACGGTACTGCTGCTTCTCCCGCTGCCGGACGCCGCTTCGCTGGCGGGCTTGATGATCGTGGGACTCGGCCTGGCGCCGATCTTCCCATGCATGCTGCACGAGACGCCGGTCCGATTCGGCAAGCGGCACGCCCAGACCATCATGGGCTACCAGATGGCCGTCGCCTACACCGGCAGCACGCTGATGCCGCCGCTGCTCGGACTTCTCGCCTCGCATTCGACCATCGGCATATTCCCTGCGTATCTCGTAGTTTCGGCTGCGGCCATGCTTTTATTTTCAGAAAGATTGAATGGGCTGTTGAGGCGGGCTTGAACGGTCGGACGGTAGAACGGCTCGTGGCGCGCTTCACATATCCTTGCGATTTCGTGTGATTCAGATCACACTTGGGGGTTCTCCGGCTTTTATATACTTGGTTCATCCCAAGTCGATGAAAGCGAGGAATACTTCAATGCTCAGCTCCCAAACGATACAAATCATAAAATCTACGGTGCCGGTGCTCGAAAAGCACGGCACGGATATCACGAAGCGCTTCTATCAGATGATGTTCACGGCGCATCCGGAGCTGCTGAACATCTTCAACCACGCGAACCAGAGCCGCGGCCGGCAGCAGACGGCGCTCGCCAACGTCGTGTACGCGGCTGCGCTGCACATCGACAAGCTGGAGTCGATCCTGCCGGTCGTGAAGCAGATCGCCCACAAGCATCGCAGCCTCGGCGTGACGGCGGACCAGTATCCGATCGTCGGGCAGCATCTGCTGGCGGCAATCAAGGATGTGCTCGGCGACGCAGCGACGGATGAGATTCTCGGGGCGTGGGCGGAAGCGTACGGCGTCATCGCCAATGTGTTCATCGAGGTGGAGGCCGGCATGTACGAGGAGGCGGAACGCCAGGATGGCGGATGGGCGGGGTTCCGGGCGTTCCGGGTCATGCGCAAGGTCGAGGAGAGCGCCGTGATCACATCCTTCTATCTGGCGCCGGAGGACGGCGGAGCGATCGCATCGTTCGAGCCGGGCCAATATATCAGCGTGAAGGTGGAGATACCGGGAGAGGCCAATACGCATATCCGGCAGTACAGCCTGTCCGATGCGCCTGGCAAGCCTTACTATCGGATCTCCGTCAAGCGGGAGGATGAGCTGCCGGGCAAGCCGGCGGGCAAGGTGTCGACGTATCTGCACGAGCGGATCGGGCAGGGCGACGTGCTCATGCTGTCGGCGCCGGCGGGCGAATTCATCCTGGATCGGCGGGATGACCGGCCGCTCGTCCTGCTCAGCGGCGGCGTAGGCTTGACGCCGATGGTCAGCATGCTGAAGACCGTCGTCGACGCACAGCCGGGACGTCCGGTCGCGTTCATCCACGCGGCGCACAACGGGGATGTCCATGCGCTCAAGGCGGAGGTCGAGGAGATTGCCGCCCGCAGTCCGCAGGTGTCCGTGAGCTGGTGCTACGGCCTGCCGACGCCGCGGGACCGGGAGACGAGCGCTTATCACCGGGAAGGCTTCGTCGACCTGCCCTGGCTGCAGCGCGTCATTCCTGCGAAGGAAGCGTGCTTCTACTTCTGCGGCCCCGTGCCGTTCATGAAGACGGTGTACGGCGCGCTGCGGGCGTGGGGCGTACCGGAGGCGGATGTGCGCTTCGAGTTCTTCGGACCCGCCGGGAGTCTGCAGGAGGCCGAGGCCGCACAGGTCTGACGCCGGAGGGCAGGTAGAGGCGGGCCGGACTCCGGGAGGTCTGCCTCTGGCAGGCAAAATTCTGGCGGGCCAGACCTGGCGGCTGGCCCGTGGGAGCGCAGCAGCCGGGGCCTGGCCTGCGGCATGAGAAAAGGGGGACTGTCCCAACGTCATAAAATGACGGGACAGTCCCCTTTGATTTGGCTCGACTACTCCCGCTTGCCCCGGCCATGGCCCGCTCCCGCGTACACCCGAACCGCACGATTCTGTGCGGTTTTCTTCTGCTCGGCCCGCGCTTCGCGACTACTCGCGCTTGTTCCATTTGCATCACTGGCGCTTCGCCTGCTTGCGCAGCAGCCGGTTGACCGTCTCGCGGCGCAGTCCGATGAACTGGCCGATCTCGTCTTGGGTCAGTACGTCAGTCATCGCGGCCGGCTTGATGTAGTCCTGGAACCACGCCTGGAACTTGCGCAGCTTGTCCGCCGGGGCCGTCTCGGTGAGCTGGTCGAACCGCTGCTGAAGCAGGCTGAGCTTGTCTTGGAGCTGCATCGCGATCGTTCGATAACGCTCCGGCTCCCGCTCGAGCGACTGGTACCATTCGGCGGCCGGCAGCAGCTCGACCTCGCTGGTTACGAGCGCGACAGCCGTGCCGAAGTAAGCTCTCGGGCTAATCAGCGAGTGGTGGGGGATCGTCTCGCCCGGCACGATGATGTTGACCAGATACTGCGAGCCGTCGGGATGGAGCCGGACGATCTTCAGCAGTCCGCTGTTCAGATGATACAGCGGCCCGGACTCTCCTTGCCGGAATAAAGTCTCGCCTTTGTGCAGTATCATAAGCCACCGGACTCGGCCTGCCCGGAGCTGCGAACAAGCAGCGGCAGGATGCGCTCGACATGGTGCGTAATAAACAGCAGCATCAGAAGTCCCGCGAGAGAGGCGCATACGGACAGCGGGATCATCCAAATATAAGGCGCGTGCACGAAAAAGGGGATAAGCGACACCGCCAGTATGGGCGGCGCATTCCACTTGAATCTGTTGATGAGATAGATGACGATCAGCATGTCGATCAGCAGCGTGACCGCGCCCGGATGGATGAAGACGAGCGCCGAGCCGATCAGCACGGAGATGCTGGCGCCGAACGCAACCTTGCCCAGTCTGGCCGGGGAGAAGGGATGCGCAATAAACAACAGGCTAAAGGCGCCGAGTGTAGGAAAGAATAAAGCGTGCAGCGAAGGCATTCGCGCGGATATCCAGTAGATGCCAACCGTGTACAAGCAAATGGCGATGGCTTTTAGATTCAATTCGATCGTTCCTCATTTCCTGCCAAAGAGCATCTATTCCCATTGACTTACCGCAGGTTATTTTACTCTCATTGCTCCCCGGACGTCAATGCCTCGCGAGGGCGACGGAGCCGCTCATGGAGGCTCGACATGGTTGGTCGGCGCTGTTCTTGTTTAATACTAAGGGAATGCAGTTCGATCATTATGCGAAGAGGTGAGGACATGCCACATACGTATACGGCCAGTCAGGAAGCCATCGAGAAGGTCAGAGATCTGATCAAGGGCATCGATACCGCCATGCTGACGACGGTGTCGGACGAAGGTCTGGTGTCGCGCCCGCTGAAGACCCAGGAAGTCGAGTTCGACGGGGACCTCTGGTTCCTGACGTCCAAGGAGACGGAGAAGTACGATGAGCTGCAGCACGATCCTCGCGTGAACGTCGCTTACGTCGGCAAGTCGTTCGTTTCGGTCCGCGGCGAGGCAGAACTCGTGAACGATCCGGCCAAGATCAAGGAGTTTTGGAACGTTGCCTATGAGAAGTTGCTCGACACGACCTATGACGATCCGAACCTGGTGCTGATCAAGGTCAAGGCCGAGACGGCCGAGTACTGGGAAACGGGTAGCAAGCTCAAGATGGTCACGCATCTGTTCAAGCGGCTCACGGGCAAAAATACCGTGGAATCGGACTTGAACAAAACCGTGGAGCTGGGCTGACGGCGGACGTCCAAGCGCTGAATAGATAACGAGGAGCTATCTCCAAGTCATGAAAATGACCGAGGGATAGCTCCTTTCGTGCGTGCACCCCACGACACACCATGCCTGCTCCACCCAATCGCCGCTGCCCGCTCGCACCCGCCCGTCCATGCACAATAATGGTGCACCAAGCCCCGCCAACCGCCGCCTTCTATCCGCACCTGACCCCCACATGCACAATAATGGTGCACCAAACCCCACCAACCGCCGCTGCCCGCTCGCTCCCGCCCGTCCATGCACAATAATGGTGCACCAAGCCTCACCAACCGCCGCCTTCTATCCGCACCTGACCCCCACATGCACAATAATGGTGCACCAAGCCCCGCCAACCGCCGCTGTCCGCTCGCACCCGCCCCCACATGCACAATAATGGTGCACCAAGCCCCACCAACCGCCGCCTTCTATCTGCACCTGACCCCCACATGCACAATAATGGTGCACCACGCCCCGCCAACCGCCGCCTTCTATCCGCACCTGACCCCCACATGCACAATAATGGTGCACCACGCCCCGCCAACCGCCGCTGCCCGCTCGCACCCGCCCGTCCATGCACAATAATGGTGCACCACGCCCCACCAACCGCCGCCTTCTATCTGCACCCGCCCCACATGCACAATAATGGTGCACCAAACCACGCCAACCGCCGCGGCCCGCTCGCACCAGCCCTCCCCCATTTATGACCTATGGCGCGCGGCTTCTATAGATACTGGTATCGGGATTCGTGTAGAATGAGGGGGGTTGCTTCACTTCCGACAAATCGGGAATGCGATCATGCGGAAGAAAAGCCGAAAGGAGAGGATCGGGTGTTCGCGCAACAGAGACACCAGGCCATCGTCGATAAGCTGGCTCGCGACCGGTCGGTCCGCGCCTCCGAATTGATGGACCTGTTCGGCGTGTCGTTCGAGACGATCCGGCGCGATCTGGAGTATCTTGAGGCCGAGGGCTGCTTGACACGCGTGCATGGGGGAGCGATCGCGAAGGAGCTGGATTACAGCTCGGAGATCCCGCTGCCGATCCGGGAGTCGATCTATCAGGAGGAGAAGACGGAGCTCGCGCATATCGCGGCCCGCTACGTATCGGAAGGCATGTCGATCGCCCTCGACGCCAGCACGACCAATGTGACCTTGGCGAAGGTGCTCAAGGCCAAGTTCAAGCGGCTGACGGTGCTGACCAACTCGCTGCCGATCATCCAGGAGCTCATCGCCGTCCCCGACTATACGCTCGTGCTGATCGGCGGTATCATCCGCCAGCAGGAGCAGAGCGTCGTCGGCGATCTCGCCGAAGAGTTCGCGGCCCGGTTCCATGCGGACCTGTTCTTCATGAGTCTGAGCGGCGTGACGCTGGCGGAGGGGATCACGGACAACGCCATGGGCGAGGTGCAGGTGAAGAAGATCATGTTCGCCAATGCCAAGCGCACGATCGCGCTGGGGGACAGCAGCAAGTTCGGCCAGCTCTCGCTGATCAAGGTGTGCGCCTGCTCGGAGGTCGAGCGGTTCGTGACCGATTCGCGGATCGACCGGGAACTGGCGGAGCAGTTCAGGCAGGGCGGATTGGAACTGGTATACGAATAATTGGAGGACCCTCAAGATCGCGCAGCGCGGTCTTTTTTCTTTGCTCCTTTTTCTTGCTCCTGTCAGGGAACAGCTTCTACCGCAACCCGCAACCCGCAACCCGCAACCCGCAACCCGCAACCCGCAACCCGCAACCCGCAACCCGCAACCCGCAACTCCAACCCCAACCCGCCCACGGCCCGCCTCCATGCGGCCGCCGCTTCCCTGCACTTTCGCAGGGGAGCTGAGTCGCCCTTCCGCACGATCGTTCAATATCCCCTGCCCGATAGTACAACGTGTCGGGTTGTTGGTCCGGCCCCGCCATTCCATAATGACTGTACAGGAAAAGGAGGCGGGAACCATTAACAATCAGGTCGCGACGAGAACGGTTCCGAAGTCGGCGTTCGCCAAGCTGGGCAAGCAATATCAACTCGTGCTGATGTCCGTTCCGGCCGTGCTGCTGCTCATCCTGTTCAGCTACGTGCCGCTATGGGGCTGGATTATGGCCTTCGAGCATTATACGCCCGCCAAGGGTGTGATGGGCAGCCGCTTCGCCGGCTGGGACAACTTCCGGATGCTGTTCCGGGACCCCTTGTTCTATCAGGCGCTCAGGAACACGCTGGCCATGAGCCTGCTCAGCCTGGCTGCCGGGTTCGTCGGCGCCATCGCGCTCGCGCTGCTGCTTAACGAAGTGCGATCGAGGCTGTTCAAGCGGGTCGTTCAGACGATTACGTACATCCCGCATTTTGTCTCGTGGGTCGTCATCGCCAACATTATCTTACTCGGGCTCTCGCCGGACGGCGGGATCGTCAACGAGCTGCTGCTGAAGCTGGGTCTGATCGACGAACCGATTTATTTTATGGCAAAAGGCAACTGGTTCTGGATCATCCATACGATGGCCGGGCTGTGGAAGGAGCTCGGCTGGAGCACGATCATCTACCTCGCCGTCCTCAGCGGCGTCAACCCCGAGCTGTACGAGGCGGCTGAAGTGGACGGCGCGGGCCGCTTCGGCAAGATGCTGCACATCTCGATTCCCGGCCTGATGCCGACCGCGATGATGCTGATGATCCTCAATGTAGGCTGGATCTTGTCCGCCGGCTACGAATCCCAATTTCTGCTCGGTAGCAATCTCGTCATCGACTATTCGCAGGTCCTCGATCTGTACGCCATGAATTACGCCTTCAGCATCGGAGACTATTCGCTCGGGGTTGCCATCAGCGTATTCAAGTCGGTCGTCAGCATCATCCTGGTCGTCGCCGTCAACTTCCTGGCGCGGAGACTGGGTCAGTCCAAAGTATTCTAGCGGAGGCGGCCATGTACAAAACTCGATCTGCCGGCGATATGCTGTTCGTCACCCTTAATTACGGATTGCTCCTGCTGCTCGGTTTGTTCACGCTCTATCCGTTTATGAACCTGCTGGCCATCTCGCTGAACGATTCGATCGATACCGTTCGGGGAGGCATCCACATCTGGCCGCGAATCTGGACGGCGACGAATTACGAGATCGTATTCTCGAATCCGCAGCTGCTGTCTGCCACGCTCCTCTCGCTGCTCCGTACGGTCGTCGGCACCTTGCTGTCGGTCACGGTCACGACGATGCTCGCCTACACGCTCAGCCGCAGAGATTATATGCTGCGCAGAGCGATCAACTACGTGCTCGTGATCAGCATGTATGTGAGCGGCGGTCTGATCCCGTTCTACCTGCTCGTCAAGCAGTTGCATCTGATGAACTCGTTCTGGGTGTACATCCTGCCGGGATTGATCGGCGCCTTCAACGTGCTGATCATCCGCAGCTACTTCGAGCAGCTGCCGGAGGGCTTCTCCGAGGCCGCCCGTATCGACGGGGCCAGCGACGTGCAGATCCTGTTCCGGGTGCTCGTGCCCGTCAGCATGCCGGTCATCGCGACCGTGACGCTGTTCGTATCGGTCGGTCATTGGAACTCCTGGTTCGACAACTATCTGTACAATACGTCTCCGAGTCTGTCTCTGCTGCAATACGAGCTGATGAAAATATTGCTGCAATCGGTCAGCCAGTTGACGGGCGGGGCTTCAGCGACGGGGCATGTCGATACCCAGACGCTGGCGTCCACGAGTCCCGAATCGATCCGCGCCACGATGACCGTCATCGTCACGATTCCGATTTTGTTTGTATACCCTTTCCTGCAGAAATACTTCATTAAGGGCATGACCATCGGGGCGATGAAAGAGTGACTCGGGTGGAAGCGGCGTTGATATCAAACGGGTGCCAGCGCCCGATGATATACTAAAGACTTGCATACAAGGGAGTGTTCAAGTTGAAAAAACAGATAGTTCTTGTCCTGGCGGCGACGATGGCGATGTCCATAGCGTCGGGCTGCTCCAAAAACGAGCAGTCGGGCGCCTCGTCTTCCCCGCAGGCATCCGGTGCCGCCTCCGCGTCGGCGTCCGGGTCCGGGGCCGCACCCGTCACGTACACCATCAATACGACGGAGCCCAAGCTGACGTGGGACACGCCGATCTCCAAGAGACTGACGGAGAAAACAGGGGTAACGTTCAAGTACGTGCCGGTCATCGGCGGGGCCGACGCGGCGGGGCAAAAGTACGATCTGTGGCTCGCGTCCGGCGACTACCCGGATACGCTGTATCTCCAGCCGAAGACGTTGGGCAAATACCGCGACGCCGGGGCGCTGCAGCCTTTGGAAGACCTGATCGATCAGTACGGTCCGAACATCAAGAAGCGCTTCGGTTCCTTCTACAATCTGCTCAAGGACCCGGACGGGCATATTTATTCCTTGTACAATCCGAACCTGGCCGAGGAGACGCCGGCCGACCAGCAAGCGAGCTTCGTCGTCCAATACGATGTGCTCAAGGAAGCAGGCTATCCGACGATCAAGACGCTCGACGAGCTGTACGATGTGCTCAAGGCTTATTATGATAAGCATCCGACGATCGACGGCCAGCCGACCATTCCGTTCTCCGGCGTCGGGACCGACCTGGTGTACAACAACCCCTCCGTCGCCGCGGCCGGCCAGCCCGATCACGGGCGGTTCCTCATCGATGGGGAGGGCAACGTCAATCTGAATCTGGACTCGGCCGGGAGCGAGAGATACTATCAGTTCTTGAACAAGCTGTACAACTCCGGCATGCTAGACAAAGAAATCTTCACGCTCAACTACGATACCGCGCCTTCGAAGATCGCGCAGGGCCGCATCCTCGCCGGCTTCTATCCGAAGTGGTTCCTCGACCAGCCGGAACAGTCGCTGAGGCAAGCCGGCAAGCTGGAGCGCCAGTACGCCAAGTTCCCGATCCTGTTCGACGCCGATACCGGGGATCACTCGAATGCGATCGTCGCCTCGGGCTCGGGGAACAACTGGGCGATCTCGAAGAATGCGAAACATCCGGAGCGAATCATTCAATTCATCGATTATCTGTTCACCGACGAAGGGCAGAAGCTGATCGGCTGGGGAATCGAAGGCGTGGATTACGAGCTCAAGGATGGCAAACGCTACCGTAGCGACGAAGTGGTGCAGAAGATGGCGGCGGACCCCGATTACGGGATCAAGGAAGGGCTCTCGGGCAGCTACAGCCGGTTCAGCATCGGCAACGGCGCCAAGCTGGAGGACGGCGACTATGCGACGCCGCTCACCAAGGAATACATCGTGCGCGGCTACGACAGCGCGACCAAGGAGATTCTCGCGAAGTACGGCAAGGAGACCTGGTCGGACTTCCTGCCGCAGCCGGAGTACATCCCGGCGTTCCTGTGGCAGATCCCCGAGCCGGAGGGCGCCAGCGCGATGAACAAGCGTCTGGAGCAGATCTGGAACAAGGAATCGCCGCAGATCGTGATGGCCAAAGACTTCGCTTCCAAATGGAACGGCTATAAGAAACAGATGGAGGCAAGCGGCCAGAAGCAATTGGAGGGTCTGTTCACGCAAGCGTGGAAGGCCTACGAGAGCGAGTACAACAAAGCAGTCGGCAAATAAAGATACCGCCTTACGCCTCGGTTCGGGGGCGTAAGGCCGTTTCCATAATGCCGTGGAAGGTCGGGGAAGATGCGGATCCGTACAAAATTTTTTCTGACGGTCACGATCGTGGTCGCGCTCTTCCTGGGCTGTCTCACTTATTACCTGCTGCGTACGTACACGCAGTTCGTGTTCGACAAGATACGCGAGAACTCCGTATATTCGGTCTCCCAGCTCAGCCAGAATATCGGCAGCCTGTTCCAGTCGTACGAGCAGATTACCGACTTCATCTACCTGAACGCCGAGCTGCAGGAGACGATGCTTCGCAACTATCCGGACTTCGCGGATGCCTTGACGTCCTACAACGATTACATGCAGCCCTACCTCAAATCCATTATCGGTTCGAGGCAGATTCTGCGCTTGAACTTCTACACGGACAATCCGACCTTCACGTTCCCCGACGTCAAGCTTATTGACGAGGAACTGAGGCAGAGTGCCTGGTTCAAGGCGCTCGTCGTCAGAAAGCTGAACAACTACTGGGCGTACGGGGGCATGGACGATTACTTTCATGTGAATATATTGCGGCTCACGCAGCGGCTCAACAACTTCAGGCCGGACGCCGATCTGTACGTCTCCATCGATGTGGACGGACGCTTCCTCTACGACCTGATCGCCAAGGAGAGCCAGAAGACGCAGTTCATCGCATTCCTCCCCGACGGGACGGAGATCATGAACAGCATGCAGCACGACGAGCTGGGCCGGAGCCTGCAGCAATTGCCTTACTACGGCGATATGATGGACGCCCCTTCGGGCAGCAAGATCGTCAAGCTGGACGGGAAGTCGTATCTGCTGACGTACCAGACGATCGATTCCCGCAACAGCATCAAGGGCATGAAGGTGCTGTCCTTGAGTCCGCTCGCCGAGCTGACGGCCAAGGTCAGGGAGACCAGGCAGATCGTCATCCTGCTATGCGTCCTCTTCCTGTCGGTGTTCTCCGCCGTCATCTACGCCATCTCGTACGGCCTCACCAAGCGGCTGATGGGGCTCGCGGACAAGATGAAAAAGATGAACATGGACAATCTGCAGACATTGTCCATCGTGGAGGGACGCGACGAGGCGAGCCAGCTGGCGCTTGCCTACAACCGGATGGTGACGCGGATGGAGCGGCTCATCCGCGAGGGCTACGAGCTGGCCGTCCAGCGCAAGGAGCTGGAGCTGCGGACCAAGGAGAGCGAGCTGTACGCGCTGCAGACGCAGATTCATCCGCACTACCTGTTCAACGTCCTCAATGCGGTGCGGGGCAATCTGCTCGAGAAGGGCGACAGGGAGAACGCCCAGCTCGTGAACCTGCTCGCCCGCTCGTTCCGCAATCTGCTCGGCAAGGGCGGCCAGCTGATCGCGCTGTCCGAGGAGCTGGACATCGTGGAGACGTACTTGAGCATTCAGAGCGCCCGGTTCGCGGAGCGGCTCGGCTACGAGCTGCAGGTGCCGGATTCGCTCGGCCGGATGGAGGTGCCCAAGCTGTTCCTGCAGACGATCGTCGAGAATGCCGTCATTCACGGCGTGGAGCGGAGCGAGCACCGGACGACCGTCACGATCGCGGCGCGGCTGGCGGGGGAGCGCGATGTGCAGATGACCGTGCACGACGACGGTCCCGGCATTCCCCCCGACAGGCTGGACGCGATCCGCGAATCGCTGCGGCATAGCCCGGATATGCGGGAGGAACGGCATATCGGGCTGCGCAACGTGCAGGAGCGGCTCGCCAAGCTGTACGGCGAGGCGTATGGTCTATGGATCGACAGCTCGGACGGGGCGGGTACGACCGTCACGATGAGATTGCCGCTGCGCAAGAGAGGAGAGGAAGCCTGATGCTGCATCCCGTATTGCTCGTCGACGACGAGCCGAGCGCCATCAAGTCGGTCAAGTACTTGCTTGACTGGGAACAGTACGGCTTCCGGATTGCCGGCGAAGCGGCCAGCGGGAGGCAGGCGCTGGAGGCATTGAAGTCCCAGACGTACGCGCTCGTGCTCACCGACATCCGCATGCCGGGCATGGACGGGCTGGAGCTCGTCGCCCATGTGCGGCAATTTTCCCAGGTGCCTGTCATCATCATGAGCGGCTATTCCGACTTCGGATACGTGAAGCAGAGTCTCGGGCACGGCGTGAAGGACTACTTGCTGAAGCCGGTAGAGGAGGACGATCTGGCGCGTCTGCTGCACAAGCTCAAGCTCGAGATCGAGCATCAGGCGCTTGTCGACAAGCAGCTGTATTTCGGCGTTCCCGCGCTGAGGGATCAGATGCTCAAGCGATGGGTCCAAGGCGCAGGCAGCGGAGAGGAGATCGTGGAGCACTTCCCGCTGGCGGCCCGCCTTCGGCCCGAAGGGCGGGCGCTGTGCGCGCTCACCGTCGAGATGGACTTCATGGACGCGCGCAACGACCGGATGCTCGAATCCGACATCCAGATCAAGCGGTTCGCGGTCCGCAACGTGATCGAGGACCTGATCGCCGGCGAAGGCTATGCGTTCGAGGAGGACGACGAGCATCTGGGCGTGCTGCTCGTCGGGCCGCGGGAGCGGCTGACGGAGCGGCATGCCGCGGCGCTGGCGGCGGCGATGCACGAGAATGTGGAGCGGTACGCGAAGGTTCCCGTCGCCGTCGGGACCGGGAGTATCGTCCACCGCTTCGCGGAGGCGGAGCAGTCGTTCCGCCGGGCGCGCAACCGGCTCGAGATGCGGTTCCTGTTCGGCAGCAGCGGCGTATTGACGGAGGCGCAGGAGAGCAGGGCCCCGGCGTCCGGGGACTCGGACGGCTGGCAGATCGCGCCCATCCTCGAATCGCTGAACTGGAGTCATGCCGAGGAGCTCAGCAGGCTGCTGCGGGACAAGTGGAGCCGCATGAACGACCGCTATTCCGAGGAGACGATGAAGGCGGTCGTGCTCGAGATGTTCGTAGAGCTGTACCGGCTGCTCAAGGAGCGCGGGCTCGACGGAGACGGCCTGTTCGCGTCGCCGCTGCGGGACTACCGGGCGATCATGGATGCGAAGACGATGGAGGGGCTCCTGCAGTTCGTCGAGCGCAGATGTCTCGACGTCGCGGAGGCATTGAACGTGAGACCGCAGCCGCAGCCGGCCCAGACGGTCGAGCAGGTCAAGCAGCTGGTCAAGCAGCAGTACGCGCAGTCGATATGCCTGAAGGATATCGCCGAGCAGATCTATATGAATCCCGGCTACCTGGGGAGATTGTTCAAGGCGCATGAGGGGATGCCTTTCAACGAATATCTGCTGCAAGTGCGGATGGAGAAGGCGAAGGCGCTGCTGAGGGAGACGGATATGAAAGTGTACGCGATCGCTTCGGAGGTCGGGTATGGCGATATCGATTGGTTTTATAAACGATTCAAGCAGTATGCCGGCGTGAGCGCGTCGGAATATCGAACCTGGCGATTGGGGAGCGGTGAACGAGATGAATGAGACGCGTATCAAGCCGACGGACAAGCAATTGGCTTATCAGGATTGGGAATTCGGGCTGTTCGTGCACTTCGGCCTGCGCACGTTCTATGAAGGCTACGAGGACTTCGACCGCAGGCCGATGACGCCGGAGGCGTTCCAGCCGGCGCGGCTCGACTGCGAGCAGTGGATACGCACGGCCAAGCAGGCGGGCATGCAGTATGCGGTGCTCACGGCCAAGCATCACGACGGGTTCTCCAACTGGCCGTCCGCCTATACGACCATGTCCGTCGCCCAGTCCTCCTGGCGGGACGGCAAGGGCGATGTCGTGCGCGAATTCACGGACGCCTGCCGCAAGCACGGGGTGAAGCCGGGACTGTATTATTCGCCGTACGACGGCTCCGCGGACAGCTTCCTGGCGGACGGCAAGGCGTACGACGATTACTTCGTGAACCAGATTACGGAGCTGCTGACCGGCTATGGCGATATCGACGTGCTCTGGTTCGACGGCTGCGGCTCGGAGAACCACGAATACGACTGGCCGAGAATTATCGGCGAGATCCGGCGGCTGCAGCCGAACATCCTCATATTCAACATGGGCGATCCCGACTTCAGATGGGTCGGCAACGAGGACGGCGTGGCGCCGACGCCGTGCTGGAACGTGGTGGACAGCGTCGAATTCTCGATCATGACGGAGAAGCGGGAGCAGCTCGGCAGCCGGATGTGGCTGCCGGCCGAGTGCGATGTGCAGCTGCGGTCGACGTGGTTTTACAGCGATGCGAACCTGCATACGCTCAAGAGCCTGGACGAGCTGATGGGGCTCTACGACTACTCGGTCGGCCGCGGGGCGAATCTGCTGCTGAACGTCGGGCCGGACCGTGAAGGTCTGTTCCCGCAGGAGGATGCGCAGCGGCTCGGGGAATTCGGGGCAGGCATCAGGCGCCGCTATGCCGATCCGCTCGCGACGCTGGGCGACTTCACGCACGAAGATGGTCGCCGCTGGGTGCATCGGCCGGCTGCGCCGACATTGATCGATCAGGTCGTCGTGCAGGAGGACCTGAGGGAAGGGGAGTGCGTCACCGGCTACCGCATCTTGATCGTGACCGGCAAGTCGCGCCAGCCTATCGTCGTGTGGGAGGGACGGAACATCGGGCACAAGGCGATCTGCCGCTTCCCGGCGATCCGCGCGTCGGCGGTCGTGCTCGAGGCGATCGCGTCGGACGGCGAGCCGCGTCTGCGGGACATCGCGCTCTACTACGAAGGAGGGCGGCGATAGGATGAATCGAAAAGAAGAAGCGAACGCGCCCGGCCCGGCGATCCCGCTGCCCACCGCGCGGCAGCTCGAATGGGCGGATGCGGAGATCGGCGTCATCATTCACTATGACATTCAAGTGTTCGAGCCCGGCTACGAATGGCGGGCCCAGTGGGGCTATACGCCGAGTACGCAGCTGTTCCAGCCGGAAGACCTGGACACGGACCAGTGGATCGAGGCGGCCAAGTCCGCCGGCGCGACATACGCCGTGCTCGTCGCCAAGCATTGCAGCGGGTTCTCGCTGTGGCCGACGGAAGCGCATGACTACAGCGTCCGCAGCACGCCGTGGCGGGACGGGCAGGGCGACATCGTGGGGGATTTTGTACAGTCTTGCCGCAAGTACGGGCTGCGTCCGGGTCTCTATTACAGCGTCTCGGCGAACGCCCACTACCGGGTCGACAATCCGGGGCTCGTCAAAAACGGCAGCGAAGCCGAACAGCAAGCCTACAATGAAGCGGTCATCCGGCAGGTGACGGAGCTGTGGACCCGGTACGGCCCGCTGTTCGAGATTTGGTTCGACGGGGGGACGCTGCCCGTCGAGGCGGGCGGGCCGGACGTCGCGGGCGCGCTCCGGCGGCTGCAGCCGGACGCCGTCTGCTTTCAGGGGCCGCTGGGCTTCCCCTCGCTCGTCCGCTGGAGCGGCAACGAGGACGGCTCCGCGCCCGATCCTTGCTGGAGCCGGGCGGATTATGAGCGCCGGGTCACGGAGAACGGCCTGGCGCCGAGCAGCGGCGGCGGCAATCCGGAGGGCGAGGTATGGGCGCCCGCGGAGGCCGATCTGCCGAACCGGCGGGAGCAATGGTTCTGGTACGAGGGGGAGGATCATCTGCTCATCCCCGTCGACGAGCTGGTGGAGCGGTATTATACGTCCGTAGGTCGCAATGCCAATCTGATGATCGGCATGGTCATCGACCGCCGGGGACGCGTCCCGGACGCCGACGCGGCGCAATTCGCCGCCTTCGGAGAGGCGGTCCGGCGGAAGTTCGCCCATGCGCTCGGCGAGACGGAGGGCAGGGGGTACGAGCTGACGCTGGAGCTGGAGCAGGCTCCGGCGACGCTCGTCAACCAGGTGACGGTCATGGAGCAGCTCGCGGAGGGCGAGCGCATACGTGCCTATCGCATCGAAGGGCTCGCGGCCGGCGGCGTGTGGATGCCGCTCTGCGAAGGCCGCTCGATCGGACACAAACGAATCGAGCGGTTCGAGGCCGTATCGCTCTCCGCGATCAGGCTGATCGTGGACGAAGCCGTCGATACGCCCGTCATACGCAAGCTGATCGCCTATCATGCAGAATGACCGCGGGGGGAGAAGCAGCATGAAGTTTCGGGAAGACGGCACCTTCGTGATCGTCCAGTTCTCGGATGTCGAGTTCATCGGCGAAGGGGATTGGGACCCGGAGTCCGCGCTGCTCGACCGGTTGACGCGGGAGACGATGGAGACGATCGTCTCGATTGAGCGGCCCGATCTGATCGTGTTCGCGGGCGACGTGACGGCCAGCGAGCGGAGCAGGGACCCGCTGCAGTCGTTCAGGGACGCCGTGGCGGTGGCCGTGGACAATCGCATTCCGTGGGCGGCCGTGTTCGGCAACCACGATTCGGAGGGGGATGTGCCCAGGTCGCGGATGCACGAAGAACAGTTGAAGCTGGACGACTGCGTCGCGAGCGCGGACCCGCCCGACGTGAGCGGCGCGGGCAACTACGTCGTGACGATTGCGGGAGACGGCGGCGAGCCTGCCGCCGCCCTGTACTTCCTGGACAGCGGCGATTATTCGCGGCTGGAGACGGTCGGCGGCTACGACTGGATACACCGGGATCAGATCGACTGGTACCTGTCTGAATCGAAGCGCCTTGAGGTGCAGAACGGCGGCGTCCCGCTGCCTGCGCTGGCGTTCTTCCATATTCCGCTGCCCGAGTACGAGGAGGTGCGGCGCACGGATGCATACGAAGGGCATTGCAGCGAATGGGTCAGCTCGCCCCGGCTGAACGCCGGCTTCTTCGCCGCCATGGTCGAGCGGGGCGATGTGATGGGGACGTTCGTCGGCCACGACCATGCCAACGACTACTGCGGGACGCTGCACGGCATCCGGCTGTGCTACGGCCGATCCACGAAGTACGTCAGCTACGTGGACGGCGAGCGGCGCGACGCGTTCCCGACAGGGGCCAGGGTGATCCGGCTGCGGGCCGGGGAACGGGACTTCGAGACGTGGATTCGCCAGCGCGACGGTACGATTGCCGACGGATCGGCTACGCGGAGTCGTGGGCGGACAGAGGAATAGAAGCGGATTACTTTTTTCGGCGGCCTCTTGCAGGGGGGCTGCTTTTATTATGTGCAATAGCGTGTATATGACTGTTCTTATATTTAAGTGTGTGTGTTTGTGTGTTATTATGTGTGAAAATGGAGTTGGGGAGGAGATGACTTCCAACGATGACGATCGCCTTGATATTTGTATTGTGCTCCGGGCTCGCCCATGCGCTCTGGAATCTGTTCGCCAAGCAAAGCGAGGACAAATCGGTCTTCCTGTGGGCGATCTACGCGCCGGCGACCGTGCTGCTGCTGCCGGTGCTGTTTGCGGAGCTGGCGCATGCGCGCTATACAGCGGGCGAGTGGCTGCTGCTCGGCGCGTCTCTGGGCATGCAGGCCGTATATGCGACGCTGCTGTCCATGACCTACAGGGCGGGGGATCTGTCGCAGGTGTATCCGCTCATGAGAGGACTGCCTACGCTGCTCGTCCCGCTCGCGGGCGTGCTGCTGCTGGGCGAGCGCATGCCGCCGTGGGGATGGATCGGCATCGGATGCATGCTCATCGGATTCCTGGTCATGATCGGACGCGCTCCCGGGAGCGGTGGGGGCCGCGAAGGCTGGAAGCCGGTCGTGCTGGCGGTATGCGTAGGCCTGTGCATCGTCTCGTACACGCTGATCGACAAGGTCAACCTGGAGCATATCTCTGCGCTGGCGCTGCTGGAGGTGACCAACATCGGCTTCATCCTGGGCCTGACGCCTGCCGCATGCCGGCGCGGCCGCCTTCGCCGCACGCTCAAGAGCCATTGGCGGACGATGGGACTGGGCGCAGTGCTGTCCCCGGGCTCCTATCTGCTCTTCCTCTTGGCGGCGGGGCAGGCCGACGTGTCGGCGGTCTCCCCGGTGCGCGAGGTCGGCATCGTATTCGGCACGCTGTTCGGTCTGCTCATCTTGAAGGAACGTCAAGGCGTCCGTCGAATGACGGCTTCTGCGGCGGTGGCGATGGGCATCGTCCTGGTCGCGACATCCGCGCACTGATCGTACGCGCACTGATCGTACAAGACAGGGAGGAATAAGTCTGAAATCAAGAGTGAAAGCAGGCAGTAAGGAAAAAGAGCATGACAAATAAGACGTGAAAAACACGACTTTTTTGAAAGGATGTATGAGATTTTGGTGCAGATCAGGTGGCTTCAGGCATCACATGGTAACCTTGGGCTTGTAAGAGCTGAAGCGCCTGCTCCAGTGAAATCTCGCGTTGGACAGGACGAAGATCGGATTTGCGGTATAAATCCGGATTGTAAGGCGTTTTGTTCTTCAAGATGTGGTAGATGGCCGTTAAGAGCATGCGCGCAATGGCAATAATGGCGCGTTTGTGGCCCCTACGCTTCTTGAGCTGCAAGTAGCGGTTCCGTATTTCGGGATGCTTCTCGCT
>NZ_JAZDQE010000006.1:0-356406 GCF_037963805.1 Cohnella sp. 56 | reverse complement strand
CTTTGACGATTCTAATGCGCACTTCTTCTTTCCACTTCTTACCGCCCATCCCGATCATCTCCCTTATCCCCAGTTTAAATCATTGTGGGATGGGACTCCAATTGGATTAGGGGGCCTAGGAGAATATGCAGGTAAATGCAAAGCGCAAGCCGATAATCCTTCTGATGAAGGAGAAAACCTGCGTTTTTGCAGCTTTTCGTCTCCAAAGGGTCGGCATCGGCCAAATTAGATGTATATATGCAGGTATTAGGGCGAAAGATCGAAGCGGGCGGCGATCCGCTGGCCCGTCAGAAAGGCTTCGGATGAGCCAGCGACAGGCAGCCGCGCGAATCGGATGTTTGATGTCATCCCCAAAAAAGGAAACCTTCAGGGAGATCCCCGATCTTCCCTGAAGGTTTCCTTTTCGTCTGTATCCTACACCCAACCCTTGTCCATCGCCCGGCAGATCACCTGCGCGAACAGCGAGTTGGACCAGGCGAACCAGGGGCGGGTGAAAATCGCGGGATCGTCGGGGTTGAAGCCTTCGTGCATGAAGCCCGTGTCGGCATCGGTGGCGATCAGCACCTCGATAAGGTCCTTGACCTCCTGCTCGTCCGTGCTCGTGAGCGCCTGCATCGACAGCGCCATATGCCATACATAGCCATCCGGCGTGTGGGGGCTGCCGATGCCCCTGGCATGCTTGCCCTCGAAGTAGTACGGGTTGTCGAAGCTGAGCGCGAACCGGCGCGTGTTCTGGTAGACGGGATCGTCCGCCGGCGCGTAGCCGAAGTACGGAATGGACAGCAGGCCCGGCGTGCCGGCGTCGTCCATCAGGCAGTAGTTGCCGAAGCCGTCGGTCTCGTACGCGTAGATACGGCCGAAGCGCGGATGGTTGACGATGCCGTAGGCGCGGATGCCGAAGTCGATCTGCTCGCGCAGCTTCTGCGCGCGCTCGGCAAGGCCGGCGTCCTCATAGATCTCGCTCGCGATGTCGCGGATATGGCCGAGGATGACGACGGCGAACATATTGCCCGGCACGTTGTAGCCGAACAGGGACGCATCGTCGCTCGGCCGGAAGCCGGACCATGTCATGCCGGTGTAGTTGACGGGCAGGCCGAGGCCGTCGTTCTGCATCGTCTCGGTCTCCTTGAAGCCGGGGCGCAGGAAGCGGTAGGGCGACTTTTCCATATGGCGCTGCTCGGTGCGGATGACATCGACGATCGAGACGAGCGCCTGATAGCAAGCGTCGTCGAATACGTCCGTCTTGCCGGAAGCCTGCCAATAGTCGTACAGCAGCTGCACGGGGAAGCAGAGAGAGTCCAGCTCGTACTTGCGCTCCCACATCCAGGGGGTCATGTCGGACAGGTCGCCGGCGTTATAGTGCTTGCCGCTGGCCGTCTCGTTGAACGCGTTGGTATACGGGTCCTGATTAATGTAAAAAAGCTGGCGCCGGATCAACCCGCCGATCATCCGCTGCAGCTCCTCGTCCTCGCGGACGAACGGCAGGTAGTGACGCACCTGTTCGGTCGAGTCGCGCAGCCACATGGCCGGGATGTCGCCGGTGAAGACGAACGTCGTGCCGTCGTCCAGCAGCTTGGTTGTCGTCTCGAGCGTATTGGGGAAGCAGTTGCGGAACATTCGCTGCAGCTTGGGTCGATGGACAAGACGCCGGTCGGCTTGGTCGAGAAAGTCGCGGATCGAAGGGGGCAGGGCGGATGCGGTCTGCGTCATATTCATTTCCTCCTTGGGGTCGGTCAGGCTCGTAACGAATCATCCAACAGGTTGGCACACCTCGCGAGACCGCGCAATATGTATCGTTTGCAGCCCTGAAAACGGTTAAAATTTTACACATTCCGGGCATGTGCCAACGAGAACGCGTATGCTCCGCAACCCTTGCGCCGCAAGGGTTTTCTCTGTTTTTACAATGACAATGCACATCTCACATATTTACGGTACGGACCTGCCTTCCCTACAATTCGAATTGCAATCGCTGCCGCGCCGACGCCTGCCGAGGGATGAATGCGCTCACAGGATAAATGTCCGGCGGCTTAGCAGTTCAGCAAGAAAGGAGGAGCAACGTGAAAGCACAATCGCAGCAAGTCCAGGCACTGGACGGCGGACTGCCGCTGCCGACGAAGCTTGCCGAACGCGCATCGCTGGGCAAACGGATCCGGCGCAACTGGGAGCTGTACCTGTTCGTCGCGCCGGCGCTGGTCTACTTTGTTTTATTTCATTATCTGCCGATGTACGGGGTCCAGATCGCGTTCAAAAACTTCATGCCGGCCAAAGGGATCATGGACAGCCCGTGGGTCGGATTCGCCCACTTTGAACGTTTTTTCCACTCGTATTACTTCTGGGATCTGATCTGGAATACGTTCGGCATCAGTTTGTATGCGCTTGCGGTCGGATTCCCGCTGCCGATCATTCTGGCGCTCGCCTTCAACGAGGCGAAGAACGGACTGTTCAAAAAAACCGTCCAGACCGTGACGTACGCGCCCCACTTCATCTCCGTCGTCGTCATGGCCGGGATGATCATTACGTTCCTGTCGCCGTCTTCGGGCATCGTCATCAAGATCATGGCGTGGGTGGGCATCGATGCGCCGCAGTTCCTGACCGATCCGCGGTGGTTCAAGACGGTGTACGTCCTGTCCGAAGTATGGCAGAGCGCGGGCTGGGGCACGATCATCTATCTGGCGGCGCTGGCGGGCGTCGATCCGCAGCTGCACGAGGCCGCCATCGTAGACGGCGCGAGCCGCTTCAAGCGCGTCCTGCACATCAATCTGCCGACGATCGTCCCGACGATCACGATCATGCTCATCCTCAACATGGGCAATATCCTCGGCGTCGGCTTCGAGAAGATTCTGCTGCTGCAAAATTCGCTTAACATGGAGTCTTCCGACGTCATCTCCACCTTTGTATACCGGACCGGTCTGGTCGACGCGCAGTACAGCTTCTCGACCGCGGTAGGGCTGTTCAACTCGGTCATCAACGCCATCCTGCTGATCCTCGTCAACCGCATCGCCAAGCGGACCAGCGAGACCAGCCTGTGGTAGAAGGGAGGAATGCGAATATGAACGTTGCCGACTCGGCGATCAAGTCATCCAGAGGCGACCGGCTATTCATGCTCGGCGTGTATGTGTTCCTGTGCATCGCGCTGATCGTCGTGCTGTATCCGCTGCTCTATATTCTCAGCGCATCCATCAGCTCGCCTAAGCTCGTGAACGCCGGCGAGATGTGGCTGCTGCCCAAGGGCATCACCTGGGACGGGTATACGCTCGTGTTCCAGAACTCCAAAATCTGGAGCGGTTATCTCAATACGATCATCTACACGGTGCTCGGGACGGCGCTCAATCTGGCTGTGACGCTGCCCGCCGCCTATGCGCTCAGCCGCTCCGATTTTGTAGGACGCACGTTGTTCGTTATCATTATCCTGGTGACGATGTTCTTCAACGGCGGACTGGTGCCGACGTATCTCGTGGTCAAGGATCTCCATCTCATCAATACGATGGGCGCGCTCATCCTGCCGGTGGCCGTATCGGTATGGAATCTGATCGTGGCCCGGACATTTTTCCAGACGACGATTCCAAGAGAGCTGCAGGAAGCCGCGCAGATCGACGGCTGCACGAATCTCAAGCTGTTCGTACGCGTCGTGCTGCCGCTTTCCTTTCCGATCATCGCGGTCATGGCGTTGTTCTACGGGGTCGGTCACTGGAACAGCTATCTGCCGTCCCTGCTCTATCTGAACGACGATGCCAAGTATCCGCTCCAGATGGTGCTCAGGCAGATTCTCGTGCTTCAGGAGATGACGGCGGAGACGACCGGCGCCGCGATCAGCGGCGACATCGCCAAGGCGATGAACTCCAAGGCGGAGACGGCCTCTCTGCTCAAATATGCGGTCATCGTCGTCTCCACGCTGCCGATCATCGCGGTCTATCCGTTCCTGCAGCGCTACTTCGTCCAGGGCGTCATGATCGGCTCGGTCAAGGGCTGACGGCGGGCGGCGGGCGTCCATTTACACGATTTATCATCATCAACGGGAGGGTTCATATATGGGATCTTATGCAAAAACAGGCAAGCTGCTGCTCGCGGCATCGGTGGGCATCGGCCTGCTGGCCGGCTGCGCTTCGAATGAGAAAAAGGGCGCGGCGAGCGCAACCGTAAACAAAGAGGGCTTCCCGATCGTGAGCGAGCCGCTCACGCTGACGCTGATGGCGCCGGACACGGGCGAGCAGGACTGGAAAAAGATGAAGGTGCTCGACGTCATGGCGGAGCAGAGCAACATCAAGCTCGAATTCCGCAATGCCCCGAAGGACAGCTTCGATACGAAGAAAAACCTCGTCTTCGCGAGCGGCGAATATCCGGATATGTTCTACGCGGCGGGGCTGACGACGGCCGAACAGATCAACTACGGCCAGCAAGGCATCCTGATCCCGCTGGAGAAGCTGATCGAGGAGTATGCGCCGAACTTCAAGAAAATATTGGAGGAGAACCCGGAGGTGCGCAAGTCGATCACCGCGCCGGACGGTCATATCTACGCGCTGCCGGTCATCGATATGAGCCAGCACTGGTATCGCAATCCGATCTGGTACAACGGCGACTTCCTGAAGGCGCTGAACATCACGAAGCTGCCGACGACGACCGAGGAGCTGTACACGTATCTGAAGCGCGTCAAGACGGAGGACCCGAACGGCAACGGCAAAGCCGACGAGATCCCGCTGACGGCGAGCAACGCCAGAGATGTGAACCTGCGCGACGTCCGCACCTGGCTGCTCGGTTCGTTCGGGGTGTATGAGGATGCGATCTACGTCGACGACAACAAGACCGTGCACTACACGCCGCTGGAGGAAGGCTTCAAGCAATATCTCACGTTCATGAACCGGCTGTGGAACGAGGATCTGCTGGATCACGAGAGCTTCTCGCAGACGGACGAGCAGAAGAAGGCGAAGATACAGAACAATCAGGTCGCGATGTTCTCCAACTGGAACGCCTATATGTCGCTGGGCGGCGAGCCTTCGACGGACGATCCGATGTACGCGCCGGTGAAGAGCGACATGGTGGACAAGCCGGTCATCGCGGAGAACGCCGGGATCACGCCGGGCGCGTTCGCGATCTCGAGCACGAACCCGTCCCCCGAAGCGTCGATGCGCTGGGCCGACTACCTGTATTCCTATGAGGGCTCGCTGCTGTTCAGCAAAGGACCCGAAGGCATTCTGTGGAAATACACGGACGAGGCGACGCGCACGAAGGAATACCTGCCGATCCCGGACGGCGGCACCGACCGCGAGAAGTATCGCTCGACGCTGACGCCGAACTACGGCATCCCGGCGCCGACGATCAACTTCGACGATATCGACAAGGGCCTGAAGGGCGACTTCGATATGTGGGTCATGAAGGAAACGCAGACGAAGCTGCTCGATCAGGGCGCGCGTCCGCCGTTCCCGACGTTGTTCCTGACGTCCGAGGAGCAGACGCAGATCAACAGCCTGACGTCCGACCTCAACACGTACGTCAACCAGATGGAAGCCAAGTTCATCACCGGCGCCGAGCCGCTGAGCAACTGGGACAAGTATACGGCCACGCTGAAAAAGATGGGCGCCGAGAAAATGGCGAAAATCTATCAGGGCGCCTATGATCGCTGGGCCTCCAACTAAAGGGCCGGCTGCGGCTGCGGGGCTGCCTGAAGGCGGCGTAGCAGAAGCTGCAGAATTGTGAAAGGCAGTAATAAGCTGCGAGCCGCAGCAAAGGCCGCCCGCCTGGCGGGACGGCCATCTGCCTGACGGCTTCTGCCTGACGGCTTCAACAATTCTCCGTCGTCGCCCGCCGATGCGGAGAATTTGTTTTTTTTGCAGGGAGCTTTGCGCGGCAGCGGGGCCAGCGGGCAGGCGGTGAACGAGGCGCGACTCACGTGAAGCGGAAAGTGGCCGGCCTCGCTGCGACGGGATAGCGGAACTTATTTCCGCTAAGGTGACTTTGGCACGCTGGCTGCGGCGGGATAGCGGAACTTATTTCCGCTAAGGTGACTCTAGCACGTTGGCTGCGGCGGGATAGCGGAACTTATTTCCGCTAAGGTGACTCTAGCACGTTGGCTGCGACGGGATAGCGGAACTTATTTCCGCTAATGTGCTTTTGGCACGCTGGCTGCGGCGGGATAGCGGAACTTATTTCCGCTAATGTGCCTTTTGCACGCTGGCTGCGACGGGATAGCGGAACTTATTTCCGCTACGGTGCTTTTGACACGCTGGCTGCGGCGGGATAGCGGAACTTATTTCCGCTAAGGTACCTTTGGCACATTGGCTGCGGCGGGATAGCGGAATTTATTTCCGCTAATGTGCCTTTGGCACGCTGGTTGCGGCGGGATAGCGGAACTTATTTCCGCTAAGGTGACTTTGGCACGCTGGCTGCGGCGGGATAGCGGAACTTATTTCCGCTAAGGTGCCTTTAGCACGTTGGCTGAGGCGGGATAGCGGAATTTATTTCCGCTAATGTGCTTTTGGCACGCTTGCTGCGGCGGGATAGCGGAACTTATTTCCGCTAATGTGCCTTTAGTGCGTTGGCTGCGGCGGGATAGCGGAACTTATTTCCGCTAAGGTGACTCTAGCACGTTGGCTGCGGCGGGATAGCGGGATGCCGCCATC
Organism: Cohnella sp. 56; assembly: GCF_037963805.1. Lineage (NCBI taxonomy): Bacteria > Bacillati > Bacillota > Bacilli > Caryophanales > Paenibacillaceae > Cohnella > Cohnella sp. 56. Next base: position 349,792 of record NZ_JAZDQE010000006.1, on the reverse strand, counting down.
CTCGGGTCCGCGCGACTACTCCGCCGGGACGTTCACCTGCGCGTACAGCTTGCGGTACTGGCCGGGCGTGTAGCCGGTCTCGTTCTTGAACTTGCGAATGAAGTTCGGCGCGTCCAGGTAGCCGACCCGCTCGATGATCTCCTTGAGCGGCGCGCTCGTGGTGACGAGCTGGCGCATCACCTCGTCCGTACGCAGCCGCCAGATGTACTGGGAGAAGGTCATGCCGATCTTCTCCTTGAAGCTGCGGCTCAGGTACGAGGTCGAGACGGAGTACTTGAGCGCGATATGCTCGAGGCTGAGCGTGTAGTCGGCGTACTGGCTGTCCACATACTCGACGATGTTCTCGATGAGCGACTGCTGCTCGGTCTCCGTACTGCGCTCCACCTGGCGGCAGATTTGCGCCGACAGCTCGATCAGCCGGCTCTCAAGCTCCTCGAGCGTCTCGAACGACGTGAAGCCGGGGATGTTGTTCATCACATCCGTCATGCCGTACTCCGAAGCGGTGCGCAGCAGGGCGTTGAGCAGGTCGAAGCAGACGCAGCGGAGCAGGGACGCGGACAGCTTCACGCCGCGGATCTCGTCCACGAGCCTCTGAATCGTCTGCGCGGCAACCGCCTCGTTGCCCTGCTTCAGGCTCTGCTCAAGCTTGAGCATCGACTTCTTGGGCAGCCAGAAGGCATCGCCGGAGGCATGCTCCTGCTGGGCCAGCCGGTCGAAGTAGGTGACGCGGCCCTGCTCGCCCATGAGGCGGAACTGCAGCGCCGTCGCCGCCTCGATGAACGACTGGTTCAGCTCGCCGAGGCTGTCGTAGGGCGTGCCGACGCCAAGCGAGAGCTGCTGCCGCAGCTCGCCGCCGATATGCGACAGCACGGCGCCGACGACCTGCTCCGCGCGCTCCTGCACCGGCAGGTCGCCCTCGGCGCTCATCGTGACCATCAGCGCGAACCGCTCCGACGGGGACAGGTCCACGCCGTAGGCGCCGGCCCCGAGCGCCGGGAACTTCGCTTCGCGGAACATCTCGGCCAGCTGCGCGACGATCGCGCGCGACGAAGCCGGATCGGGCAGCTCCTCCCAGGTGAGGATGACGGAGAAGCACAGACTGCTGCCCGGCGCCAGCTCCAGACCCGCGCTGTGCACGAGCCGCTCGATCTCGGGGTCCTCGGGCTTGCCGTGCTTCAGCAGCAGGAGCAGGCACTGATTGCGCACATACGGCTGCTGCATATCCGCCCGCGCGCTGTACTCGTGGATCGTGTGGCGGATCCAGTCCCACTCGTTGCGGCTGTCCGCCGCCTCGGCGGCGCCGGCGCCCCGCAGCTTGACGAATTCCATCAGGTTCTTGATCGGGTGATACTGCCGTCTCGCCAGCACCATGGCCGCCGCAATGCCGATGAGGCCGACGAAGCAGAAGACGATCAAAATCAAAGACTTGATATGCGCGACCCGGCTGAAAAACTGGTGGCTCGGCATCGTCGTCACATACGTCCAGTCGTTCGTCTCCGACTTCACCGCCACGACGGACTGCTGCTTGCCGTCCAGCGTCAAGCTGTGAATGCCGGTCGACAAGGACGCGAGCCGATTCAGCCCGGTCCGGTCCATCGTATCCCCTTGGCTGGTGCCCGTCAGCTGGTTGCCCTGCGCGTCGAAAATGTAGCTGCTGCCGGAAAAGTCGTTCAAGATCGACGCCATCATGCCGGTCAGATTCGATTCCTTCATCAGGTAGACGACCGTGCCGTACGGAAACGGATTGTTCGGCTTGATCGGCACGAGCAGCGTCAGCATCGTCTCCTGCCGGGCGTTGATCGTGACCTGCTCGGCGGGACGCATGATCGGCTGGATCGCGGTATTCATCTCGCGTGTCAGCTCCCGCCTGCTCGATTGGCTGAACTGGTAGGTGGTCCCGAACGCCACATCGAGGTTCATCAGCCCGCGATAGGAATAGATGACGGGATCGTCGCGGAAGTACAGGAAGAGATCCTGCAAAATGCTGCTGCTCGCCTTGTAGTTCGCCAGCGTCTGGATCGCTTCCATGCCGTAGTAGTCGTGATGCGCCATATAGGAAGTCAGATGCTCGTCGTAGGCGATGCGCCCGGCAATCTCCTGCAGCTCGGTAATCCGGCCGTCCAACGTCCGCTTCACCTGATTGAGCTGATTGAGATTGGATTGCTCGATCTCGGTCCGCAGGCTGCGCACGGCGCTCTCGTAGACGGAGGCCGTGACGCCGGTCAGCGGGATCAGGAAGATGAGGATGTAGGAGAGCGTGTATTTTAAGAGCAGCTTGGATTTAAAATGGTTCCAGTTCAGACGCATGCGAGAAACGAAAGCTCGCTTGTCCGTCAAGTTCAACATCGGCAACGCTCCTTGCATCATTCGGGTTCACGGGAGCAGGCTCCGGCTTGTCCATATTTTAAACAAACGTTCAAACATTATAACGTTGTTCAATCATTATAACGATAAAACGGCTTTTAAGGAAAGGAAACGATTTCAAATATAAAGGAGCGTGTCCTATGGCAACGATTATCTTTTACGACGCGCAGTTCCCCTGCGACGGAGCGGCGCCGGACGAGGCGGCTCTGGCCGAGCTGCGCCGCAGCTGCCGGGTCGTCGCTGCCGCAGGCTTGGCCGAGGCGCTGGACGCGGAGGATGCGGGGACGTTCGTCCACCTGCACGGCCCGTATTTCCCAAGGGACGCCTGGCCTGCCATCTCGCGGCATCTCGGTTCGGGCAAAGGCTGGATTCACGCGGGCGGCGCGCCGTTCAAGCGGCCGGTCGGCCTGACCGCGGATGGCTGGATTCCCGAGCCGGAGATGACGGCCTACCATCAGGAGCTCCACATCCACGAAGCGCTCGCCGCGGACGGGACGCGCGCCGCCGTCCTGCGGCACAATCCCGAGCGCCCGCTGCTGGCGGGGAGCGAAGGTCTGTTCGACATCGGCGACACGTACGGCCTCGTGCTGCATGTGACGCATGAGCGCGATCAGCTGAACCAGGCGACCGGCTCGTCGGGGCCGATGAACGCCCGCATTCAGCCGCTGCTCGTCGGCGTGAGCGAAGACGGCCGGGAGGTGACAGCGCCGGTCGTGCTGCTCGAGCACTATCGCGGCGAGTTCGCAGGCGGCCGCTGGCTGCTGGCGAACCAGCGGCTGACGGCGCGGTTCTGGTCCGGCGGCGGCGCGGAGGCGCTCGTAGAGTGGGCGGCATACTGCGACGCCGGCGTGACCGAGCTGTGGCTGAAGCCGAGCTATGCGGCGTATCACGCGGCCGAGACGCCGCATCTGACGGTGCAGGCGCAGCGGATCGCGCCTGCGGCCGACGGCGGCAGGGCGCGCGAGCCGGAGGAGTGGCGGCTGCGGATCGCGCTGCGCAGGCGGGGGGCGCCGGAGCGGGAAGCGGCCGAGGCGAAAGGGATGCTTGAGCAGGACCAAGCTGCGGAGGCTCTGAAGGCTGTCGGGCGGGAACGAGCTGCGGAGGGCATGACAGCGATCGAGCGCGATCAAGCTGCGGAGGCTGTGAAGGCTGTCGGGCGCGATCAAGCTGCGGAGGCTGTGAAGGCTGTCGGGCGGGAGCGAGCTGCGGAGGGCATGACCGTGATCGAGCGCGATCAAGCTGCGGAGGCTGTGACAGCGCTCAAGCATGACCGAGCTGCGGTAGAGAGCTTGCCCGACCGGGGGGACGAGGCGTTCGCCGGGAACGCTCCGCTCTGGGAGGAGGAGCTGACGCTGAGCGTGGGCGGCGAGATCGCGTACATGACCTTCGTGGCGCCGGCCGCGCTCGCGCCGGGCAGCTACGCGATCGCCTGCGAGGCGGTGTCCGCCTCGGGCGAGCGCCGTCTGCTGCACCAGGGCTTCTGGTGCTACGACCGGGAGCTGCTGCGGCGCGGCGCGCCGCTGGCCGCCGGACGAGACTATTTTATCAAGGACGGCAAGCCTTTTCCCGTCGTCGGCATGACCTATATGGCGTCGGACACCGGCCGCAAGTTCATCAACCTGCCGAACCCGGCGCTGTGGGACCGGGAGATGGCGACGATGAAGCGGGCGGGCATCAACTGGATTCGCACCGGCATGTGGAGCGCGTGGCGGCATCTGATGTTCGAGGACGGGCATGCATCCGAGGAGCAGCTGCGCGCGATCGACGCTTTTATTTTGACGGCTGCGCGGCACGGGCTGGAAGTGACCTTTACGTTTTTCGCCTTCGCGCCGGAGGCCTGGGAGGGACGCAATCCGTACCTGGACCCGCGCAGCGTCGAGGCGCAGAAGCGGTTCATCGCAGCCGTCGTCTCCCGTCACAAGGACACGTCGAACGTGCAGTGGGACTTGATCAACGAGCCCTCCCTTTTCGACCCGACACGGATCTTCACCGGTCCGCGCGCGCTGCACGACAAGTTCGAGCGGCAGGCGTACAGCGCATGGCTGCGGCAGCGGCACGGCACGATCGAGCGGCTGCAGGCCCGCTGGAACATGACGCCGACCGAGCTGCCGGACTTCGAAGCCGCCGAGCCGCCGGAGCAGACCGATATCGCCTTCGACATCCACGACGTGAAGAAGCTCAAGAAAAACGGGCGCTGGCTCGACTACACGCTGTTCACGATGGACATGCACAACCGCTGGGTCGAGGCGCTGAGCGCGACGATCCGCTCGCTGACACCCGGGCATCTGGTCACGGTCGGGCAGGACGAGGCGCTGGGCAGGGGGCCGCGGCCGTCGCCGTTCATGTACGCGCAGAGCGTCGACTACACGAACGTGCATACGTGGTGGCTCAACGACCAGCTGCTGTGGGACGGCCTGTTCGGCAAGGACCCGGGCAAGCCGACACTCATCCAGGAGACGGGCATCATGTACGTGGAAATGCCGGACAATCGCGCCAAGCGGACGGAGGAGGAGCTGCGCAATCTGCTGGAGCGCAAATACGCCTACGCCTTCGCGGGCGGCAGCGCGGGCGCCGTGCACTGGCTGTGGAACACGAATTACTACATGGACAATGTGTGCGAGTCCAACATCGGCGCGCTGCGGGCGGACGGCACCGAGAAGCCGGAGGCGGACGTGTCGTACGACTTCGGCCGCTTCATCGGGCGCATCGCGGACCTGTTCGAGGAGCGCGAGCTGGCGGACATCGCCGTCGTCTTCCCGTATACGAACGACTTCTCGAGCCGCAGGTTCGCCTGCGAGGCGACGCAGAGCCTCACCCGGGTGCTCGCCTACGACATGAAGGTGCCGTTCTACGGCATCAGCGAGCTGCATCTCGATTCGCTGGCCGCGGACAAGCCCCGGCTCATCATCGTGCCGAGCGCGCACAGCTTCAGCGACGAAGCATTGGACCAATTGCTCGGGCATGTCGAGATTCATGGAGGCACGCTGCTGTTCACCGGTCCCATCGGGCTCGACGCCTACTGGAAGCCGACCACGCGGGCGGCGGAGGCGGTTGGCACAGCCTATCGGCTGACCAACCTGTCGCGCGAGGAGCAGGTGCGGATCGCAGGCCGTACGTACCGGGCTTCCTTCGGCGACCGCAAGATCGGCCAGCTGAGCAAAGAGGTCGTGCCGGGTGCGGACCGCGACGGCTGGAACCGGACCGCGGAGCTGCTCGTCCGTCCGCTCGGCGCCGGCAAGCTGCTCTGGTGTCCGCTGCCGCTCGAGCTGAACGAGCGCACGGATACGCTGCAGGCGCTGTATGCGGCAGCGCTGGAGCAGGCGGGGGCGGGAAGCGGCGCAATGGTATGGGAAGCAGGCGGCGACCACCCCGGCGTCTACGGCACGAGGCTGACGTTCAAGCGCGGCAGTCTGTATGTCTTCATCTCGGAGTCGGGCGCCGACTGCGAGGTGGCGATCGCCGACGGAGAATCGCGCTACCGGTTCACGCTGCCGAGCGAACGGTCGGTGCTGTTCGCGACGGACGCGCAGGGCGAGCTGATCGCCGCCTACCGGGACGTCGCCGTCGCCCGCTCCGAGCCGAGCGGCGCGCGCTAAGCTTGCAGCACAGGTCGTTGCTTCGTTCGGCATCGATGCGAGCGCTTGCCCCCGGGCAAGCGCTTTTTGTGCGTCCGGCCGTTTCCCCGCTGTCAGCTTTATTGGCCGTCTGCGTTTCCTGTCGATAGCTGCTTCTCCGAAAAATCAAGTTGACAGGCCGGTCGTATGTGCCGATACTTTAGAGTATATCGCTTTCTTAGCTATCGAGGAGAGGAAGCTATCGTAAAATGAAAGGGTTTACAAAATATGTAGGCGGCATCTCGATCCACAATAAAATCTTTATCTCGAACCTGCTCATTATTGTATTTTTTATATCCACCCAAGCGATCTTCACCAATACGATCTCGCAGAAGGCCATCATTGAGAAGGCTGTCAACGATTCCTCGCGGGAGCTTGTCCTGATCAGAAATAACCTGCAGACCCTGTTAACTTCGATTGAGGATTATTCCAAAATTTTGGCCAGCGATTATCGCCTGCAAAATGTGCTCTACAACGATCTGCTGCTGAACAACGAGTCCTATCCGCATCAGCCCGCTGCAGGACTGAGCAACCTTTCCATGAATAAAATTCTCTCTGAAACGATCAGCAACATCGTGGAGCCGAACACCAAGATCAAAGCGGTCAGCATTCTGACCTCGAATCGTCAATGGGTGGACGTAGGGTTTGCCGACAACGACTACGCCTCCCGCCTATTCGGCGAAGGAGACGAGACCGCGGATCATTCCTACCTGCCCGTCTGGACGGGACTGATCCGCTTCAAATTCAGGTACGAGGGAGAAGACAACGTTTTTGCAGTGTCCAAGACGGTCGTTCACAAAGACACGGGAAAAACGATCGGGCGCGTTTTTTTGTACGTCAAAGAAGACGTGATCACCTCGATCTACGAGGAGGGGAAAAATCACAAGGGCGGACAGTTCTACATCCTCGATGCAGACGGCAACATCATCTCCGCCAAAAACAAAGATATGCTGTACCGGAACTTCGACGAAGCGTTCGCCGTCACCATTCCCGACTTTGGACAGAAGGACGTCAGCTTCACGCAGGCCAGCGGAAGCAAGCGGATGCTGGTATCGACGCAGCGGTTCAAGCCGCTCGGATGGACGATCGTCAGCACGATTCCGATCGACGAGATTACTTCGGAGCGCAAAAAAATCAACCAGCTGATCATCGGAATCGGCGCCGTCTGCTTGCTGGTCGCCTTGATCGTTTCCTTCATGCTGTCCCGTTCGATTACGCGTCCTATCCTTCGCCTCGCCAAGACGATGAGAGAGATTCGGACCGGCAAGATGCAAGTCAGAAGCGCCTATCAGTCAAGAGACGAGATCGGCTATTTAAGCGACGGCTTCAACAATCTGATGGACCGCATCGAAGCGCTGATGGCCGAGAATGTGGAGAAGCAGAAGACAAAGGCCGAGATCGAATTTAAGCTGCTGCAATCTCAGATCAAGCCGCACTTTTTTTACAATACGGTGGAGACGATCATCTCGCTCATCAAGCTCGGCATGGGCAAAGAAGGGATCACGGCAGCGCAATATATGGCGGACTTTTATAAAATCTCGCTCAGCAACGGGAACGATATTATCTCGATCAAGGACGAGATGCGCTTAACGGCAAGCTATCTGGAAATTCAGCAGCTGCGCTACGTGGAATATATGGCGTATACGATGGAGATTGACGAGGAGATCATGGCCTATTCCATCCCGAAGCTGACCTTGCAGCCGCTCGTGGAAAACGCCATCTATCACGGATTGAAGATGAAAAGCGAAAAAGGCTTCGTACGCATCGGCGGGCGGCGCGTCGGCGAAGATGTGCATATTGAAATTTACGATGACGGGGTCGGCATGCGCGACAGCCAAGTTCAGGAGATGATGACGGGAACGGCTGCAACCAAGGAAAAAGGCGGCTTCGGGTTCAGGAGCGTATCCAACCGGATTCGCATGCTGTACGGAGACAGGTACGGACTGAAGGTGGAAAGCGAGTATGGCGCCTACACCCGAATCACGATCGTATTGCCGCTGAGACAGCACTAGAGCCTCGCGCCAATCGTTAAGCCGACATTATGACAATCCGCTCCGGGCGGGCAACAGGAGGGTTCGGGCATGTACAAGGTGCTTATCGTGGACGATGAGTATTATTTCAGGCAAGCTTTGAAAATATCGCTGCCGTGGACGGAGCTGGGATTTCAGATTGCGGGGGAAGCAAAAAACGGAGCGGAGGCGCTGGCGCTCCTGCCCGAGCTGAAGCCGGATGTCGTGCTGGTCGACATGAATATGCCGATCATGGACGGCATCGAATTCATCCAAAAGGCGAAGCAGCGCGGTCAGGATACGAAATTTATGGTGCTGTCCGGACATAGCGAATTCGTCTATGCCAGACAAGCCGTGCATCTGGGCGTGTTCGATTATGTGCTGAAGCCGATTAACGAGGGAGAGCTCCGGGGCTCCCTGCTGGACATGAAGGAGCAGCTCCGAACGGAACGCCTGGGCCGGATGGAGCTTGAAGACCTCCGGAAGCAGGCGATAGAGAGCTTGCCCGTGTTGAAGGAGCAGGCGCTGAACGGCTTGCTGCAAGGCAGCGTTCATGCGGCGGCGATGCCCGGACAGGATCGGCTGGCCTACCTGGGAATCCGGCTGGAAGGGCCCTATTATGCGGCGGTCGTGGTCGATCTGGACCCCCGCGACGATTGGAATCGCGAGGAGGACCTGCTGGCCAGCAAGGCTGCCGTTCAGGAGATTGCACAGCGCGAAGCGGAGCGCGCATACGCCTATGCCGCCTGCCGCGATTACGAAGACCGCCTCGTGCTCATCGTCGGATCGCCGGACGGCGCGTTTGCCGGACTGGAGCCGCTGTGCAGAGAGATTCGCGACCGGATTCGCGATCTGCCGTGCTCGGCAACGATCGGAATCGGCGGCGTCTGCCGATCGCTGTCGTCGATCTCCGGCTCCTACAAGGAAGCGCTGCTCGCCTTGAAGCGCAGGTTCGTGAGGGGCGGCGGCGAGGTATTCGCGTATGCCGCAGCGTCCGAGACCGGCCTCAGCGCCAGCTTGTTCCCGGTGGAAAAGAGGAGCGGTCTGCTGATGTGCATGCGCGTCGGCAACCCATCCGAGACGGAGGCGTGGCTTGCGGATTTTTTCGGGCATGTGCGCGCCCGGCAAGCCTCGATCGAGATGCTGCTGCTCGCCGGCATGGAGATCGTATCTACTTGCGTGGAGTTTCTGGCCGAAGCGTCGCAAAGCTTCGAGGATGTGTTCGGGCACACGACGCAGCCCGATATGCTTCAGCACGTGCAGCAGATGAAAACGTTGGGCGAGCTGGAAGACTGGATACGGGCCTTGATTCTGAAAGTCATGGACCATGTGCATCGCCGCAAGCCGAATCGGTCCGCCAAAGTCATCGAGGAGGTCAAGGCGTACATCGCGCGCCACTATGGGAACGAAGAGCTGAGAATCGAGGATATCGCCAAGAGCGTGCATATGAATTACAATCACCTTTGCTTTGTGTTCAAAAAGGAAACGACGGTCACGATCAATGACTATCTGACCGAGACGCGGATCATGAAAGCGAAGGAGCTGTTCGACCGGGGGGAGACGGTCATTCAGAGCGTAGCCGCCCGGGTGGGGTATGCGGATGCCAATTATTTCGGCAAATGCTTCAAAAAGTATATGGGGATTCCCCCGAGCAGGTATGTCAACCAGATGGGGTAAGGTCTATGACAACGCCAAAGGGATGAAGCGGGCACCGGCCTGCTTCATCCCTTTGGCGTTGTCTGGGGATGTGCAAACCGGCGGTTTGCCTTCGCTGCGACAGTTTTATTTTTTGCCGTTAATTTTACTTCTGGGCCGAGAATAATCTCTGTACTAAAATTGGCAAGATTCGTAAGATGAATTCAAGGTTGATATCGCTTACAATTCCGAATCAACCTGAGTAGAGGTCGATACGCAGGGGAGGCAAACAATGAGAATCAAGTCAAAGGCAAAAGCAACGATCCTGACGGCGAGCGCCTTGCTGCTACTGTCGGCATGCAGCGGCGGGAACGAAAAAGGGAACACACAACCATCCGACAGCCCGTCGGTCTCGGCGGGCAGCACGGAAGCTGCCAAGGAGAGCGCGGGGACGGACGGCAAAAAGATCAAAATGAGAGTCATCACGATTACGACCGACGAGAATCGCAACAACATCATGGAACAGTATATTAAGCCGAAGGTCGCGGAAGCGCTGCCGAATCTCGAGGTCGAATTCGAACCCGGCGGCGGCGGCGAGGATATGGCGAACAAATTGAAAACGTTGAACGCTTCGGAGGATATGCCGGACGTCTTCTGGAATGACGCGGGCTACTTCACGCCGCTGAAGAGCACGGGCAGCATCATGGACCTCACCTCCTACATTTCCAAAGACGGCTTCCTGAACAAGTACGCGGTGCCGGACGCGCTGAAGCATGTCGACGGCAAGATTTACAGCCTCTCATCCGGGGCGGACACGTACTTCACGCCGATCATCTTCTACCACAAGGATATGTTCGAGCAAGCCGGCGTTCAGGTGCCGACGACGTTCGACGAGCTGCTCCAGATCTCCAAGACGCTCAAGGGCAAAGGGATGGTGCCTGCGGTGACGCCCGGCAAGGACGGTTGGGGACCGAAGCTCTTCCTGCTGCAGCAGATGATCCAGATCGGCGATCCGCAGGCGATGGCCGATCTCGTGAGCAACAAGACGGACTTCGACAACCCTGCCGTCCAGGAGGGAGCGGCCCGCATCGAGACGCTGGTCAAGGGAGGCGTATTCCCGGACGGCATCGCCAACCTGGATTACGGTCCGGCGATGGAGATGTTCACGTCCAAAAAAGCGGCGATGCTCATGATGTTCACGTGGGAGCTGCCCAACCTCGCCAAAGACGAGACGGTCGACTTCTTCCCGTTCCCGACCGCCGGCGACAAGTACGATCCGACGAAAAACGTGCAGTTCTGGGGTTCTCCGCTTAACGGCTACGCGGTAAGCGGCAAGACCAAGCATCCGGATGAGGCGGTCCAGCTGGCCGAGTTCCTCGCCATGGCGGACGCGCTGTACTTCGAGAAAACCGGGGCGCCAATCGCGCTGCAGACCGGCAACCCGCCCGCGGACAAGAGCCCGCTGATGCAGAAGTTCGTGGACTGGTACAATCCGATCCCGAACAAGATCGCTTCGATGGCCCTGAATTCGCTGGATGCGCGGACGTCGGCCGAGATGTCCACGCAGGGTGCGAACCTGCTGACCGGCGAATACGCCGCCGCCGATTTCAACAAGGCGATGAACAAGATCTGGAGCGAGAACACGTGGTTTGACAATTAAAGGTCCGGCAACAGCTAATCCCCCTCGGCGAGCCCGCGGGGGGTTAGACATAAATTAAACGGTGGAGAGCGCTATGAACAAGTACTTCAGCACCAAGTTGTCCCTATTCGTGTTTGCTGCGCCGGCCTTGCTGTTGTTTACCGTATTCTGCGTGTATCCGCTGCTCCCGGAGATCTGGATGAGTCTGCACAAGCATGACGGCTTCCGCAATCTGGGCTTTGTCGGATTGGATAACTACAGGGAAGTGCTGTCGACGCCTTCCTTCTGGACCGCCCACAAGAACACGTATCTTATCGTTGGAATATCGCTGCTGCTGGGGCTGCCCCTATCGATGATGCTCTCGCTATTTATGGATGTGCAAACGCCGAGGCTGCGCCGCTTTTTCAAGACGGCGGCCATGTTTCCCGCCATACTGTCGGTTACGGTCGTGGCCCAGATCTGGCTTGCGTTCTACGAGCCCAACTGGGGACTGTTCAACCGCATTCTTGATTCGATCGGGCTGAGCGCCTGGACACATTCGTGGCTGACGGAAAAGAAAACGGTCATGCCCAGCATCGGGCTGTCGTTCCTGTGGCAATATATCGGACTTAACGCGATCCTGTTCTATACGGGAATCAAGACGATCCCCAAGAGCTATTATGAAGCGGCCCTGATCGATGGCGCCAGCTTTGCGCAGGTGAGTCTCAGGATCACGATTCCCTTGCTGCAGAACGTCATCAAGTACGTATTGATTCTCTCTACATTAGGTTCGATGGCGTTCTACTCGCATGTGCGCGTCATGACGGCCGGAGGCCCCGGGGATACGTCGAGAACCGTGATCTACCAGATGTACTATACGGCGTTCGACACCTCCCAGTTCGGCAAGGGGACTGCCATTGCCGTGATCTTCATTGTTCAATGTCTCTTGATCTCCTTCGTCATCCAGCGGTTTGTGGCGAGAGGGAAGCTGGAGTTCTAAGCTAGGGAGTGATTTATCTGAAAGTGTTGAGCCGAGTTCTTTGGGTGGCCGTTGGCTGCACGTTTTTGTTTCCCCTGTACTGGATGGTAACGATGTCCTTGAAGTCCAAAAACGAGGCTTATGCCAATCCCTTCGGCATTCCGACCTCGTGGGACTGGCTGAACTTCGGCGAAGCCTTGTCCAAATATCATTTTTATACGTACTTTCAGAACAGCCTGATCTATACCGCAGGGACGATCGCGCTCACGCTGACGACCGGCAGCATGCTTGCCTACTGCCTCAGCCGGATGCAGTGGAGGTTCAATTCGGCGGCGCTGTTCTATGTATCGCTTGGGCTGATCGTGCCGATCGAAGTCGTCGTCATTCCCTTATTCCAGCTGATCAAGTCTCTTCATATAAAGAACAGCTATCTCGGTCTGATTCTGCCGTATTCCGGGTTCGCGATCGCGTCCTGCGTGCTCATGCTGTATGCGTTCCTGCGCTCTCTGCCCAAGGAGCTCGAAGAAGCGTCATGCATCGACGGAGCGAACGTGTACCAAACCTTTTTCAAAATTATATTTCCGATCGTCATGCCGGCGCTCATGACCCAATGTGTACTCATCTTCATTCGCATATGGAACGAGTTCCCGCTCGCTTTTATTATCGCCTCCAAGGACCAGTTCCGGCCGCTCACCGTCGGTCTGCTCAGTTACTTCATTAATGTGGGGGTAGCGGACTGGGGACTGATCGGCGCGAGCATGCTGCTGTCCAGCCTGCCTATGATTATCGTCTATTTGATCGGCAACGAAAGAATCGAAAACGCGCTGACGGCGGGAGCCATCCTCAAGTAAGGAAGCCGTGAGCGGAACAGCAGGTATCGTCAAAGACACCGTCAAGGTGTCTTTTTTGCGGTTCAAACGACTTTCCGTAAATCATCCCGAAAATATTCCTTATGCACAAACAATCGTCTCTGTGATTATGCAGGGATGCTGAGTATCATTGTTGGTAGCGCTTCCATGGCCGCTAAAAGCGCGAATCGCTCAAACCGCTTGAACGCAGCGCACAACTAGAAAGCATCAGGCTGAACGAGAGAGGGACGGGGGGGAGGACGGTGCGCCAGCGAGGGACCGGCACCAATACCGCTTAGCCGAAAACGTGAAAGAAATATATCCAAGGAGGTTTTACGAAAGTGAGAAAAAGGGCACTGATCTGGATGATGACTTTGGTTCTGATGTTTTCCATGCTGCCATTTGCAGGGGCGGCAGCCGCAGCCGACAGCAGCGCGCCGAGTGCAATCATCTATGTGGCGACGAACGGCAACGACAGCACAGGCGACGGAACGCAGGGAAAGCCGTACAAAACGGTTGCCAAAGCAAAAGCGGTCGTAAGGACGCTGCCCAAGACCGGCGGCGACATCGTCGTTCGAATCGCGGATGGATTTTATTCGCTTGACGAAACGCTGCTCTTTACCAAGGAGGACTCCGGCAGCGCAAGCAGCACGATTCGCTATGAAGCGGCACCGGGCGCGAAGCCGGTCATCAGCGCCGGTCAAATGCTGGAAAAGGGCGTATGGACAGAAGCTGCAGGCCTGACCCAGACGGGCGGCCTGAAGGCGTATAAAACGACCCTTAACCGCAGCGACAAGCTGCGCGCGATCTATGTCAACGACAAGCGCGCCAACATGACGACGAGCACGCAGGTCGTGTCGGCCAACAGAACCGTCACCGGCACGCCCACGGCCAGCTTCACTTCCGCCAATAACCCCTGGGCGTGGCGGGACGGCAGCGGCATCCGGGCGGGTATCGTATTCGACGCCAGCGTAGGTCTGACGGCGGACACGAAAAACCCGCAGAACATCGAAGCCGAAAGCGTGGGCGGCTCCACGGCCAGATGGGCGAGGCCGTTTGTCACCTTCGCGTCGATCGAACAGGCGCCGGCAGCCAGCAACAAGCCCGGCGGCGTCATGCTCCGGTTCCAGATGCCGTATGCGGCGATCTCGCAGTCCTTGAGCAATAACACGCAATACAATCCGGGCAACAACCAAGTCATCCGCAACGCTTTTGAGTTCCTCAACAAACGCGGGGACTTCTACTTCGATCAGGCGGAGAGCACGCTCTATTACATCCCGCTCGAAGGCGAGGATATCAATACCGCCGAGGTGGTCGTGCCAAGACTGGAGACGGTCGTCGACATCAGAGGCATCCCGGTTGGAGACCGGTTGAACCCGATCGCGGGCTCGGATGACGGACGCGTCAAAAACATCACCTTCAACGGCCTCAAGTTCGCCCATACCGACTACAAGCTGTTCGAGCTGACGGGCACCTATACGCTGAGCGACGGGTCGGGACCCGTCACGACCAGCTCCCGCGGATATGCGTCCGTTCAGGGCTCTATCGTCAACAAAGTTTACTTCCCGAGCAGCATCAACTGGCATGAGACGTTCTACCGCGGCTATGACATCCCGCCTGCCGTGGTCATGATCAACGCCGCGAGGAACATCAAGGTGCTGAACGGCGAGATCGGTCTGGCCGGCTTCAACGGCATCCATATCGAGAACGATGTCAAGGATATCGAAGTGACGGGCAACTATATCGTAGATACGCTCGCATCCGGTATTGTGGTCGGACATCCGCAGCATATTTACGAGAACGACCAGCCCATTAAGCATGAATCGAGCGCTTCGGTTGGCGGCACGCCGATCAGGAGCTGGGCCGGCGTCGACAAGGAAAAATTCGCAGCGGGGACGGAAGCCGTACCGGAAAACATTTATATTACCAACAACTTCCTGTACCGCACCTGCTACGGATTCCCGGGCGCCAACGCGCTGGCCTCTTTTTACACGACAAACATGCAGGTACTGCACAATTACATTTATGACACCACTTACGGTGCCATGAGCATCGGCTGGGGCTGGGACGAGTACGACGGGTTCGGCTTCACGGCCCAAGGCACCAACAAGACCGGCGGCCCTTACAATGGTACGCACGAGACGAGCGTCGCAAGGTCTCCGGACATTACGACAACCTCGAGGAACAACAAAATCAACTATAACCGGATCGAGGAAATTTGCACGGTCGTCAACGACTCCGGGGCCATTTACTCCCTGGGCCGGCAGGGCGATCCGGGTAATCTGCCGGGCGGCGGGACATGGGACACCGTCAACAATCTGACGAACGATCCCGTCACCGACAAGAACAGCAACTGGAACCCCGACAACTGGACGAATTTTACCGAGATGAACTACAACTTCCTGAATCCGAATCCGACCGACAAGCCGACGACCTCCAACAACTGGACGAACGGATTCCATCCGGACGAAGGCAGCACGTTCATCAAGATGATCGGCAACGTCGTGCAGTCCAAGCTCTCCCATGCTCCCGGGCAGAGCCGTCTCTTCGAGTTCAACAACTGGAAGCGCAAGAGCGATATGATCGCCGTCGACGGCTATGTGGACGGGAACAACAATCAAAATGGCGCGCCGCGGATTGTCAACAACAATTACAAGAGCGAAGCGCGCATCTGGCCGATCAAGGGCAACGAGATCGTATTGAACTCGGGTCTGGCCAACGAATACACGTACATGATCCCGAGAAGCCTCATTGCCGACACCGAGTTCGAGCTGGCTTCCAACGTCATCATGGGTAAGGGCGAGAAGCTGAATCGCAGAGGTCTGTTGAAGGCGCAGGATACGGTTTGGCTCGCGCCTGCGAACACAACGGCCTTCCAGGAAGGCAGTGCGATGACCAAGGCTGCCGGCAACGCCAATTCGATCAAGGCGCCGAATGCCGCGGGAGAATACAAGCTGTATATCCAATACGCGGACGGCAGAGCAACGGCCACGTCCAAGTATACGGTATACGTCGATCAGAGCGCGGCAGCGATCAATGTGACGGACGGGGAGAGCTACGACGTCTCAGCCGTGCGGCCGCTTGAGCTGACCTTGAGCGCAGACTACACCTATACGCTGAACGGCAATCCCGTGACGAGCGGGTACAAGATCGCTACCGAAGGAAGCTGGACCCTGGTCGGCAGCACGCAGGCGCAGCCGAATGCCGTCACCGTCAGCTTCAGCACGACCGTATCGGTGGCCAACAGGCTGCTGCCGGCCGACGTGTCCGTCGCGCCCGGCGGGAAGGTCAGATTTGCGCTCGATCTGAACGACGCGTCAAAGAAGATATGGATCTCCTCGTCGAGCGGCGGACACTTTGACGGCGGCGACGATGAGACGGTGACCTCCGGCGACAAGGTCGGGATGATCGCGCCCCTGCTGCCCGGTCCGTACATCATCTACGTACTGGCGGCAGACGGCGAAGTGCTCAGCCAGTCGCATGCTCGCGTCATCGTGACCGATACGACGCTGGCCGATATTCCGAGAGAAGGCCTCGACCTGTGGCTCAAAGCCGATGAGGGCGTGGAAAAAGACAGCAGCGGCAACGTGACCGGATGGACGAATATGGGAAGCGTGCCGGCGAAGCTGGTCCCGGCGAACGTCCCCGGCAGCGGCGGCGATAATCTCGGTACGCCAACCGGCAATCCGACGATTAAGAAGGACGTATACGACTATGTAGATTTTGCGGCGAACGCAAGGCCGCTCAAAGCTGCCGGCTTCAAGGATTATAACGGCAGCACGAAGATGACGATATACACGCTGGTTAAACCGACCGCCACGGCCAACAACTCCAGCGATCAAAGCGGTCTTGTCTACTTCGGATTAAACGAAGCATACCAAACCTGGGCCGCCAACGACGGGTGGAGCGGCATTAACCTCGGCGTAGGCACGAACAGAGTCAACATCCGCTTCGGCAACGCGGACGGCAGCGTATCCGGCGGCGGGCAGCAAATCGCCACTTCGGCTACGAACGATCTGGTCAGCGTACGGGCACAGCTGGACGGAGCGAACAGAGCCGTATATGTGAACAACAGCGTCATCGGCACCGGCACCAACGCCAAGGCTCTTGCAGGGAACAGAGCGGATCTGGGCGTAGGCTATACGATGGCGGCTGCAACGCCTTACCGCTTCATGGGCAGAGTGCTGCAGGTTCTCATCTACGACAGAGCGCTGACAGCCGACGAAGTGACGAAGGTAGAAACGTACTTCAACGAAGTCAAGGCGGGCCGCGGCGGAGCCGCGAATCCGAGCGCCCCGGCGGCGGTCGACAAGTCCTTGCTGACTGGCCTGATCGGGACCGCCAGCAGCCTGGATCAAACGAAGTATTCCGTCGATTCGTGGAACGGCCTTGCAAGCGCATTGAGCGGAGCCCAAGCCGCCGTCTCGAATAGCGAGATCGGGCAGGATGCGGCGGACGATGCCTACTACGCGCTGCGCGGCGCGATCCAGGCGCTCCAGCCGCTGCAGGAGCTTGGCGGCAATGTGACGCTGACGGGTCCGACTGTCGTCGTTGCGGGTCATCAAGTCCAGCTAGCGCTTGGCGTCAAGGATGTTGAGTCCGGATTCGACGCGCTGTCCTTCGTCGTTCACTACGATCCGGCGAAGCTCGAATTCGATACTGTCACAGAGGACGGCGACACGCGCCTGGCTGACCAGGCGATCTCGGTCACACGGCCGGGCCTGCAAATTCTGGGCACGGGCGTGAAGGCCGATCTCGGACAAATTATCGTTATTATGTCTACGCTCGGCACACCCGATCTGACAGGCGGCGAGCTGGTGCGGCTGATCGGCAAAGCTAAAAACGATGCCGGAGCAGGTATGGCGAACGTAACGTTAAGCGACTTTATCCTGTCGCTCGGCGGGACCTCCGAGGACGTCAACACAGACGACGTCAAGGTAAGCATTCAAATCAAGCTGGCAGACAGCTCAGCGCTCGATTCCGTCGTCCGCGAGGCAGAGGAACTGCTGGCTCAGTCGGTCGAAGGCACACAGCCTGGGCAATATCCGGCCGGCTCCAAGGCGATCGTGCAGGCTGAAATTGCGCAAGCGATCGCGGTCAGAGACCGTGCGGATGCTTCGGAAGCGGAGATCGCGCAAGCGATCGCGAAGCTGAATGAGACGATTGACCAGTTCAAGAGCAAGGTAATCGGGATTCCGACGCCGACTGCCGACAAGACCGCATTGATCGCGACGCTGGGCACTGCACAGGCGCAGCTGAATCAAGCGAAGCCGGGTACGAAGGTCGGGCAATACCCTGCTGCCGCCATCTCCGCGCTGCAAGCTGCAATCGATACGGCGAACGGCGTGAAGAACAATGCGGGCGCTTCGCAAGCGACGGTCGATCAAGCCGTCACGAGCCTGAATACGGCCATTCAGACGTTCAAGGCGGCGATCGTCACGCTCGTACCGGGTCAGACGGAAGTCACGATTCGCGACCTGTCGTACTTGTCGATGTACTTCGGCTTGAAGTCTACCGATGCGAACTGGAGCAAGGTCAACAAAGCCGACCTCTTCGGAAGCGGCGAGATTACGATCCGTGAACTGGCGGCTGTCGCCAGAATGATCATCAGCAACTGGATGAATCAGTAGGAAAGGGTTCCGGTCTGTTCGCGCTGGCGAACAGACCGGAGCTTTAGCTTATCATCGAAAGGGAGCCGAGGAAAATGGCCATACGTAAACTTGCAGCATGGATAATCGTCTTCTTTGCCATAAGCATCTGTATCATTCCTGCGGCTGCCGGCGCAGAAGAGCCGCCCAAAATTGAGTTGAGCATGCAAGTTGCCGGAGACAGCGTTCAAATTACGGCTGTCGGAAATCATCTGAACGACATGTACGCCTATGACCTCACCTTCCGCTACGATCCGAAAAAGCTGTCTTTTCAGAAGTTTACGAGCCCGATTAAAGGCTTCTCGGTCGAACCGATCGTCAAGGAGGATACGGTCCGGATCGCCCATACGCAGGTCGGCGCAGGAAACGGACTGAGCGGTAAAGTGGAAATGGCGACGCTCGTATTCAAGCAAGTCGCCGCCGCGAGCTCGACGATCAAGCTGATCGACGTTCAGCTGGTAGACTCGAAGCTGAATGTCGCCGAGATGAAGCCGCAGGTGCAAGTCGTCGTGACTGGCGGCTTGGCGCTGAAGGACATCGCGGGCCACTGGGCCGAGGCCGGTATCCGGCAGGCCGTCGGGCTTGGCTTCGTAACCGGGTATCCCGACGGAACGTTCGGGCCGAAGCGCCAAGTGACGCGGGCGGAGTTCGCCGTCATGCTCGTCAAAGCGATGAAGCTGAGCACCGTCGATCAAAAGACGGCGTTCAAGGACGCGATCGCGCCCTGGGCAGAGCCTTATGTGGCGACTGCGGTGGAGGAAGGGCTTATTGCCGGGTATCCGGATGGCACATTCCGCCCGGGCGCCGCGATTACCCGTGAAGAAATGGCGGTCATCATCGCCCGCGCGCTGAAGCTGGAGACGAACGGCCAGTCCAAGCCAGGCTTTGTTGACGATCAAAAGATTGCCCCATGGGCACTGTCCTCCGTAGCCGCAGTACAGGATAAGAAAATCATGAACGGCATCGGCAAAAATCAGTTCGCGCCAAAAGCCTATACGACAAGGGCGGAAGCCGTGATCGTACTGCTGTCGGTCGCGTGAACGGGCGAGCGGGGCGCCGGTCGGCTTGCCCGCGGGCTTCGTGCCGGAGCGCCCGCCCGGCCGCGGAAGCCGACCGGAGGCCGCATCTTCGTCAAGAGCGCCGGCTACGGCCTCGCGATCAACGAATCCGGCCGGTGCCGCTCCATCCAGGCGACGGCCCAGTCGACGAACGGCCGCATCTCGAGCAGCCGAATCTCGGCTGTGCCGATCCTGCCGACCTGCAAGCCCCGCTCCAGCTCGTACTCGCTGCCCAGGCGCACGAAGTCGCCGTCGTACACCTCCTGCGTCCGGTAGGTGACCCATTGCCGCCGGCCGCCCGCGAGGACGGCGCTGCTCTCCTCGACCAGCCGCTTGCCTTCGAAGACGGCGCGCGTCTCGGCCAGGTGCAGGGAGGTGCTCTTGTCGTGGCCGACGCCGATGAGCAGGATGCGCCCGCCGAGGCCGTACAGCCGGCCGAGCGGCGAATCCTCTCCGAAGATGTCGGAGAGGTCGTGATCCGCGGTCAGGTAGTCCGCATGCCGGCCGACCGCCGCGAACGATCGCGCCGGATGGTCGCTCCGCCGCGCGCCCGGCCAGCAGCGCAGCATCTCGGCCGCAGCGCCCATGCCGACGGACGGCGTGACCGCCTTGTCGTACGCGGGCCAGCCTTCGCGGATGGCGGGCCACCACGCCTGCGGCACGTCGCCGTGCACGCCGGTCGCCGGATCGAGATTAAGCCATGTCTGCGACGGCATCATCACGGTGCCCGTCTCGCCGACGAGCGCGAGCAGCGCGCGCACGAGCGTCTCGGCGCCGCCGACGACGAAGCCCAGGCTTGAGAGCGAAGCGTGGACGATCAGCTGCTGTCCGCTCGCGACGCCGCAGCCCCCGAGCCGCTCCTGCAGCTCGGCGGGCGTCAGCAGTGTACGGTTGTCGATTGCATATGTCATATCCGGTGGTCCTCCCCCATAGATGAACAAAAAGGCGAATGCGGGCCAGCCCGTCACGCGAAAAAGGTCCAACCTCCCGACTTGCAGAAGAGGTTGAACCTGGCGTTCATTGCCTTTAAGTTTGATTCCTACTGTATCGCGGATCGGGGCTGCGGGCAAACGCCGTTTTTTGGAGCAAGCGTGAGATAACCGGAGCTATATCGAGGAAATCTGGTAAAATGCAAAGAAAAACTAAAAATCTTTTCCATTTTTGCATATTGCAAACGCTTTAACAGGTTGGTTATGATAAAGAAGATCCGGATCGCCTATATGAAAATTTCCAATTTAAAGGCAATGCTACCTGACAAGGGTACAACCTCGGCACTTTGTGCGAACGAGGCTGTGCTCTTTTTTGTTGTATCCAAGCCCGTGCGCCGGCTGCGCTGCGGGCCCCATCCTACGACGATAAAGGGAAAGGGCGGTTGTCATGAAAGAGATGGCGAAAACGAACGAAACGCAAACGAAAGAGATGCCGACGAGCAAGCGGAATGCGGGGAAGTGGGGAGGCCTCGTGCTGCTGAGCCTGGCGCTCGCCGCGACGGGCTGCAGCTCGAACAAAAGCGAGAACGGCTCCGGCGCCAGCGCGTCCGCACCGTCGCAGACGGAATCGGCGGCTCCGTCGTCCGCCTCCGCCAGCGCCTCCGCGGAGGACGAGGTGAAGCCGGAAGCGGGCGCGAAGCTGGTCGTGTGGGAGGCCAAGGAGCAGCAGGCCTATATGAAGGAACTGGCGACCGCCTTCGAAAAGGAATACGGCGTCCCGGTCACGATCGAGGAGATGGCCGGCGGCGATCAGGGCGGGCGGCTCGCGACGGACGGCCCGTCCGGCTTGGCGGCGGATGTACTGACGCTGCCGCACGATCAGATCGGGCAGGCGGTCAAGGCGGGGCTGCTGCTGCCCAACGACCTGTTCGAGGAAGAGACGCGCGCCTCCGCCGTAGAGGCCGCGGTCAACGCCTCCACCTATGACGGCGTGCTGTACGGCTATCCGAAGTCGGTCGAGACGTACGCGCTTTTCTACAACAAGGATCTGGTGCCGAGTCCGCCGCAGACATGGGACGATATCGTCAAGTTCGCCAGCACGTTCAACGATCCGAAGCAAAATAAATTCGCGGTCATGTGGGAGTTCGTCGGTTATTATTCGTATCCGTTCATCGGCAGCTTCGGCGGCTACTTCTTCGGCGATAACAATACGAATCCGAAGGACATCGGCCTGAACAACGAAGGCGCCGTGAAGGGCTTCAAGTTCCTGCAGAGCCTGAAGCCGATCCTGCCGCTCAAGGCGGGAGACGTCACCTACGACGTGAAGACGCAGCTGTTCCAGGAGGGCAAGCTGGCGATGAACATCGACGGACCTTGGTCGGTCGGCGCGTTCAAGGACAAGGTCAACCTCGGCATCGCGCCGCTGCCCAAGACGCCGGACGGCCAGCCGTCGATCTCGTTCTCCGGCGTCAAGTCGTATTACGTCAATTCCTACACCAAGTATCCGCTCGCCGCGCGGCTGTTCGCGAACTTCGCCAGCAGCAAGGACAACCAGCTCAAAAACTATCAGATGACGGGCGCGATCCCCGCTAGCCGCGAAGCCGGCGAGGCGCCGGAGATCAAGAACGATCCGATCGTGAGCGGCTTCTACGAGCAGTTCACCCATTCGGTGCCGATGCCCTCCATCTCCGAGATCAATGCGATCTGGGAGCCGCTCAAGGCCGCCTTCATCACGCTGTGGGACCACCCGGACCAGGATGCGAAGACGACGCTGGACCAGACGGTCAAGACGATTCAAGCCGACCTGGCATCGAAATAAAGAATAGGTGGACGACCGGATGCGCAAACGAACGACAGCCGCCCTGCTATCGGCCCTGCTGATGGGACTCGGGCAGCTCTACAACCGCCAGACGATCAAAGGCCTGCTGTTCCTGCTCTTCGGAGCGGCCGGCCTGTACGGCGCGGCGTACAAATACCCGGCCTTCATCAAGGGGCTCGTCACGCTCGGCGAACGGCCGAGCGGCATGGTCAAGGTCGGCAAGCTGACGAAGATGGTGGCGGGCGACCACTCGATCTATATGATGATCGACGGACTGATCGCGACGTTCGGTCTGGCGATGTTCATCGGTCTGTACGCGATCAATATCCGGGACGCCTACAGCAACGGGCTGCTGCGGGAGAGCGGGCAGCGGCCGCCGGGCATCGCCGGGTCCCTCGCGGGGCTGGGGCGCCGCCACTTCGCCTACCTGGTGCTCGCCGTCCCGTTCGTGACGATCACGTTTCTGACCATTCTGCCGCTCGTCTTCTCCATCCTGCTCGCCTTTACGAACTATGCGGACCCGATTCTGCCCCCCGCCAATCTCGTGGACTGGGTCGGGTTCGACAACTTCAGGAAGATGCTCGAGCTCAAGGTGTGGAGTTCGACCTTCGGCGGCGTCGTCACGTGGACGCTCATCTGGGCGGTTGTCGCCACCTTCACGACCTACGTGGGCGGCATCGTCGTCGCGGTCGTCATCCACCAGCCCCGCATCCGCTTCAAGAAGCTGTGGCGCACGATTCTGATCGTGCCGTTCGCCATCCCGAACATGATCTCGCTGCTCGTCATGCGCAATCTGTTCAACAATCAGTTCGGTCCCGTCAACGGGTACCTGCGGGCGCTGGGGCTGGACGGCCTGCCGTGGCTGACCGATCCCTTCTGGGCCAAGGTCACGGTCATTCTCGTCAACATGTGGCTCGGCATCCCGATCACGATGATCCTCGTGCTGGGCGTGCTGACGACGATCCCCGGCGATCTGTACGAGGCGGCGGAGGTCGACGGGGCGGGCGCGCTGCAGAAGTTCAGGCTCATCACGATGCCGATGGTGCTGTTCTCGACCGCGCCGGTGCTCATCATGCAGTTCGCCGGCAACATCAACAACTTCAACGTCATCTTCCTGCTGACGAACGGCGATCCGGTCAACCCGGACTACCAGTACGCAGGGCATACCGACCTGCTCGTGACCTGGCTGTACAAGCTCGCGCTGAACCAGTCGCAGTACAGCTTCGCCTCCGTCATCGGCATCGTCATCTTCCTGCTCGTCGCCTCCTTCTCCATCTGGAGCTACCGGCAGACGCGCGCCTACCGAGAGGAGGACATGATCGCATGAACAACCGCCAGGTCGGAGGCACGGCCAAGCTCACCGCCAGCTATATTTTCCTCATCGCGCTCTGCGTCCTGAGCCTGTTCCCCGCGCTGTGGATCGTCATGTCGTCGCTCAAGACGGGCAACAGCCTGTTCAGCGATACGCTCATCCCGCGGTCGTTCACGCTGACGCACTACGAGGAGCTGTTCGCCAAGACGCAATACGCGGTATGGGCCAAGAACACGATCAAGATCGCGGTGATGTCGACGCTGCTCGGGACGTTCCTGCTGCTGCTCTCGTCGTACGCCATCTCCCGATACCGCTTCTCCGGGCGCAAGACGTCGCTCACCGTGCTGCTCGTGCTGCAGATTTTTCCCGGCTTCATGGCGATGATCGCGATCTACGTGCTGCTCAATACGATGGGCCTGCTCAATTCGCATTGGGCGCTCGTCCTCGTCTATAGCAGCGGGGCGATCATCACCCATATTTTCGTGGCCAAGGGGTTCTTCGACACGATCCCGAAAAGCCTCGAGGACGCGGCCAAGATCGACGGCGCCAGCCATATGCGCGTATTCTTCGCGATCATGATCCCGCTGTCGACGCCGATGCTCACGTACGCCAGCCTCATGATTTTCTACGGCAGCTTCGTCGACTTCATCTTCGCCGACCTCATCCTCCGCACCGAGGAGCAGCGGACGCTCGCCGTCGGGCTGTACCGGATGGTCAATCAGCGCAACTCGACCGAGTTCACGCTGTTCGCCTCGGGCGCGGTGCTCGTCGCGCTGCCGATCACGGCGCTCTTCTTCTTCCTGCAGCGGTTCCTCGTGGACGGGCTGACGGCGGGGGCGAACAAGGGGTAAGAGACAGGCGCGGGGACGGCCGAAGCCGGAGCCGAAGCCGAAGCCGAAGTCCGAGCCCAAGCCCAAGCCGAAGCCGAAGCCCAAGCCGAAGTCGAAGCCGAAGTCCAAGCCGAAGTCGAAGCCGAAGCCGAAGCCGAAGCCGAAGCCGAAGCCGAAGTCGAAGCCGAAGCCGAAGCCCGAGCCCGAGCCGAAGCCGAAGCCCAAGCCGAAGCCGAAGTCCGAGCCCAAGCCAAAGTCGAAGCCCAAGCCGAAGCCCAAGCCCAAGCCGGAGCTGAAGCCGAAGCCCGAGCCCGAGCCCGAGCCGGATATACGTTTATCCGATATTGATATATGGCGCTTGCCCTCGGGCGGGCGCTTTCTTTTTGGGACGGCAACGCCCGATTCGCGTCCGGAGGAACGGTTTAATACATGTTGTTCTGAATACTAACAGCTAGGGGGACACACATGTATCGGCAACTACGCGCGATCGGCGCCGCTCTGTTGGGCATGACGGTTATCGGTTCGGCGGCATTGCCGCTCGGCGCCGCGCAGGCGGCTTCATTGGGATCAGGCGGGGCGAAGACGGCTGCTGGCGCTGCGACGGCGACGTTCCAGGATCGGGACGCGCAGGCGGGGGAGATCGGCGGCATTTTATATTTTGATGAAGACGAAGCGTCGTCGGCAAAAGGGTACGAGGCTTACCTGGCGGATGCCAAAGGCAAGCGGTACGGGAAGGCGCTGGGCGTATATGTGGCGGATCGGCATTCGTTCGTCATACCCGAGAATACGAAGATCACGAGCCGGGCCGCGGCGCTGGGCGTATACGCCGTGGCGGACAACGGCAAGGCGGCGGACACGCCGCTCGCGACGGCGCCGCTCAGAGACGATCCCGCGTACAAGATCGGGGATCTGAAGTTCGTGGATGCCAATCCCGACATCGGCGCCTGGGCGGCCGTAAGCTGGTCTGATCCGGCGGACGGGTCGAGCTATGACGGCTATCTGGTCAAGTACCCCGGCGGACAGACCAAGATCGCGAGAAAGTCACCAGGCAAGTACACGCTGCCGCTGCGCGATATCGGCATTCTCGGCGCAGTGTCGGTGACGCCCTATCGCGGGACCGCGCTCGAATACAGCGCGGGCGGCACCGTGCAGGCTTACGACGATATCGGCCAAGAGAGCGTGGATCTGCTGACGCCGGGAGATGTAAATTCTCCCAGTGCGCCTGTATCCGATATTCACTTCAAGCCGGTCGTCTCCAGCGGCAAGACGCGCGTGTCCGGCGAGCTCAGCTGGTACGACGCGGCCAGCGCTTCGGCGGTCAGCTATGTCGTCTACAGCGCGGATGCGGCCGGACAACCGATCCAGCCGCTCGTCGACGTGACCAACGACTATCCGTTCGACGGCAGGGAGGTTCGCGTGACGCTGCCCGAGTTCAAGCTGAAGGGCAGCGCGCAGGTCGCCGTCTATGCCGTGCGGGACGGCGGCCGCGGCAGCTCCGCTCCGGTGGCGGTGCCGGTCGGCGGCGACCCCGATCCGCTGTTCGCGGATACGGACGCGGCGGCCGGGCGGATCGGCGGCACCGTCTACGTCATGCCGCGTTTCCCGGCGTACGGGGCCAAGCTCCAATTCGTGGACGCATGGCTGTGGCCGGTCGGCGAGCCGATCGACATCGTGCAGGGCGAGAGCCGCTACTTCGAGATTCCGGCGGGCACCGAGATTCCCGAGGGCGCCTGGAAGCTCGCCATCTACGACAACGGCGGCCTCGAAGGCAGCGAGTTCGAGAAGGCGCCGCAGTATATCGGGTTCGAGGATAAGAAGTGAGGCGTTAGGGATCGAGGTTTAGATGATCTCGTGCCCCATGAACAATCGTTTTTATGATGACGTTCCCGTTAACGATTTAATAAATTAATTTATAGCTATGTACAAAAACTTCCCGCAAGTTCGGATCGTCCATTTCTGGAACCATTCGTCCTCTTTGCGGGAAGTCACTTCATGTAGCGGCTTTATTCATGATATCTTCGTATACTGATTGTTCCGGTTCAGCCATTTGTCCAACCTCGCTTTGACATCGTCATGAGCCAACAAATTGCCTTCAGCGATATCTTTCTGTCCCTTTTCAATTTTTGAACGAACATACAGCGTATATTGAATATCCTCAATCGAACAATTTTCAGGGAGCTTATCGATCATTTGCTTGACATCTTCTTTAAGCATACGGGATCACCTCGACAACATTATAACGTACGATGTTTTGATTACTGAACGGAGCTTTTTTTCGCGGCTGAACATCCAAGACTCGTCATCCCAAGCTGGGCCAGGTTTGCTGGTATTAGCATCCTAGTCTCTGCGTTGACACCGGCGATGGCGTTGGATAGCATGGAGGGAACAGCGGTTGGAGCGGGAGGAAGTGGAGCGGGATGCAGGAGCGAGTCGGAGGAAGCGAGAAGGAGCCGTCGCAGGAGCAGGGTGAGCGTGGCAGGAACGATGTTGCAAGCCGGCCGAGTACAAGCGAGGAAAATGGCAGAAACGACGCTGCAAGGCGGCCGAGCACCCGGGATGAGAATGGCGGGAACGGTGCTGCCAACTGGCTGAGTACAGGAGATGAGCGTGGCAGGTACGCCGGATCAGACGGGGCCGGCCGGCCGGGCGTCCTCGTCATCGCTCACGGCTCGCGCGAGCCGGGGTGGGTGGCGCAGGTCGAGCAGGCCGTCGCCGAGGCGAAGGCCAAGCTGCCGCCGGAGCTGCCGGTCGAGGCGGCGTACCTGGAATTGGTCGAAGGCCGGCTGATTCAGGACGGCATACGGGCGCTGGAGGCGCGGGGCGTGACGGACATATACGCGCTGCCGCTGTTCGTCTCGTCGGGCAGCACGCATGTCGACGAGATCGGCTGGGCGCTCGGCGCGTATGCGCAGCCGCGCCGCGAGACGGATCTGGAGCCGGTCGCCATGCAGGCGCGGCTCACGTACGGCGAGCCGATCGGCAGCGATCCGGAGATCGCGCGGGCGCTGGCGGACAAGCTCGCCCCGCGTTCGCGCGAGCCGGCGGCGGAGGCGGTGCTGCTCGTCGGCCACGGCAGTGACGAGCCCTGGTTCTATGAGGCGTGGCGCCGGGAGCTGGAGGGGCTGGCCGCAGAGCTCGTCCGCATCGGCGGCTACGCGGGGGCGGACGCGGCGCTGCTGCGCCCGGACGAGACGGCGGCACGGATCGCGCAGCTGCGGATGAGGCACCCAGGTGCGCGCCTGCTCGCCGTTCCCGTTTTCCTGAGCGAAGGGTACTTCACCTCGAATGCCGTCCCGGGCCGGCTCGCCGGGCAGGACATCGACTACGCCGAGCGCGCGCTGCTGCCGCATCCCGCGGTGAGCGACTGGATCGTCGGCCGGCTCCAGGCCTGGCTCGCTGGACGCGCCGCCCGGCTTGAAGTTTGACGGGATCATAAGCGTATGCGCAGGCCTCCGCTTGATGAGAAAAGCGGGGGTTTTTGCCGTGTGCTGTCAGGTTGGGAAGAGTCCTGTCAGCCCTGCATCCGACCCCCGTCTCCCGCGGCTCTCCCGCGTTGACATTGGGTTGACGATTCAGTAGCATGAATAAGTAAAAGAGAATTCGGATAGCGCGATATAGAAGAGGGGATTCCAGTTGGACATTGTGAGAGCTCGGCTGATCTACAACCCGACCTCGGGCCGCGAGGAGATGCGCCGCAGGCTGCCGCAGATTTTGCAGCGGCTCGAGCGGGGCGGCATCGAGACGTCCTGCCATGCGACAGAGTCTGAGGGCGATGCGGTCAAGGCCGCGTCCGAGGCCGTGGAGCGGGGCTTCGACATCGTCATCGCGGCGGGCGGCGACGGCACGCTGAACGAGGTCATCAGCGGGATATCCCCTCACGAACGCCGTCCCGCCATCGGCATCCTGCCGCTGGGGACGACCAATGACTTTGCCAGAGCGCACGGGATTCCGAAGAAGTGGGACGACGCCTGCGACCTGATCGTGAAGCGCTACGCGAAGCCGGTCGACATCGGGCAGGCCGACGGCAAGTACTTCATCAATATCGCGGGCGGCGGCTCGCTGACCGAGCTGTCGTACGAGGTGCCGAGCAAGCTCAAGACGATGATCGGACATCTGGCCTATTATATTAGAGGCTTCGAGAAGATCGTGCGGCTGCGTTCCTTCCATATGAAGATCGCGATGGACGGCGTCGGCGAGTTCGAGGACGAGTACATGCTCATGCTGATCGCCAACAGCAACTCCGTCGGCGGCTTCGAGAAGCTCGCGCCCAACGCCTCGACGGGCGACGGCATGTTCGACGTGCTGCTCATGCGCAAATGCAACCTCGGCGAATTCATTCGCATCGCGACGCTTGCCATGCGGGGCGAGCATGTGCAGGATTCGCATATCGAGCTGTTCCAGACGAATCGGATCACGGTCGAGTCCGACAGGGAGAGCCTGCACCTGAACCTCGACGGCGAATACGGCGGTCGGATGGCCCGGACGTTCACGATGCTGCCGGGACATGTGCGGATCATCATGGATGAGCTTGGGGAGACGAAGTATCACTGACGAGATCGGCGAGACGAAGTGGCGTTGACGAGATCGGCGAGACGAAGTGCCGTTGGCGCGTTCAGGTGAATAGGGCCCGCTACGGACGGAGCGGCTCTTATAATAGAAGCAAAATGCAAGAACGGGGTTGTGCAGCATGAGTGACAAGGACAAGCGCGGCGGCGGTAAGGCTGGAGGCGGCGTCGGGAAAGAAAAGCGGCAGGCCCCAGGCGGAGCGGGCGATCGCGGTGGGGCGAGCGGCGGCCAGCAGGAGCGGGGACAGTCGAGCGGTGCGGCGGTGCGCGCGGATTCGCGCGGGCGCGGCGCCGGCGCCAGCCGCGGGGCTGCGAGTGCGGGCGGCGACGGGCGGTCACGGGATCGCCGTCCGGGCGAGAGCAAGGATGGCGGGCGGCCGCAGGGGCAGTCGCAGCGTGAGCGCGGCGCGCGGGAGCGCCGCCAGGGCGAGGCGCCGCGCCAGATCGCGGGCGTGCCGGTTGCGGTCGGCGATTCCGTCGTCATCGACATCGTCGGGATGACGCATGAGGGGCAGGGTGTAGGCCGGGTAGAGGGCTACACCTTGTTTGTGTCCGGCGCATTGCCGGGCGACCGCGTGCAGGCCGAGGTGCAGAGCATCGGCAAGTCGTTCGGCCGCGCGCGCATGGCCGCGCTTGTCTCGGCGAGCCCGGACCGCATCGCGGCGCCGTGCGAGATCTATGATGCATGCGGCGGCTGCCAGCTGCAGCATTGGGGCTACGCGGCGCAGCTCCGCTGGAAGCGGGAGCACGTCGCGGGCGTGCTGGCGCGCATCGGCAAGCTGCCGGTTGCGCCGCTGGATGAGGCCGCCGGCGAAGCGGGCGGCCGCGAGAGCGCGCCCGATGCGGGGCGCGCGCCGGTCGTCGTCCATCCCGTCATCGGGATGGACGAGCCTTGGCGTTACCGCAACAAGGCGCAGGTTCCCGTGGCGGCCGGCATCGGCGGCCACGGACTCATCGGCGGCTTCTTCGAGCAGGGAAGCCACCAGGTCGTGGACATGGAGTCCTGCCTCATTCAACAGGAACAAAACGAAGAGACCGTGCGCGCCGTCAAGCACATCGCCCGCTCTCTCGGCTACTCCGCCTATGACCGCGCCACGGGGCGCGGTCTGCTTCGCCATGTCGTCGTCCGCCACGCCGAAGCGACCGGCCAGCGCATGGTCGTCCTCATCACCAATGGCCGCGACCTCCCGCACGTCGACGAACTCTGCGGTCTCGTCCGCGAGGACATCCCGGGCGTCGCGAGCATTTGCCAGAACATCAACACCAGCCCAACCTCCCAGGTATTCGGCGAAGAGACCCGCGTCCTCTGGGGCAACGACGTCATCTACGACGAGATCGGCGGCATTACCTTCGCCATCTCCGCGCGCTCCTTCTTCCAGGTCAACCCGACCCAAACTGAACGCCTTTATCGGACCGCCGTCGACTACGCCGGCCTCACCGGCGAAGAGACCGTCATCGACGCCTACTGCGGCATCGGCACGATCACCCTCTTCCTTGCCCGCCACGCCCGCCGCGTTTACGGCGTCGAGATCATCCCCGAAGCCATCGAGGACGCTCGCCGCAACGCGCTGCTCAACAACATCGCCAACGCTGAGTTCGCTGTCGGCCCGGCCGAAGTCATCATGCCCAAGTGGCAAGCCGGAGGCATCGCCCCCGACGTCATCGTCGTCGATCCGCCGCGAAAGGGCTGCGACCCGGCGCTGCTCGCTACGATGCTGGAGCTTCGTCCCGAGCGCATTGTCTATGTCTCCTGCGATCCGGCCACGCTCGCGCGCGATCTGCGCGTGCTGGAGGATGGCGGTTATCGGACGCTGGAGTTCCAGCCGGTGGATATGTTCCCGCATACGACACACATAGAGACCGTGGTAAAGCTATGTCGCATCGATACCTAGAGGTCCTTAACTATCAGTATTCTGCGAAGTATGCTTCGTTTACGATTGCTGGAAGCGACTTTAGAAATAAGGTACTTAAGGATAGAATTGAGGTTTCTATTGTGTTGGATTTGAAATGAGTGGGTACGTTCGACAGCTTTTAACTAAATATAGAATATCCAAGTGGGCGTCCCTTCAAATTTGGGGGCGTTTTCTTTCATTCAGATATAGGTGAACGATGAAGAGGACGCAAGATTTCAAATAGGTGTGTAAAACCGGAACTTACATGAGAGAGCTATATTCAATCTTTAATTAAATGATTATACCGTCAACCGAAAAGTGAGCAGAATGAATTTACATATTACAGCTATCTCGTGCAGTAAGAAAATCGTGCAATAATAAACGACCAATTTTGATAAATTTAGAGGTTTTCTCCCATAAAAGTAGAAACATTATTTAAATATCGATATAAGGTGGGTGTGGTAGAGATATGTATTTGAAAAAAGTTGACATTAAACATTACCGTAACTTTGATAATGCCGTGGTGGAGTTTCAAGATGGGATCAACATTATTATTGGTCCTAACAATGCAGGGAAGTCAAATTTACTAAGAGTGATCAATCTACTTGACAATATTAATGAAAACGATGGTTCCATACATGATTTCAATAAAAATGATCTCCATGAGAACTTGGCTAAATATTTAAAAGAGCCTCCTTGTATAGAGATTGTATACCATATTGAACATGCTTTGAACATGAATGGTTTTGATGACGGAATTCTAAGATTCAAAAATTTTATCGTTTATACTGCTGATGGCAATCTTGTTCAGTCTGGGAATGGAAGTTATATTATCGACGCGGTCATCATGCTTAAATATGAGTTGGATGCCAAATATATAAACGATTATGTTGATATAGTTAAAAATTCTAAGGGGACAAAGGAATTTCTTCTGTCATTAGAAAAACTTCTTCCTCGATATTCATGGAACTACTACAACACCACATCACAGACGCCAATAAAAAAATCCGAAGTACGAAACATCTTTAATATTGATTATATTCCTGCTGATCGAAAAACTGAGGAGTTATTACCCCACACTCAAAAATACGTTCGTAAAAAACTAGATGAATTTACGGGAAAGGTTGAGTTGCGTTCTGATATCACGCAACTACTTGTCACTAACTTTTCGTCTATTACCGAACAAATGAAGCAACTTATTGAGTTCGACCAAGGGAGCATCGGCATTAAGAATGGTAATAATACTTTAATTCCGAGTTTCATCTACAATTCAGAATTCGATAGATATTTTCAATATGTCTTAGAGGACAGCAGTTATGGATATGAAATGCCCATGAAGAATAATGGTTTAGGTTATAATAATTTGGTTCAAATTTACAATATTATCACTTTCAAAATTAACAATGACTATAACCTTTTATTAATTGAGGAGCCTGAAGCACACCTGCATCCTGCCATGCAATATAAACTATTTAAATATTTGAGCAAGCTAAAACAGGCTGATGAGTTGTCGAAAAAGCGAGAAACGGAGAATTTGGGAGAAGTCTCAGCAGAAAATACAAACGTTGGAAGAGTTATTAAAAATCAAATTTTTGTTACGACTCACTCATCGAATATAACAGCAGCTGCAAATCTCGATGATATGATTTCTTTAAAATACTATCGAGATCCTATTAAAAAAGAACACAAGGTTGTTTCGGAAAATTTAAAAAACAAATACTCCAATGTCAAATTTAAAGAAAGTAAAACCCATCTGACTAAATTTCTTGATGTCACTCGTTCCGACATGATGTTTGCTTATAAAGTGATATTGGTTGAAGGATTAGCGGAAAAACTATTGATGTCCGCATTTGCTCAAAAATGCGATATTGACTTCGACATTGAGGACAATCATATTTCGGTGGTAGAAGTTGGTGGTATTAACTTCAAACACTTTTTACCTTTGTTTGTAGGTACGAATACTCGCGTATTATGTTTTCGAGACTGCGACTACAAGTATTTTGATGAAAGTGAACTGAAATATCTATCTGAATATCGAGAACACTTGAATTCAATGAAGTTACTTGGAGACGATTTTCAACAGTGTACCAACATAATGGTGAGAACTCAGTCAAATCTAGGATCAACTTTTGAGAACGAACTTTTTATAGAGAATTTTGAAAATAAGTCTACAGTTAAAAGATTACTAGAGATGGTTACACCAGAAACTTTACATCCATTCATTGAAGCTATAGACGTTTCTTTAACAGAATGGCAGAATAATCTGACTTCAATTTCTAATGCAAAGACAAAGAAGAAAGTTGCCGAACTGCTTGAACCTTACTATGAAAAGTACACATCTACGAATGATGCCGAATACCAAACAGATATTGAAAAAATCTGTTTTGCCAACTTGTTTCTGAGTTACGCAGAAAATAAAAAAGGTGATTTGGCATTAAACATTTTATCAGCAAATATTTCAAGCGATCCCGATAAAGAACATTATTTAATAGATGATTTAATTGTGCCTACCTATATAAAGGAGGGGTTGGAATGGTTGAAGTTGAAGTAATACACTCATCCGACAACCTACATATTTATAACGATGACAGACACTTAAAGATATATGCTGGTCCCGGAGCCGGGAAGACACACCTACTGATAGAAAATATAAAAAAGCTTGTGCAGCATAGTACTAAGCTACAAAGTGGATTCCGAAAACTTTTATGTATTACTTATACAAATGTTGCAGCGGATGAGATTAGAAATCGGTTAGGTACGCTTAATCAGTACGTTGTAGTCTCGACAATCCATTCCTTTTTAAATGAGTTTGTTATAAAGCCTAACCAATTGCAATTGAAAGAAATTATCAAAGAAAATTTTGGATTAATAATTGATAAAGAACAAAAATTATCTTCTGTACAAGAGGGTTTCTCAACCCTGAGTGGACATAAAAAGGAAGAGATTCATCAGTATTTTGAACTGCATTATCCGGAAATAAAAACCGAACAATACTTGGAGTTATCTCGTACTAAAATGACAGAGGTTCAAGTTGGCATCACAAGTTTGAACGCTGCTAATAACTCAGCTAATGAAAAAATTAGTTTAGAGTATGATACGAAAAAAATGGATCTTACTCTGGCATTTGCGATTAAGGATTATGTATGGAATGTAGCCGGAAGATTATCTTTTGATGAAATCTTATATTTTGGCTACACCGTACTGGAAAAATATCAATTGTCCACACATCTAATCAGATGTGAGTTCCCCTATATCTTGATAGATGAGTACCAGGACACGAACCCGATTCAGAACAAAATAGTAAAAGTACTTTCGGAAAAAGAATGTATTGTTACTGTAATTGGGGATGTGGCCCAATCTATTTATTCTTTCCAAGGGGCCGACTATCGGGAATTTCACCAGTTCACATTGGACTCTAAGTTACCCATTCAGAATTATGTGATTAAGGGAAATCGGAGAAGTACACAGAATGTCATTGATTTTGTGAACTATTTAAGATATAGAGACAAAGAATTAAATGAACAGACATGCGAAATGAATCTCTCCAGTAATGAGAAAGTTACGTTTTTATTGCAAAGAGATAAGAATCATTTCGGGACTCCTTTGGAGTCAATTATTGATAGGGAGACAGTAGTTTTGTGTCGTAAATGGTCGGAAGTTTTTAAGTATATATCGAACGTAAGTGAAGACCAACAGAAATTGTTGAATGATATAAGTAATGCATACAGCTTTGTACTTCGTCGTAATTTTGAGACAGAACTTGAGTCCAAGAGAGAAGCTTGGATTAAGTCGATGATAATGATTGTTGAGCTTGAAGAAGCGCACCAAAGGAGATGCATACCTAGCGCGTTAAAGGTCTTGGATGAGTATTTGGAAATCAACTCGTTACTCCATCGTTTCACAGAAGACAGTAACCAATTGTTATTGAAAGTAATGCATCTATGGGGTTTTGTAAATCAATGTGTTCAAGAGACAAGTCTGCTAAAAGATGTTGTTATGAAAATCAATGCTGAGATGACGGCATCGGGTCTCTCTATTAAGAGTATGTTAAAGTATCCATTACCGGGCGAAGAAGAATACATTGAGTCTGTTTATAAGTATATCGACAAATTAGAATATTCTTCGGCTAAGATCATTACAAAAGAGATCTATTCGCCAGACAGTAAGTACATGACTATTCATAAAGCTAAGGGGGCAGAATTTAGTCATGTTCTAATTAACATTGAGCCTGCACCTAGGCTTGACGGAAAAGATTGTAATCCTGTCGATATTATTTGTGATCCTTTCATTTTTGACGACGGGAACGGTTTAGCAAAATATGAGGAGTTCACTCGAATTATATATGTAGCTGCGAGCAGAGCAAAAGATAAACTATACGTACATCTACAAGGGGACGAGGAGACTGCACGAAAAATAGATGATGCACTGGATAGATATTGCAATCTGAAGGGAAAAGGGAAATTTTATAATTTTTGTTTTTGTTGAGTTATTCGGGGTTCGATCTATATAAATTCTGCAGTGAATGTTGATTGGAAGTAAAATCCTAGGTGACTTGGAATGATTGCAGTCGCATATTGTAGAGCGAGTGATTCGATTTGAAGTAAGAAACCTTACGGCACAAACGGAAACCTTTTGTCCACCGTAAATACCCCCGAAACGCATACGGTTTCGGGGGATCTTGTTTCACATTAATTTTTCGCAATACAGAACTTCTTACGCCAAAGCTTGTTCGACTTCCTTTATTAACCCGTTTGCATCAATTCCATCAGGGTATTGGATCTCTTTGCCGTTAATGAATACGGTCGGCACCATCTTCACCTGACGTTCAATGGCTTCTGCAATGATGCTTAAACTTAAATCGATGTTATCAGGTTGTTCTTGTAACCCATACTCTGCGGTTAACATTTTTTTAATTGAATGGCTGTCGGATTCGCTCCACTGGTTTTGTTTGGCGAATAAATCCTTCATAAGCTCGTAGACTCGCTCCGGATCCTTATGCGCAATACGGGCACGCCAAATTTAAGATCACTTCCACTTTTACAGGCGCATCTTCCTTGCCATAGCTTAAAATGCATTTTCGATAACTCGTGTCATGTTCAATCCCCTTTACTTGAGGCTACCTGGAATGATGGACGCGTAGTCATGGCTAATTTTTGCCAGCTTGCCATGATTATATCATCAATCTGTTGTATACCCGTCTTCCGGTTTATAATGTCTTAAGGAGCCGATGCGTCGGCTTCGAGACGATTTCGACAGAGTCCTGATAACTTTAGAGAGGTTTCTGATATGACAAACAATTTCTGGCGTGATCTACCACGCCCTTTTTTTATACTGGCGCCCATGGAGGATGTGACGGATGTTGTTTTTCGACATGTCGTGAGCGAAGCTGCCAGACCGGATGTGTTTTTTACGGAGTTTGCGAATACGGAGAGCTATTGCCACCCGGAGGGGAACCATTCCGTGCGCGGGCGTTTGACTTTTACGGAGGATGAGCAGCCCATCGTCGCTCATAT
Source organism: Cohnella sp. 56 (assembly GCF_037963805.1). Lineage (NCBI taxonomy): Bacteria > Bacillati > Bacillota > Bacilli > Caryophanales > Paenibacillaceae > Cohnella > Cohnella sp. 56. The sequence continues at coordinate 313,159 of NZ_JAZDQE010000006.1, read as the reverse complement.
TTGGGGAGACAAGCCTGAGTTCTTCCGTCAAATGAGCATTGGCATGGCGAAAGAGGGATTCAAAGGCATTGATATCAATATGGGCTGTCCTGTAGCGAATGTGGCGGAGAACGGGAAGGGAAGCGGCCTGATCTGCCGTCCTGAGCTCGCGGCGGATATTATCCAAGCGGCCAAAGCCGGGGGACTGCCCGTCAGCGTAAAAACGCGGCTCGGTTTCAGCGAAGTCGACGAGTGGCGCGGCTGGTTAACCCATATTTTGAAGCAGGACATCGTGAATCTGTCCATCCATCTGCGCACGAGAGAGGAAATGAGCAAAGTAGATGCGCACTGGGAACTGATTCCGGAGATTAAGAAGCTTCGCGATGAAGTAGCACCGGATACGCTACTGACCATTAACGGGGATATCCCTGACCGTCAGACCGGCCTTAAGCTCGCTGAACAATACGGTGTGGACGGCATTATGATCGGGCGCGGCATTTTTCATAATCCGTTTGCTTTCGAGAAGGAGCCGAGGGCGCACAGCAGTGGGGAATTGCTTGATTTGTTGCGGTTGCATCTGGATCTCTATGATCAGTATTCAGGACTGGAGCCCCGTTCGTTCAGTTCGCTTGTCCGTTTCTTCAAAATATATGTCCGCGGATTCCGGGGAGCAAGCGAATTAAGAAATAACTTAATGAACGCAAAGTCAACAAGCGAAGTGCGCGCACGACTTGGCGAGTTTGAAAGCAAGGCGCATGATGAGGCCGAGGAACGTGGGGACTAGGGTCGGTTAATTGGAGGGGGGGAAGGCCACATGTCCTGGAGCAAATTAAAGCAGCAACTGGAGGGCTTTCTCAGTCCTGCGTTAAATAATAGAGTAGAATACCGCGCGCAGGGTTACCGTTATTTACCTGATAAATCAGGGGTTTGTTATATTATGGTAGATAAAAAGAATATACTCAATATGAATAATAAAACGAACGCGATCAGATGGTATCAAACGGAGCTGGAAATTAAAAATGACCCGGATATCCAAATTCCGATCGGCAATGAAGACATTGAAGCGATCAGAAAAAATACAAAGGGGACAGTGCCTGAAGATCGTTTAATCGTCATGGCCAGAAGCAGAAAAAGGACAGCGCATGCCAAAGCGCTTTTGTCAGCGCAGGATTCATTAAGTAAATCGAATTTTATCGTCGTGGCTAATAAGTATTTATCGAGTTCCATAGAGGAAAGCATAGAGAGCGATGATATGATATTGAATATTCTAGCTCTGGTGGACAGGAGAGTCGGGAAAAAGCGGGTTCTGAACATGACTGGGCAGATGAAGTTCAAGCATCCGATCGTGCAGTATTTTTATGAGCTGCGGCGTAGTGCATGATGAAGGATGATACGCGCGATTGATCATGGATGGCAAGGAGTCACCATGTAAGGCATATAACATCGTTTGGCAATGGACGAGTGCGGCAATTGCCTCAATCGCCCCAAATCTCAATCGGTTCTGCTGGACGCCGGAGCGGTATGTTTATATATTTCTTTTGCATATTCCGTATTTTCAAATGCCCTTGTAAAACGCGGCAAAGGTATGCCTGCCTTTTTGCCTTCTCTCACAACCTCAAGCACCGCAAAACCTGCTCTGCTATTGTTGTATTCCACGAAGAGTCGTGCCAAGCTGCCTTTTTGCAAAAATAACCTTGTTAAAAAGGATGCCGAGAAGTCCCGGTGGAATTTTAGTCAACAAAAGGGAAATGGCATCAAGCTTTGCACCTCTTGCTTTAAGTACCGGGATCATTTCCCTCATACTCAACCCAACACTGGAAAAGGAGTCCTTATGGTTCATGAGCGCCGGGGAACTCCCCCGTTTCAAAACCTCGGCTTCCATCGCTGCATTCATGGCAAAGTGATTCCATAACCCGTTTTGAATATCCTATCGAAAGGTTATAAGAAGAGAAGCCCCGGCGAATAACGCCAGGGCTTAACTAGTTTTTATCGACGCCTAAACTCGATTGCGCCTGCCACGGATTTCGCGCTATGTCCGCCCTTGCGACGCACCTCTGGCAACCAGCATATATCCGCTTCCCCGAATTGTAACAATTCTCTCGGGATCGGCGGGGTCAACCTCGATTTTTTTGCGTAAATTACTGATGTGTACGGCGACCGTTCTCGTATCCTCCAGACTCTCCATTCCCCAGATGAGCTGGAACAACGTATCGACAGTGACGACGCGATTCACGTTTTGTGCCATATAGGACAGCAGACTGAACTCTTTTTTAGATAAAAAGACAGTTTTACTGCCGACGTTGACGGATTGTGCGTAGTAATCCAGCGTTAGACCCGGCAACTCCAGCAATTGTTCTTTTCTGCCCGTCGACACTCTGCGAAGGTGAGCTTTGATCTTGGCCATAAGTACGCCCGGGCTGAACGGCTTGGTCACATAATCGTCGCCGCCATCGGATAAGGCGCTGATCTTCACTTCGTCTTCCTCGCGGCTGCTCAGAAACACGATCGGCGCATTCGTGTAGCTGCGTGCGTTCCTGCACCAATCGATGCCGTTTTCATGAGCCAGCAGGACATCCAGTACAATTAAATCCGGCTCGAAAGACGCCAGCAGCTTCATGGCTTCTGTCCCGTTGTGACTGTAGGCGGATAGGAAACCTTCCCGCTCGCAATATACCTGAACAATCTCGCAAATATGGGGATCGTCATCGACGATCATGATTTTGTGCGTGTCCGCCACACGGTCACCTTCTTTCCTGTACAATACAAGGCAGCGACACATAGAATATCGACCCTGTCTTGCCGTCGCTCTCTGCTCTTACCGTCCCGCCATGCGCTTGTACGATTTCTTTGCAAATCGCAAGCCCGAGCCCGCTGCCCCCTACGTCATTCTCCACGCCCGGTCGATCATACCTGTAATTGCGGTCGAAGATTTGCTCGAGCTGATCCGGAGGAATACCCGTGCCGGAATCTTGGACGCTAATGATCGCAGATCGGATATCGTTCACGTCGTCAACAGCTAGCGCAATACGCACCAGCCCGCCTCCTGAGGTGAACTTCATCGCGTTCGACACGAGATTAAACAAAGCCTGCTCTAATCGCTGCGCATCCATCTCGACAGCAATCTCGACTACAGGCAAGCGAAGCCGTTGAGCTTCCGCATCTCCGGTATCCAGCCTAAAATCCAACCCTGCGTCTCGCACGACCAGCTCATATTGTTCAAAAAAACTGCGCAAGAAACGAACCACAGGAACTGGCTCCATCCGATACGAGACTTGTCCCGTCTCCAAATGCGACAGGAAGGACAGCTCCTCGATCATACGGTTAATCCTGATCGTGTTGTCACGGATATACTTCAGGTATTGCTCGTTGCGTTCCGGCTTGACCCTGTCCTGCACGGCCTCTACATAACCAAGCATGCTGGACAGCGGCATGCGCAGATCATGCGTGATATAGGCAAGGAGCTTTTTCCTCCCTTGCTCGGAGTGGAGCAACCGGTCATACGAAGCGCGGAGATCGTCGTGGGCTGCGGATAAGGCATGCGTGCGTTCCTGCACGGTCCGTTCCAAATTCGCATTCATTTCCGTCAGTTTATGGTTGGCGTCCTGAAGCTCGCGCGCAATCCGCTCCTCATTCGATGCCGCCCTCGTAAATCTGGAAGAAAGCAGGATCATCTGGGCGACCGTAAATATGAACAGACCAAGCGGAGATATATTTCCGATCAGCGACCAGCCGTTGTAATATAAAAAATCGTCGATCACCGTAACTAAAGTAATCACTGACACGACAAGGAAGGTTAACGCACCATCCTGACGCCGCATGGCCGCCTGGACAAGCCCGATCATCAGATACACCATGTGCAGAACAACGATCGCGCCGATCGTCAGTAACATTTTCGAATAGATAAGCGCAGGGGTCGCCACGACAACCAGACAGAGTCCGCCGGTTGCGATCCGTGAGCCAAGACGAAACCATCGCGACACATAGTTGGGGAAAATGCAATCAAAATACATGGTGATGATATAACCGCTGACGCAAAGGATCAGATACTCGATCTTGAACTGCAATTCCCACGGAAAACGAGGAAACAACTGCGTAAGCATCAGCTCCCCGACCAGCAAGGACCGGATACCGAACATCATGCTGAACAAACCGAAATACAACGTCGCCTTATCCTTGCGTCGCTGCACGAACAACAGCAAATTATATAAGCCGATCACCAGCAGGCTTGCGGTTATGAATGTCTCTGCGGCAACTCTGAGGTTTGTCCGGATCGTTAACGCGTCACTGCCACCCAGTTCTATAAACTTGGTGATGCCGCCTCGTTTATGATGGAAGTTCGCTACCTGCATAACCAGCTCTACCGTGTTGCCTGCAGGCTGGAAGAACACCAGCTTCGTTGACAGACGCGGCGTCACGCCGTTCTTGTCCCGACCAACCACGCCGACTTCGGCCAGCCGTTCGCCATTCACCCATAATCGATAGGCATGGAAAATGGTAGGCAGCCGCAGCGCAAGACGCTCATTCCGATCCTGCTCGCTAAGGCGGATGACCAGCCGAAAGGTGGCAAAGCCTTCTCCTTTGATCGCTTGACCATCCAACGGGTAGCCTAGCCAGGATCCGGGGATGTCGATATATTGATTTTCCTTTTCTCCTTGTTCCGTACGGCTCCGTATATCCGCCGGCGACAGCAGCTCTTGCCAGTAGAACGCCCACTCCCCTTTTAACTTGATCGGATGCTCACTGACATGAGCCGGGGTTAAATCCAGAACGCCTTTTTCACTTTGAAACTTAGGAGAGTTCGGTGCAGACACGATGGCATAGCTTGCGAACAAACCAACGACCAAGACAATCGCTATATAAAGCAGGATAGAACGAGAACCGAATCGGAGAATGCGCCTCAATATGAATTCGACCCCAATCTACAAAATGCGCTAAAAACTAGTGGTTTCCTTTATGATAGCATCAGGCAAGGAAATGTGTGAATAGCGGCGATAAATTCCTCGCGAATCGCTCGAACTTAAAGTTTTCTTTGTAATTCAGAAGTGATCCCGGACGCCCTGCTAGAATGGGAGGAGAAAAATCGACATTTTCTCCTATATCCAGTTGCTAGAAGGGATGAATAAGTGTGAATAAGGCGACAAAATGGGGTTGGAAATCGAAATCGCGGATTTTGACGTGGATACTAATCATCAGCATGATCATGACTGTACTGCCTTTGCAGCAGGGAACAGCGGCCGAACTGCCGGTGCAGCAGGCGGCAGCGTCCGGGCCAAGCGGATTCCGGGATGTGAGTCCAACGGACTGGTTCTACGATGCGGCCGACTATGTCCGGAAGAATGGCATATTCAGCGGAACGGGCAGCGGCGTCTTCTCGCCGAAAGGGGCGATGACGCGCGCCATGTATGTGACGGCGCTTGGACGAATGGCAGGCGTGGATGCAAGCGAGTATTCCGCCTCGACCTTTGCCGATGTGCAGGCGGGGATTTGGTATGCGCCATATGTAGCATGGGCGGTTAAGCAAGGGATTACATCCGGCACGGGCAAGCAGCATTTTTCTCCGGATGCCAACGTATCCCGGGAACAGATGGCGACGATAACTTTGCGATATTTTGAAAGCTATCGGATTCCCTATCAAACTAGCAATCGCGTAACGACTGAGCCGGGCGATCTCGCCGATGTTTCTCCTTGGGCGGCGGATGCAGTCGTTAAGCTGTGGCAAGCAGGGGTGTTCCTCGGGGACAAAAACGGGAATTTTAATCCGCATGCTGAGGCGTCTCGCGCGGAAGCGGCTGTTCTCTTCATGCGCAACGATGCGATTGTGGAGGCATGGGCACAACAGAATCAAGCGACACCGACACCGACGCCGACGCCAACATCCGGTGCGGATAACGGCACGACGAACGGCACCGTCCAACCGACGCCCGAACCAACCGGCAGCGGCCAACCGACGCCCGAACCTACCGGCAGCGGCCAACCGACACCGACACCTACCGGCAGCGGCCAACCGACGCCCGAACCAACCGGCAGCGGCCAACCGACACCCACACCTACCGGCAGCGGCGGCGATGCCCCTGCGTATACGCTCTCGTTCGAGAGCAACGGAGGCACGGCGATCGCGGATCAGAAGGTGCGGCAAGGGGAGGCGCCGAGCCGGCTGCCGGCTCCGGTGAGGAGTGGGTATATTTTCCAAGGCTGGTTCAGGGATCGCGATTTGTCGCTCATATTCGCGGAGGGCAGCACGGTTGCTGCCGATACGAAGCTGTATGCGAAGTACATAGACAACGTGAACAATGCGGTCCAGCGCACGCCGAGCTACGCGGTGCTGGATGTCGCGCCGGGCTTCACGATCGCTGTCAACGATGCGACCGGCAGCCTGACGGCATCCGAGGTGCAGGCGCGGATGACGATTGAGGATACCGCGAATCCCGATTTTGCGGGGATTGCGGTCACCGGTACGAACGGCACCTTCACGGTAGCGTCTGCAGCCGCAGACGGTCAGTTCACGGAAGGCCACACCTATCAGCTTACGTTGACGGACGACAACCTCGCCTTCCAGGGTCAAGATTCAACGACGAGCATCTATGTTTTTAGCGTTGCCAAGCAAGAAGCCATGAATATCCCGTTGAATCCGCACATGATCTATCTGCCCTTTGCGGAAGTCTCGGATATGATGCTGGACGGCGCGGAAGCAGGTTCGCCCGCGATTCCGGTCGTCACGACGACGGTGGGCGACGATACCGGTCTCCCCGCGGCGAATGCGGGCAGCGGCACGTTCACGTATACCGGCAGCGCCGGGATTCAGGTTGGCGATGCCGTCGCCATCTATGAAGGGGTTCGCCCCGATCTGCGTACGGTAGACACAACCGGCGCCGACGATGGCGATGTCGCCTATGTACAGATTACGGCGATGAACGGCAGCAATTACACCTATCGTCATGCGGATGCCAAGCAAGTGTTGTTCAAGCCGGATGTGCTGCCTGTGAGCGTAGAGGCGGATACGGATGGAGACCGGGACGACCATGCGATCACGATCGCGCATACCGCGATGAACTACAGCGACAGTCTGTATGCGCCGCTGGGCTTGAGTGAACTCACCACCGTCGATGCGGGCGATTTTATCGCTTTCTACGAGGGTCAATTCACAGAAGAAGATGCTGCGGTAATCGGTTATGGGCGCATTACGTCGATTACGCCTGCGGCGGAGATGGACGTCATTACGTATACCGATGTTTCTGTGGAAGACATCGAGCATGTTCTCGACATCTACCGACAGCAAGCGATTGACGGCGGCCTGCTGTTGTCGGATGAGCAGATTGCGAAGCTCGAAGCTCAGATTGAGCGGCAAGCGACAGCCAGCGGATTCGTCGATCAAGCCGCGGACTATCTATCTACGCTGGCCATGAAGACGAATGCCTTCAAGACACAGATGGAGGTCAATGTACTATCGGCCTCAAAAGGCGCGGGCAAAGTCAGCGTGGAGAATCTGACCGTCACAGCTTCGCTTGGTACGACATTGAAGCATATTGCCGGACAAGCCTCCGGCGTAAGCGCTACGCTTCAGGTCGCAGCCGATATTGTCATTCGCATCCATGAAGAAAGCGACCTCGTCATCCATATGACCGGCACATTTCTTGAGGAGATGAGCTTGAATCTCGGCGTCAACGGGGAGACGGAATGGGGAGAAGCATGCCTTTTGTTCCTCTGCATCCCTTACCCGAGCGATTATCTGGTCACCGCAAATTTGGACGCCTATACGTATACCGGGATCAACGTTACGGCGAAGATCGCCACCGTCGAACACGACAAGCTGCAGGATGCGCTGGATGACTGGGACAAAGCCAGTACCGGCGGCAAGCTGGGCAAGGTGCGTGACATCACGACGGAAATTAAAGCGTTAATCGACGGGGTGCAGGATACCGGCGTAGACGACGCGTCGCTGCAGGCACAGTATCAAGAGTTGATGGAGAACGAGACGGATTGGGTTCCGTTAATCAAGAAAGAGCTTGTAAACTACAGCATGCGTGTGGCATTTGGTATCGTTGAAATCAACTTTACGGCAGAGTTTGTTGTCAATGCCAATGTGAACCTGACGATCGGGGCCGATTTCAACTATACGACTGCCAAGCGCTATTCGGCTACACTGCACGTGCTTGGTTTCACAGGCTCGAGCAGCACCGTGAGCTTGCCGGGGGACGGCAATTACCAGTTCACCTTCTATGTCATGGGAACGCTCGGTTTGCGGGCGGGCATTCATCTGGAACTTAAAGCGGGGGTCGGAAGCGTCAAGCTGAACAGCATCGGGCTGTCCGTAGAGCCCGGCGCTTATGTGAATCTGTGGGGGTACTTCTACTATCAATTGAAGCGGCTGAACGGGGTGGAGTCCACCCGTTCTCTAGGCGCTCTGTATGTAGAGATCGGCATCTATCTGGAGAGCGCAGTAGGCGCCCAATTAGGCGATGGATTGCTCTCGGCCAGCGTGCCGGTGTACGACAATATGTGGCCGCTGTACACGGTAGGGGAGCAGCAGCATGTCGTCGACTTTGCCTATTCGCAGGATAAGGCACCCGTAGTGAACTTGGCGGGCTCCGCGTCCTCCATCGCTGTGCCGGAGACGCTGTTCACGATGCGCACGTTTGATCTGAAGACGGGCGAGACGAATACCCGCGTGTATGACCGCTCGAGATTCGACATCCAGGTGGACCATGCGAGTTTCAGATATAAACCGACGACCGGGAAGATCGAAGTGGTGAACAGGGACATTCAGGTGAGCGAAGGCAACCTGGTCATCACCTGGAAGGGGGCGCCGCTGTCGTACTCGTCAGCTTCGCTCACGCGCAAGATTCCGTTGAAATGGTTGGCCAGAGTGGGCGACTATATTCTCCAGCTGGATCCGCAGAACGGCGGTGTGACCCAGGTTGTCGCCGCCCCGTATAACGCGGCGATCAGCGTGGACACCCCGGTATATCCGGGTTACACCTTTGACGGCTGGTACTGGTCGATCTCCGGCGGCACGAAGACGACGATTCCGAGCCGTATGCCTGCCGAGGATCGGAATCTGATCGCGCACTGGATCCCGAACACGGATACGCCGTATACCGTGCAGCATTATTTGATCGACCCGAACACCAAGACATCGACGTCGCCTGCGGTAACGGAAACGTTGACCGGAACAACCGGCGCGGAGATTCGGATCGCCTCCGACAGGTTCAAGAACCAAGGTTATGCGACAGGTACGGCAAGCGGCGTGTCGATCAAGGGAGACGGTTCGACGGTCGTCAAGGTTGATTACTACCCGGTGAATCGCACGATGACCTTCGATTGGGCTTATCCGGGGGCACCCGGAAGTTCGGTTACGGAAGCCGTCGGCAAAAACATCGCCGCGCGTATACCGGTGCCGACAAGGCCGGGATATACGTTCGCCGGCTGGTCGCCGGAGGTTCCAAGTACGATGCCGGCTTCGGACGCCGCCTATACCGCGAACTGGACAGCGAGAGAGGACACGCCTTATCTGGTCGTCTACTTGGTGCAAAATATCGGAAGCGACACCTATACGGTGGCGGATACGGAATCGTATCGCGGCACAACCGATACCGCGGCGAGCCTGACGAATCCGACCAGGTCCTATGAGGGCTTTACGTTCAACGACAGCGTGCCGGGGACTGTGCTGTCGGCTCCGATCGCAGGCAGAGGCACAACGGTGCTGAAGCTGTACTACAAGCGCAATAGCTACGCCATGACGATCCATTACAATGGCTCCGGCGATGCGACCAAGGTCGTTAACGTACCGCTTGGGGCAACGATTGGGTTGTACCTTGGCACTCCGACCTGGCAGGGCCATGCGTTCGCGGGATGGTCGCCCGCTTCTGTGGCCACGATGCCCGCGCGCGATGTCGAGTTCACCGCTCAGTGGACGCTGAACAACAACACGGTAAGCTTCAACAGCAACGGAGGATCGGCGGTGGCTGACCAGACTGTAGGTTACGGCTTCCAGGCAAGCCAGCCGGATGAACCGGCGAAGGACGATCTGGTTTTCGCCGGCTGGTACAGCGACAGCGCGCTGACGAGCGCCTATGACTTCGCGGCACAGGTGACGTCAGATCTCACGTTGTACGCGAAGTGGCTGCGCAGTTACACGGTGAGCTTCAACAGTGACGAAGGGTCGGCGGTGGCGGATCAGAGAGTGAACGAAGGAAGCAAGGCTGAGGCGCCCGGCGCGCCGACGAAGGAAGGCTTTGTGTTCGGCGGCTGGTACAGCGACAGCGGCTTGACGAGCGCCTATGACTTTGAGACGACGGTCGTGACGGGCAGCTTCACCTTATATGCAAAATGGACGATCGCTCCCAAAAACAGCTACACGGTGAGCTTCAACAGCAACGGCGGCACGGCGGTGGCCGATCTGACGGTGGAGGAAGGCGCTGTGGCTGCGGCCCCATCCGCACCGACGAAGCTCGGTTACACGTTCGAAGGCTGGTACAGCGACAGCGGTTTGACGAGCCGCTTCAGCTTCTCGACGACACCGATCGCGACGAACCTCACGCTGTATGCGAAGTGGACGCTTAACACCTACACGGTGAGCTTCAACAGCAACGGCGGATCGTCGGTGACGAACCAGACGGTGAGCTATGACGGCCATGCGACGGCGCCATCCGCACCGACGAGGAGCGGTTACGCGTTCGGCGGCTGGTATAGCGACGCCGGTCTGAGTACAGCCTACAGCTTCACGACACCGGTGAGGTCCAACCTCACGCTGTACGCGAGGTGGACGGCGATGTACAAGGTCAGCTTCAACAGCAACGGCGGATCGCCGGTAGCTGATCAGACGGTGGCAAATGGCGGCCTTGCTGCCGCGCCTGCCGCACCGACGAAGGACGGTTATACGTTCGTCGGCTGGTACAGCGATTCCGCAATGAGTGAAGCTTATCTCTTCACGGAGAGACAGGTGGTCGCCAACCTCACGTTGTACGCGAAGTGGTCATTTAACAGCTACACGGTGAGCTTCGACAGCAACAACGGGCCGGCCGTCGTGAGTCAGACGGTGATTCCCGGCGGCAAGGCTGCGGCACCTGCGGCACTGAAGTGGGTGGGCTACAGGTTCGGCGGCTGGTACAGCGATCCCGCCTTGACGAACACCTATGACTTCTCGTCAGCGGTAAATGCAGATATGACCCTGTACGCGAAGTGGACGATGACCTCGTGGCTAAGTCTTGGCGACGCGATGGCAGCGGGCGTGAATCATCAATCCAATGTCGTCATCGACAGCCAAGGCAATCCTTATGTCGCTGTTTTGACCTGGAGCAAAGAGGTATTCGTGAAGAAATACGTGGAAGCGGCAGGCGAATGGCAGATCGTCGGCGGCCCGACCGGCCTCGACAAGTCGTGGAGCGAGGTTGGCGTGACGCTCGCCATCGACAGCCAGGATACGCTTTACGTTGCTTATATCGGTTCAGCCATGAAAACCATCGTGAAGAGATATCGGGGAGGGACTTGGGAATCCGTAGGCAGTATAGCAGAATTTGGGGACCATATCTCCATTGCGTTCGACGAGGATGACACGCCTTATATGTCTTATATCGATGTCTCTCAGAGCTCGTTCCAGTACGTACACGTGGTGAGGCTTCAAGACGGCAACTGGCAGAAGATACAGTCTGGTATAGGGGCGAGAGGCGCGAATAATTCAGTCATCGCGCTGGACCCAAGCAACACGCCTTACTTGTTCTATACGTATTATAACGTCGGGAACCCGGTTAAAGCTGCCGTGGCGAAATACGAGGGCCAGAGTCTTACCCGGAATTTCCTCAGTGAGCCCCCGATACCAAGCGGTTATTGGAGTGCATCCTTCGCGCTTGATCCGGGCGGCGTACCTTATATGGCCTATACGAGCAATTCCAAGCTGACAGTGGCGAGATATACGGGCTCCGCTTGGGAAGCTGTAGGCACTGCCGGATTCCCGATCGAAGAGCATGGCGGAATCTTATACGCAAGTATCGCTTTCGACAGCCAAGGTACGCCTTATGTTGCTTATCGGGACGCTGCCAACGGCAACAGGGTGACTGTGATGAAATTCGAGAACATGAGTTGGAGCGTCGTAGAGTATGCCGGCATCTCCGCTGAGCATGCGGAATGGGTAAACCTCGCCATAGACAGCACAGACAACATCTATGTGAGCTACTATGTCGCAACAGGCAACGGCACATTAGGAGGCAAAGTGACCGTGATGAAGTATGATCCGGATTTGCATTAACCTTAAATCGATCAAAAGAGCAGAACAGCCTACTCCTCTCGGAGTAGGCTGTCGTTCAAGCTGCCCTGCCGTTGACTTTGCCGACATTCAAGGGCACTGGGCTGGCGAAGGATACTTTGGCTACGATATATGCTCATGGCCAAAGGTACGCGTGACGATATTTGTAATAAGGGGTGAATGGCGTGAATATAAAATCCGGGCAGCCAATCAGTGAATATTTGAAAACGATGCAACCCTACAAGGACGCACGCGAGACGAAGGATGAGTCGCGCGTGGCATCTATTCGAAACACCCTCATGCTGGGCAAGAAGCTGCGCACCGACGATTTGGACTACTTGCAGCGACATGATCCCAATCTGCATCAACAAGCGATGAGCCTCTCGATGGAACGCCAATTGTATGAGGACACCTTGCAGCATAGCCGCAGCAAAGCGGATGCGAACTATTACAACACGTTTAAGCTGATGCAGATTGCCGGGCAACTGAAGCAAGGCGGCTCCGAGGAGCTGCTGATGCGCACGAATGCGATCCAGGAAGCCCATCGCGAGTTCGTGCGATCGAGCAAGTACGCCTCGCTGGGGTGAGATGGATATTGAAAAAATAGCGGCGCAGGGATGATCTCCCTTGCGCCGCTTTTCCCAGGATAAGTTATAAGGTGAAGAAAAGATCGACAACGTCCTGAATATCTTGCTTGGTAGACATCGGCGTTCCAAAAGGATTGTTCCTGGACTCTTGATAGGCCAAACGAAGTTCATCTAAGATCGCGTCCAAATTGGCAGCATCCACACCGGTGATGCCGGCGCGAGCGAATACTTCTACGGTAGGGGCAGATCCTCCGCCGAAAGGATTTAAATAGGCATAGATGGCATCTACCGTCATTGCTTGAATCGTCTCGTCAACAATCGCTTGAATGTCGGCCAATGTTCTTGGAAGCGGCGAATGTGTCGATACAGCAGGATCAAGGTAATATTGGACGCTGTAAAGGTTCACGGATGTAACGCCCGTAACACCCGCATCGGCAAAAGTCGTTACGTCAACATGGTTCCAATCGCCCGACTCCGATGCTGCATTGATCAACGCCAGTGCCGTTTTGGAAAGTGAAGGCGCGATCGTAACCGTATATGGCAGGGTTACGGTTGCCGGAGGCATTGCCGAATCCGTCGCGGTGATCGCAAAGTGATATTCACCGCTCACGCTTGGCGTTCCGGCAATCTCACCCGTACTTGGATTCAATGTCAGTCCCAGAGGCAGCGCGCCGCTCGTCACCGCATAAGTAACGGCGCCCGTTCCTCCGGACAGCTTCGCTACGCTGCCGGTATAGGGTTGTCCTTCAGCCGAAGTCGAAGGCGAGATTGAGTCCGGCAAAACGATTGGCAGCGCGACCGTATATTCAAAGCTCGCAACCGAGCTATTCGTCGAGCCGGGCTTAACGGCGATGGCTTTGATGGTCGTACTGCTCGTAATGACGATCGGACCCGTATACGGCGTGCTGGACGTGGTCGGATCACTGAGATCCGTCGTATAGTACACCGTCGCAGAGGCGGTCGCCGAAGTCAAAGTAACTTGCGTTCCCGAAGTCACAGCGCCACTTGCGGGAAGTGCCGCAGGCGTCTCAACGGTAGCTTGTACCGGCGGGGGAGTTGGCGTCGGCTCCTCCTGCTGTACCGGCTGCGGAGTTGGAGACCAAGACTGCGCTTCCTGTTTTTTTCTTTCTTCTTTGGCTTTTTTCAGTTCTTCTTCCTTCTGTTTCTCTTCTTCCGCTTTCTTTTTTTGTTCTACCTGTGCAATATATTGCGACTGGGCTTCGTATGCGCCCGTAAGCAGCAGATCGCGCGTTGCGTTGGTTTGACCGCCGAAGTGTCCGTCCGTTCCGTTGTCCAACAATTTCTTCTCCAACGCCAAGGCGACATACCCCTTCGCCCAGTCGGATACAGTAGCATCATTCACGCCTGGCGTTGCCTTAGCTTCCTCTTCCATGTTGAGTCCGCGAACAAGAAACGTCGCGAGCTGCTCCTTCGTCACCTTGCCGGCAGGAGCGAAAACCCCCTCGCCATAGCCATCCGTGATCCCTGCTGCTTTCACCGCCTCGATGTACGGCAACGCGTAACCATTTGCAGGATCGTCGGCTTTGACGTCTTTAAACGAAGACGTCTTTGCGTCCTTATTTACCTCCAAATCAAAAATTGACGCTGCAACTTTAGCAAATTGCGCCCGGTTCATCTCAAGCTTGATACCGAATGTTCCGAAGCCTACCCCTTCGAATACACCAGCGCCAATCATCGCGTCGAACTTGGCCTTCGTCGCAGCATCCAGATCCTGCAAGTCCGAGAAGTCGGCTGAAGTCTTCGTTGCGCCTGCTGCAAAGCCGACCGAAAAGTGAAAGCACAGCAGCGCCGCCATCAGCAATCCTACCCTTTTTTTGCTCAATTGATCGTCCCCCAGAAGTAAGATATCGATTTTCTTCCTTCCATTTTAGCAGGGGAGATTTGTCGATCTCTGAAATGTAAAGAAAACTTTAATATCGAGTAGAGATATCTCTTCCTTACTCGCATGCAGCATCGAATAGAACATCTCTTCTGAGCATCCACAGTGTAGCAGGTTTGTTACAAAACCAAAAAGAGGGGAAAACCTACACACATCGAATGAGTTAAGTACGGAGTTGTATCACGAAATTCCAATAGAATAAAGGGTGCTGCAGACAATGGAAGTTTTAAATTATAGGGAATTTGTACAATTGGTTGAGAACTATAAGATTCTACCCTTTTCAGGCTTTGTTCCTGAATATCCGTCACTAGCAGATGTGACGGCCAGCGATCATTGGCACACCGGAACCGATACCGACCCTTGGCAATGGCGAGTTAAGATCGTTCAAGACGATGTTGCAGCTTATGGGAAATTCTTCGGCGATAAGGCATGTTTTATTCATAAAGATTTATTTCCCTTATTCAAAACGATACTTACATTGAACAAAACGGTTGAAGAAAGATATCATGATGGTCATATTTCCAGAACGGCTTTGCATCTCTATAAAGTCTTGATGGAGTATGGAATCATGGATTCACGGAATTTACGGAAAGAAGCAGGGTTAAATGCAAAAGAGGACAAAAAAGAGTATGAAAAATCACTTGTTGAACTTCAAAATTATGGCGATGTAGTCATCACTGGTGCAGCAAAGCAAAGTGAAAATGATTCTGGTTGGAGCAGCATGTGCTACCAGCCATCGGATTTATGGTTAAACTCGGTGAAGGGGACTCAGGACGATGTGTCTATTGAGGATGCGAAAAAACGGATGTTAGCGGAATTATCAACAACCTGTACGGACAAAGCCTTAAAGTTTTTTGCTAAAAAACTGAAGCTTTAGCCGTTATTGCACATTCGTCAAGGAAGTAATATAACAGAACCGTTTACCTTCTATATTTGAGCCCAAGCGTGTTAGCGCTTGGGCTTTTCTTATGAAGAGCGAGCTGCCTTATATTTTTATGTCGAAATAAAGTTTCACTATAAAATATGTTTGTGAAATTTATTGACGACACATTCGAATTTGTATAATATTCAAATAAGATCAGCTGTGCGACTTTATAGGGAGGGATTGGGAAATAAAATAAGGCGGATCTGTTCGGCGGCTTGGAGAGAAATGCCAAAATTAATAAAAGGAGCAGTGAAAATGAATCGTTTTTTTGCGCGTTGTAAAGCCATATGCAGCAGGATGCTTATCGTGCTAATGCTAACATCCATGCTGCCTGCTATTCACGTTTCAGCGGCGGGGGCTAACCCTCCAGATTCAGATGCATGGGCACCCTATCAGCAGTACTTGAACTCGGATGTTTCCAAGAAGGAAGATATGCGTGCGACTTGGATTGTAACCGTTTACAATTCTGACTGGCCATCCTCAGCATCGTTAGCTATTGCCGATACTGCAGCAAGGGTGGAAAAGCAAAAGCAAGAACTGAGTAATATGTTGGATGCGGCGGCTGCCAGCAATCTGAATGCAGTTATGTTTCAGGTGCGCCCATCTTCGGATGCGCTGTATAAATCTGATCTCGTGCCCTGGTCTACAGTTATGACAGGGACACCAGGCGGCGATCCAGGCTTTGACCCGCTTCAATATGCAATAGATGAAGCGCACAAGCGCGGCATAGAGCTGCACGCATGGTTTAATCCATATCGCGCTGCAACTGCGATCAATGATACGATGGTTGCTCAACTGAAGGCACTGCCCAAAAGTATTTTCAACACTCATTTTGATTGGATTAAAAAATCCTATGATGGTGTGTATGTAGTAGATCCGGGCATACCTGAAGCGCAAGCATGGGTAGAGGATAGCGTTATGGAAGTTGTCAATAAGTATGATATTGACGGCGTTCATTTCGATGACTATTTCTATCACGAGGGCAATGTCTATGATTATGATGACAAGGCTACATTTGAAAAGTACAAGGGCGGTTTTACAAACATAGGCGATTGGCGAAGAAATAATACGTACAAGCTGATCAGCGGTCTGTCCCAAAAAATCCGTTCGGCAAAACCCTGGGTACAGTTTGGAATAAGCCCTGCCGGTATGTGGGGCAATATGAAAGACGGGCATGCTAACGGTTCTCCGACTGCCGGTGGTGGACCCAACTATGATAGGGACTTTGCAGATACGTTAAGATGGGGGAACGAGGGACTGGTTGATTACCTGACCCCGCAGGTTTACTGGCCCTTTGGCCGTGATGTGGCTCCCTACGGTGTCATCGCAACCTGGTGGGCGGATCACCTCACAAATCCCGATACCAAGCTTTATATGGGCATGGGATTGTACAGGGTGAATGATACGACCAATTCAACTGAAACTGGATTTTTAGATCCCTATGCCAAGGATGAAATTATCAGAGAGATACAACTCAATACAAATTACATAAGTGCAATTACCGGCCGCGGGATCAATGGTTCATTCCTTTACCAGGGCAGCAATATTGTTCCGGATGCCAAAGTTTATAAAAAGGAAGCTGTAGAAAAGGGAGTAAGAGCCGCTTGGGCGAACAAGGCGATCGCTCCAACATCAACCTGGAAGAGCGGTGTTGCCCCAGCGATGCCCACAAACGTTGCTGCCGAGCCTGCAGATGGTGTTACACAAGTAACATGGACATCTGGTGATGATACAGGCAGCACCGCATATTATGTGATTTATAGATTTGCACAGGGTGCAAATCCGGATACATCAGATTCGACAAAAATAATCGCAGTTGTCGGTAAAAATGTGGATCTTGACGGAAAAGATATAACGAGCTATACCGATACAACTGTATCTGATCCAAGCAAGGTACAATATGTTGTCACTGCACTGGACCGCCTCCATAACGAGAGCTCGCCAAATGCACCGGCACCGGTTCATGCAATCGATGCAAACATGACTACTGCAGTCGGTACAGCCCCGGTTCTTCCCGTATCCGTAAAGGTCGACATGACATCGGGTTCTCCGGCTAATATGATGGTCAAGTGGGACAAGATTACGGACCCTAATCTTTATTCCGCTGCCGGAGATAGCTTTGATGTAACCGGGACAGTTATGAATACGAACGGAACACCAACAGAAATGACTGCAACAGCACATGTTTCAGTTGTTGCGCCGGCTATAAAATACATTAATCCTGTCATTGTAAGAACAGAACAACATACAGCTCCGGTATTTCCAGCTACTGTAGATGTAATATATACGGACCATACAGTGTCGTCACTTCCTGTTGTATGGGAAACTCCGGACCCTGAAGATTATAAAAACGCTGCGCCTTTCAACGAATACAAAAATCCAAGTGTGAGAGGCATACAGGGAACCGTTGATGGAACAAATCTAAGAGCGGAAGGCAATTATATCGTATATCCGGCAGTTAACGCATATGCACCCATAGCCGTTAAAACGCGGGTGGGAATACCTCCCATACTCCCCCCTAGCGTTAATGCCACATACGCTGACGGTACAAGCGCAACTGTAGCAGTCGTCTGGGATGATATTCCGGCGGCAGACTACGCTAGCATGAATACCTTTACCGTGAAGGGTACAGTTGAAGGTGCCGCAATGAAGGCAGAAGCTGCGGTAACGGTCGAAAGGGCTGTAAACATCGTAAGCATTGATCCGGTATATGTGCAGACAGGGATCGGCGTAGCGCCGAAGCTCCCGAATACTGTCAAGGTCACCTACGATGATGGCACAACGGACACTGTTCTAGTAACCTGGCCAAGTGTGGACCCGGCTGTTGAGTGCTTATCGACACACAGATTTACTGTTGCAGGGACAATAAACGGAACATCCACGAATGTTACGGCGACAGTTGAAGTTGCTGCAGTTGTATTTCTGGACGACTTTGAAAATGGGGCTGTTAACGGCGGTGCTGCCCAAAGCATGATGAAGTGGACAGGCGACAGTGTCAGCAGCACACCGCCAACTTTGTCCTACGATACTGTTATCAAGCATAGTGGAAATAGTTCCTTGAAGGTTGACTATAAATTATCCAAAGTTGCAGGGACTGCAAGCGCCTATGTTCGTCCGAACCAAGGGACGGGCATTGTGTTTAAACCCGGAGAAGTACCGCAAAAGATCGGTTTCTGGGTATATGGAAATAATGTTAAAACATATTCTCTGAGGGCAGAATTCCGCTCAGGAATGACTACGGGTTCCCCTAATAAAAATCAGGACATTTCGAATACGCTGAACTTTACCGGATGGAAGTACCTGACGTACAACGTGGATCCATCCTATCAAGCTACGGGCCTTTGTATCACGCTGCTGCCCGGTATTGTTGCCACATCCTCCACTGATAAGGTGGACAGCACCATTTATATAGACGATCTTGTGGCTGTCTATGGAAGTGAAACAAAGGATACGGCAGAAATAAGCGGGGCAATTGCAGCTGCGCAAAGCCTGTATGACAGCACAACTGCCGGTACGGGCAACGGGCAGTATCCTGTATCGGAGCGCATGGGGCTTAATACTGCTGTCGATGCTGCAGCTCGTGTGATGAACAATCCGGCAGCCGTTATGGCAGATATCTATAGCGCTACCGATTTGCTTAACGCAGCGGTTGATGCTTATCATGCTGCACAGATTGTCAGCGAGCGCCATCAGATCATAGAGGACTATGAGGACCATGGCAGCGGCAAGAGCTTGGTTGACTGGATTAATGATGGAGGAAGCACGAAGCCTGCTATTTCATATAACAACGATTCCAATTATGTAAAAAACGGAAATAGATCATTTAAGATTGATTATAATTTTGCCGGAACTAGCGGGACAGTCAGTGCTTATGTAAAGGGTGCATCCTATCCGAATCCAAAATTGAAATTTACCGGAGACAATACACCGAACAAAATTGGTTTTTGGCTTTACGGCAATGACGAGACGATTTTCAGCTTGCGTGCAGAGGTCAGAAAGGCAGACGGTTCTTCACCCACGACTGCCAATTTCTTGCCTGCCAATTCAGTGATGAGATCAGGCTGGAATTTTGTAACCTATGATCTGTCAACAGCCAATATTAATTCATCAACCGGCCTTTTGCTAAACATTATGCCCGGATTGGTTGAAACCTCTGCTGCCGGCAGAGTAAACGGTACGATCTACATGGACGATCTTACTGCGATATATAATGTTGCGCCGGCTGCCACATTAAATAAAACGGCGCTGATCGGAGCAATTGCAGCTGCAAAATCCCTGCTGCTCGGCGCAGTGGAAGGGACACAGGGAGGTCAGTACCCTGTAGGCTCCATAGCTGATCTGAATGTTGCTCTCGTGGCCGCACAATCTTTGGTTAGCAGCACCGTACAGTCAGATATCGATCATGCGGCAGAAATCTTAAATACGGCAGTGGATACTTTTAAAGCTTCGCAAATTCCGCTCATTGATATTCAGGGTTTAAAAGCTGCGATAGACGCCGCAAAGGCAAAGCATGATGTTGCAGTCGAAGGAACACTGCCGGGACAATATCAAAGCGGAGCCAAGGCAGCACTGCAGGCAGCGATAGAGGCAGCAAACACAGTATCTAACCATGCAGATGCAACCAAAGAAGAGGTTGAGGCGGCAAAAGCTGCGTTAGCGCAAGCTGTTGTTGATTTCGACGGAATGGTGGTTGCACCTTTGGTGACCATTGATCTAGATGCTGCGATCGCCAAGGCTAATGCGCTGCATGATGGAGCAGTTGCAGGCACGGAACCTGGACAGTATCCACCAAAATCAATTGATGATTTGGGATCTGCGATAACATCTGCAATAACTGCTAAAGCTGATGCAGCAACCCAGACAGATATTGATCTGATACTAAACCATCTAAATGCTGCAATTAAGACGTTTGAGGATTCAATGGTTCCAATGGATGTTGATAGAACTAAACTTAACGGGGCTATCGCAGATGCACAAGCGAAGGTGAATTCGACAGTAGTAGGGACACTTGGCGGACAGTATCCGCAAAATGCAAAAACTGCTGTCATTACCGCCATTGCAGCGGCACAAGCAGTGTTAGACGATATTCATGCGAATCAGGATGCGATTGATGCTGCTGTAGCCGTATTAAATACAGAAGTAGGAAAATATTTTGCAGCACGAATCGCAGCACCATGGGATAAGTATAATGTCCCGGAGGCAACACCGGTAAACAAGCGTGAGATGCGTGCTGCCTGGATAAGCACTGTCGTGAACATTGACTGGCCATCGACAGATTCGTGGAAGATTGAAGACACACAAGCGCGTATGGCGGTGCAAAAAGCAGATCTTATAAAAATTCTCGATGATCTCGCAGGAACAGGCGCCAATGCAGTAATGTTCCAGGTAAGGCCGACATCAGATGCCTTTTATAAATCAGAGCTTGCACCATGGTCCTACTGGCTGACAGGAAAACAGGATGGCGATCCGGGATTCGACCCGCTGCAGTTTGCCATTGAAGAAGCACACAAGAGAAATCTCGAACTGCATGCGTGGGCCAACCCGTACCGCGTGTCCATGCCGCCGGCAATGTATAAGGACGAATCAGGAAATCCTTTGCCGGACTTAAAGGCAGTTGGAGAAATGTTGAGCAAGGTGCCTGATAGTATCTATGCCAAACATCCGGAATGGATCAAGGTGGGCACAAGCCGCTTTGTCCTTGACCCGGGAATTCCGGAAGCTGAGAAATATGTCGAAGACTCCATTATGGAAATCGTCGAGAACTACGACATAGACGGCATACACTTTGACGATTATTTCTATGTTGGCAGCAATGGCGGATTTGATGCAGGCTATAGCGATACGAGCACCTATGATACGTATGCCGACAAAGCTGAGTTTCCGAAGATTGAGGATTGGCGCAGAAATAACACCTATACACTGGTTAAAAATCTGCATAATCGAATAAACGCAGCTAAGCCGTGGGTTAAATTCGGGATTAGCCCGGCGGGTGTATGGGGCAACATGAAAGACGGACATCCGGATGGTTCTGAAACTTCGGCCGGAATACCAAACTATGACCGTGCTTATGCGGATACGAAGAAGTGGGTGTTGGAAGAAATCATCGACTATATAACCCCACAGGTGTACTGGACATTTGCCAATTCGGCCGCAGGGTATGGCGTTGTATCGTCATGGTGGTCGGACTTGCTTAAAAACAACCCTGATGTCCAAACACAGCTATATATTGGTGTGGGTTTGTACTGGTTAGATCCTAATGAAGCCGCTAGCGATAAATATTGGAATACGTTGGGTGTCGGGGATCAGGAAATTGCACGCCAGCTTAAGTTTAATGCTGCAAACCCCAATATAGACGGTACTATGATTTTTACGTATAACTCATTCAAAGTGAATTCTCCTAACGCTGTGTCTGCTGCATCACTTATAAAGAACGACTTGTGGGCAACCAAAGCCCTGATGCCGGCAATGCCGTGGAAGGGTGGAGTTGCGCCTGAAGCTCCGGTAATCGTAAGTGCGACAGTCGAAGACGGGAGCCATACAATTAGTTGGCAGGATAATGATGAGAAAACGGCCTACTATGCAGTTTATCGTTTTGAAGATCATGAGGCTGTAAACATTAACGATCCTGTTAAATTGATTGCCAAAGTTCGCAAGAGTGAGACAGGTCTGCACAGCTATACTGATCCTGCAGGAACACCGGCAAGTAATTATGTTGTGACTGCATTAAACAGGCTGAGCGATGAAAGTATGCCGTCAAACGAAAGCACTCAATTAGAAATAATTGATACTTCCGCATTGGACAGTGAAATAGCAGCAGCGATGGAGCTATTAGAAAATGCTGAGGTTGGTACGGAAGTCGGGCAGTATCCGCAAGAGGCCATAGATGCCTTGACTGCTGCAGTAGCCATAGCCTCAGGTACAAAGGTTAATGCAAAGACCCAGGAAGAGATCGATATTGCAGTGGAAGGCTTGAAATCCGCAGTAGAAAGCTTCAAGGCTGCACAAATACCGGATCCGGATGTCAAAGTGGAGGAAGTGAGCCTCGATAAAGAAACGCTTCAATTAAACGTAGGCGCTGTTTTCCAACTGAAGGCGACAATCACGCCATCAGGAGCAGCTAATAAAAATGTAACATGGACATCCAGCGATGACGGAATTGCAGCCATTGACAATACGGGCAAGGTTACAGCGATCGCAGAGGGCACGGCTGTTATCACAGTGACGACCGAGGATGGCAATAAAACGGCAACCGCTGTTGTAACTGTAAGCTTACCATCAGAGACAATCGATACGACCGAGTTGGACAATCAAATAAAAACAGCTGCAGATTTAAGAGACACGGCAGACATCGGTACTAATCCGGGGCAGTATCCGCAAATTGCAAAAGATGCCCTGGAAGCTGCAATAACAGATGCGCTAACCGCCAAAGCGGATGCACAGACGCAGGATGAGATCGATCGTGCAGCTGTTAACTTAAAAAGTGCTGTAGCAAGATTTATTGCCGCAAAAAACCCAGCACCAGTCTATGAAGTGGTACATGTTACAGGTGTCAGTCTTGACAAGCAGACATTGGAACTGAAAGTTGGCGATCAATCTCAGTTGACAGCAGCGATCAGGCCCAATAATGCGGACTTTATGCAGGTGACATGGAAATCCAGCGACGAAAATGTTGCAATTGTCGATGGTGCAGGTAGAGTTGTAGC
The DNA here is from genome assembly GCF_037963805.1 of Cohnella sp. 56. Classification (NCBI taxonomy): domain Bacteria; kingdom Bacillati; phylum Bacillota; class Bacilli; order Caryophanales; family Paenibacillaceae; genus Cohnella; species Cohnella sp. 56. The sequence goes on along the minus strand of NZ_JAZDQE010000006.1, from coordinate 289,827 downwards.
AAAAGGAAGCGGTACGGCAACAATCACAGTAACAACCGCAGATGGAAATATGACTGCGACTTGCGTTGTGAATGTAATTGCTCCTGTGACCGAAGAAGAGGAAACGAAGCCTGAAGAGAACGTTGAAGTCAAATTTAGCGACATTGTAGGTCACTGGGCGGAAGCAAGTATTAAACTTGCAGCGGCTAAGGGCATTATCGGCGGCTATGCTGACGGCACATTCAAGCCGAAGAGCGAGGTTACCCGCGCCGAGTTTGCAGTCATGCTGGCTCGTATGCTGAACTTGCCAGGTGACGGAGCCGAGCTGGCATTCAACGATAAGGCAGCCATCGGCTCGTGGGCGAAGCAAGGCATCGCTCAAGCTGTGCAGGCTGGAATCGTGAACGGCTACTCCGATGGCAGCTTCAGACCGAACGCGAAGATCAGCCGCATCGAGATGGTGATGATGATCGTGAATGCGCTTGGCTTCGCCGACAACTCCAAGGCAACTACTGTATTCGCGGATGACGCCGAGATCCCGGCATGGGCTAGAGCGGCAGTCGCAGCGGCAGTTGAGAACGGGCTCGTGCAAGGCGTCGGCGGCAACAGGTTTGCTCCGAATCAAACGGCAACAAGAGCCGAGTCGGTGGTCATTCTGCTGAGAGCGCTAGAGTTCGCAAGTAAATAAAGCTGAGATCAATCCGTAAAACCAGGCCCCCGGCAATTGAGCCGGGGGCCTGGCGATTTCTCATCGTAAAAACTTATTCAATACTTACTGTAAAACCATATTGTGATACTCAGTGTTTTCAAAAGCCTCAGTAAGACGCGGTAAAGGAATGCCAAACTTTTTGGCTTCTCTCACAACCTCAAGTACCGCAAAACCTGCTTTACTATTGTTGTATTGCACGAAGAGTCGTGCCAAGCTGCCCTTTGCAAAAATAACCTTGTTAAAAAGGATGCCGAGAAGGGCCGGTGGAATTTTAGTCAACAGGAGGGAAATGGCATCAAGCTTTGCACCTCTTGCTTTAAGTACCGGGATCATTTCTCTCATACTCAACCCAACATTGGAAAAGGAGTCCTTATGGTTCATGAGCGCGGGGAAACTGCCCCGTTTTAACACTTCCGCTTCCATCGCTGCATTCATGGCAAAGTGATTCCATAACCAGTTTTGCATATCCTTTATCCAGTTGATTTTAAAATGGGCGCTTTCAAATAGTTCTCTGACCTTGTTGTTAATAGGCTCCGTGCCTGCACGTGGCTTTTCCAGAAATACCATTTTCAAAAAGCCGCCCCTAAGCTTATTGTCCGCTATGCCGCCGCCTGCTCCGGGGAAGCCAAAGACAACATTGTTCATAGATAATGGTGCGATAGACGACTTCAGATCTTGCCAAATATTATTAAATAGGAGGATCGGGGTATTTCCTGCAGCAGTTGACAGGAATTGTGCGGCTTCCGGGAGCTGTTCCGTATTGACGCTCACAATAATGAGATCATAATTGGGGAGGATCTCCTCGTGCAGTTTGACGTTCCAGCTTTCTTTTATGAGCTTTTTCCCTTTTCGTGCGTCCCACATTTCAAGCGCTATATGGCTTCCGAAGGTTTCTTTCCTCCCTTTTCTAACGTAAAACTCGACTGTATGACCTGCCTGTTGGAAAGCCCACGCATATTGAGTCGATATTACACCTCTGCCGAACAATAAAATTTTTATTTTAGCCGCCCCCAAATCGTTGATCATCCTTATTGATAATCCAACAACGTGTTGTATGATCATATTGTATGGATTCGCCATACAGTCATCAACCATCAGATTTTTAATATCTGTCGGATCGTCTATTGAACCAGAAATGGAGGCCAAGCATGAACAAGCAACCTGAAATTACGGACAAAACCAGGCAGACCTTTATAAATGTATTCTGTGATTTATACAGTCAAAAACCAATTGAAAAAATCTCCATTCAAGAAATTGCTAACCGATCAGGATATAATCGCAGTACATTTTATCAATACTTTACGGATATCTATGAGTTGTTGGACTACGTTGAAGAGCGTGTCATGAAATCCATTAACGAGGAAATGGCAAGCAGAGCGTTTTCTACACATACTTTTCAAGATGCGCTTCAATGCTTGGAAAATGCAGAGGAAGTTTCTGTTTTTAAAGCCCTCTTGGGCGACTATGGCGCTGTTCATTTTGTTGAACGTCTGAAAAGAGAAATTCCCTTTGAGAAGTTGATTGCGAACTTTCCATCAAATGATGTCTTGGCACCATACATCATTGAGTTTTACATATCTACACTAATATCTTTGTTTCGCCTATGGATACGCAACGGCAAAGATCTATCGTCGGAAGAATTGGTCAAGTTGATAGATAATCTATTTGCAAATGGGATAACACCGTATCATATCTTTGGCACGGTCAATCCGCAGCGTCCTGATGCTAATAAAGGAAATTTGCAAAAGAGATCGAGCCCCTAACCACGCATCAACGCAACCTTAAACACACTTCCTTCCTCAGAGCTCGTCTCCAATTCAACAGTTCCTCCCCATTCCGTCTACCTTCATGATCGACGAGTCGGGCGTTATCCGGTCCGCGTATGTCAATCCGGATTTATGAGGCGCCTGGAGCCGGCAGATATTCTGGATGAGTTAAGGAAGTTATAAAGGCGATCGATATGAATCATGACCAAGACCCATGCGCCGACGACGCATGGTTTTTTTAATGAGTCTGCATGTAAATGCGACCTATTCGGCAGATGAGATATGAAAGTGCAATCAATGGCAAAGAATTGATATTTAATCCTTTTTGAGGACTTCTATAATTAAATTGTTGCAGCATTTCTTGCACTAATACATTGCATGCGGGAGGATGAGCAATGAGAAGAGGATTGCCGAGAATGAGGAGCTTGCCGTTTGTCAGCTTGCTGTTAAGTCTGCTGCTGGCAACGCAGGCCTTCGCAGCGGGTTCCGATGTTGCAGTCGGGTCCGGGGGAGCATCGCCTTCGTCCATTCGGAGCGTTGCAGTCGATTCCGCTTATGGCGGGCACTGGGCGGCCAAACCGTTGAACAGATGGTCCAAGGCGGGATATTTCAGCATTTTGGCGAATCCGGTAACGGACCCGAACAAGCCGATCACAAGGGCGGAATGGGCTGCGCTCATCGGCCAATTGTTCGGATACAAGGAAACCGGGACCGCGGATTTCAAAGATGTCGCCGAAGGTAATGGGTACTACGGATCCGTCATGCTGGCTTCGTCGGCCAACATTCTCACCGGATTCAACGGTTATTTTCGCCCCAACGATCCGGTAAACCGGGAAGAGGCGGCAGTATCCATTCTGAGAACGCTCGGTCTGGAAGGCGAAGCCTCCGATCAAGCACAGTCCTATCAAGATTATAGCGATATGTCGAGCTGGAGCAGGAATGCCATCGGCGTCAGCAGGGAAAAGGGTCTCCTGAACGGCACGGCCGGAGGAGAATATCAGCCGCGGCGCCCCATGAGCATAGCGGAGGCGGTCACGCTGCTGGATCGTATCGCAACGGTTATCGTGAATGAACCTGTCGAAGGCGGCAAAGGGTACACGCTGACCTATTCGCAGGACGTAGCAGGAAATCTGTTCGTCAATGCCTCCAACGTCAAGCTGAGCCATATGAAAGTCAAGGGCGATTTGTACATAGCGCAAAGCAGCCCCGGCGCGGAAATCCAGTTGGAAGACGCGCAGGTGTCGGGCCGCATTTATGTGACCGGCGCCGACAGTGTGGCGGTGGACGGCAATATTTCCGAGAACCAAATGTACGTTTACCAAGCGGCGGGCCCTGTGTCGGTAGAGGCGCCTGATCCGTCGGTATATACGGCTCAGTCTCCCTCCGGCGTCAGGTTCGTGCTGACGGAGAATGGATCGCCAACGGCCGCGCCGACAGCGACGCCGGTGACGGTGTATACGCCGCCGCCGACCGAGACGCCGCCGCCAACCGTGACGCCACCGCCGACTCAGAGCCCACCGCCGACTGAGACGCCACCGCCAACCGAGACGCCGCCGCCGACTCAGTCGCCGCCGCCCGGCCAGGATGAGGAGTCCATTCTGATTCACGTGACGAACAGAATGCTCGACGGCGAAGAGTATGCGACCGATAAAATTAAACTGTTCGACGAGTACGAGCAGGTGCTGGCGGCACCGCCGAATTCGGCCGAGCCTTATATGCCGCCGATCGATACTACGGCATCGTCGAATGCGAATACATGGCGGACCCCCGGGGCCAGCCAGTGGGTCGATGCCTCTGTAACGAATCTGAACCTGAATTTGCTGCGCGATTACAAGCTGACCGAGATTTATCTGTATGACGGCCAGAAATACGCGCCGTCGACGTATACGGCCGACGGCAGCAGCCCTTATGAAGTCATGGGCGGCACGATCGAAGTATATGCCGGAGACCAGAAGCTCATTGCCTATCCGCTCACCAACGAAGGCAAATGGGTGAAATTCGATCTGGGCGAAGAAGGGGTCACGGCGAATACACTCCGATTCCATAAGATTCCGATTAATGAAAAATACTCTTGGTGGGGCGGCAGCGGCGATCCGTATTCCAAGCAGTTTACCTGCGACGTGAACGTCGTCGAAGCTGCACTGTACGGCGTCCCCCTCGGAGAGGACCCTGTAGAGGAAGAAGAGTGGCAGCTCAGCCCGCAGGAAGGCGTAACGCCTTTTGATCCGTCGCATATCAAGTTCGGCGATTTTGTCGGAACGAACAGCTTCTTCAACATGCCGCAGGACGTGAATCAAGCGATCGGGTTCATCCGGGAGTATCATACCTGGAACTGGACCGAGTGGTCGGCCAACGGAGAGATGGCTAACGGCCAGCTCAACAGCTCGGCCACGACGCAAGATCCCGTAGCGCAATTCAACAACACCTGGGGTGCCTTCGACAGCTTCTATCAATCGCTGAAGGATACGGGCGTCGGTGTCGCCATTACCTTCCAGGGCGGCGTAGCGAATTCGGGCAGGGGAAATCCGCGGCCGAACTGGCAGGGAGACCAGGACCCGAAGAAAGCCAGCTCCTACCTGGCGCACGGAAAAAGCTTCTTCCAGCATGCGGCGCGCTATGGGAGCAACAAGGACCTCGATCCCGATCTCGTCAAGGTTGCGCCCGGCACGGATAAGAAAATCGGCATGGATCTGGTCGAATACTATGAGAACTGGAACGAGGAAGACCTGGCCGGATACTTCACCGGCGCGCAATTCGCGGCGATGACCAGTGCCGATTATGACGGTCATATGGGGACGATGGGACCGGATGTCGGCATCAAGCAAGCCGATCCCAATGCGAAGCTCGTGCTGGGCGGATTGGCCGGTATCTTCTATAACGACGAGTCGGCCGGGCAAGGACAAGGGACGCGCCAATTTTTCGAAGATATGATGAAGTGGTTCGACCAGAACCGGACGGAGGACCAGTGGAAAGCGGCGCATAACGGCTCTCTGGAAGGCTATGTCCGTTATCCGTTCGATGTCATTAACGGGCATTATTACGCCGGCGAAGGCGTGAAGCATCCGAACGCCGAAAATAAACTGACAGGCATGTCTCCCGAAGAAGATCATATCTATGACAGAATGACCAGCTTCGAGAAGCTGCGCGACGACTATCTGGCCGACAAGGAAATCTGGCTGTCCGAATTCGGCTGGGATGTCGCTCAGGGGACGCAGTCCAGCGCAACGATCGAGTACACGAAGAACGGCGTAACCTACAATCCGGGGATCAATAAGGGCCTCGATGCGGAAGAGGTTCAGGCACGCTGGATCGTCCGCGAGTATCTGATGCTGGCCGCGGCGGGAATCGACCGCGTGGAGCAGTATATGATGCCAGATGCGGGTTCGTACAGCACCCGCGATGGCCGGTTCAATTCCAGCGGAATGATCGCGACCGACTACGACGGTAACCAACAGACGTCGACGCGGAAACGGCCGTCCTGGTATTATGTCGGCACGATGAAAAATTATCTGGATACGACCCGCTTCGATTCGATCGTCGAGAAGGGCGGGGAGAGCGGGCTGGAAGGTCCATGGGTGCTTAAATTCAAGGAAACCGCCAGCAATGACGGCGTATACGCCTTGTGGCTGCCAACCTCGCTCGGCGACGAAGACGGCGCCAACAAGCAGAATTATACGCTGACGCTTCCGGAAGGGATGGAGCATGCCTATCTCGTGACGCTCGAGGACGGGGTGCAATGGGGCAATCAGACGGAGCTCGATATCGCGGACGGCCAAGTGACGGTTCCTGTCACCGAGAAGCCGGTATTCGTCCTCGTGACGCACGACGACTACTACAAGCCAATCTCGAAGGCGATTCATCCCGTCGCCGTCCATAAGCTGACGCCGAGCAATTCCGAGCCTAATCTGATGTTCAATATGCGGCTGGAGGGGCCCCAGAGCCTGACGCTGGAGCAGACCAACGCCGCCGGCACCTACTGGGATCCGGGCCCCGGCGACAGGTACGCCCTGATCGATCTCGGATCGGAATTCGATCTGAACAGCGTTCAGCTGTTCGACGGTCCCGGTTCGCTGATCCACGGCCGCGTGTTTGCCGTGTACGCCAAGGATGCCATCGGAGACTGGTCGCCGAACTACGGCAACGAGACGGCGGCCAGCGTGAAGCAGCAGCTAACGGACGGCAGTTGGCAAAATATTATGAACTACGGTTTTCTGGGCTACCTCACCTGGGCAACCGGAAAGACAGACGTTAAGGCGCGTTATTTGATTGTCGGCTTCGAGGACGGCGTCAACGATACGCCGACCGCGCCATACGAGACCGATTCGGTCCAGGTGCCGGAGATGATCGTGAACGGCGCGCTGGCGAAAGGGGCCGAGCCGCCCGTGCCGTTCGTCCGCACCTTCGGCCCGAAGCCGTCGGATGCAGATGTCGAATTTTTTCACGACAACGAATTCGACGCCATGACGGCCGGCGCGCTGAACGCGAGCGAGGCAGCAGCCGAAGGCCTCTCCGTCTACGGCGCGAACGCTACGGTAAAAGAAGCAAAGAACGGGAACGGCCAGACGGACGGGAAGGTGCTGAACGTTAAGGGCACGCTCCAGGCTCCCGAGATTTCTTTTACGCTTCCTGATCTGGACAATGCAGGATACGAACCCGATGTCTGGTACAACATCGATTTCAAATTCAAGACGGGGGATGCTTATTCCACGCCGGCGCTTTATTTGACGGACGGAGCATCGGCCTGGACACCTCTTGTGACCCGGGAGGGAGACGGGACGTTTAAGCCGATCTGGGGCAGCAACAGTCTGCTGACTCATGTCGTCCCGGACGAATGGCATCGCGTGCAGGTCAAATTCAAGATCGATTCCGGCACTTCGAATTTGACCTACGAGATGTACTACGACGATGCGCTGCTGCAGAGAGCCGAGACGACGCTGAGCGATGCGATCACCCATACCAAGCCGCTGATTAAAGTCGACGCCGGTACAGGCCATAAAGGCTCGATCGATCTGGACGATGTATGGGTGTACAGGGCCAAACCGACGAACAATCTGGTCGTCCTGGATTTCAACGGCTACGATAACGGTCCGCTCGCCGGCAATAGCAAGATGATCGTAAACCCGGACAGCCATGCAACGATCGTCCAGCCCGCCGAGGGCGAATCGGGCTACGATGACGGCAACAAGGTGCTGAAGGCCGACTCGGGCAAAAACATCTTGACGTTCAGCGATCCCGATCTGCTGGCGTACATCAGGAACCATGGAGAGTTCGTAGTGGACTACAAATTCTTCAAGGAGAGCATGGACACCGTGCCGAACCTGATGCTGCGCGACAGCAGCTGGCGCGTGTTCGGCCTGATGCGGGAGCACGAGTATGCGGGAGGACATGCGTACCTGCCCTATGTCGAAGACGGTACGCTGAAGGATCGTACCGTAACGCCTGCCGCGAACGAATGGCATCGCTTCGTGCTGAAGGTCCACTATACGGACGACAACACGCTGGTGTACTCGGCGTATATGGACGATATGGAGACGCCAGTAGTCGACTCGGCCGTCATTACTAAGGACAACGGGCTGGCGTCGCTTCCGCTGCTCAACTTTGATCTCGGTTCGGTCAGCGGCACGGGTTCGGTCTACTTGTCCCACGTATCGGTCTACAAGGGAACCGATATTATAAATCTGTAACGCAATGTCGAGGAACAACCGACGTCTCGCAAGAGTCGTCGGTTGTTTGCTATATGACGCACCGATTTTCGCCGTGCTCGCCAAGCTGCGGGAGAACCGGCACCGGGAACCGAATCTTTCACGCAAGGGGCGGCTCGAAATGAATGTTTTTCGGAAACGACAGTGGAAAATGACGATATTTCCGAAGCTGATCATCGCGTTCCTGCTTGTGGTCGCTCCGATCTACGGCATCGGTCTCGGGATGAATCAGCTGGGCGAAAAGAGCGTCCGCGAGGAACTGTCGAAATCGCTCAATTCGCGGGTCGATTTCTACCTGAACTTGCTTGAGGTTGAACATGAGCAGATGATAGGGCTGCTGCAGCAGTACGTTGTCGACAAGGACATCCAACACGCCGCCTTTATCAGCAACACGATGACGATCGGGGAATGGACGGAAACGGTGCAGCGTATTCAGGACAAGCTGCAGCTGATCAAGAGCTCGAACCGCTACATCAAAAGCGTAAACGCGCATATTCTGACGCTGAAGCGGACGATATCGAGCGACGAAACGATCAGCGACACGATCAGTCCCGAATATCAGGCTGTCGCCTCCGTGTCCAAACTCCGGGGCGTCGGCCATTACTACTGGAACGGCCGGCTGTTCATGGCGATCGCTTATCCCGGCTCCGATCTGCCGAACATGAAGGAAACGTACGCACTCTCGATCGAGATCAACGAGGAGATGATGAAGCAGTCGCTGCAGAACTTCTCCGACTACAAGAACGCGGGCGCGATGCTCGTCAATCCCGAGAATGGCTGGATATTGGACAATCAAGCCGACGAAGGGCTTACGAAGGAACTGTCGGAGTATTTGCAGAACCGTCCCGAGGACAGCGCCGACGAAGGCTACGCACAGATCTACAGGGGAAACAGCTCCTATTTTGTCGCCTACAAGCGTTCGCCTACGTTCGGCTACTATTTGATCGCCTATGTGCCGTCGGTCGAATTGGTCGGTGCGATCGACAAATACCGGCTGCTGCTGTGGCTGTTGTCGTTTGTCTCGCTTGTCTTTATTATCTCCTATTCTTACTGGCTGCATCAGCTCATCCGCAAGCCGCTGCACCGGATGATCACCGGATTCCGCAAGGTGGAGGCGGGAAAGCTGGAGCCGATGCCGCTGCCCAAAACACAGGATGAGTTCTACTATTTGTTCCAAAGGTTCAACATGATGTCGGACAATCTGAAGGTGCTCATCCAGGAAGTGTACGAGCAGAAGCTGCGCGCCCAGACGTCGGAGCTGAAGCAGCTGCAGTCGCAGATCAATCCGCATTTCCTGTACAATACTTATTTTATTTTGTACCGCCTGGCGAAGATGAACGATAACGACAGCGTCATCCGGTTCAGCCAGCACCTTGGCGAATACTTCAAATATATTACCCGCAATGCCTCCGACGATGTGCCGCTCGATACGGAGATCAAGCACTCCCGCGCGTATGTGGAGATTCAGAACATCCGCTTCGCCAAGAGCCGTATTACCGTCGATTTCGGCGAGCTGCCCGCAGGCTGCGGCGACATGCGCGTACCGCGGCTTATCCTGCAGCCGTTCATCGAGAATGCGTACCAATACGGGCTCGAGCCCAAACGCAGGGACGGCAGAATCGCCGTGACGATGGCTGAGCAGGATGGCCGATTGCTCATCTCGGTCGAGGATAACGGCGAGCGGCTGACGGACGCCGATCTTCGGCTGATCGAGGCAAAATTGGAGAAACAGGGCGCGGACATGGAATATACCGGCATGCTGAACGTCCACCGACGGCTGCAGATCCGGTACGGCGTCGAGTATGGCGTGTCGGTCGCCCGCGGCGATATGGGCGGCATGAGAGCGACGCTGAGGCTGCCGATGCCCCAGTCCCCGGGCAAATCCGCCGAGCGTACAGATTCGATAGAGACAAAAGGAGAGTGAAAGCGATGTACCGGATGCTGATCGTCGACGATGAGCCGATTATCGTCGAAGGCTTAAGCGAGCTATTCTCCTCTCAGTCCGATTATCCGCTCGAGGTTTATGAGGCATTTGACGGACCCGAAGCGCTGGCGATCGTGCGCAAGCTGCGCATCGATATTTTACTGACGGATATCGAGATGCCGGAGATGAACGGCATCGAGCTGCAGAAGGAGGTGCTGCGCCTCTGGCCGCGCTGCAAGTCGATTTTCCTGACTGGCTATAATGAGTTCGACTATATCCAGTCGTCCATTCGCGGCGGCGCGATCGATTATGTGCTGAAGACGGAAGGAGACGAATCGATCGTCGCCTCGGTCGAGAAGGCGATTGACGTCATAACCGAGGAAGTGACCTACGAAGGGCTGATCGAGAGCGCTCGCTCGTCCCTGAAGCTGGCGCTGCCGGCGCTGCGCAAGGAGTATTTGACCGGACTGCTGGAAGGAGAACACTCGCCGCCAGCCGTCCGGAGAGAGCGGTTCGCGCAGCTGGAGGTGCCGCTCGATCCCGACTTGCCGGTCGTTATGGCCGTCGGCCGGATCGACCGTTGGCGCGAGGATGCGACGGGCGGCGATAAGGTGTTGTTCGCCTATTCGATCAACAATATCTTCGAAGAATTCGTCGCGCAGGAATTCGACCTGACGCATTTCAGAGGCGATCACGAGCGGCTGATCTGGCTGCTGCAGCCGAAGACGGAGTCGGGGTATCGTCAGGCAATCTCAGGCAAGCCGGCGCTGCACACAGGTGCCGAAGCGGCGGCCGATCCAGAGGCCGACCTGCACGCATATTTGCTTGGGATGCTCGAATCCGTTCAGACCGCCTGCAGCCGTTACTTGAAGCTCGCCTGCTCGTTCGTTGTCTCCGCCGAACCGTTCGAGTGGGACGCGCTCTCGTCCAAATACGAGCGGCTGTCGCAGCTGTTCGGCCGCGGACTCGGACTCGGCAGCCAGATGCTGCTGTCGGACGATCGGGCGAAGGAAAGCGGGGACGAGAAGGCACGAAGCAAAGTGAAGCGCATCCGGCTGCTCGACCAATACTTGATGCAGAAGGAACGGGCGAAGTTCGAGCAGCTGTTCGACGAGATTACGGAAGCCGTCGGCGAGCCGGCTGTGCTGGAGGCAGGCCTGCCGCTCGAGGTTTTCTATGAGCTGTCCGCGATCTTCATCCCGCATCTGAATCGGTTCGAAGCGCTTGGCGCGGCCGGCGGTATCCCGGGCAAGCTGTTCTCGATTCGTGAGCATCGTTCGTGGAGGGAGGCCTCCGAGTTTTTCCGCGAGCTGGCGGATCTGCTGTTCGAGCGCATGGAAGGCGGCAACGAACAGGAGACGAGCGAAGTCGTCGAGCAGATTCATGGGTATGTGGAGGAAAATATCGAAGGGGATTTGTCGCTGAACCGGCTGGCCGAGCATGTCTTTTTGACGCCTTTTTACCTCTCCAGATTGTACAAACAGAAGACGGGCCATAGCATCAGCGACTACATCACGAGGACGAGAATTGAGAGAGCGAAGATGCTGCTCGGTGAGAGCGCGCTTAAGATTCACGAGGTCGGCATGCGGATCGGGTACGATTCGGCGTCCTATTTCACGCGGTTTTTCAAAAAAATGACGTTGCTGACCCCTCAGGAATACCGCGATTCGCTCAAGTAGATATAAAAGGATAAGGGATGTAATCGGTTTCTTATATTCAGCGTGTCGTAGGGACTCCATAATGAAAACGTACCACATTTAATGCAGGATATAGGGGAGGCAAGCAGATGGTGTCAAAAAAAACGAAAGCGAAAGTGAGAGGCTCGGCCTTGCTCTCACTGCTGCTTATCATGACAACTGCAACAGCTTGCAATAACGGCAACGGCAACAACGCAGCTGCCGGTACCGGCAATTCGCCAAGCGCGACGACGAGCGCAAGCGGAAGCGCTGCGGCTTCGTCGGCAGATGCCGGTCCGAGCGGTCCGGGGGGCAAATTCGATCCTCCGATCGAAGTGACGACCGTGCGCGCCATCAATCCGGCCGCCGAGATTGCGCCAGGCGAAACCTACGACGTCAACGTTTGGACGAAAACGTTTGAGAGCGATCTCGGCATTAAGGTGAAAAACCTCTGGAAAGTAAGCACAGAGCAGTATCAGAACAAGATCGCCGTAACGATGGCTTCTGGCGACATGCCTGACTTCATGGATGTCGATGCCCAGCAGTTCCAGACCCTCGTAGAAGCGGGATCGATCGCGGATCTGACCGATGTCTACGATAAGTACGCTTCCGAATTTACGAAGAACTCATTCGCAGGAAGCGGCGATCTGCGTCTCAAAGCGGCTACGGTAGACGGCAAGCTCATGGGAATTCCGACAAACGGCGGAGAAACCAACGATACCCAGCTCATCTTTATTCGCAAAGACTGGCTAGACAATCTGGGGCTTCAGCCGCCGAAAACGATGGACGATATCAACAAAATCGCCTTGGCGTTCACGAAAAACGATCCGGACAAAAACGGCAAAAACGATACGTACGGACTAAGCCTCGACCTCAATCTGTTCAACGGCTGGTCCGGTCTTGACGGCTACTTCAATGGCTACCATGCGTATCCGTTCAATCCGACCAAGGGTACCGGCACGAATCTGAACTTCATCAAAGGCGCGGACGGCAAAGTTCAATGGGCCGACGTTCAACCGGAAGTGAAGACGGCTCTCGGCAAGCTGGCCGACTTGTTCAAGCAAGGTGCGATCTATCCGGAATTCAGCGTCATCGACGGTATGAAGTCCGCCGAACTCGTGACGTCCGGCAAAGTCGGAATGACGTTCGGGGCCTCCTTTGTGCCGGGCTGGCCGCTCGGCAATATGTACAAAGACATCCCGGGCTCGGATTGGGGCATCTATCCGCTCGTATCGTCCGACGATCAGCCGGCGCTCGCGCAAAGCACGACCGTATTGCCTTCGCACTACTTTGTCGTAAGCAAGAAGTCCAAACATCCGGAAGCTCCGATCCTGATGCTCAACAAGTATATGGAAAAGATGTACGAACACTTCGATAAAAATTACCATACGGTCACGGTGGATGGCAAAGATTACGGCGAACTCGCCCTGTCGCCGATCAACGGAAACATGCCCGACAACAATCCGAAGGCGGCTGCCGCGGTTCAAGCCGCCATGGAATCCGGCGATACGTCGGCGCTGAACGATGAACAGAAGCAATACTACGATCAAGTGAAAAAATTCGAGGCCGGCGACAAGACGATGTGGGGTGCGAGCAAGACGTGGCTGGAAGGCGGCGTGTTCAATCTCCAAGGCCAATATGTAGCCAACCACAAAATTTTCACATCGGCGTATCTGGGCAACCCGACGACGACGATGGTCGCAAAGGGTCCGTCGCTTCGCGATGAAGAGGTCAAGATGATCACTTCGATCATCATGGGTACCAAGCCGCTCGACTACTTCGACGAGTGGGCCAAAAACTGGTTGGCATCCGGCGGTCAAAGTATTCTCGACGAAGTCAACGCTAGCGGTCAGATTCAATAAGCAGTAACGGGGATAGGGGCTAGCCACTAGCCGCTATCCCCTCTTTGCTGCAAGGCAGGAGGGAATCCATTGAGCCGCAGAAATTGGAGACTGGAATGGCCGCTGCACCTGATGCTGGTGCCGGGGATCGTCATTGTGCTGCTGTTCAGCTACGGCCCGATGGTCGGCATCGTCATCGCCTTTGAGAATTTTGTCCCGGTGAAAGGGATCTTTCATTCTCAGTGGGTCGGGCTCGAGCACTTCAAGTACATCTATCACTTGCGCGAGACAAGGGAAGTACTGCGGAATACGGTATTTATCGCTTTCTTGAAAATTATCGGCGGACTCATCGCGCCGCTGGTCACCGCGCTTCTGCTGAATGAGATCATGAAGAAGTTCTACAAGCGCACCGTCCAAACGATCATCTACATGCCGCATTTTATGTCCTGGGTCATTATGGCCGGCATCTTGATCGATGTCCTCTCTCCGACATCCGGAATCGTGAATCAATTTATCGTGTGGCTCGGATTCGACAAGATTTTTTTCCTCGGCAATGAAAAATGGTTCCCTTATGTGCTGGCGGTGACCGACGTATTGAAGGAATTCGGCTTCGGAACGGTTGTCTATCTGGCTGCCATCACTGCCGTCAATCCATCGTTGTACGAAGCGGCCGTCCTGGACGGCGCGAACCGCTGGCAGCAAACGCTTAACGTGACGATTCCCGCCATCATCCCGATCACGATCTTGCTTACGACGCTCGCGCTCGGCAACGTGCTGAACGCCGGCTTTGACCAAGTTTTCAACCTGTATAACCCTTCCGTCTATTCGACCGGCGACATTCTCGATACTTACGTCTACCGGATCGGCCTGGCCAGCGCTCAATATGGCGTGGCGACCGCCGTCGGACTGTTCAAGTCGGTGATCTCGCTCGTCCTGATTTCATTGTCTTATGTCATGGCCTATCGTTTCGCCAATTACCGCATTTTCTGACAAGCCGCAAGGGGGATCGTCATGGTTCAACACTACACGTGGAGTCGCAAGCTGTTCATTGTTTTCAACTATACTTTCCTTGCGGTTTTGTCTCTTATATGCATTCTGCCATTGGTTAATGTGTTCGCTGTCTCCTTGAGCTCGGCCGCCGCGATTGAAGCCGGCAAAGTAACGCTATGGCCTGTCGACTTCTCATGGAAGGCTTACGAGTTCGTTGCGAGAAAGCATGAGTTCCTGGTCTCGATGGGCATCTCGGTAGAGCGTGTGCTGCTGGGCGTCAGCGTTAACATGCTGCTAACGGTGCTTACGGCTTACCCGCTGTCCAAGGAAGCGGCGAATCTGAGGTTCCGGACGGGATATGCCTGGTTTTTCGTGTTCACGATGCTGTTCTCCGGCGGATTGATTCCATCCTATATGGTCGTGCGAAGTTTGCACCTGCTCGACAGCATCTGGGCGCTTGTGCTGCCGACAGCGCTGCCGATCTTCAACGTCATCTTGATGCTTAACTTCTTCAGAGGCCTGCCGAAGGAGCTGTCGGAGTCGGCATTCATCGACGGCGCCGGCCATTGGCAGACACTCTGGCGGATCATCATCCCGCTCTCGATGCCTTCGCTTGCCACCGTTACGCTGTTCGCGATCGTCACGCAGTGGAACGAATGGTTCAACGGGCTCATCTATATGAACGATCCGATCCATTATCCGCTTGCCAGCTACTTGCAGACGATCGTCGTCCGTATGGATATGTCCTCCATATCCGACCCTACGATGGTGCGCTTGCTGTCGCAGCTGAACGATCGGTCGGTGCGCGCGGCGCAAATTTTTCTCGGCATGGTGCCGGTGCTGTGCGTGTATCCGTTTTTGCAGCGGTACTTTATGAGCGGCATGACGCTCGGCAGCGTCAAGGAATAAGGCGCTGTCCGATGAGCCGTCCTGTTCTTCGGAACGGGGCGGTTTTTTTAACAGATGGAGAGGAGAATGCACGATGTTATACGAACGTTACGGCTCGGCACGGCTCGAGGAGCTTGGCTTCGGTGACGGCCCCTGCGCGCCGTTCCCGAAGGCGGATGACCGCGAAGCCTGGGAATCGATCCCGTCCGGGAAAAGAGAGAGCTGGCTGCGAATTGCAGACCGCTATGCGGATTACGCGTGGCCGGCGCTCAAAGTGTCGGACTATCGCGCCTATTGGACGAGCGGCGATCTGTCGCGCCTCAGTCTCGCCTTCTTCGAACGGAGGAGCGTGCTCGGCATTCTCGTCATCGCCGAATGCCTGGAGGGCGAAGGCAAGCGCCTCGATCAAATATTGAACGGGATCTTCGCCATCTGCGAAGAGACGACCTGGGTATTCCCGGGTCATCGCAGCCATTGGCGGGAATTCGATAAGGAAGAGAGCATGCCGAGCGATACGGAATTCGGCGTCGAGCTGGCCACCGCGGAGACGGCACGGCTGCTGCTATGGACCCGCTATCTGCTCGGAAGCAAGCTCGACGCGATCAGCCCGCGAATCAACGAGCGCATCGTCCGGGAGACGAAGGACCGGCTGCTGACGCCTTACCTTGCGCACGACGATTACTGGTGGCAAGGCTTCACGCCCGGCGAGCGGATCAACAACTGGAATCCGTGGTGCAACGGCCCGGTGCTGGCGGGATTCCTGCTCGTCGAGGAGGACCCCGAGGTCAGAAAAGCGGGAATCGGCAAGGTGATGA
Source organism: Cohnella sp. 56 (assembly GCF_037963805.1). Classification (NCBI taxonomy): domain Bacteria; kingdom Bacillati; phylum Bacillota; class Bacilli; order Caryophanales; family Paenibacillaceae; genus Cohnella; species Cohnella sp. 56. The sequence goes on along the minus strand of NZ_JAZDQE010000006.1, from coordinate 273,537 downwards.
GAAGCCTCGACGCGTTCATCGCGACATACCCGGCCGACGGCTGCTGCGACGAAGGACCGTCGTATTGGAACGCGGCGGCAGGCGGCCTGTACGAATGCTTGGAGCTGCTGTCGCTGGCATCGCGCGGAAGCTTCGATATTTTCGGCGAGCAGATCGTTAGAGATATCGGCGCCTATATGCCGAAGGTGCATATTCACGGGGATTATTACGTGGCGTTCGCCGATTGCGACGCCAGGTCGAACCCCGGCGGCAGCGGCGTATACCTCTACGGGCGCAGCACGGGGGACGAGTCGCTCCTTCGCCTCGGCGCCAGCTTGCCGGCGAGCGGCGAACCGAGCACGCGAATCTGGTTTAACCTGTTCGGCTATACGCGGGATTTGTTCGCCGAGCAGGAGAGGCTTGCGCAGCCGACGAAGGCGCCTTATCTGCGCGACGCCTGGTTCGGCGTGACCCAGGTGATGACTGCACGGGAACAGGAAGGCACCGAGCAGGGCCTGTACGTCGCGGCCAAGGGCGGCAACAACGAAGAGTCGCACAACCATAACGATGTCGGCAGCTTCCTCGTCTTTGCCGACGGTTATCCGCTGCTCGTCGATCTGGGCACCGAGGAATATAAGGCGCAGACGTTCGGCCCGCAGCGCTACGAGCTGTGGTACTTGCAGTCGCAGTACCACAACCTGCCGACGGTGCGAGGCGTGCTGCAGCAGAGCGGCGGCAGGTTCAGGGCGCGCTGCGCGGAATACGCGCGGCAAGGCGACCGCTCCGAGCTGCGAATGGACATTGCCGACGCTTATCCGGAGGAAGCAGGCATCGCGTCTTGGGAGCGTACGGTTCGGCTGGACCGGGACGGCGTTCCCGCCGTGACGGTGAGCGACGCGTTCGTCATGAAGGACGGCGCTCCTGCGGACATCTTCCATTCATTGATGACGCCGTGCGAACCCGCGATGGAGGGCGACGGCAACGGCGAGATCCGGCTGACCTATGCGCCCGGCAAGCAGGCGATCGTCCGCTACGACACCGGGCATCTTCGCGCGCGAATCGAGAAGATCGAATGCATGGAGAGCCGTCTGACAAGAAACTGGGGCGACCGCATGTACCGCATCGTTCTGGAGGAACGGCATCCGGTCGCTGCCGGAGAGAGAACGATCGCCGTTACGATCGATCGCGGCTGAAGCTGGAGCATGAGATTCTCGGCCATTTCCACCGCACTCCGGTCACTCTCCCGTGTTGCTAGTTAGAAGTTTAGTCTATATGATATAGATCAGACTGCGTATCGACACGCGCTAACTATCACAAAGAACGGGATGGGATCATTTGAGTATAGAAGAAGTGAAGACTGAACTGCCTCCCAATTATGAAGCGTTAAAGGTATCCGCGAATCGAACGTCCAATTGGAGAGAACGTCTGAACGCTGTGGAGGAGTTAGGCCGGTGGAACAATCCTAAAACCATCGACGTGCTCAAGCACAGGCTGAATAATGACACGGTATATCAAGTTCAAGAGGCTGCGTACCACAAGCTCAAGCAATTCGGCGAAGACGTTCAACTGCCGGCAAGGAAAAAAGGCGACTTGATTAAAGGCGTTACAAAAATTTTGGTAAGAATTAAGAAAAGCTTGCCGGCAGGTCATTCCTTTGAAGAGTTCAAAGAGAAATTGAAAAAAATGCGACTCGATATTTATGATGCCTACGAAGGTGAAAGAGGTTCCGACTTTGATAAGTGGCTTGAAAATGTGTGGACTTCGTTATAGCTGATCGCGCTGGACGGGAACTGCACTACGACGAACCCGGCGCGCTCGCCCAAGCTGTCAAAGCCGAAATATGGCGGGTCTAGGGGGGCGTCGAATTGCTTGGGCGAAGCAATCCAATCCAACAAGTCCTTTTATCCAATTCCGGATCGATCCGGAGAAGGACCTCTTCGCCGTGCTCATGACTAATCTGGCCAACGCGGGCGGCTCCGATGCCGAAGCCTCCCGCGAATTCGAGAGCGCGGTGATGAGAGCCGTGTTGTAGCGGGTTCGCGGATGTCGAGCGTTCCGGCGGCGGAGAGGAAATCCGGCTATGAAGTGAAAAGAAGTCGAATTAGGCAAACGGGACGAAGCAGAGGAATTCTCTGCTTCGTCCCGTTTGCGTTGCTGGGGGGCCGAGCGGCAAACCTTTACACTACCTTTACATGAAAGAGCTTACAATATGATTGTGAATCCAGCGTGAACGGAGGACGTCTGCGTGGCGACGATATTGTTTAATCAGGTGGGCAAGGTGTACGGCAAAGATAAAGAGCCGGTCGTCAGCGGGTTTAATCTGGAGGTCAAGGACCAGGAGTTTCTCGTGTTCGTCGGGCCGTCGGGCTGCGGCAAGTCGACCGTGCTGCGGATGCTGGCGGGACTTGAGAGCATCACGGAGGGCGAGATTTATATCGGCAGCAAAAAGGTGAACCACATCCCGCCGCGCGATCGCGATATCTCGATGGTTTTTCAAAACTATGCGCTCTACCCGAATATGACGGTGTACGAAAATATCGCCTTCGGACTCCGGCTGCGCAAGGAGCCGAAGCATGAGATCGACACGGCGGTCAAGCGGGCGGCCCGGGTGCTGGAGATCGAGAATTATTTGTACCGCAAGCCGCGGGAGCTGTCCGGCGGTCAGCGGCAGCGGGTCGCGCTGGGGCGCGCGATCGTGCGCACGCCGCAGGCGTTTCTGATGGACGAGCCGCTGTCCAACCTGGACGCCAAGCTGCGGGTGCAGATGCGTGCCGAGATCATCCGGCTGCAAAAAAGTCTGGGCGTCACCACGATCTATGTCACGCACGATCAGATCGAGGCGATGACGATGGGCGACCGGATCGTCATTCTGAACCGGGGCTTGATCCAGCAGGCCGGTACGCCCGAGGAGGTGTACAACGATCCCGACAATTTGTTCGTCGCCGGTTTTATCGGCTCGCCGCCGATCAATCTGATCGAGGGCCGCGTCGAGGAGCTGGACGGCGGACTCCGCTTTCGGACGAACCGGGTCGATTGGCCGCTGTCTCCCGCGCTCGCCGATATCGTGCGGACGCATCGGCTCGTCGACCGCTCGCTCGTGCTGGCGGTGCGGCCTGAAAATGTGTATATGCCGGAGGAGCATGCGCAGGAGGCCGGCGCCGGGATCGACGCAGTGATGGAGTTCGACGAATTTTACGGCTCGGACCGGTATGCCCATGTGCGGGTCGATCAAAAGCACCGAATGACGGTTCGCATGTCGCCGTCCAGCCGATTCGAGAGCGGGGCGCCGCTGCGGATTCGGCTGAACGAAGCTAAAGTGATGTTTTTCGCCGCCGGAACGGGCGTCCGGCTGCGCTGAGTCGAGGGGGCCAATATGAAAAAGTGGATAATCGCGATCGTCGCGGTGCTGCTGCTGGGGCTGATCCTGTGGACAGCGCTCGGACGAGGGCAGGCCGGCGGCAGTGGAGCCGGAGCTGCTGCGGGTTCGGCGCAGGAGCCGTCCAAATCCCGGCCGGCCGCGCAGGCGGCGGACACCGGCAACCAGCGGCTGGAGCCGTATCAATATGAACGGCTGGCGGCATGGCACGAGCAAGGGATTCCTGCAGCGGCGGCGGACATCGTTGTGGAGGGAACGGATATTCGCGGGCAATCCCCGGATGCGGGCGTCGTCGCGGGCGAATACGAAGGCCGGAAGCCAGTCGCGCTATGGCGCGCAGAGCAGGGTTGGGTCGAGTATGAGGTCGATGCGCCGGCTTCGGGCTTGTATGAAATGAAGCTGACCTATCTGCCGATGTCCAAGGCGGACGGCGGCGGGACCGGGGCCGTGCAGTTCGGCGTGCGTATGAACGGCAGCTATCCGTTTCGCGAGGCGCGGTCCGTGCTGTTCCCGCGCTCCTTTGCGGACGAGTGGCCGCTCGCCCTGGATCGCGAGGGCAATGAGATCCGGCCGCAGACGCGCGAGACGAGCGGTTGGCACGAAAAAGCGTTCGAGGATTCGGAGGGCGCCTACGGCACGCCGCTGGTCTGGCAGCTCGAGCGAGGGAAAAACGTCATCCGCCTCGAAAAGCTGGACGAGCCGGTCGCGATCGCTTCGCTGCGGCTCGTGCCGCAGACGGAAATACCCGCCTATGCGAAGGTCAGTCAAGCTTACCCGCAGTCCCGGCCCGCACAGGCCGGGGACAAGGCAAGCAAGGAAAGCAAGGAAAATATCGTTCAGCTCGAAGCCGAGCAAACCTCGTCCAAGAGCGACACCTCGATCCAGATCAACGATACGCGCGAGCCGAACCTGACGCCGCTGTCCTACGACAGCATCGTCTACAACACGGTCGGCGGGCTGCGCTGGTATCGGGGGGAGCAGACGCTCTCATGGGAGTTCGAGGCGCCTGCCGACGGACGGTATCAGATCGGATTCGCCGCCTATCAGGGCTTCAACAAAAATATGACCGTCTTTCGCACACTCAGCATCGACGGAAAGCTGCCTTTTCGGGAGGTGGCGTCGATTCCGTTCCGCTACTCGTCGGGCTGGCAGGAAACGACGGCCGGCGGCGCGGGAGGGGCCTATGATTTTTATTTGACGCAGGGCAAGCATACGCTGTCGCTTGCGGTCAATTTTGCCCCTTACCTGCCCCTGATCGTGCAGATGGACCGGATGTCGGAGGAGATCGACCGGCTGACCTCGGAGCTGAGAGCGGCGGCGGGCGGCAATCCCGATCCGAACCGGATTTGGGACATCGAGAAGGAGCTGCCGGGCGTCACCGCGACGCTGACCGAGCTGCAGGCGCAGTTTGCGCAGCTAAGCCGCGATATGGTGCGCATCAACGGCGCCCGCAACGAGATATCGGGCGCGCTGTCGTCGGCCGCCGAGGATCTGGCGGGTATGCTGCGCAAGCCGAATAAAATTCCGGCCAAGCAGCTTCAGATCGGGTTACTCGGGGAGAGCGTCGAGACGCAGAAGGCCCGGCTGACCGAAGCGCCGCTGGAGCTGGACAAAATTTTTATCGTCCCGTCCGGCACGGCGATGCCCACTGTGAAGGGTACCTTTCTGCAAAAGGTCGGCAGCTCCTTCAAAAAGCTCGTATATTCGTTCGATGAGCGCGGGAATGCGGATGTCCGTAACGACCAGACGCTGAACGTATGGATGATGTGGAGCCGGGACTACGCGCAGGAGCTGCAGCGGCTGGCGGACGAGCAGTTCACGCCGACCTCCGGCATCAAGGTCAAGATCAACATCATATCGGATGCCAACACCTTGATCATGGCGAATTCAACCGGCAATACGCCCGATGTGGCGCTTGGCATCCCGCGCGATACGCCGTACGATCTGGCACTGCGGGGCGCTGCCGAGGATCTGTCGGTCTTGCCCGGAGGCGAAGCGTTTTTCCAGAAATTCCACCCGGGCGCGCTCCTTCCCTACTATTATAATGGAGGCTATTACGGCCTGCCGGAGACGACCAATCTGAAGGTGCTGTTCTACCGCAAGGATATATTGGACGAGCTCGGACTGAAGGTGCCGAATACATGGGACGACGTGTACGATATGCTGCCGACGCTCATGCGGGAAAATTACAGCTTTTATCTCGATCCGAACGATTACTCGCCCTTCTACTTTCAGCATGGAACCGAGCTGTACACGCCTGACGGGATGAAGACGGCGCTCGATTCGCCGCAGTCGTTCGCCGCCTTCGCGCAATGGACGGACATGTTCAAGGTGTACGGACTCGAGCCCAAGGTGCAGAGCTTCTACAATCAGTTCCGCAGCGGCTATATGCCGATCGGGGTGTCAGATCTGAATACGTATATCCAGCTGCTGGTCGCCGCGCCGGAGCTGAGGAGCGTATGGGCCATCGCGCCGGTGCCCGGCACGAAGCAGGCCGACGGCAAGATCGTGCGCTGGAGCGGCGGCAATGCGCTACCGGTATCGTCCGCGATGATGATGAAGGGCTTGCCTGCCGAAAAGCGGGACCATGCCTGGGCGTTTCTGCAATGGTATATGTCGGACGATACGCAGACGGAGTTCGGTCTCGATCTGGAGTCGTACTTCGGCGAGCAGCTCAGATGGAACTCGGGCAATGTGGCGGCCTTCGCCCGGATGCCGTGGAAAAAGGACGATCTGGCCGTCATTCTCGATCAGTGGCAATGGATCAAGATGATTCCGAATGTGCCGGGCGGATATATGACGTCCCGCGAGCTGACCAACTCGTGGATTCGGGCGGTCGTGGACGGCGACGACAGCCGCCCCGCGCTTGAAAAAGGAATTCGGGAAATCAGCCGGGAGCTGGCGCGCAAGCAGGAGGAATTCGGTCTTGCGGACAAGCAGGCAGGCGCCGGCGAGCTGAGGCCATTGCCGCAGGTGACGGAGCCGTGGACGGGGGTGAAGCGGTATGTCCGCTAGATTGCGCAGCTTGGGCAGACAGATATGGAAGTACAGGCTGTCCTACATATACGTAGCGCCGTTTTTTCTGCTGATGTTCGTGTTTACGTTTGTTCCGTTTTTATCGGCGCTGGGCTTAAGCTTCACCTATTACAATGCGATCGAGTCGCCCAAATGGGTCGGCTGGCTGAACTATCGCAATCTGTTTTCGCAGGACACGATTTTTATGGAGCATGTGCTGCCCAACACGTTCAAGTTCGCGCTGCTGGTCGGACCCGGCGGCTATGTGCTGGCGTTTCTGCTCGGCTGGGTCATCGCCCAACTGCCGCGCCGGTCGCGCGTCTGGTATGCGCTGGCGATCTATATGCCGTCGCTCACCTCGGGCGTCGCCATGATCGTCATCTGGCAGGTGCTGTTCACCGGGGATCGCACCGGCTACATCAATAGCTGGCTGCTGCGAATGGGCTGGATCGAGCAGCCGATCCAATTCGTGACCGACAAGCTGTACCTGCTCGACATCATGATCGCGGTGTCGATCTGGTCGAGCATGGGCGTCGGCTTCCTCGCGATTCTCGCCGGCATCCTGAACGTCGATCCGCAGCTCTATGAGGCGGGACGCATCGACGGCATCCGCAGCCGGCTGCAGGAGATATGGTACATCACGCTGCCCGTCATGAAGCCGCAGATGCTGTTCGCCGCGATCATGTCGATCGTCGGCACGCTGAAGGCCGGCGATATCGGCGTCCAGATCACCGGGCAGGTCAACGATACCGATCCGACGCCGGGCTATGCCGGACAACTGTTTTTTAACCATATCCGCGATTATGGCTTCGTGCGGTACGAGCTGGGCTACGCCTGCGCGCTGTCGGTCGTGCTGCTGCTGCTCATGGTGCTGCTGTCGCGGCTGTTCTGGGGCTTGCTCGGACCGAAGGAGGGAGACGCATGAGACTGCCCAGACGATGGCCCCGATGGCTCGGAAGGTCCGGCTCCGCCCGCTCGCTCGCCGGCCGTTCCGGCGATGCCTGGCGGAGCCTGCGCCGGATCGACGGCACGCAGTGGGCGCTGATGGCGGCGCTGCTGGCGCTGGCCGCCTTCATGATGCTGCCGATCGTGTATTTGTTTAATCAGGCGCTCAAGCCTTACCACGAGCTGTTTTTGTTCCCGCCGACATACTTTGCGAAAGATCCGACGCTGCTGAATTTTACGGATTTGCTGAACAGCACGAATCGGTCGTTTATCCCGTTTTCCCGGCTTGTGTTCAACACCGTGCTGGTCACGGTCGTGACGGCGGCGGGCATGATCGCGACCAGCGCCTTTTGCGCCTATGCGCTGTCCAAGCATCCTTTTCCGGGCAATAAGGCATTGTTTACGGTCGTGCTGCTGTCGCTGATGTTCGTGCCGGAGACGATGGAAATTCCGCGTTATATCGTCGTTCAATACCTGGGGATTATGAACACGTACTGGGCGCATATTTTGCCGGTCATCTCGCTGCCTGTAGGCGTGTTCCTGCTCAAGCAGTTCATCGACCAGGTGCCGGGAGAGTTGATCGAGGCGGCCAAGATCGACGGCGCGGGCGAGACCGGAACCTTCCTGCGCATCGTCGTGCCCGTCATCATGCCCGCGCTCGCCACAGTCGGCATCCTCGCGTTTCAGAACGTATGGGGCAACCTCGAGACCTCCAAATATTTCATGCAGGATGAAGCGATGAAGACGCTGACCTTCTTTTTAAGCACATTGACGCAAAATCTGGCGAACAGCGTGGCGATGCAGGGCGTGGCGGCCGCAGGCGCGCTGATCATCTTTTTGCCGCAACTGATCATCTTTATCTTTTTCCAGCGCAAAGTCATCGCTACCATGGCCCATTCGGGCATCAAGTGAGGAGAAGGCACATGGGTTCCGGCACTATTTTACGGAGAAGACGGATCGGCGCGGCGCTGCTCGCGCTGACGGTCGCGCTGCTGCTGGGCGCGTCCGCCGCCGCAGCCGCGGTTCCGTATCAGACCTACACGCTCGACCAGCGCGGCAGGCTGATCCATCTGCAGCCGGCCTATTATCCCGACGGCCTGCTCGGCGGGGACGCGGGTCTGAGCAAGCCGCAGGATCTGTTCGTCGCGCCGGGCGGCGATATGTATGTCGCGGACACGGGCAACAACCGGATCGTCCGCCTGGACGCCGCCGGCCGGACGCAGCAGGTCTACGACGTGCCGGACAGTCCGCTCAGCCAGCCGAGCGGCGTATTCGTCGCCGAGGACGGCCGCATCTACGTAGCCGACACGGGCAATCGCCGCATCGTCGTGCTGGATGCCGCGGGCAAGCTGGCCGCCCAGTTCGGACGGCCCGACTCGCGTCTGCTCCCGGCTTCGTACGTGTTCGAGCCGACGCATCTGGCGGTCGACCGCCGCGGATTTTTGTTTGTCGCCACCCGCGGCGGCTATCAGGGCTTGCTCGAGCTTGATCCGGAGGGACAGTTCCACGGCTTTTTCGGCGCCAACCGGGTGCAGGTGAGCCTGATGGAACTGGTGCGCCGGGCGGTCTATACCGAGGAGCAGCTGCAGCGGCGGGAGAAGCTGCTGCCCGTCAGCATTCAGAACCTGGCGCTGGACGCGCAGGGCTTCGTCTACACCGTATCGCATGACGGCGGGTCCGAGCAGGTCAAAAAGCTGAATATACGCGGCGACAACCAATGGGGCGGCCGCTCGTTCGGCGAGGCGCCGGCCGATCCGGGAGGGAAGAAAGGGGCGGGCGGTGCGGACAGTGCGGCCGGCGCGGGCGCGAATCTGGTCGACCTGACCGTCGACCACGGCGGCAATGTGACCGTGATCGACCGCAACCGGCATGTCGTCAGCCAGTACGATACGTCGGGCAGGCTGCTGTTCTACTGGTTCGGGACGGCCGATGTCGGCAACCCGCGGTTCGGCGTCGCGCAGAGTCCGTCGGCGATCGCCTCCGGTCCGAACGATGAGCTGCTCATACTGGACGACCAGTTGGGGCTTATCCAGCGGCTTAAGCCGACTGCATTCGGCCGCTCGATCTACGAGGCGATCGCGCTCGGCAAGGGCGGCAGCTACGATGAGAGCGAACGCGCCTGGCAAAATGTGCTCCAGATGAACGCCCACTTCACGCCGGCCTACGAGGGATTGGCGAAGTCGAGCATACAGAAGGAGCAGTACGGCCAGGCCGTGGATTATGCCAAGCTCGCGGGCAGCGCGTCCTTGTACTCGGATGCGTTCTGGCAGATTCGACTCCAGTGGTTTCAGGCGCATTTCTCCCTGATCGCCGACATGGTCATCCTGCTGGCGATACTGGCCTTCGCGCTGCCGCCCGTGCGCAGGCGACTGAAGGGCAGGCTGCCGATATCGTCCGGCTGGCGCGCAAGGCTTGAAGGCTGGAGGCGGCGGGGCCACGCCTTTTACCTGCTGCGGCATCCGATCGACGGGTTTACTGCGCTGCGCTATGAAGGCAAGGGCAGCTACGCGGCGGCGCTCGGCCTGCTGGTCGTGACCTGCGTCGCGCTGGCGCTCCGCAGCTACTACACCGGGTTTGCCTTCCATCCGGTCGGCCGCGGCGAGACGGAGCTCGGCTCGGTGCTGGCGCCCTTCCTGTGCATATGGCTGTCATGGGTCGTATGCCAGTACCTGATCGGCTCGATCAATCGCGGCGAGGCGCGGTTCAAGGATATTTTCGTCGGCAGCGCTTATGCGATGCTTCCGGTCACGGTCGCGGGCGTCCCGATCATCCTGCTGTCCAACGCGCTGACGCTCAGCGAGCATGCGATCTTCAGCTTTTTGACCACGGCGATGATCGTATGGACGGTGCTGCTGTTCTATTGGAAAGTCCAGTCGCTGCAAAATTACAGTGTAGGCGAGACGCTGCTCAGCATTTTGCTGACGCTGTTCGCGATGCTGCTGCTGTGGACGCTGCTGTTCATCGTGTTCGGACTGACGTCGGAGTATTTGCAATTCCTGTACGCCATCTATCGGGAGGTGACCATGTGACGGGCAAACAACGAAGGCGAGGACGGCTGTTGAAGGCCGCCGCAGCGGCATTAACCGTGCTGGGGTCCGTGCTGCTGGTGCTGCATCTGCGCCATGCGGCGTATGACGACGCCGCCGGACCGGCGGCCGTCGCGGCGGCGACGCCGCTGCCGTCCGGGGCTCCGCTGTCTCTGCGGTCCGACGGTCCCGTCGCACCGGACGCCGGCTGGACCGTGGCCGCCGAGACGGCGCGCCTGCGGCTTGCCGTCGATCCGCACAGCGGACATTTTCAGGTCACGGACAAGCGCTCGGGGCGAAGCTGGCTGTCCGCTCCCGACCCGGGCGGTTGGAGCGCGGACGGCTTGTCCCCGCAGTGGGCCGCGAATTTGCGCTCGCCGCTGATGATCCGCTATGTCGAATGGAGCCTGCGCAAGGACCAGACCGTGGAGACCAATCTGCTCTCCGCCCAGGGCGAGGTCGGCGATTTCCGGCTCGTCGACGGCGGCTTTCATATCGACTTTTTGTTCCCGCGCCTCGGCTTCTCGATCCCGGTCACGGTGTCGATCGAGGATGACGCCGTGCAGACCCGGATCGAGGAGCAAGGGCTGCTGGACGGCTCGTCCAATCTGGCGGCCGACGGCAGGCCCGCGCCGGCCAGACTGGCCTCGGTGCGCCTGTACCCGTTTTTCGGCGCGCAGGTGTCGGCGGAGGCGAACGGCGAGGAGGGCTACCTGCTCGTGCCCGACGGCCCCGGCGGCCTCATCCGCTTCAAGACGAAGCGCGAGGTGAAGTCGGGCCTGTACAGCCAGCCCATATACGGCGAGGACGCGGCGCTCGGCAGCGCGGCTGCGGTCTCAGCGGCCGCTGCGGACCGCAGTCCGGTCGCGATGCCGGTGTTCGGCCTCAAGAGCGGCAGCCTGGCCTATGTGGCCGAGATCCAGGACGGGGCCGAATACGCCAATATCGTCGCGGCGCCGTCCGGCACGTACAGCCCCTACAACTGGGCCGCGGCCGAGTTCCTCTACAGGCCGAAGTATTACCAGCCGACCAACACGCAGAAGACAGAGGGCTACTATGTGTACGGCGACCAGCGGCTGACGGGCGATCGCAGCGTGCGGTATTATCTGCTGCAGGACGCGGCGGCGACCTATTCGGGGATGGCCGCGCGCTATCGGCAGGCGCTGCGCGACAGGCAGTCGCTGCACGCGATCGCGGCGGACGAGCGGCCGCTGCCGCTGAATCTGAATCTGCTCGGCGGCGACCGGGAGAACGGCTTCATTGTAGACGGCTACCGCAAGCTGACGACGACCGAGCAGGCCAAGCGCATCGTCGGCGAGCTGCAATCGATGGGCGTGCAAAACATGTCGATCGTCTATAAGGGCTGGCAGAACGGCGGCTTCAGCAAGTACGGCAATCCGTTTCCCGTCAGCGACGAGCTGGGCGGAGACGAGGGGATGAGGGACCTGGCCGCCTATGCGCATGCCAGAGACTTCCCGCTGTATCTGGACGGCGGCATGCTCGCGCTGAACAATGCGAAGCGCTCGGGCTTCCGCGCCTCGCGGGACGGGCTGCGCACGATGGGCTCGACGGTCGCCGATTATAGCGAGCAGGGCAGGGACGCGACGATCGTCGGCATGAACTATATGCGCTCGTCCTTCGGCGGGCTGCTGAACAAGACGAACGCGCTCGGCGTGGACGGCCTGCGGTTCGGCTACGGGCTCGGGACCGGGCTGAACAGCGACTACGGCGGCAGCGCGCCCGTGACGCGGCAGCAAGCGCTGGCGATGCAGCGCGACCTGCTGACGGCGGCGCACAGCGAACTGGACGGGGCGCAGTCGGACGGCGGATATGCCTATGCGTGGCCGTATGCCGACTTTGTGGCCGATACGCCGCTGGATGGCTCCTACGATCTGATCGTCGACGAGACCGTACCCTTCATGCAGATCGTGCTGCACGGCTCGATCCGCTATGCCGCGCCGGATATGAATGCGATGGACGATCCCGAGACCGGCATGCTGAAGGGGATCGAATACGGCGCGGAGCCGTCGTTTACGATCAGCTATGCGGACTCCCGGGAACTGTTGCGCACGGTCGGACTGAAGGAAGTGTACAGCACCGGCTTTGCCGCCTGGTCCAATGAGATGGTCGTCCAGTATCAACGCTACAATGCCGCGCTGGCAGGCGTTCAGTCCAGTACGATCGTCGGCCACCGCAGCGTCGCGGACCGCGTGTACGAGACCGTCTACGACAACGGCACCCGCATCTGGGTCAACTATGGCGATACTGATTACCGCGGGGGCGAGATTGCGGTCGCCGGGCGCAGCTTCGCCGTGAAGGGAGGGACGGACAGTGTCAGCCCATAACAATCGCCGCGCCGCAGCGGCAACCAAGCTTGAAGGCATGCTGTTCATCGCGCCCTGGCTGCTCGGCTGTCTCGTCTTTCTCGTATTTCCGCTCGGCTTCTCGCTGTACATGAGCTTTCACAGCGTGCAGATTTTGCCGACGCGGATCGCGACCAAGTTTGTCGGCTTCGACTACTATCGGGAGATTTTGTTTTCCAGCTCGGTGCTGTACGAGAATCTGTTTCCTTTTTTGCGCGAGATGGCGGTGATGATTCCGGTTATTCTCGTCTTCGCCCTGATGATCGCGATATTTTTGAATCAGCGCTTTTGGGGCCGCTCGTTTTTCCGCGCCGTCTTTTTTCTGCCCGTCATTTTCACGACCGGCTATGTGGTGACCGAGTTCGTCAACCAGGGTCAAGGCAGTCTCGGCTTTTTGGAGAACGCCCGTTTTTCCGGCTATCTGGACATGTTCCTCGGCAGCGGCGGCTGGGGAGAGGCCGTCAAAAACGTGCTCAACCGCTTCGTGCTGATTCTCTGGTATTCCGGCGTGCAAATTTTGATTTTTCTGGCGGGCAGACAGACGATCTCGCCGTCGGCCTACGAGGCGGCCCGGATCGACGGCGCTTCGCCGTGGGACGTATTTTGGAAGATCACGCTGCCCGCGATGACGCCCTTCCTGTTTCTCAATCTGATCTACACCGTCATCGACATGTTCACGTTTCCGTTCAACCCTATCATTCAACTGATCGCGATGAAAAACTACGGCTACAACTCCGCGCTGGCCTGGATTTATTTTGTCATTATTCTGATCGTGCTCGGCCTGTTCGTCGCGCTGTTCGCCAGAATCGTCAGGTCTCGCCCGAAAATGGAGTAGGAGGTGATCAAGGTGAAGCTTCAACAGGCTAAACTCGTTCCGAGGCGGTTGGCGGCGCGGCGCGAATGGCTGGAACGCATCAAGTATTGGATCGTCGGCCAGGAGGCCAACCGCGGCCTTATTTTCCGGATCGCGCTGTACGTCATTTTGCTGTCGACGGCCTACATTTATATTAATCCGATTTTGTACATGCTCGTGACGATGGTGAAAAGTGAGAAGGACCTGCTCGATCCGACCGTGCAATGGGTTCCGAGCCATCTGTACGGGGGGCATCTGAATGCGGCGTATGCGTCGCTCAAGTACGGCACCTCGTTTGCGATCAGCATGGGCGTGGCGGTCGTCAGCGCCATTTTTCACTGTCTTTCCTGCGCGGTCGCGGGCTTCGCCTTCGCCCGGCTGCAGTTTCCGTTCAAGCGCACGATGTTTTTTATGCTGCTGGTCGCGCTGATCGTGCCGCCCCAGGTGACCATCCTGCCGATGATTATCGCCTACAACCAGCTTGGCTTTCACAATTCGGTGATCGCGCTGGTCGTGCCGTCGCTGTTCGGCTTCGGGGTGAAGGGGCCACTGTTCGTCTTGATTTACCGCCAGTTTTTCGCCTCGCAGCCCAAGGAGCTGGAGGAGGCCGCGCGAATGGAGGGAGCGGGCGCCTGGAAAATTTTCATTCGCGTCATGCTGCCCGTCGCCAAGCCGGCGGCCCTGGTCGTGCTGCTCTTCTCGTTCGTCTGGACGTGGAACGATTCGTATCTGCCCAACATGTTCATGACGACGGCGCAAAATGTGCCGCTGGCCAGTCAAATGTCCAGACTCGACCAGGTCATCGAGACGATGCTGACCACAGGTCAGGCGCCGCTCTATTATTTTGAGCCGATCAAGATGGCCGCCAGCTTTCTTTCGATTTTGCCGCCGCTGCTGCTGTATTTTCTGGCGCAGCGCTGGTTTACGGAGAGCGTGGAGCGAACGGGACTGGTCGAGTAGAGCGGGCCGTGCGGCACGGGGGAGGGGCAGCGGAGAATGCACATTTTAATCGTAGAAGACGAGCCGAAAATTAGAGATGTGATGAAGGCATACTTCCAACTGGAAGGCTGGACGACCGCGTGTACCGGCAACGGCGACGAGGCGCTGTCGATGTTTTATGCCGGCGGCTTCGACCTCATTATCCTCGATCTGATGATCGACGGCTTGCAGGGCGAGGAGCTGTGCCGGCGCATCCGCGAGCATTCGGCGGTCCCGCTCATCATGGTCACCTCCAAATCGAGGGAGCAGGATGTGATCGAAGGGCTGCATCTGGGAGCGGATCATTATGTGGTCAAGCCGTTCAGGGTCAAGGAGCTGATCGCCCAGATTCATGCCCTGCTGCGCAGAGCCCGGAGCGCCCAGGAGTCGGATACGCCGGCGCGTCAGCGCCGGTCGTTCAACAAGGGCGACCTGGTGTTCGACGCGGGCAAGCATGAGGTGCTGCTGAACAGGCGGCAGATTCATCTGACGACGACCGAATTCCGCACGCTGTCCGAGCTGATCCACAAGGGCGGCAAGCTGGTGACGCGCGAGGAGCTGTCGGAGGCCGTGCTCGGCTACAGGTTCCTCAACGACGGGCGGGCGATCGACGTGCATATTAAAAATTTGCGCAAAAAAATCGAGAAGGATCCTAAAAATCCGGTGTACATCGTGACGCAGATCGGCGCGGGCTACAAGTTCGGCGTCAAGCCGGACGAGGTGCAGACGTGAGCCGGCGCGGGGGACGCCTCAGATTCCGCTGGGCGGTATCCGCCGTCATTATCGCGGTGGCGGGCAGCCTGACGATCGGCTGGTATGTGTGGAGCCAGCGGCAGCTCGCGACGCGCATGTCCGAGTACGAGCAGGGGCTGCTGAGAGAGACCGCGCTGCTCTTCGCAGACCGGGCCAAGGACCGGCAGCTCGGGCGCAGCGCGCTGACGGAGGAGGACCGGGCCTGGCTGCAAAAGGAATGCACGCTGAACGGCCTCAACGTGCGGCTGCTGGAGGGCGGCGACGAGCGGCGGGAGCTGTTCGCATCGGCGGCGCCGTCCATTCTGCGGGAGACCCGCGAGGAGCCGGTCCCGCTCATCTATGACGGCGAGCTGGCCGGCTATCTCGAAGTGTCGTACGCGCAGGGGCACAATCAGAGTCTGTCCTGGCAGCGGCTGCAGCGCAGTCTGCACATACGCTGGACCCAGCTCGCGGTACTGCTGGCGATTATCGTCGCGCTCGGCCTGTGGGCCGGGCGCAGGCTGGCCGCCGGCATCGAGCGGCTCGGCAGCTCGGCGGAGCAACTGCGCCTCGGCGAGCCGCCCGTGGCGATGCCGCCCAGCGCGATCGCCGAGCTGGCGCAGTTGTCGGGCGCGATCGACCGCCTGCAGCTCGAGCTGGACGGCCAGGAGACGATCCGCGTGCAACTGCTGCAGGATCTGACGCATGAGCTGCGGACGCCGATCACCTCGCTCTTGATGGAGCTGGAGGCGATGATGGACGGCGTCTACGAGGCGACGCCGGAGCGGCTCGCCGAAATTTACGAGGAGCTGGAGCGTCTGACCCGGCTCGTGCGGCAGATGGAGCAGTTGTTCGAGGCGGAGGGTGCGCGGTATGCGCTGCAGATCGATCAGCACGATATGCTGCAATTGATGAAGACCGTGCACCGCAACTTCGGACCGATCGCCGCAGAGAAGGGCGTGCGGCTGGCGCTGGCGCTGCCGCTCGTGCCGTGCGCCGCCGAGGTGGATGCCGACCGCGTCATCCAGATCGTCTCCAATCTGCTGAGCAATGCCGTGAAGTTCACGCCGGCCGGGGCCAAGGTCGAGCTGTCGCTGGACTGCGGCGCGGACTTCGTGGACATCGGCGTGGCGGATGAAGGGATCGGCATTGCCGAGGCGGAGCAGGGCCGCATCTTCGAGCGGTTCTATCGTGCGGAGCGGTTCAAGCCGGCCCGCATCGAAGGCATGGGCGTCGGCCTCGCCATCGTGAAGGCGCTCGTCGAGGCGCATGACGGGGCGATCGCGGTCGACAGCCGCCGGGGGGAGGGCGCGCGCTTTCGCGTGCGGCTCCCGGTACGCTACAAGGCGGGCGCCCCCGCCAAACCATCTTCATGAATGCCAAGGAGGTATTTTCATGTGGAGTCTCATCGATCAGCGGCAGACGGAGGAGCATCGCTTTCACCAGCATGTGCAGGTGCCGAACCTTCATTTTCAAATGAACGGCGTACATGTGGACGTCCACTGGGTGGCCAAGGTGCCGAGCGATCAGGTCTGGCATTACGGCAGGCATAGCCACAACAGCATGGAGCTGCATATCGTGCCCGAGGGCGAATGCTCGCTCTGGGTCGACGGCAAGGACGAGCCCGTGGTGGTCGGCGGCGGCCAACTGTACCTGATCCCGCCCGGCATCGCTCACGCTCAGAAAAGCAGCGCCAGCCGGCCCGCGCTGGAGTACGGGCTGAATTGCAGCCTGCGGATGGACGCCGCGGCGCAGTTGAACCATGCGGAGGAGGCTGCCTGGTTCCAATATGTGCAAAGCTGCCGCGAAGTTCGCGTGGCGCAGGACACATACCGCGTCGCGGAATGCTTTCAGCGGATTTTCCGCGAGGCCGGGGAAAGAGGGCTGGGCTATCGTCTCGCGATCCAGCTCCAAATCTATCAGATTCTGATCGGCTCGATCCGCGCGCTGGCGGAGCAATCGGGCAGCGCCGCAGCCGAGGGCAAGCGGGAGCGCGAGGATACCCGCATCCGCCGGATCGACCAGATTATTCGCAGCCGGCTGTCGGGCAATCTGACGCTGCGCGAGCTGTCCGAGCTGGTGTTCATGAGCGAACGCCAGCTCGCGCGCACGGTGCTTCAGGCCCGCAACCTGTCGGTCCATCAGTATATTTTGGAGCTGAAGCTCGAGAAGGCGATCGTCGAGCTGGCCACGGAGCGCAAAATTCACGAGATCGCCGACTCGCTCGGTTTCTCCAGCAGCCAGCACTTCACCCGCCTGTTCAAGCGGAAGTACGGCTTGCTGCCCAGCGAGTATCAGCAGTTGCAGACGGACAAGATCGGATAACTTGAGCGACGGAGTGAGCGGCATGAGCAAGGAACGGGACATCTGGCAGTGGGAATCCGAGCGGCAGCGGTGGCGGTTCGAAAAGACGGAGGCGGGCTGGGGGCTGGCCGAAGCCGCCGTCCGCGACGGGGAGGCGTGGCTGACAGTATTGACGGGACCGGGTCTATGGTCGCGGCAGGGAGAGAGGCAGTGGGCGGACGCGCTGGAATGGCGCGAGACGGCAGAGGGCGGCACGCTTAGGCTGACGGCGGCGGATTGGGCGATGAAGCTGGACTTCAGCCGGTCGTCGGCATGGGTCGAGCGGGAAACGAGCTGGCGCGCCGCGGCCGACGCCGTATTTGCGGCGGATATGACATGGACGACGGCGGCGGACGGCGGGTTCGTCGAGCAGGGCATCATCGCGACCCATGAGACCTCGGTCGAGGCGTATCGCTTGCCCTATGCCTTCCCGGCGATCGTCTCGAAGCTGCGGGGCGTGCGCGAGGCGGATGCCGCGGTGCTGGTCGACCGCTATGCCTCGAACCCGGCGCTCGGCATCGCCGTGCGTCAGCGCGACGCTGCGACGGGCGGATATGCGATCGGCATCCGGCTGGACGGCGAGGGCATATCCGGGCAGAGTGCGTCGCCGCACCCCGCCTGTCTAAAGGAGTCGCTGCTGCTGCAGCCCGGCGGCGGCACCTCCTTTTACGAGCTGCTCGGCAGCGTCGCGGCGCGCTATCGCCGCCTGCACCCGCTGCCGGCGGCGCTGTTGGGCGGCCCGCCGACCGGCCGGCTGCCGCATTATGAGGCGGCGGCGCGCGGGCTGACGCGTCAACTGCTCGATCCGCGCGCCGCCTGGCAGGACGGCATGGGCAGCTTCGTCCCATACGGCTACCAGGTCGGCGGGTACAATGCCTCCGAGTCGTTTGTGGCGATGGACGTATTGAAGGGCATGCAGCGCTATGCCGCCTGGCTCGACGATGTATCGCTGCGCGCATTCGTCGACGAGCAGCTTGACCGGTTCGCGGCGAAGCGCGGCGACGAGAGCTGGATCGGGAGGGCGCACGGGACGGACGGATTTTTCCGCTACTCGTGGTTCGGGTCCTTCAACAATGACAACGACGGCCATGAGGAAGCGCCGAACAGCCTGAGCACCTGGAAATATTACGACCGGGTCGCGATCTTCGGCGAGCTGGCGCTGCTGCGGGGCGACGAGCGGATGCGGGAAGCATTCCTGCGGATGATGCCGTTTCTGCTGAAGCTGCGCTATGACGGCTACCGACAGGCCGTTACCTACGATCTGACGACGCATCTGCCCTTGACGGGAACCAAGGGCGGAGGCAGCGGAGGCGCCGCCGCGATGTGGGGCTACATCATGCTGCTGGCGGCCGAGCTGTCGTTTGACGCGCCGGAGCGGCGCGACGAATTTCTGGGGCATGGGCTCGCTTCGCTGCGGGTGGCGGCCTCGCTCGGCTATTTTCAGATGTTCAGCATGCGGGCCGCGCCCAAGGGAGTCGCCTTCGGCTGGGCGACGAGAGCTTTTTCCAAGGCGTACGAGCTGACCGGCGACGAGACGTGGCTGCGCGCCGCCGGCCAAGTGTCGCTCGGGCTGCTGGCCCACTTTTACCAGGATACGAACCCGTATACGTACTTTCCGGCCTATGGCTTCGGCTATGCCTGCGCGCGCGAGCGCTGGGAGGCGTATCGGGAGATGGCCGAGTCGCTGTGGCTGGCCGCGCCGCTGCTGAAATATGCGTCCGACGAGCGGCTGGCCGAGCTGCTGCTGACGGCCAGGCGGACGCATCTGTGGTGCCTGCCGATCAACGGCAACCCCTACGGCAACCAGGCCGCACCCTATGATTCTGTGGACGGCTCGTACATTCCCTTTGAGTTTCCGACGCATCATCAGGGCGACAATTACTGTGAGCACGGCAACGGCGGGCAGTCCCGCATCCGGCAGACCAAGGAAATCTACGGCTCGGGCGAGGTGTACATGCAGCATCAGATGTTCGAGGCGTGGGCGACGGTCGCGGACCCGGGCGTGCTGATCGTCAATCCGGATGCGGTGAGCGCCAGGTTTTCGGCGGACGAGCAGACCTTTTATTTGTTCAACGGCTACGAGAAGGAGCGCTCCTTTGTCGTGCGGTTCACGACCTGCGGTCCCGGCGTCTATACGCTGCGGGAGAGCGACGGGGCGGAGCGGCGTTATGCGCCGGAGCAACTGGCGAGCGGAATCCGCTGCCGATTGGCCGGTCGCGGGCATCGCTGGCTGCGGCTGCGGAGGCTGGATGCGGAGGCAGGAGTGGCTGCGGTTGGGGCGGCTGTGGCTGCGCAGGAGCTGCCTGCGGTGCGGGAGCTGCCTGCGATGCGGGAGCTGCCTGCGATGCGGGAGCTGCCTGCGATGCAGACGCTGCGGCCGCATACGCCGGAGCTGCGGATCGCGCGGCAGCTCGGGGCGTTGTGGACGCTGAGCTGGGACGTACCCGGCGCCGGCGAGCCGCCGGTCAGCCATTATGCGGTGTACCGCCGTGCGCTGGACGGCGCGCCGGGACCGGAGGCGTGGACGGCGGCGGATCTGCTCGCCATCGTGGACGGCGCAGGTGCAGACGCAGGCGCGGCTGCGGCCGGAACGAACGGCGCGGCGGATCGCGCAGGCGTTGCGACTGACGCGGACGGCGGCGCCGTGAGCTGCACGGCGCTGGTCGAGGCGGCGCGGACGTATCGGTTCGGGCTGATCGCCGTCTCCGCCGACGGCGTTGCCGGCGAAGCGAGTAACGTGCAGGCGACAGCGCCTGTGCATCGGCACGGCTGGCTGGAGACGTATCGCAGCGCGGCGGCGTGGGAGGCGAGCGGCGCGGAGCTGCAGAGCGACGGCTTTATGGCGATCGTGCAGCAGCCTTATTTGACGAGGGAGAGCGGCGGCACTTTGCGGCGGCGGATTCCGCTCCGCATAGCCGATTATCCTTATTTTGAGCTTGCTCTGGCATCCGTCAACACCGGTGCGGTCTGGGGGCTGACGCTGGAGGCGGGCGGCCAAGCATGGCCGATACAGCAGGCTGCCGAAGCGACGGGCGTACATCTGTACGACCTGCGGGAGCTGCTCCCGGCCGCTGCGGCCGGTTGGACGGAGGCCGAGCTTGTGTTCGAGATCGGCGGCCATAATCGTTCGCTGGCGATCTCGTATATGCGCCTGTTCGCGGCAACGGCCTGGCCGTCCGACGATTGGCCCGCTGCGGTCGGCGAGGCCGGCGACTGGCGGCTGCACAATGCCGAGCCGCTGCAGTGCGAGCGGGGCATACGCTTCGCCCCGCTCGGTGCGGACGCCTGTGCAAGCCGCATCTGCTTGCTGCCGCTGGACGAGTACGGAGACCTGATCGTCGACCTGCGGGGCAAGGACCCGGCGGCGAAGTGGCGGCTCACAGTCAGGCGGGCGGACGGCGACGGTGCGGCCGATGCAGACGATGCGGCCGAGATCGAGCTGGTCCTGCCCGAGGAGCTGGCCGAGGGCGGCCGCCAATACGAGCGCCGCAAGGAAGGCGCGTTTCTGTTCGACCTGGCGGCAATTACCGGCTGGCAGGGCGTGCGGGCCTTCGAGCTGCGCCTTTACTTCGACGGTCCGCTGACGCTGCACACGCTGTATGCGGCGTTCGACCACAGCTATCCGCTTCAACACCATTGAGACGAGGAGACCGACAGATGGAAAACACTATTAAGCTCGCGGCAACACGATATGCGGGCAACCCGATTTTAAAGCCGGCCGACGTAACGCCGCTGCTGCCAGGCTTCGAGGTGATCGGCGTGTTCAACGCCGGCGTCATCCGGCATGAGGACGAGATCGTGCTCGTGCTGCGCGTGGCGGAGCGGCCTGTCCAGCACGATGCGGAGCGCTATTTGTACCCGATCGTCGACGGTCAGACGGGCGAGGTGCGGATCGAGTCGATCTCCCGTAAGACCGAAGGCGCGGATTTTTCGGATTCGCGGGAGATCCGCACGCCTGACGGGCTGTACCTCACCTCTATTTCGTATTTGCGGATCGCCCGCAGCCGCGACGGGCTTCATTTCGAGGTCGAGGCTCGGGCGGCGCTGTTCCCGGCGAACGAATACGAGGTATACGGGATTGAGGATTGCAGGGTTACTCGGCTAGGGGATGAGTATTACCTGAACTACAGCGCCTGCGCGCCGATCGGGATTACGACGGCACTAGCCGTGACGCGCGATTTTCGCAGCTTCGAACGGCTGGGCATTATTTTTCATCCGGACAACAAGGATGTCACGATATTTCCGGACCGTATCGGCGGCCGCTACTATGCGCTGCATCGTCCGTCGGCGTCGAGATTCGGGCAGCCGGAAATATGGCTGGCGGAGTCGCCGGATCTGCGCTGCTGGGGAGATCACCGGCATCTGCTCGGCTGCCGCGAGGGTACCTGGGAGAGCACCCGGATCGGCGCCAGCGCCGTTCCTTTTCTGACGGACAAGGGCTGGCTCGAGATCTACCACGGCGCCGACGAGAGCAATCGCTATTGTCTGGGCGCGGTGCTGCTGGAGGCCGACCGGCCCTGGGTGGTCAAGCATCGCTGCGATCGTCCGATTTTGACGCCGGAGGCGGATTACGAGACGACAGGCTTTTTCGGCAACGTCGTGTTCGCCTGCGGTGCGCTGTGCGAGGAAGGAACGATCAAGCTCTATTACGGCGCTGCGGACACCTCGATCGGCTATGCGGAGATTGTGCTTGAGGAGCTATGGGCCTTTATGGGCGTCTGAGCGGAGCGAAGGATTTTAATTGCGCACATTCTGTCCGTTTTATGTCCTTCGGTTGTCTCGTTTATGCATGTCCAAGCGGATTTTTGCTTGTCATAATAAGCATGTAAGGGATTTCATTTATCGACAGAGGGGGATTTTTCTCATGAATCAACGCAAAAAATCGATATCATGGACCGTCGTGATGACGCTGCTGATGACGCTGCTGCTGTCCGCATGCGGCGGCAACAGCAACAACGGCGCATCGTCGTCGCCGAGTCTGTCGGCCTCCGCGCCGGCTTCCTCGGATGCAGGGGCGACGCAAAGCGCGGACGCGTCTTCGTCCGATTGGGGAATGGACAAGCCGATCACGCTGCTGATGTATCATTCGGACCCGGATTATGCCAAAAAAATGTTCGATAAAGTGCACGAGAAGTTTCCGAACGTGACGCTGGACTATGTGGGCGGCAATATCGAGGACGTCGTCGCTGCGGGCCAGGTGCCGGATCTCATCGTCTCCGGCAGCCCTGCGGACATCCCGAAGCTGCAAAAACTCGACCTGCTTGCGCCGCTGGACGGCATGATCGGCTCCCACGGCTTGGTTTTGTCGACGATCCGCGACAATATGATCGATTTTTACCGAAGCTACGGCGCAGACAACAAGCTCTACATGCTGCCGTTCGATCTGGCGACCTGGGGCTTGTATTACAACAAAAAAATATTCGATAAATTCGGCGTCGCCTATCCGCAAGACGGCATGACCTGGGATCAGGTGCTGGACATCGCCGAACAACTGACCCGCACGGAGGACGGCGTGCAGTACATCGGTCTCTCTCCGGGCCCGATTCAGAAGATGATCAGTCAGACCGGGTTCGGCTATGTCGATCCGGTGTCGAACAAGCCGGTCATCGCGGACAGCCCCGAGATGCGCAAGGTGATGGAGCTGCTGCAGCGCATGATCCAGATCCCCGGCAGTTTGCCGAAGGAAAAGCCATACGACTGGTTTATGGCCCAGCAGTGGAGCGGCGGCGGCGACTTCGTCAGCACGCAAAATGTCGCCATGACGTTCACCTGGAACAATGTGGCGCCGTACGCCAAGCTGGAGCAGGAAAACGGGCTGTCCTGGGATGTGGCGAGCTGGCCGATTTTCGGCGGTGACTTCCCGGCGGTCGGTCCCGAGGCGGACGGACAGAGCATGGGCATCAGCAAGCATAGCAAAAACCAGGATGCCGCGTTCGAGGTGCTCAAGTACATTTTGAGCGAGGAGTTCCAGAGCAACTATATCCCGCTCTCCGGCAAGGCATCGTCGCTGAATGTGCCGGCCCTGGACGAGGAATTCAAGAAGCTCGCGCCGGACAAGCATCTGCAAGCATACATCGCCAATCCGTCGGCCAAGTCCAATCTGACCGCGCACAGCAAGTATGAGCGCGATACGTGGGTGGCGGTCGACAAGGGCATCGAGCTGCTGATCGGCGGGACGGACCTCAACACGGTCATGACCAAGATGCAGGAAGCGGCCGAACTGGCGATCCAGGAGGCCAAAAAGACCGAATAAAACAGCGCGTTGGCTAAGGCGGGGGCATCCGATATCGATCGTGCGGAGCGCCCCCGCTTGCCATATACACTATATGTTCAAAGGAGGCGTGTTATTGTATGAAAATAAAATCTTGGCTGTCCGGTCTGCTGGCCGCCACTTGCATATTCGGCAGCGCTGTCATTGTGCCGCCGAGCCATACTGCATCGGCCGCGACGATCGGCTCGGTCGACATGGCCGGAGATGCCGGCTTCGACAGCGACAGTCTGGCCGATTCGAGCGCCACGCAGTACCGCTGGCTCAGCTACCCCGGATCGCGGCTCAGTCTCAATGCGAATCAGGCTGCCGATGTCAAGGCGCCCGCCGGCCCGATCGACAGCAGGCTCAGCCTCGGCTTGGGCGGCTGGTTCGGGACGAGCGCCAAAAATCTCAATGAGATCATCCGTACGGAGATCGCCTCGCCCGGCGGCAGCGCCGCGTCCGCGACGACCCGCTCGACAACCTGGTATCCGTACAAGATTGCCTTCAATGCCTCCTATGCCGCGCCCTCCGGCACATCGCTGAGCGGCTACGACTTCATGAAGGATGACAATTCTACCGTTATGCGCGTCGTGCAGGTGACGGCCTCGGCTGCCAACGATGTCGTTCTGACGGGGAAAATAACGGGCTCCGGCGGCGGCCAGTGGATCGGCGGCACGGACAAGGTCATCCTCGTATCGGACAGCGCCTACTACTACGCGATCCACTTCGTCAGTCTGAGCGGGACCGGCCTGACGCCGGTCGAGCTGAACGAGACCGCCACCATCGCAAGCGGTGAGTGGACGTTCCGCAAGTCGTTCGCCGGCTCCGGCAATCTGGCGGCCGCCATCGGCATCGCATCCGCCTCGGAGGGCAGCGCGGCGGCGATCGCACGCGCGAAGGGCGCGTTCTCCCAAAATGTAACGACGACGCTGGCCGATGTGAAGGGCAATATGGACGGCCTGCTGCAGCGCGTGCCCGCGCCGGCGAACTGGGGCATCTCCGGCATCGACGCCAAGGGCGTAACGGCGCAGCAGCACGAGAAGTTTTACTACTCTTCGTGGGCATTTATCGTGCAAAGTCTGGTCAAGTCGCTGCCGGAAAATGCCTCCGCCTATCCGTATCCGCAGATGATGACGGGCAAGCCGTCGCTCTGGAACGTGGGCGCCTCGGCGAATCCGGGGACCGCGCAGTGGGAGAGCGCCTTCGGCTATCAGATGCTGAGCTTCATCGATCCGTCGAACGCCTGGCAGGCGTACAAGGGGCTGATCTCCGTCGTCAATGCGAGCGGGATGATCGGCGGGGAGTCGCTGCCGACCCGGCTGGCGGAGACGGCGTGGATCTTGTATGAAAATACGGGCAGCACGACCGAGCTGGCCGCTATTTACCCGAATCTGAAGAAGTTTATGGATTGGGCGGAGGACAATCCGCGCTGGATCTGCTGCGGGCATGACATTCCCGAGGAGAAGGATTTCGAATTCGTCGCCTCCTGGCTGTTCGACGCCGACTTTATGATCAAGATTGCGAACGAGCTGGGCAACACCTCCGATGCGTCCATGTGGCAGAGCAAGCGCAGCGCCATGCTGGACAGCCTGCAAAACTGGTTTTTTACCGACCCTACGGTTATCTATCATGTCAACTACACGTACCCGAACCAGGCGCCGATCTATGCGGTGGGCAACGATATGTTCAAGCTGTCCGCGCTGTCGATCGACGGCCTCACCGCAGCGCAGCTCGCGGCGCTGAAGAGCAATTATATGAGCATTCATCGTCCCGACGACGACTTGAACAATTTCCCGTATCACAAATACCCCGACGCGAGTCTGATCGTGTACGGCTTGCTCAATCACGGCGGGAACGTGCAGGCGCGGGAGCTGGCCGCCTCCTCGCTGCGGGACGCGATCCGGGCCAAGGAGCTGGGCGAGGCGATCGTGCCGACCGGCAGCGGCATCGCGATCTCGAGCGTCGTGCCGAGCCTGTTCACCGCGATCCAGGGCGTCGAGTTCACCTGGCTGCTGAACGGCGCGCGCCTCGACTCGGGCAAGCTGACCGCCTTCAGCTTCGACACTTCGTCGCTGGCGGTGCCGAATTCGCCGGACGCGCTGCCGACGCTGGAGGACTTCAAGGATATTAGCGACTGGTCGAATCCGTACAATTCGTCGTTCAGCGCTCTTGGAGGGGCGGGCCTGTTCCGGTTCATCGACAAGGCGGGCGGCTCGTACGGATATGCGCAAAAAAGCTTCTCTTACAACATCGACGAGAATCCGAAGCTGACGATCAAGGTCGACCAGGTGTACGGCAGCGCGCAGTGGGCGCTCAAAGTGAGCGACGGCGGCGGGGATATTACGCTGCAAAGCGATACCGCCCGGACAGGCGAGCTGACCTACGATCTGAAGGCTGCGACAGGGTGGAGCGGCGTCAAAGCGTACACGCTCAAGCTGTACCTGATCAACGGAGACATCAAGGTATCCGGCATCGCGGCGCTGCAATATACGGTGGAGGACTTCAATGATGTGTCCGACTGGAGCCGCACCTGGCAGGCCGGCATCGCGTCTTCGGCGGGCGTAGCGACCTTGACGAGCAGCGGCGCCTACGGCAGTGCCAAAAAAGCGGTGAGCTACTCGGTGGACGAGTATCCGAAGCTGAAAATTAAAGTGCCGTCGGTCGGCAGCGGCAGTCAATGGGCGCTCAAGGTGAACGACGGCAGCGGCGATATCACCCTGCAAGCCGATACGTCTCTGAACGGGGAGCTGGTGTACGATCTGAAAGCGGCGACGGGCTGGAGCGGGACCAAGTCGTTTGACCTCGTGCTGTATGTGATCGGCGGCGCGGGCAAGTCGGTCCAACTGGACTATATCAATCTGCCGGACAAGCAGGTTGAGGACTTCTCTACCGTCTCGGACTGGAATCAGACGTCCGGTGCGACCATCTCTGCGTCGGCGGGCATCGCGACCGTGACGGCCGGCAGCGGCGGAAGCGGCTATGTGGGCCGCGCGCTGGCCTACGACACGGGGAGATACGACCAGTTAAAAGTGAAGGTGACGGAGGTCGGAGCGGGGGCGCAATGGTCGCTGGTCGTGAACGACGGCAGCGGCGATGTGACGCTCCAGGCCGGCACGAGCCTGACCGGGACCTTCACCTACTCGCTTGCCTCGCTCGCAGACTGGCACGATCAGCACACCTTCACCGCCAAGCTCGTCGTCCAGGGCGGCAGCGGCAAATATATCAAGGTAGACGAGCTTGCCATCGCGGACTGAATGGGCCAAGCGGCAAGCAAAAATAAACGCCTGGTGTCGCCGCTCATTTCCGTTGACGGAAGTGAGCGGCGATTTTGAGTTCCTCGCGAGATGATCGGGCATGCCGCTGAAGAGATCGCCAATATTGCCGATTCCAAGCGCGCCATAATTTTAGATTTTAAAGTGATTGCGTTTGCGTTGCTGATCTCAAATCTATTTTTGCTCCAGTAGCTCCAGCATTTTGAGCAGCATCACGACCGCTTCCGAACGCGTGGCCGTGTCGTTCGGAACAAATTTGTTGCCGCCGCGGCCGTTCGCGATACCGAGCTTGCGAATGGCTTCGACTGCGTCCCTGGCCCACGCCGGAATATCTTCGTCATCCGCGAAGCCGGTTGTCGTATTTACGCTGCGAGGCAGCTTTAATGCTCTGGCAATCATGGACGCCATCTCCGCGCGCGTAATCCGCTTGTCCGGCCGGAAGCTCCCGTCCTCGTACCCATCGACGATTTCCATTTGCAGGGTGAGCGCGACCGCCCGTTTGGCCCACTGACCGATCTGCCCGTTGTCTGTGAACGGCAACGGAGCGCCTTGTCCGTCCAGGCTCAGAGCGCCTACCAGCATAACTGTAAACTCCGCGCGCGTGACCGCGTTGTCGGGCTTGAACGTTCCGTTCGGATACCCGCCGACGATTTTTTTCGCCACCGCTTGCTTGATGCTGTCTTCGGCCCAGTGTCCGCCAATGTCGGCAAATTCAACGAGCGGGGCAGCCGGCTTAGCAGGCTCTCGATGAATAATCAGCTTATATGCCTGCTGGGTGCCGTTCTCCGCGTGCACGGTCAATACGAGCAGATTATCGCCATCCGTTAGATCGACTTTGATGCTGTCTGTAAGGACGCTGCCGTTCAAATTCACGCTAGACCTGGCATCTGCTGCTGTCGCCACGATTGAGACCTGATCAGCTTCCGTCTGCGCTGTATATGCCGTCGTTCCCGGGGCGAACGACGGGCTCAGCTTCAATGGTTGGACCGCTCCCCATACTTGCAGATCCGCCAGGTTGGCGTTGCCGGATAATGCGTACCCGCCACCGGCCGACGAGCGGGCTGTCGTGGCTCGTCCGCTGAGCGCTGCGCTGTCGTTGCCCGCCGCATCGAACGCCACAATCTTGAACGTATACGTCGTATTGTCCGTCAGCTCTTGGACGGTGGCTCCATAGACGCTGCCGCTTACCGTTTCGCGTTCGTGGTCGTCGACATAGATCCGATAGCCGCTCACGCCCGCATTATCCGTCGCGCTCGGCCAAGACAGCTTCGCTGTCGTCGGTGTTGCAGCCGCTATCGTCAGCTCGCTGCCGTCCGGCCAACGCGGCGCTTCGCTGTCCGGTTTACGCTTCACGTTGATCGTGTAGGTCGTTTGTTCCAGCTGATCTTCTGCCGTGACAAGCATTTTTATTGAATTATTCCCGACCGCAAGCGGTTGAACGCTGCCGCCGACCACTTCATAGGCTGCCGCTGCATCATAGGTTGTCGCCGTGACCGTCAATCGCTCTGTATCATATGGCACATCAAGGGTATAGGTAAAAATATCGGACTGAAACCCCCGGAGCGGCGTATCGTCCAGGTAAATGCCGTTTAATCGCGCATTTGTATTTTTGAGTACGACGACGCTTAGCGCTGCTTGCAGTGCTTCCGGATTGCGAACATGCTCCGGCAGCTGCAATTGACCAGCCACCTTGTATGTGCCCGCTCGATCCGGATCATAGTCGGTATGCGCCCAATCCCAATTCACATTGACATCCAAGGAAGACTGGTTTTTTATATGCACCCGGACTTGCTCTGGAAAGTGCCGCTTCAAATCATCGAGTGCGATCCCTTTGCCGACCTTGATGTCCTCCGGAGGTACAACCTCGGTTACGGTTGTATAGGGGATGGCGGCTGCAGGCGTGGAAAATCCGCTTTCCTCTCCCTGTGTTACCGATGTCACCGCAAACCAATATCGTTTTCCTGCGGCTAAATGGTTAACGGCATAGGCTGCTTCCGTCACTTCATTATCATTGACAAGCGTCCAATCATGAGGATCAGCCGGCCTATCGTTGCCTTCATACGTGTAGATCCGGTAGGCGTCCACGCCCCTCAGCGGTTCCCATGACAGATTGATTGTCTCTTCCCCGGCGCTTGCCTGCAGCCCGGCAGGGATGGCCGACAAGATGTCGGCATCCGTCAGCTGGACGGTGTGCCATGCCTGAATGAGGCGATCCGCATCCACTTCATAGACAGCCAGATACTGGCCCGCTTGAACATGGGGCATATCCGATCCTAACGTATACATCGTCGCTTCGGCAGGCAGAGCATCCCCGGCCAATGGCCTCGTATTGCCGAGACTGCTCAGTCTGTAAGCGAATGAATGATTGGGCTGACCGGGCACGGCTGTCACCTTCGTGGTGCCGACCGCGCTCCCCGGGCCGATCTGGAAGGCATGCATGTCGGGGGCCGCTTCCCTGACGACGAGCTGGAGCGCTGCCGCAGCGCTGGCCTGGCCGGCATCCGTAGCCGTCAGCTCGATCGTGAAGCTGCCGGATTGCCGGGGCGTGCCTTGCAGCACACCGGTGGCGTCCAGGTTCAAGCCTGCCGGGAGACCGGTCGCCTGCCAGGTCAAACCGCCCGAGGCGCCATCGAATCCGGTGAGCGTGAGGGTGTAGGGAGCATCCTTATTGCCGTTCGGCAATGCAGCTGTCAGAATCGCCGGCCGCAGATACGGATAACCGTCGTTCACGCTCGGATGTATCGCCCAAGTGCGCACGAAGTCCCAGCCCGAATAGGTCGATTGCTGCTTCATCCGAGCTGTCGTATGGCCGAACACTTCGTCCGTCCCTCCAAAGAAAAAGCCGATGCCGTCCGATTGTCCTGTTGCTTCGGTATCGAAATAGGACTTCCGAATATCGGCTCTGATAAAAGTACCGCCCACAACTCCCCCCTGATACCCGGAGCCCTGCAAGCTTACTTTCCCCGTCGCATAGCCTGTATCCATGTCTCCATTAACGATAAAACCAGCGACCCCGCCTGTGTCAACGTATTGGTCTACCGGATTGGCGACGTCTCCTCTTGCATAAACATTGCTGATCGTGCCGTTCCCTAGCGCACCTACCAGTCCGCCGCTTATCTTATTTGGACCATTTCCGCCGATTACGGTTGCGGTGGAAAAGGAGTTCGTAATCGCAGAATTTTGTGCTTCCCCCACCATTCCCCCCGTTATGCCGCTGATGCCGCCAAGCCCCGTCGTCGCATTGACGCCGACTACTTTTCCCTGAACGTAGCAATGATCGACACTGCCGCCACTGAGTTCCCCGATCAGGCCGCCGGTGGCGGTATTTCCGTCACTGGTGAATGTGCCGCCCGCAATATCTACGACGACGCCGACATTTCTGACAACGCCGGAGGATTCGCCGAAGAAGCCGACATATTGCAGGGAGGCGATCGGAATCCGAACACCCGAGACCCGGTAACCTCTTCCGTCAAAGGTGCCGCTAAAGCTTGATTCCCCGTTCCCGCCAAAAGGAATCCAATGATAGCCGGACATATCGATATCGTTCATCAATTGAATGCTGCGCGACAAATATAACGATTGATGCTCATCGATATAGGCAAGCTGCTCCGCAGTGAACACCCGCACCCAACCGTCCGCTTCGGGCGGCGCCGGGTCGGCAGCGGCATGCGCTACAGGGGCCAACGATCCGGTCTGACCTGCCACGGCATACAGGAGCATCGCGATTAAAAAAATAGAAAAACGCTGCATCTTCAAAATCCTCCCACTTCCAGATGAACTGATCTCTACGTTACGATCAACGTAAAGTATAAATGGTAATGGGGGAGATGGAATCTACCGCTGGTTATAGCACGGGTTATAGAAGCTGCCTTATCCCTGCATGGCTTTGCCCTGATTGATGGCTTCTATCCGGTTGGTCACCTGAAGCTTGGTATAAATGTGATTAATATGCGTCTTGACGGTGCCCATCCCGATCCCGAGAGCTTCTGCGATCGCGAGATTATCCAAGCCTTCTGCCATGCAGCGGAAGATGTCGAGCTCCCGCTTGGTCAGCAGCGTCTCCAGCAACATCTCCGCAGGGCGAGGCGCAGCGGTTCCGTCTCCATAGCTGGCTAAAATACGTCGCACGTAGGCGAGCGAGGGGCTGCGCTTGTCGCGAATATTTCCTTTCTGCCGCAAATGGATGTATTCCGTCAACAGCTCTGCGACGGGCTTACCTTTGTCCACAAATACGCGGATATAAAAATCGGGCTCCGCCAGCTGGAGCGCTTCTTCCAGCTTGAGCACCGCTTGCTCCGGCTTGCTCATGCGCCGCAGCAGGACGGCCTGCAGGATCTGGACATCCAAGGCATCCATCGGGCGGTGGTCCTTGATCGCGACGGCCAGCAGCTTCTCCGATAGCGCCCACGCCTCCTTGTACATCCCGCTCTCCGACAATACGTTCAGCAGAAAGGTGTAAACGAACAGCTGATGCACCGATATCGGATCGTCAGCCGACACCTGATAGCGTGCCAACCATTCGCCGGCCGCCGATGAATCCCCCATGTCCAAGCGCAGCGCGGCCCGCTGCGCATCGATGAGGATGAACGCCGTCTCCGCTCGATCGTGCTCGGCATACTGCTTAGCCTTGGCCAACCAGTGCTCCGCCTGTGCCCAGTCCTGTCTGGCTCTGCTTAATCGCGACAGGAACAGGCAAGCGGGGACGTAAACCTTCTCCGGCTGATACGTGATCTGAAGCTGTTCGCGGAGTCCCGCCCGCAAGTAAGGCTCCGCCCGATCCAATTCATTGCGTTCGTACAGCCATTCTCCATAACATACCGTCACAGCCTCCTGCAAACCCATCGTCGCCATAAATTCGATCATGCTGCTGAAAAACGGTTCTGCCACTTCACTGGGCAGATGCCTGCCGCGTTTGCCATTGTAGGATCGGTACACGGAAGGAATCAGCGGCATTTGCGGAGCGGCAAAAATAAGATCCGTGCCGGATGGGTTGTGCTGCAGCGAAAGGCGAATATATTCCAGACCTTTCATTACATCCATATCGTATTGGGTCGCCTTGAAATTCCTCACGTAATACAAGTTGCCCAGATAGCGATTGTTGACTTCCGGCTCCCAGCAGACCGAAGCCGACGCATAGTACCGTTCCGCCAGCTGCAAGTATTTCTCGGCCAGATCGGGCTCATTGTCCCATAGCAGCGAATAGATGTAGGAGAAGTACAGGTAATGATGCTCCTGAAGAAGCGCTTCGGGAATCGCGGACAACCATACCCGAAGTGTGGAAAATTCTCTGCGAATCATCAGGTTTCTCATCTGCTCAAGCAGGCGCAAGGCTTCCGTATAGTGCTGCCCTGCGATGTAATAATCGATCGCGTCTTCCTCGAAGCCTTGCGACTCGCACCATGCTGCCGCGGCATGATACAGACTGCTCGTCCGGTCTGGCGCGTGGCG
Source organism: Cohnella sp. 56 (assembly GCF_037963805.1). Classification (NCBI taxonomy): domain Bacteria; kingdom Bacillati; phylum Bacillota; class Bacilli; order Caryophanales; family Paenibacillaceae; genus Cohnella; species Cohnella sp. 56. The sequence continues at coordinate 240,954 of NZ_JAZDQE010000006.1, read as the reverse complement.
ATGCTGCCGTTTTTGCAGAAACTCTCCAAACAACGGATGGAACCGATACCAGTCCCCTTGTTCATCCAGCGGTACGAGAAAGAGATTAGCGCTAGCCAGTTCCTTCAGCTTCTCCGCGCTTGCCTGCTTGTCCAGCAAGGCATCGCATAGAGGTCCGGTCAGCTTTTTGAGTATCGATACGTTCATCAGAAAAAGTTGGCTTGCCTCGTCCAGTGCCGAAAAAACTTCCTCCAGCAAATATTGCTCGATCTTGCCGCCGGCTCCGGACAGCTTGCCGCCGAAATCCGGTTCCTTCAGACGATAGCGCATCGACAGGGCCGCAAGCCTGAGCCCGGTTACCCAGCCTTCCGTTCGGTTCCAGATTCGCTCCACCTGTTCCCCCGGCATGCGGCGGTCCATGCTGACTTGAAAAAAATCCGTCGTCTCCCGAAGATCGAAGCGCAATTGATCGATATGGAGCTCATTGGTCCAATCCCGGCCGCTCCATCTCGCTCTCGTCCATTGAGGGCCGGTGCGGCTCACAAAGCAAATATGCACAAGCGGCGGCAAGTACTCCAGAAAAAAAGCGATGGACGATTGAATATGCGGGTCCGCGATCTCATGCCAATCATCGAATACCAGCACCAGCCGCTCCGATAGACCGTTCAATTCGTTAATCAATGCGGCAAGGAAGAGCTCGCAGCTCCCGGGACTGAGGGAGGCGGCTGCGGATTGGGTTGTGTCGGACAAGCTGCCCAGCGCTTGCTCGATCGCTTTATTGACATAATGCCAAAAGCGAACGGCGTCGTTATCCTTTGCGTCCAGCGACAGCCATGCGACCGGCAATGTCAGCTGCCTTGCCCAGGCGGCGGTCAGCGTCGTTTTACCGTAGCCGGCAGGCGCTGTGACAAAGGTCGCTTTGCGCTGCAAGCCTTCATTCAATTGCGAGATCAGGCCGGGACGCGGTACGATTTGCGAGGTGGGCAATGGAATATTCAGCTTGGATAAAATCATGGTATGCACGGGCTATAAACCTCCGCTGCGAAGTCTGTCGCTTCAAGTCGTTGCCATTCAATCAATTCGACAAAACGCTAACAAATGCCTGCATTCACGCGCTGCAGGCGTCCGGACGTCGAAAGGTTTTAACGAATTGCAGCGAGAAATAACTTCAACAGAGCGAAGGCATCCTTGCGTTGCTTTTCTGTACATTGATTCAAGGCATCGTTAATAAGTTCCGTTTCATTACTGTTAGTCGGCTGCTTCGAAGATCCAAAGAGAAGTTGATCGGGAGAAAGCTTTAACAGAGAACAAATACTCAGCATCGTTTCGATGGACATCCCTGTTTGGCCGCGTTCGATGTCTGCGCAGAATTTAGGTACGCGGCCTATCCGTTCTGCGAATTGTTCCTGAGAGATATCCAGAGCTTTTCTTCTTGTTCGTACACGTTCGCCTACGGCTTTTTTATCGTACATGTGTATGCCCTCATCAAGCCGGAGTTTTTAGTTCCTATTATGGTGGAGTTTATAATTGACTTTAATGAGTTTTAAAGTTACTGTTTTTAATAGTTATCAGGGTATTTTGTTTTCAGTATTTCCAGATGCGGCTCGACAGATACCCCATCAGATACCCCATCTGGCATGGCTGAATATTGCATGAATATTTGGGCTGGAACGGAGAGATTTGCATGAAGGAATGGACAGAGCAGATCGAAATGGAAAAACAAAAGCTCAATCGTCTTGGAGCTGAATCTCTGGCTCAGGGGATTCCGTTGTCCGAGAACGATGCGCTTCAGGCCCAAAGCAGAAAAGTGGATGAACTCATTGTCCGATTACACGGAAAATCGGCATATAAGCTGAAGTTAGACCAGTGACGAGCGGATTACTGTCATCCAGCGTCGCCTGGACGACGTGTCCTGAGTGATTAGCTTGGCCTCATTTTACGAAAATACAATCCCATCATCCTGCAAAGCTCAATCATGCCTTCTTCAAGTTTTTGATCCTCTAAATAGGAAAAGCTGATTCTCAGATGATTGTACTGTGGCTCACCCGGGTAACATGCCGAACCGGGCAAAAATGATATATTGGACTGCTGTGCCTTTAATAGCAGCTCGTCGGTGTTTCCATTACCGGGCAAAGATACCCAAATGTTCAGGCCGCCCTTGGGCGTTATCCACGTAACGCCTTCAGGTGCATATTTATCTAGCAGTGCGATTGTTCTCTCTCTTCTCATTTCAAGGGCAATGCGCAACTTTTCCAGATGTGTATGCATTCGGGTTGAAGTCAAAAATGGAATCAACGCTTTTTGTGTTAAAAGCGGACTGCCCAGGTCGGCGCAAGACTTTGAGGTTAACAATCGCTGAAGAACGGTCCCATTTGCAACCAGCGCCCCCGTTTTACAACCGGGAGCCAACGCTTTGCTGAACCCTTTTAAATAAATAACATGGCCGCCACGATCCAAGGATTTAATCGTAGGCGGGGGCAGAAGATTATCAAAATAGATCTCATTCCATGAGTCGTCCTCGACAATAAGAAATCCGTTCCTCTGCGCCAGCTCCAATAAATCCATTCTTCTGGCTTCGCTTAAAACCGTACCTGTCGGATTATGGAATGTGGGAATCGTATAGACCACTTTTGGTTTTTTGGTTAAACATACGGACGCCGCGTGCGGTCGCGACTGCCGAAGCTTGGCGCCGTCGGATCGCCGTCGGGACAGCTGGCTGCATTCGAAAAATTTTTCATTCAACGCTCGCCGGTTCCTCAATATGCACCATAATTCTGACCAGATACTCCTCCGGATTTTGCAGCGACATCTCATCCTGCATGTACTCCTCGTAAGCATCGCCGATTACGGCATATTGTTTTTCCGCTATGTGATCAAAAATTTGCGGATAGATTTTATCGGTAGCGCCATAATCCGCCCTGGTGTACGATACCAAGTAACAGCCCTCCGGCATATAGTGCTGCTCCTCGGTATAGGTTGTCATGCGGCTGAACATATGGGACACCGTATCTCCGTCTCTCCTCAGCAGATCCTCCCTTTTAATGATAACGCCATTCGGATATCCGAGTGGCGCATTTTCTTTTTCCAGACGCATCTGAAAATCATCCCAAAGAGCTTCGGGAATGTGGTCCTTGGCTGCATGCACGCGGCAGCTCAGCAGTATAGGTATGCCGGCTTGCCGGATCACCGTCATCTGGTCTGTGCTTACATGAATCGAATGCTCGATCCGCTCTGCCTGTATGCTGAGCATTTGCCGCGTTCGTTCGAGCTTGGCCATCTGCAAACGGATCATCTCCTCCTGCTTGCGCAGCAGCTCAAGCGACCGGGCGGGGGTACGATGGGCCAGATGCTTTCGAATTTCCTCCAGCGGCATGCCGAGCTCTTTGAAAACATGAATCACGCCGATCGTCTCCAGCTGGCTGCGATGGTAATAGCGATAGCCGTTGGCGGCCACCAGTGCCGGCTTGAACAAACCGATACGGTCGTAATAAATCAGCGTTTTGCGCGGAATGTCCGATATTTTGGAAAAAGCGCTAATGGACAGCATATCGGTATGATGCATGACGGCCTCCCCTGCACAAAATGTATTGACTGTATAGTTGCCATACAGTTTATGATACAGCTATTGATACATCCATTGCCAACTCTGCGTGAGCCGAAGCGATCGCACAATCGGGAACGTACAGCCTGCTGGATGGCAGAACCCAAGGAGCAGTTATATATGACAATACCAAAAAAAGGCCGCCTGCTTAAAATCGTTTTACTTCTGTTAGCCGGGTTGTCGATCTTGCTATTTATTCGTTATGCCCCCGCCATTTTAGAAATATTATCGTCAATGGATAAATTCAGAGACTTTATTCGAGCCTCAGGAAACTGGGGACCTGTCATGTTCGTGCTTTTCCAGATTGTGCAGGTTGTCGTGGCCCCGATTCCGGGAGAAGTCGTGCAAATTGCCGGAGGCTACATTTATGGTGTAAGTCTTGGAACGATTTATACCACGATCGGCATGCTGCTGGGCGCAGCAATGGCTTTTTATTTCACGCGGCTGATCGGCCGTTCCTGGATTGAACGCTTGCTGGAAAATAAGAGCTACAAGTGGACGGCTGTTTTGAAAAATGAAAAAAAGCTGTCTGTATTTTTATTTATCTTTTTCATTATTCCGGGCCTGCCCAAGGATCTGCTGATCTATCTTGCCGCGTTGACGCCGATCGGCGCTATACGCTTTTTCACTTTGCTGCTGGTTGGCCGGCTGCCATGGCTGATAGCCTCCGTTGTGATTGGGACTAGCCTTCACCAAGAACAGTATGGCGTCGCGATCTTGATCGCCGGCATCTCTGTCGTAACGTTCGGTATCGGTTACTTTTACAAAAATAAATGGCTTGAACTATTCTCAAAATCGGAGAAGGAAAAACTGCCATGAATCGAAAGCGAGGAACTACCCATGCCAATTATTGAAACGAATCGATTGAGGCTGCGAAATTTTGCCGCGGCGGACGCTCCGGAATTTTTGGAATATGCGGCTCATCCCCGAGTGAATTGCTTCCTGAGCGACAAAACGCCGACATTGGAGGAAGCGGCTCTCAAGCTGCAAAAAAGAAGCGACGAGCATTCCTATCTTGCAGTCTGCCTGAAGGAAAGCAATGCGCTCATCGGAGAGCTGTTTTATATGCATGAGGAGCCTGATACGTATAGCGTCGGATGGAACTTCAATGCCCGATATGAGGGAATGGGATATGCCCGTGAAAGCGCGGAGGCTTTGCTGCATTATCTGTTTATGCAAAAGGAAGCCCGCAGGCTGTATGCATATGTCGAGGACGACAACGTAAGATCGCAAAGGCTGTGTGAAAAATTAGGCATGCGCAAGGAAGGCTGTTTTATCGAATTTATTTCTTTTACTAAATATGAGGACGGGACGCCCAAATACGAAAACACCTGCCAATATGCGTTGTTAAAGAGAGAGTGGCTTGCCCGGTGAAGCATGAAGAGGCATGCCTATCGCCGGAGAGATGATTGCATACGGGAAGCAGGGGCATCATTTACGAGCCGGCCCAGAAAACCGCCGCAATAAAGACAAGCTGAATGAGGGTGCGAGGGAGCAGCCTCGGAACGGGGCGTCCGCCGATCGTCAGCGCTGTCCGGGCCGCGCGGACATTGGCAGGGAACATGGCGAGGAACAGCAGCACCAGACAAATGGATGCCGGGCGGGAAGTGGCAGAGATCAGAATACCGATAGCGCCGGCGATCTCCAGCAGTCCTGTCGCCGTAACGATCCAATCCGGCTTCGGAAACGCCTTCGGTACCATGCGAACCAGGTCGGGACGTCTGCTCCCCCAATGGGCGGATGCGGCGAGGAGCAGCATGACGGCCACCGCGCCCTGCAACGGTGTATGCCAGCCTTCGAAGTAGGACACGCCGACTAGACCAAGCGCCTTGAAAAGTACAAATGCGGCGACAAGCGCATAAAAGGGGATCATCCTGTTTTTCTCCTTTCGTCCTAGAAGCCTTTCGTTACCGTGAGATACAAGATGACAATCGGCAATAGCGTAGCGACGACGCCGCAGATCGCCCATGAACGGGTAGCGCTCCGGTACGCAGCGGAGATCGTGCCGGCATGACGGCAGCCGTGACGATATTGCCGATGCTGATCAGGAAGCCGATCAGGTGGAGCGTCAATCAGCTATTCATAGAGAACAAACCTTTCGTTCTGCGCGACTCATCGGGCCTTCAGAAGCGCTGTAATGAAAGACGAGAAATCCTGCGCCGTATAAGCGGCCGATACATCCGGAATCGAGGCGCGTACGCGCAGACCGAAGGTCAGCAGAACAAACATTTCGGCTGTTTTGCCGGCATCGACCGCCTCGGGAATGACGCCATGCTGCTGCCCTGTTCTAATCCACTGCTCGGATAGCGATACCGACCGCTCATAATATCGTTTGAGCGCGTCCGCGACAATCGGTTCCTCCTCTTTTCCCAGCAAGTACATCAGCACCTTGTTCGTTACATCCGCATTTTCGTATGCGGAGATGCTCTCCGATATTTTCACCATCGGCTCGTCGAAAGAGCGGTGTCCTTGCTCCACTTCGTTCATAAACCGGTTGTTCGTGTCTTCCAGCCTCTCCTGCAGCACCCAGACAAAAATCTCGTCCTTGCTCTTCACATAGTGGAATATCGCCCCCTTGGATAGTCCCGATTTGTCCATCATGTCCTTCATGGTGATCGAGGCGCATCCCTTTTCTTGAATCAGCTGTATGGCGGCGTCGAGCAGGAGGCTTTTCGTTTGCTGCCTGCGATCTTCCTGTTTCATCGGTGTCGGCGTCTCCTGTCTGATATTGTATAATCATATTATATAAACCGACCATCGGTTTGTAAATAGAAATGAGAAAACCGACCTGAGCTTTCTGTCAGGCCGGGCGGCACTCGCATCAGCTATGCTTGAACAGCATCGCCCGCCGAACCGATCAGGCGGATGACGATGTTCGGTATCGCCAGCAGCAGCACGATGGAGCCGTAGACGCCGATCGTGTAGCCGGACGCGTATTCGAGCCCGAATCCGCCGCTTGCCGCCGATGCAATCAGATGAATCGCCATGTTCGTGAAGCAGAACGCGTAGCTGCGAATCATCCAGTTCCGGTGGCGAACGATATGTTTCCTTTTGATCTGGAATAGCGCCATGACGGTGATCGACAGCCAGAGTATATTCAGCGCATTGAAGCCCATGCTGACCGCCCGGCTCCTGTGGCGTATGGCGCCATATAGCCGGAGGTCAGCACAACGATTAGGACGGACAGCAGATAGACGTAGCCGTTCGCGCGATGGAGCTTGCGGCTCTTCGCGAAGAGCCGGCTGGAGAAGTTGATCAGTCCGGCCGCCATAGCGGTGCAGGCGAGGGCGACATGAACGTGCATGACGTTCAGCCAGACCGGCAGGTTAAGCGCGCGCTTCAGATCGGTCTTATGACTGAGGAAGCGCTCGGCTCCCGGTTCGAGCAAATCATTTTTTGCCAGGGCATATACGATAAATGCAAGGCTGACGCAGACCAGCAGCCCGAACCATAATGGACGTTTTTTCATACGACTCCCCTTTTTGGCGTCTTCCTGCCGCAGTGCCTGCATCAGCGCAGCCTGCGGCCCGTTAACCTGGATGCCGGCAGAATGCCGGCCTTGGCGCTGCCGATCATGTGATCCCCGTCGACGGCGACCTCGAACTTCAGATTCAGGCGCATCGGCTTCGAGACCCGCATCGACCATGACAGCTTGTCGCCCGCCATTGAGGGGTTCAGCAGCTCGACCGTCTCCCCGCCTTGCGTGGCGGTGCCCTGAATACAGCCGGTGCGGGTGGCGATGGAGAGCCTGACCGCAAGCTTCCCGACGGGAGTCGCGATCGTCGTATCCCACTCCCCGTCGAAGACGAACGAGCGCTCGCCGACGCTAGCCGTAGCGGCGTCCGCCGCATCCGCCGGGACGACGGCTTCGCTCGTCCGCTCCTCGTCTACGGCCGGCGGGCGCATGACGGGAGCCAGCCCGTGCGCCCGCCACACCGTCCCTCTCCGCTCGTATTCGAACAGCCGCTCGACCTCGTGGGCGATGCGCGGCCCCAGCTCGCGATCGACCAGGTACAGGGCGACGTCGAGTCCAGAGGTGACGCCGCCTCCGCTAACCAGGCTGCCGTCGTCGACGACCCGCGCCGGGACGGGGATGGCGCCGGTCGCTCCGAATATGTCCATGCCCAGACGATGCGTGACCGCATGCCGGCCCTCCAGCAGCCCGCCCATCGCCAGGAGCAGGGAGCCTCCGCATACGGTGGCGACCAGGACGTCCGGGCGGTCCAGCACCTGCCTCATCAGCCCGGTCAAGTCCGTGAGCATGGCCCGCCCGAGAATCGCCGGGACGGTATCGTCTCCGTCGCCGTCTACGCCGCCGGCGGCGCCGGGCACGAGAATGATGCCGCCGCGCCCCGGAGAGAGCCGGCCGCTCGCCTCGATCCGCAGCCCGCCTGTGCCGCTCGGGACGGACCTCGGTCCTTCGGCGGTGACAAGCTCCACAGTTACGGCGTTATCCGAATAGATCGCGGCTGCGCCGAACACCTCGTAGGGCGCGAGGGCGTCCAGCAGATCGAAGCCGTCGAAAAGCACAATTTGCACGTTTAGCATATAGGTATCCTCCTGTAGTTCTGGGCTGGCGCGGGACGTCGCGAGCAACGCCGGCAGCGCGCTATATGAAGCCTAACAGCCGAATATCCCGAACGTAGGGGCCAAAAGGTAACAGATCGGTAAACATCCCGTCACAAAATGCGTCGCACGATGGGTCTGGACCGGCAACGTGATAAACTGAAGGCGAAGGTGGGATGATCATGGTTGAAACCCATACGGTGCTCGTCGTGGACGACGACCCGAGCATTGTCGATCTGCTAAGGGACTTTCTGGAGAATGAACGCTACAACGTGCTGACCGCTCATGACGCCGCCGCCGCGCTGGCCGCGCTTCAGGCGCAGCCGGTTCACTGCATCGTGCTCGACGTCATGATGCCGGGTCAGAGCGGCTTCGAGCTGTGCCGCCGCATCCGCGCGGAGAGCGACGTGCCGATTCTGTTCTTGAGCGCCAGGGGGGACGACGTGGACAAGATCCGGGGACTGACGCTCGGCGGCGACGACTACATCGTCAAGACCGCCTCGCCCGGCGAGATCGTCGCCCGGGTGAAGGCGGTGCTCCGGCGGACAGGCTCCCGGACGGAGACGGCGCAGCAGGTGCTGACGTACGGGCGTCTGAAGCTGGACCTGTCCGCGAGAGAGGTGTTCGTGGCAGGCGTCAGCGTCTCCCTGACCCCAAAGGAATACGAGCTGCTGCGATGGTTCGCGGAGCACCCGAGGCTCGTCTTCACCTACGAGCAGCTGCTGAACCGGTTCTGGGACGGCGTCGGCGACAAGCACACGATCCGCGTCCATCTGGGCCGGCTTCGCGACAAGATTGAGGCCGATCCCGAGCATCCGCGCTGCCTGGTCAACGTCTGGGGCGTCGGCTACCGATTTGAGGGAGGTTGACATGAGAAGGCTGCGCATTCGCACGTACGCTTTGATCGGCCTGTATATTTTGCTTGCGCTGCCTTGGACGCTTCTGCTCGCCGTGCGCCTCGCCGAGAACGGATCTTTTCACCTCGGCCATAACGAGCCGCTGAGCCGGCAGCAGATCACGGCGATGATCGTCGGACTGCTCGCCGCGCTGTGCCTGATCGGGCTCGGACTGCGCAAGCATATTCTGACGCCGCTCGAGAAGCTCGGCCTGGCGGCCCGCCGGATCGGCGGGGACGATTGGGACGTCCGGCTGCCCGCCTCGCGGATCGCGGAGATCGCCGATGTCCGCGACGGCTTCGAGGCGATGCTGGAGGGGCTGCGCAGCTCGCATCGCAAGCAGGCGGAGCTGGAGGAGGAGCGGCGGTTCGTCATCGCCGCCGTCGCCCACGATCTGCGGACGCCGCTGTTCGCGCTGCGAGGCTATCTGGACGGGCTGGAGCAGGGCATCGCCCAATCGCCGGAGCAGATGGCGAAGTACGTGGCCGTCTGCAAGGAGAAGTCGGTCCAGCTGGACCGGCTGGTCGAGGATCTGTTCGCCTTCGCCAAGCTGGAATATACGGAGGCGGAGACGGAGACGAAGACGGACGACAGCCGGATCGATCTTCGGCTCGTGCTGCACAAGGCGGTCGAGGGGCTCGGCCCGCTGGCCCGCGCCAAGGAAATCGCCGTCATCCCGGCGCTGGCCGAGGAGGAATGCGCCGTTCGGGGGGATGCCCACCTGCTGGAGCGCGCCTTCGCCAATCTGCTCGACAACGCCGCGAGGCATACGCCTGTACGCGGCTCGATTGTCGTGCAATGCCGCAGGCAAGGGGACAGCATCCGCTTCGCGATCCGGGACACGGGGCCGGGCTTCGGCCCGGAGGAGCTGCCCCGCGCGTTCGAGCCGCTGTACCGGGGCGAACAATCGCGGAACCGGTCCACGGGCGGCGCCGGACTGGGGCTGACGATCTCGCGCCGCATCCTTCGGCGTCACGGGGGAGAGCTGGCTGCGGGCAACCACCCCGAAGGGGGAGCGCTGCTGTCGGGATGGCTGCCCGGCGCTTAGCGAACACTTCGCTGCGCCATAGTATCCTCCAGGTAACTCCCTCACGCCAAAGTGCCTACTTACGCAAAGACGGGGATGACACTACAATAGGCTAGAGCCAAGCAACAACAACTTTTCTGAAGGAGAGATCATTCCATGGAGCTTCAATTGGCGCTGGATCTTGTAGACATCCCCGGAGCGAAGCAAGTCGTCGCGGAAGTGGCGGAGTATATAGACGTTGTGGAGATCGGCACGCCTGTCGTCATCAACGAGGGGCTCAGAGCGGTCAAGGAAATCAAGGCGGCATTCCCGTCGCTGCGCGTATTGGCCGATCTGAAAATTATGGACGCAGGCGGCTATGAGGTCATGAAAGCATCCGAGGCGGGAGCGGATATCATCACCGTGCTGGGCGCGTCGGACGATTCGACGATCCGGGGCGCCGTCGAGGAAGCGCGGAAGCAAAACAAAAAAATTATGGTCGATATGATCAATGTGAAGGACATTGAAGGCCGGGCCCAAGAGATCGATGCGCTTGGCGTGGATTACATCTGCGTCCACTCCGGCTACGACCATCAGGCGGCAGGCAAAAACTCCTTCGAGGAGCTGACGGCGATCAAACGTGTCGTCAAACAAGCCAAAACGGCGATTGCGGGCGGCATCAAGCTGGACACGCTGCCGGAAGTCATCAAAGCCCAGCCCGATCTCGTCATTGTCGGCGGCGGCATTACCGGCGAGGCGGACAAGAAGGCCGCAGCGGCCGAGATGAAACGATTGGTCAGCCTGGCCTGACCGCATGGCAGCGATCAACTATGCCGCCGAGATCGTCAAGGAGCTCCAGCGGTCCGCAGCGCTAATCGCCGACGCGGAAGCCGGGACATTGGCCGACCTCCTGCTGCAAGCGAACCGTGTATTTGTCGTCGGCGCAGGAAGATCGGGGCTGATGGGACGGGCATTCGCCATGCGGCTGATGCATGCGGGGATCAGCGCTTATGTGGTCGGCGAGACGATCACGCCCGGCATCGACCAGGGCGATGTCCTGATCGTCGGGACGGGCTCGGGGGAGACGAGAAGCCTGATCCCGATGGCCCAACAGGCGAAAAGTCTCGGCGCATCACTCGTGGCCGTCACCATCGCGCCCGAATCGACGATCGGGAGACTGGCGGACGCGGTAGTGAAGCTGCCGGGCTCGCCTAAGGCTCAGGCAAGCGGCAGCTCTGCGTCGATTCAGCCGATGGCTTCGCTGTTCGAACAGACGCTGCTGATCTTTTACGACGCCGTCATCCTCAGCCTGATGGACAGACAGGGGCAAGATGCCGACCGGATGTACGGCAGGCATGCCAACCTGGAATAAGTCTCCTCGCCGGCCGTATGCCTGACCTGGTCCCCGCCGTTTATGGCGGGGGCTTTTCTTTAGTTTCCAAATGGCAGGTATAAACTTTTACATCCTGTAGTCTCTCATTGTATACTGTCGGGAGGAGGGGATGACGATGGCGACGGAGATCAAAGATCGGATCGACTTGACGACGATCAACTGCGAGAAGGAATTGACGCTGGCCGTAATCGGAGGCAAGTGGAAATTAATCATTTTGTGGCATCTCGGTCTGGAAGGGACCAAACGGTTCAGCGAGCTGAAAAAGTTGATTCCCCACATTACGCAAAAAATGCTGACCAATCAGCTGCGCGAGCTGGAGGAAGATCAGCTGGTCTTCCGCAAAGTGTACCCCGTCGTCCCGCCCCGGGTAGAATATACGTTGACGGAGCATGGCGAGAGTCTCATTCCCGTATTGAAGATGATGTACAATTGGGGCAAAAGCTACGGAGAACAGGTCATCTGGAAAGAAGGCCGACCGGGCTCCGAAGCCGCCACCGCAGACGCGTGACCGTCGCGTTCAGCCAACGCTAATTTTTTTCCTCACGCGCACGTCGCTGCATGTACGTTCCTTCTTTCCTGAACAGGTCGATAAAGTTCCGGGCCGTGTTGGACAGGCGATGATTTTTGAGCCAGATCAGCCCGAGCGGGGAAGACATCCCGACGGCCGGCGCGATTTTGTACGCCTGAACGGGGAACTTCCGGTACTGGTGAAGCAGCGACTCCGGAACGATCGACGAACAGAAGTCAGTCGCCACCAGCTCCATCAGCAGCGCGATGTCCGAGCATTCGCCCGCCATAGGCGGATGCAGACCGAGCCTGGAGTAGGCTTCCAGGATCGCATAATGCACGCCCAACCCCTGTGTGCTCGGCAGCAGGAGCCGCTCGTTCATCAGGTCCGCGAGTGTCACCCCATCGTGTCCGAACCGTTGACGGCTCCGGGAAGCGATCCAATAAAACGGTTCGGTGTACAGATGGACGACGGAGAAGTCGTCCAGTTCCAGCGGCAGCCGTACGAATGCGAATTCGATGGCCCGGTCGCGGACCAGCCGGCACAGGTGAGCGGACTCGTTTTGCTGAATTTTGTAGGTCACCTTCGGATAACGCTGCTGGAATCGATGCAAAATATCGGACAAGTCGGCAACCGAGAACGTATTGACCCCCATCGTTAACCGGCCGTTCACGCCGTCTCCGACTTCCTTCACCTCCATTTTCGCCTCCTGCATCAACTGATCCATTTGCAGCGCATAGGCGTACAACGTTTTTCCCGCATCCGTGACTTCCATGGATTTGCCGCTTCTCTCGACCAGCAGCGTGCCGAGCTCCTCCTCCATGGCCTTCAACTGCTGGCTTAACGGCGGCTGGGACAGATGCAGTCTCCTCGCCGCGGCCGATATGCTTTTCTCCTCCACAATCGCGATAAAATAGCGCAGCTGCTTGATATCCATCGTGACAGACGCTCCTTCTCATATATACGGAAATCATATGGATCGCTTATTTTTAATATATTTTTCGTTTGGCTTCCTTCATGTTAGCATACTTGTTAAGCATGCGGCGAAGGAGGAACTGAAATGGCGGAAAAGGCTTGCTGGTTGACGAATGTACGGCTGGAAACCGGCTATCGGTACGACAACGGCACCGTAGCCGGGACAGAGACGGCGCTGTTCCATATACAGATCGCAGACGGGAAAATAAGCGATATCGTTCCCGCGGACGAGCCGCTGGAGACGAATGTGCCCAGGCGGGATGCGAATGGGGCGCTTATGCTGCCCGCGTTCCGCGATATGCATATTCATCTGGATAAAACCTACTATGGCGGCCCGTGGAAGGCGCCGACGATTGCCGCGAGGGGCATATGGACGAGGCTGGAGGAGGAGCGGAAGCTGCTGCCGCGCTTGCTGCCCGTTGCCAGGGAGCGGGCGGAGAGGCTGCTGGAGTTGCTCATTCAGGCCGGCTCGACCCGTATCCGCACACATTGCAATGTCGATCCTATCGTCGGACTTAAAAATCTGGAGGCTACGCTTCAGGCCGCAGAAACCTATAAAGGAAGGGCTGCGGTCGAAATCGTGGCTTTTCCGCAGCATGGGCTGCTGCGCAGCCAATCCGTATCGCTCGTAAGGGAAGCGCTGCGGAGCGGGGCCGGCATCGTCGGGGGCGTCGATCCCGCAACCGTGGACGGCAATATCGAGAAGTCGCTGCACACGGTCATGGAGCTTGCGGTGGCTGCGGATGCGGACATCGATCTTCATATCCACGATCCGGGCCAGCTCGGCATTTTTACCTTTCAGCGATTGGCCGCGTTGACGGAGGAGGCCGGTTGGCAGGGCAGAGTCAACATCAGTCATGCGCTGGCATTGGCCGATATTCCGCCCGAAGAGGCAGGCCGGGTTGCGGAGCTGCTGGCGCGTCAGGGGATTACGATCACCTCCTCCGTGCCGCTCGGGAAGACCATTCCGATCCCGCTCTTGTCCGACAAGGGGCTGCGGATATCTCTCGGCGACGACAGCATCACGGATCACTGGTCTCCGTTCGGCAAAGGCGACAGCCTTGAAAAAGCGGGCATCCTGGCGGAGCGGTTCGGCCTCAGGGACGAACGTTCCCTCGGGCAAGCTCTGCGGTATATTACGGGCGGCGTAACCCCATTAGATCCGCAAGGGCGGCGCTTGTGGCCGAATGCCGGAGACGATGCCGATCTCGTCCTCGTTGCTGCCAGCTGCTCCGCCGAAGCGGTCGCCCGCAGAGCCGGGCGGGTCGCGGTATTTTTTCAGGGGAATCAAGTGGCCGGAGAGCTTGGAGCGCAGCATGCAGAGAGGATGAGATTCGTTGAATAAAACCTACTGGTTAACCAATGTCCTGCTGGAAACGGGATATCAAGTGGAAAACGGTATGATCGCGGGTACTCGGACCGAATGCCGTCATCTCCTGATACAGGACGGGAAGGTGGCGAAGATCGTCCCGGCAGTAGAACCCGTGTCGGATGAACATTCAGTCCTGGATGCGAAAAAGCTGCTGGCGCTGCCTTCATTCGTCGAACAGCATTGTCATCTGGACAAAACGCTGCTTGGCGATCGCTGGCGCGCGACAACACCGGCCGGCAGCATCTTTGAGCGGCTGGAGATCGAGAAGCAAGTGCTGTCTGCTGTATCGACGCCGACGCAAATGCGTGCGGAGCGGCTGCTCGATATTTATTCGAGGTCGGGCGTCACGCATGTGCGCACGCATGTCGATGTGTATCCGGAGGTCGGCTTGGACAACCTGGAGCAGGTGAAGCGGGCGCTGCAGACGTTCGAAGGGAAGCTGTCCTCCGAGATCGTTGCTTTCCCGCAGCACGGTTTGTTGCGATCCAAGTCGAAGCAGCTGGTCAGGGAAGCCCTTCGCCAAGGCGCGAGTCTTGTCGGCGGCGTCGATCCGGCCACGGTGGACGGCGATCCCGAAGCTTCCCTGCAGGAGATGGTGGAGCTCGCCGTAGCAGGCAATGCGGGCATCGACCTGCACTTGCACGACGCCGACCATCTCGGCATCTTTACGATCAAGCGATTGGCTCAGCTGACGATAGAAGCCGGCTTGCAAGGCAAGGTTGCCGTCAGCCATGCCTTCGCGCTGGGGGACATCTCGCAGGCGCAGGCGGAAGACATGGGAGCGCTGCTGGCGGATGCAGGCGTCGCAATCATTACCAGCGTACCGATCAACCGAAGGTTTCCGCCGGTCGGCCTGCTGCGCAGGAAGGGGGTCGCGGTCGCCGTCGGCTGCGACAATATTATGGATGTGTGGTCGCCCTTCGGCAACGGGGACATACTGGAACGCGCCGGACGTCTGGCCGAATTGTCGGGATGGGCCGATGAGCGGGCGTTAGCCCGGACACTGCCCTTCATCACCGGCGGCACAATGCCGTTGGACGAGGATGGCGAAGTCGCGTGGCCCAAGGTCGGAGACGATGCGGATATGGTACTCGTCGAAGCTTCATGCTCGGCCGAAGCGGTCGCGAGAAGATCGAAGCGTGCCGCTACGATGTTCAGAGGCGGGATCGCAGCGGGGACAATTGAATAGCAGCGAATGGGGGACGCGCACTGTGCGTCTCTTTTTGTTATGCCGGCCGGGCATTCGAGATTGCACGAGGGGCTTGCCGTCAAGCTGGCGGACCTGCATCGGGCGGAGCAGCCGTCCGTATAGTCCGATCGGGCCGTGCCAGGAGCATTGCAATACGAGCCGCTATGAAGATGTATACTGAAGCTTGCTGCCGGATTGACCGGGGAGCAAGCTTTCTTTTTCGAATTCGACAAAAATAAAAGAAATCATGCCTGATTGTCGAAATAGTATGTATACGAGCCTGAAGTGGTTGTCTATTAAAGTGAAGAGGAGCCTGGCCACGATGATTCGAGTGCTGCTCGTGGACGATGAAGAAGATGCGTTGGATCTGCTGGAGATATTGCTCGGCCAGATCGGGGGCGTCGAGGTTGTCGGCAGATACGTTAATCCGATGCAAGCGATCGACGCCGCAGCGCATACGGCTGTCGATGCGGTGCTGCTGGACAATCAGATGCCGGGCATGAAAGGGACGGAAGTCGCGAGAGCGATCCGGCAAACATCGCCGCACATTCCCGTTGTATTCACGACGGCATATGCGGAGTATGCGGTGGAAGCGTTCGAGATTCAGTCGACCGACTATCTGCTCAAGCCGGTCACGAAGGAGAGATTGCAGCATGCGGTCGATCGCATCGAGCAGTCGCTGGCCGCATCGTCGATGAAGGCGTTCCGGCATACGGACGCTCCCTTCGCGATCCGGTGTCTGGGCGGGTTCCATATCCAATCGCCGGACCACAGTCATTCCATGACTTGGAGAACGAAGAAGGAAAGAGAGCTTTGCGCGTATCTCGTCCACCACGAGGGAAGGCCCGTGAACACCGCATCGATCATCGAAGCGCTGTGGCCCGGATACGACCTGAACAAAGCCAAGACGTATTTGTATACTTGCTTGTCCTACTTGAGAAAAAGCCTGGCCGACTATGGCATCCCGATTCAGATCCATAAAACCGATCAAGGCTTCATTGCCGCGTGCGACGGATTGACGGCCGACGTGTCGGCATTCGAGCGTATGCTGCGCGCCGCGGTGTCAGAGGCCCACACGGATCATCGGCAATACGACCGGCTGAACCGGTTGTTCAAGGGCGAATATATGGAAGCCTGCGATTACGGCTGGGCTGCTCCCAGGCAGCTGGAGATCAAGGCTGCGTATATTCGCGCGCTTCGGGGATGGCATGCTTATTTTCATAGCCGGGGCCATGCGGCGCTCGCCGTCGACAGCATCCAGCGCATCCTGACGCTGGCGCCGGATTCGGAGGCGGACGGCCGCGAGCTGATCCAGCTGCATATGGCGGCGGGCAACCGCAATGAGGCGCTGCGCGTCTATCTCCAGCTGGAGCAAGCGGTGCGGGTCCAGTTGGGCGCGGAGCTGGAGGAGGAGACGGTCCGTCTGATCCGGCAATCGATTCATCCTGCAGAACGGCTGGCACGAGGCGTCCGATGAGAAAAAAATGGGCTGCCGTCGTCGTCACCTTTTCCATCCTTTTCGCCACCTATGGCTTGATGTTTGCCTACATTTCCAGTCAACGGCATCAGACGCCGATCGCGGTCAGCGGAGCGCTGGATCTGACTTCCTGGTCGTTCGCGCAGGACGGAGTCGTGCCGCTGGACGGAGAGTGGGAGTTTTATCCGGGCCGGCTGCTGACGCACGAAGACTTTGTGCGCTCCGCCGCTGTCTCGTCCGCGACGTCCATCCAAGTGCCCGGCACGTGGTCGAGCCGGATGAAGACGATCGGGATGGCCACATATCGTCTGCGGCTGCATCTGGGCGATACCGCCGAGAAGATGTACGGGTTAAAAACGGCGTCCGTGCAAATCTCGAATCGGCTCATCGTCAACGGAGAGACGGTCGGCTCCAGCGGGAATCCGGCGGACAAGCGGGATTACTTCGCGCTGAACAAGCCCTATGTGAGTTATTTCAAGCTGCAGCCGGGCTGGAACGAGCTTCTCTTCCAAGTTGCCAACTACGACTTTACCGGCGGCAGCGGGATCAACGACTCCGTTTTTCTGGGGACGTCCGAGCAAATCGCGGGGCTAAGGGACCGGGCGCTGACGCACGACTGGGTGACCGTTACCGCCTTTCTCATCATGGGCCTCTACTTCGTCGGGCTGTACGCGCAGCGCAAGCACGATCGTTCTCTGCTCGTATTCGGCTTGATGTGCATGTGCATCGCTATGTTCACGAGCACCAGAGGCGAGCGGGTGCTGTTCGATGCGGTCGGCGAGATGCCGTTCTGGCTTTACCTGCGCCTGCAGATGATCTCGGCGCTCGGGGGCGGCTTCGGTTTTTGCCTGTACGTGTACACCGCCTTCCGTCCGTTTTGCTCCAGAAGGCTTGTCCGCAGCACCTTGATCGCCGGATGGACGCTCGCTCTCCTGTATTTGGGCTTTGCGACCGAGATGTCGACGATGCTGTCCGTGCTGCTGCGGCAGCTGACGACGCTGTACGTTCTCTTCTCGCTGCTGTATGCCACCTACATATTCGTATTGGCCGCCCTGCACAAGGTCGAGGGGAGCCGGTACTTGCTGCTGGCGGCGATCGCCCTGAACGTACTGACGTTGAAGCAGAACATGAACATCTACTTCGGCGTGGAGGTGTATACGCTCGCGCCGTTCGAGCCGTTCCTCGTACTATTGATGCTGGCGCTGCTCATGTCGCTCCGGTTTTCGAACGCTTTCCGCAAGATCGAGGACCTGTCGGGGCAGCTGCTTAGAGCGGACAAGATGAAGGACGACTTCCTGCTGCGGACGTCTCATGAGTTCAAGTCGCCGCTTCACGGCGTGATGAACATCTCCCGGTCCTTGCTCGAGGATGCCGCACATCCGCCGACGCCGGGCCAACGGGAGAAGATCGAGTTGATCGGCGGGATTACAAGCAGGCTGTCGCAGCTTGTGTACGATATTCTGGATTTCTCGAAGCTCAAGCAGGGCGAGCTCCGCATCGAGCCCGCACCGACGGACGTACGGTCGGCCGTGGAGGTCCAGGTGCGCATCTACGCTTATCAGTGCTTCGAACGTCACATACAGCTGTCGAACCAAGTACCTCCCGGTCTGTCCGCAGCGCTCGCCGACGAGATACGGCTGAGCCAGATCATCGGCAATCTGCTGGACAATGCGGTCAAGCATACGGAGAACGGCAGCATCGTCGTGACGGCGGCGGAGCAGGGCGGCATGATCGAAGTGACCGTACGCGATACGGGAGAAGGCATCGACCCGGGCGACCTTCCCTACATATTCGAGCCGTTCAAATCGAGCGACAGCGCGGCACGGCGCGGCTTCGGACTGGGATTGTCCATCGCGAAGCAGCTGGTCGAGCTGCAGGGAGGCACGCTCAGAGCGGATTCGACGCGAGGGGGCGGCTCGGCGTTCGCCTTCACGCTGCCGGTCGCGGATCGGGGCAAGGAAGCGAGAGCGGTCCGTACGGACGACCGGATCACGCCCAAGCAGACCGAATATTCATTTGTCACGCCCTACGATTCGAATCGTCAGGGGGAGCATACCGTGCTGATCGTCGACGATCAATTCGTCAATCTGAGAGTGCTGCTGGACGCGCTTCAATCGCTCGACTACCGGGTGATCGCGGTCAAGAACGGGTACGAGGCGCTGGCGCAGATCGACGGACCGAACCGGATCGACCTCGTCATTCTCGATCTCATGATGCCGGGCATGTCGGGCTACGAGGTGTGCCAGGAGATCCGCAAGCGCTACTCGCTCCTTGAATTGCCCGTGCTGATGGTGACGGCGGCGATCCAGCCCAAGGACAAGGTAGTGGCCTTCCAGGCGGGGGCCAACGACTACTTGCCCAAGCCCTTCGATATCGAGGAGATGAAGGCGCGGATCGGCAGCCTGCTGGCGATGAAGGCGTCGCTCGCCAAAGCGATTCATCTCGAGGTGGCCTTTTTGCAATCGCAGATCAAGCCGCATTTTTTGTACAATGTGCTCAACAGCATCGTGGCCTTGAGCTACACGGATGTGGAGCGGTCGCGCAAAATGATCACGGATCTGGCCGATTACCTGCGCGGCAGCTTCCGGTTCAGCAATGCGGAGGGGCGCATCCCGTTCGACGAGGAGTATCAGCTGATCCGGGCGTATGTCGATATCGAGCAGGCGCGATTCAAAAATCGGATCCGGTTCGAGACCGGCATCGCAGAAGCCGCGTTCGGACTGCGAATACCGCCCCTCTTGCTGCAGCCGCTCGTGGAGAATGCGATCCGTCACGGCATCGGCGACCGCATCGAGGGCGGTACGGTGAATTTCTCGGCGATCGAGGCGGATGGAGAGTGGCGGTTTGTCGTCGCGGACGACGGTGTCGGCATCGAGCCGGATCGGTTGGATGGGCTGCTGGAGCGCCCGCAATCGGACGGGCCGCAGGGCGTCGGCTTGCTCAATATCAGCAAACGATTGAAGCATGAGTACGGGGTGCAATTGGAGGTGCAAAGCGATCCGGGCGCCGGAACGAAGGTAACGGTGCGAATCCCGGCTTCGTCGATGGTATCTTAGGCTCCGAGCCCATATAGACGCAACGAAGGTTCTCGCCTGACGATGGCGGGAGCCTTTTTTGCATGGAGTAAATTGTCGTTTTTTAAGGTTTCTTTAAGGTGCCGTCAGCTATGCTGAT
Source organism: Cohnella sp. 56 (assembly GCF_037963805.1). NCBI lineage: Bacteria > Bacillati > Bacillota > Bacilli > Caryophanales > Paenibacillaceae > Cohnella > Cohnella sp. 56. Next base: position 220,818 of record NZ_JAZDQE010000006.1, on the reverse strand, counting down.
CTCATTCGAAGAACGGATGAAACTCACATATGAAGGCAGTGCCGAGAGGAGAAATAAAGATGCGTGTCTATCGTAAATTCAGTCTGATCGCAATATGCTTGCTGGTGTGCAGCGCGGCGATCGGGTGGCCGGCGGGCAGGGCCGCGGCAGCGGGCGCCTTGAAGTGGGAAAATGTGCATGCGCCGATTCACAACGCATACACCAATATCGTTGGTTTGACCTCCGTCACGTATGGGGACGGGAAATATGTGGCGGTCGGAGAAAGTGCTACGATAACGACTTCTACGGATGGTGTAACGTGGACGGGCGTTATTCATAACTTGAGTGTCACCGAGAAGTTGGTAAGTGTCGCATACGGCAACAATATGTACGTCGCAATCGGCACATCCGGCGCCGTCGTGTATTCGAGCAATGCGCTGAGCTGGACAAAAGTCAGTACGGGCATATCCGGCGGGCTGTACGAAATCCAATATCTGAACGGGAAGTTCTGGGCGACAGGCGCGAACGGATTGCTGATGTCCTCCGATAACGGCACGACATGGACGAAGAACAACGCGATCTACATTAAAGCATCGACGGCGGAGCTCACGAGCATCGGCTATGGCGGGGGCAAATATATCGTAGGCGACATTGCCGGAAAGGTGTACGAATCGACGGACGGAGGAGCGACCTGGAGCGGCGCCAAGTCCATACTGACGAATACGGCCAATATTGCCTCCATCCGGATGATGAACGGACAATTTTTCGTTACGACAGGCTCAACCAACAGCTATCGCTCTGCGGACGGTACGAGCTGGACCAGCATCGGAACGACGGATTCGATCATCGATTCGGACTATGGCAACGGCAAGTACGTATTGATGGGCTACGGAGAAAATGTGTATACGTCCACCGACGGAATCGCGTTCACGAAGCAAATCCGCAATGGCACCAGCACGACGAGAGACGTGGTGTTCGGCGACGGCAAATTCGTCGCGGTCGGCGACGGCGGCATCATTGCGTACTCCACGGACGGCATCGCCTGGACGGTAGCGACGCCGCTTATTCTCGACATGCTCGAGAACAATGGTCTGTATGTAGCCGTCGTCGTCAACAACAACAGTTTATTTTCGGCTTCGGGTGCCATCATGACCTCCAGCGACCTGCGTCATTGGACCGTACGCTTGAATACGGTCTCCGGCGTCAGCTTCTCAAGCATCGCATACAGCGGGCAGAAGTATGTAGCCGTCGGCAAAGGGGGCAAGATCTATACTTCCCTCGACGCCTATTCCTGGAGTCCGGCAACGCCGGTCACGACGGAGGATCTGAGCGGCGTCGATTATGTGAACGGCCGCTTCATGGCGGGGAGCACCAAAGGCACTTATCTGACCTCCACCGACGGCAGCGTCTGGGTCAAGAAGACGTTCCCTTCGCAACTAAGCAACTCTACGATCAAATCGTTTGCTTATGGCAACGGCGTGTATATCGCAGTAGGCACCCGCACCATTGTGTCGCAAGTAGCTTATCAAATGGCCTACTCAACGGACGGAGTGAACTGGACGGCGGTCTCGATGCCCGGCATCAGCGTCAATCTGAACGATGTCGTATACGGAGACAATCTATTCGTCGCAGTAGGCAGCAACTCGTATATATTTTCTTCTCCCGACGGACTGACCTGGACTGAACGTAAGACGACGTCCGGCATAGATCTGACGACAGTCGCTTACGGTGCCGGATATTATGTCGCCGCAGGCTATCGGAATACGATATTGTCTTCTCCCAACGGACAGACATGGACGGCGGAGAGTCCGTCCGTGTCCGTCTATGTGACGAATGCGCTGCATGACGGCAGCCGGTTCGTCATGTCCGGATACAGCGCCACGATTATGACCGCCAGCACCAGTCCGCCGTCGTTCACGAGCCAGCCGACGGACAAGTCGGTTCAGGCGGGGGAGAGCACCAGTCTGGAAGCCCAGGTCACGGGTGCGTGGACGTATCAATGGCAGGTGAAGCAAGCGCCGTCGACGACATTCGTCCCGATCAGCAACAACGGGACATACAGCGGGGCTACGACCGCGACGCTGAGCATTAACGCGGCGACGGCAGGCATGAACGGCAATCAGTATCGTCTCGTGACGAAAGGAGCTATATCGTCGGAGACGATCTCGGACGTTGCGACGCTGTCGGTAGCGGCGCCCGTTGCTGTGCCGGGCGCACCGACAGGCGTGACGGCGACGGCCGGAGACGGCCGGGCGGAGATCGGCTTCACGGCGCCTGCCAGCGACGGGGGCAGCGCGATCACGCTGTACACGGTCACGGCCAGCCCGGGCGGAGCGACAGCTACGGGAACGGCGAGTCCGATCACGGTGACCGGCCTGACGAACGGAACCGCGTATACGTTCACGGTAACAGCGAAGAACGCTGCGGGCGACTCGGCGGCATCCGCGGCGTCTGCAGGCGTAACGCCGGCAGCGCCGGAGGCGACGCCTGCGGCGGAGATCGACTATGTCGGCGAGAAGCTGACGGGTCTGGTGCCGGGTGAAGCGTACACCGTGAACGGCACGAGCGCGACGGCGGACGCGAGCGGCAAGCTGGCGCTGGAAGGCAGCTGGATCGGCACGACGCTGTCGATCGTGAAGAAGGGTAACGGCACGAATCTGGCCGACTCGGCTGCGCAGTCGCTCGCGGTACCGTCGCGGGCAGCGGCGCCGACGGGCGTGGGCAAGACGGACGAGTCGTATCCGGGTGCGGGCGACGGCACGCTGACGGGCGTGACGAATGAGCTGGAGTACAAGCTCAACAGTGATAGCGGATGGACGAGCATCACCGGCACAAAGGTAGAGAATCTGCTGCCTGGTACGTACGAGGTACGAACGAAGGCGACTGCGACGACGTTCGCAACAGTGTCGGTCACGGTGACGATCGCAAGCGTGGCTGCGACACCGGAAACGACGCCGGCGGCGGAGGTCGACTATGTCGGCGAGAAGCTGACGGGTCTGGTGCCGAATGGCAAGTACACGGTGAACGGCATGAGCGCGACAGCGGATGCGAGCGGCAAGCTGGCGCTGGAAGGCAGCTGGATCGGCACGACGCTGTCGATCGTGAAGAAGGGCAACGGCACGAATCTCGCCGACTCGGCTTTGCAGTCGCTGGCGGTACCGTCGCGAGCAGCGGCGCCGACGGGTGTGGGCAAGACGGACGAGTCGTATCCGGGCGCGGGCGACGGCACGCTGACGGGTGTGACGAATGAGCTGGAGTACAAGCTCAGCGCCGATAGCGGATGGACGAGCATCACCGGCACAAAGGTGGAGAATCTGCTGCCTGGTACGTACGAGGTACGAACGAAGGCGACTGCGACGACGTTCGCAACAGTGTCGGTCACGGTGACGATCGCAAGCGTGGCTGCGACACCGGAAACGACGCCGGCGGCGGAGGTCGACTACGTCGGCGAGAAGCTGACGGGTCTGGTGCCGAATGGCAAGTACACGGTGAACGGCATGAGCGCGACAGCGGATGCGAGCGGCAAGCTGGCGCTGGAAGGCAGCTGGATCGGCACGACGCTGTCGATCGTGAAGAAGGGCAACGGCACGAATCTCGCCGACTCGGCTTTGCAGTCGCTGGCGGTACCGTCGCGAGCAGCGGCGCCGACGGGTGTGGGCAAGACGGACGAGTCGTATCCGGGCGCGGGCGACGGCACGCTGACGGGTGTGACGAATGAGCTGGAGTACAAGCTCAGCAGCGATAGCGGATGGACGAGCATCACCGGCACAAAGATAGAGAATCTGCTGCCTGGTACGTACGAGGTACGAACGAAGGCGACTGCGACGACGTTCGCAACAGTGTCGGTCACGGTGACGATCGCAAGCGTGGCTGCGACGCCAGAAGTGACGCCTGCGGCGGAGATCGACTATGTCGGCGAGAAGCTGACGGGGCTGACGCCGAATGGCAAGTACACGGTGAACGGCGCGAGCGCGACGGCGAACGCGAGTGGCGAGCTGGCGCTGGAAGGCAGCTGGATCGGCACGACGCTGGCGATCGTGAAGAAGGGCAACGGCACGAACCTGGCCGACTCGGCTGCGCAGTCGCTCGCGGTACCGTCGCGGGCAGCGGCGCCGACAGGCGTAAACCATACGGACGAGTCGTATCCTGGCGCGGGCGATGGCACGCTGACGGGTGTGACGGATGAGCTGGAGTACAAGCTCAGCAGCGATAGCGGATGGACGAGCATCACCGGCACAAAGATAGAGAATCTGCTGCCTGGTACGTACGAGGTACGAACGAAGGCGACTGCGACGACGTTCGCAACAGTGTCGGTCACGGTGACGATCGCAAGCGTGGCTGCGACACCGGAAGTGACGCCTGCGGCGGAGATCGACTATGTCGGCGAGAAGCTGACGGGGCTGACGCCGAATGGCAAGTACACCGTGAACGGCGCGAGCGCGACGGCGAACGCGAGTGGCGAGCTGGCGCTGGAAGGCAGCTGGATCGGCACGACGCTGGCGATCGTGAAGAAGGGCAACGGCACGAACCTGGCCGACTCGGCTGCGCAGTCGCTCGCGGTACCGTCGCGGGCAGCGGCGCCGACAGGCGTAAACCATACGGACGAGTCGTATCCTGGCGCGGGCGATGGCACGCTGACGGGTGTGACGAATGAGCTGGAGTACAAGCTCAACAGTGATAGTACGTGGACGAGCATCACCGGCACGACGGTGGCAAATCTGCTGCCTGGCACATACGAAGTGCGAACGAAGGCGACTGCGACGACGTTCGCAACAGCGTCGGTCACGGTGACGATCGCAAGCGTGGCTGCGACCCCGGAAACGACGCCTGCGGCGGAGATCGACTATGTCGGCGAGAAGCTGACAGGGCTGACGCCGAATGGCAAGTACACCGTGAACGGCACGAGCGCGACGGCGGACGCGAGGGGCGAGTTGGCGCTGGAAGGCAGCTGGATCGGCACGACGCTGGCGATCGTGAAGAAGGGCAACGGCACGAACCTGGCTGACTCGGCTGCGCAATCGCTCGCGGTACCGTCACGGGCAGCGGCGCCGACAGGCGTAAACCATACGGACGAGTCGTATCCAGGCGCGGGCGATGGCACGCTGACGGGTGTGACGAATGAGCTGGAGTACAAGCTCAACAGTGATAGTACGTGGACGAGCATCACCGGCACGACGGTGGCAAATCTGCTGCCTGGCACATACGAAGTGCGAACGAAGGCGACTGCGACGACGTTCGCAACAGCGTCGGTCACGGTGACGATCGCAAGCGTGGCTGCGACCCCGGAAACGACGCCTGCGGCGGAGATCGACTATGTCGGCGAGAAGCTGACAGGGCTGACGCCGAATGGCAAGTACACCGTGAACGGCACGAGCGCGACGGCGAACGCGAGCGGCGAGCTGGCGCTGGAAGGCAGCTGGATCGGCACGACGCTGTCGATCGTGAAGAAGGGTAACGGCACGAATCTGGCCGACTCGGCTGCGCAGTCGCTCGCGGTACCGTCGCGAGCAACAGCACCGACGGGTGTAAACCATACGGACGTGTCGTATCCGGGCGCGGGCAACGGCACGCTGACGGGTGTGACGAGCGAGATGGAATACAAGCTCAGCGCCGATAGCGGATGGACGAGCATCACCGGCACGACGGTGGCGAATCTGCTGCCTGGCACATACGAAGTGCGCACTAAAGCGACTGCGACGACGTTCGCAACGGAGTCCGTGACGGTGACATTGTCGGGAACACCGGCGACACCGGAAGTAACGCCGACGGCGGAGATCGACTACGTCGGCGAGAAGCTGACGGGTCTGACACCGAATGGCAAGTACACGGTGAACGGCACGAGCGCGACGGCGAACGCGAGCGGCGAGCTGGCGCTGGAAGGCAGCTGGATCGGCACGACGCTGTCGATCGTGAAGAAGGGTAACGGCACGAATCTGGCCGACTCGGCTGCGCAGTCGCTCGCGGTACCGTCGCGAGCAACAGCACCGACGGGTGTAAACCATACGGACGAGTCGTATCCGGGCGCGGGCGACGGCACGCTGACGGGTGTGACGAGCGAGATGGAATACAAGCTCAGCGCCGATAGCGGATGGACGAGCATCACCGGCACGACGGTGGCGAATCTGCTGCCTGGCACATACGAAGTGCGCACTAAAGCGACTGCGACGACATTCGCAACGGAGTCCGTGACGGTGACATTGTCGGGAACACCGGCGACACCAGAAGTGATGCCGACGGCGGAGATCGACTACGTCGGCGAGAAGCTGACGGGTCTGACGCCGAATGGCAAGTACACGGTGAACGGCACGATCGCGACGGCGGACGGCAGCGGCGAACTGGCGCTGGCCGGCGATTGGATCGGCCAGACGTTGTCCATCGTCAAGCAGGGCAACGGCAAGACGACGGCCGATTCGTCGGCACAGTCGCTCGTCGTTGCATCCCGTCCTGCGGCGCCTGAAGTCGCGGCGGACGATGTCAACAATGCGATCCTTCATCTTGATATGACGATGGAATACGCAATGGATGGGGGACCGTTCGTCAGGTATGACGGTGCGAGCTTGCCGGATCTGTCCGGCGCGCATACGGTCAAGGTCAGATTGGCAGCCACAGGCTCGCGGCCGGCCGGGGCGACGGTTACGATCAGCTTTACCACGAATCCGGTGAATCCGTCGTATCCGAACGATGTGACGATCCCGGCCAATACGGAGCAAGCGGTAGAGGTATGGGTGAACGGCAAGGCGGAGAATGCGGGCAAGGCCTCGACCAGTGAAGTCGAGGGCATCAAGACAACCCGAATCGCCGTCGATCCCGACCGATTGCAGCGCAAGCTGGAGGCGGAAGGCCGGCATGCCGTCGTGACGATTCCAGTGCGGTCGAGCTCGGACGTCATTGTCGGAGAATTGGGCGCCCAAACCGTCAAAAACATGCAAGAACTCGAGGCTACGCTCGTTATTCAGACGGACAGAGGCAGCTACACGCTGCCAAGCCGCCAGATCAACCTCGACGATGTGGCCAGGCAGCTGGGCGGACAATCGAAGCTTGCGGACATCACAATCGAAGTGACGATCGCGGAGACGACGAATCCGATGCAACAGTTGGCGGCCAGAGCGGCAGCGGATCGCGGATTTACCGTCATTGCTCCGCCAGTCGACTTCAAGGTCGCCGGCACCTATGGCGGGAAGACGATCGAGATCACTCGGTTCACCGCATACGTACAACGCACCGTCGCGCTGCCGCAGGGTATCGACCCGTCCAAGATCACGACCGGCGTTGTCGTGGAAGCGGACGGCAGCGTCAGGCATGTGCCGACTCAGGTTCAGATTGTCGACGGAGTGTACTACGCTGTCATCAACAGCCTGACCAACAGCACGTACGGCGTAATCTGGAATTCGTTGGCGTTTGCGGACATGGAGCGGCATTGGGCACAGGGCGCCGTTAACGACATGGCATCGCGTCTTGTTGTCAATGGCATCAGCGAGACGAGCTTCAATCCCGATGCGGACGTTACGCGTGCGGAATTCGCGGCGATCATCGTGCGCGGACTCGGGTTGAAATTGAACGACGGTGCCAATCCATTCAATGACGTAACGTCCGGCTCCTGGTATGAAGGTGCGATCCGGACAGCGGCAGCGTACGGATTGATTGCCGGCTTTGCGGACGGCACATTCCGCCCGAACGAGAAGCTCACGCGGGAGCAGGCGATGACGATGCTGTCCAGAGCGATGGAAGTTACCGGACTGACAGACAAGCTGGCCGCTTCGCCGGCGGATGCGACGCTTCAAATGTTCGAGGATGCGGGAGGCGTATCCGCATGGGCGCGCAGCGGCGTGTCATACAGCGTGCAGGCGGGCATCGTGAGCGGTAGAAGCGCGCATAAGCTTGCGCCGAAGGCAAACATGACCCGCGCCGAAGTTGCGGCGATTGTGCAGAGACTTTTGCAGCAATCCGGTCTGATTTAATAGAGCGAACGGCTCGCAAGCCTGGCACAGCGTTCCGGTCTATGCCATACTAAAATCCAAGTTATTCTTCCTACGGGGGAGGAGCTCGGATGAAAAACTTATATATCGTGCGGCATTGCAAGGCGGAAGGGCAGGAGCCTGACGCCAGGCTGACCGAGTCGGGCATGCGACAGGCGGAGATGCTGGCTGCATTTCTGATCGGCCAAGAGATTGATTATATCGTCTCTAGCCCGTACGAGCGGGCTTGCCGCACGATCGCGCCATTGGCCGAACAGATCGGCATGGAGGTTGTATTGGACGACCGCTTGAGTGAGCGGGTCTTGTCGAGCGGGAGCGATCCGGATTGGCGCGATCGGCTTCGCCACACATTCGATGATCTGGATATTTGCTATGAAGGCGGAGAGTCCAGCCGTGCGGCGATGAGCCGCGCGATTCGCGTCGTCCTGGAGGCGCTGGAGCGCGACAAACAAAACATTGTGCTGGTCTCGCACGGCAACCTCATAGCGCTTCTGCTCAAGCATTTCGACGACCGCATCGGGTTTGAGGAATGGGAGGCTTTATCCAACCCGGATGTTTTCCATCTCGCATTCCCGACAGAAGCACAGCCCACAATTCAGAGAATATGGACGGACGGGTCCGAGCAGATCCCCCGCAGAGACATTGAGCTTTTTTAAGCAGAGAGGCAGACAGCCTCTCTTTTTTTGTTAACGGTAGAGACGTATCATGTCCCCAAGAAACTGCCGGAAAGCTTCTGCATAGGAAGGAGGCGCGACCACTTTGAGTGTGCCGTAGCCGCCGCCGGCGCCATGGATCGCATAGATCGCTATATTCGACAAGGCGAGCGTCTCCATATCGCGAAGCCGGATACCTTGCCGCCGCACCCTCCGCCCTGCCTCCCCGCCTGCGCTTCGAAAATTGGCGAGCAAGGCAGGAATCTGGGGACGCATGTCGAACAGAAAGATGACGAACCGGCATCCAGCCGCTCGTCATTTTCAATAAAAGGGAGGACCTGTATTGTTGCGTCATACGATCGGAAGCGCGGCCATCAGCGCTTGTCTGCTGCTCGGCTCGGCCGAGGCGGCTGCCGGGCAAACGGCTGCCCCTTCGGTGAAGGCAAGTGCGGTACAAAGCGGCAAAACGTATGTCCAGAGCACCGTTGACCGGCTGAACGTACGGACGGCGCCCAAGCTGACGGCATCGGTCATCCAGATGATCGGCAAAAGCGGCAGCTACGAGGTAGTGGACAAGCAGGACGAGTGGTTTAAAATCAAACTTTCAGCGAAGCAGACGGGTTGGGTATTCGCCGATTATATGAAGCAGACGACGGTTGACGCCAAGCCGGCGGTCGTGAAGACGAGTGCCGCGTCTGCGGTCGTTAAGATTACGGACGTGACGAATCTGCGCAAAAGCCCCAGCACCGAAGCGGATATCGTCGGCAAGGCGCAGCCGGGGCAGAACTATTCCATCCTGGGCAAGGAAGGGGACTGGTATCGCGTCTCGCTCGGCGCGAAGGGGACGGCCTATGTAGCGGCTTGGGTCGTGTCGACGAACGACGCTTCGGGAACGAAGGTGCAGGCGCCGGCGAGCGGGCGTCAGGTGTACATCTACCATACGCACAACCGGGAGTCCTGGAAAAATGTAGCCACGCAGACGAACGGCTCCTCGATCGACGACCCCAAGATCAACATCACGCTGGTCGGGGATCGGCTGGGGACGGCGCTGCAGAAAAGAGGCGTCTCGGCTCTCGTGGCGGACGACGATATTACGGAGCGGCTCGCGTTGAACAACCTCGGTTTCTCGCAATCGTACACCGAATCTCGCAAGATTGTGCAGACGGCGATGAAGACGAATGAGTCGCTGGGCTACTTTTTCGATATTCATAGGGACGGGGACGTGCCGCGCAAGCAAACGACGGTCACGCTGGGAGGCAAGACGTATGCTCGGGTGCTGTTCGTCATCGGCATGGGCAATGCGGACTACAAGGCCAACAAGCAGTTCGCGGAGGCGCTGCACGAGCGGCTGGACAAAAAATATCCCGGCCTGTCGCGGGGCGTATTGATGAAGGACAAGGCGCATGGAGACGGGGAATACAATCAATCGCTGTCCCCGCGCAGCATGCTGCTGGAGGTCGGCGGCGCCAACAATACGCTGCAGGAGTCGCTGAACACGGCCGACGCGTTCGCCGATATATTCGCCGCTTATACCGGGACGGAGGTATAAGAAGGCATAGCAGGCGGGATTCATCCGCCCGTCATTCGAGAGCCATGAGCAGCCTTTCGCGGAGAGGGGCGTCATGGCTCTTTGCCATGCACTAAAGGAACAGGGGGAAACCTTGTGTTTTCCCTGTTTTCATTTTCCCGCCGCTCGATTAAGATGAAAGCAATATCTATGGAAAATGTGGCGTCGAATCTAGCGAAGAGGACGTGGCATCCATGAATGTAATGCTCATCGAGGATGAACCCGACGCGCTTGTGGGCATGACCCGGATCGCAGCCGGACTGAACCGGCCCGATCTCACTTTGCATACGGCGGACAACGCGGAGAGCGCCATGCAGATCATCCATGCCCTGCAGCCGGAGCTTATCGTGACGGATATCATGCTGCCGAGGATGACGGGGCTGGAATTGATGGAGAGTGTCGTGGACGAAGACGGCTACAAGCCCAAGGTGATCGTCGTCAGCGGATTCAACGATTTCGAATACGCGCGCCAGAGCATCCGGCTCGGCGCGTTCGACTATTTGCTCAAGCCATTCCGTACCGAGGACTTCAAGGAGCGGATCGAGAAGGCCATCGACATGGTGCTGCTGGAAAAAAAGCTGGCGGCCGAAAACTCGAAGCAGCAGTCGCTCGCGGAGAGAGGCAATCATGCGCTGCGGAACGAATATCTCATCGAGTTCTGCACCCGCCCGACGCGCTTGGAGGAGCATCTCTATCAGCGTCTTCAATTCTGGCAGCTCGCGTGGCTCGCGGAAGCGCCGTATACGGTCATGCTCATGGACGTCAAAGGATACCCGGACGGCAAGCCCCTCCACCGGGATCATGCCCTGCAGACGTTCGCGATCGGGAACATCGTGAGCGAGCTGGCCGACGCCCGACCGCCATCCGTCCTGCTGAAGGATCCCAAAAACAGATGGATGCTCATCACGGCCTCCGACCAGCCCGAGCAGATGGCCAAGGATGCGGTGGCATCCGTCGGCAGCTATCAGCGGATCACGCTTGCCGTCGGCATCAGCGCCAGGATGGAGCGCTTCGATCAACTCCACGAAGCATACGCCCAGGCGCAGCGTGCCTATCAAATTCACTCGCTGTCGGACGAGGCGCCGATGCATTACGAGACTCCCGCGGCCTCTGCCGCCATAGCTGCCGACTCCATTCCCGAAGCGATCGCCGCCTTGATTGTCAGAGGGGACAAAGAGACGCTCAAGGACGCCGTAGCGACGTATTTCCGGCAGGCGGTCCTGCAGGGCGCGCACTCTTACAGTCATGAAGAAGTCGTCCGAATCCTGCTCGGCTTCCTCTCCCGCATTCATCTGGCGCTCAAGGATGCCGAAGGCTGGCAGCTCGAAGAGGTGCCCATGCGGGTATGGGAGGATCTCGACGAGTGCCGCACGTTAGACCAGTATTCGAACGTTCTCCAGCAGTACGTGCCGACCCTCTGCCGCAGGACGACGCACAATGCGCTCATCGCCAGGGCGATTCGAATCATTACGGAGCACTATGCGGAGGATCTGACGCTCCAGGCGATCGCCGAGCGCCTGTCCATGCACCCGGTATGGCTCAGCCAATCCTTCAAGCGGGAGACCGGGCAGACGTATATGGATTTTCTGACGGAGACGCGGCTCGCGCACGCTCGGCGTCTGCTGACCGAGAGCTCGATGAAAATATACGAAATCGCCGAAGCCGTCGGGTACCGCGATCTGCAGCATTTCGGAAATATCTTCAAAAAGCGCGTAGGCTTGACACCGAAGGAGTTCCGATACGGGAAATGAAGTGGACGCGAATCGCCGCGGGCGACCTATTCCGGAAAATGATCCTGCTCATGTGCCTCTCCGTGCTCGTGCCTTTGGGCGCGCTCGGCTACTTGTCGTACGAGCAGTCCAAAAAGCAAATCGGGTTCGTGACAACGCAATTTCTCGAAGACAATCTGCGGGTTAACGCCAAGGGAGTCGACGATTTTCTCCAGGGCGTGGAACGGCAATCCGAGAGCATCATCGGCTCCGGCGAGCTGCAGTCTTTTCTGCGGCAGCCGGAGCCGTCGGTCTATACGGAGGAGCTCACCTTCATTAACCGGATGAACGCCTTGACCGCCCGGCTGAAGGGACCTTACGAGCTCTACATCAGGCCGAAAAGCCTGAAAGCTTATCCCAACTATCGGAATCTGATGGGCCTGTCCCGCATCGATCCCGAGTCCGCTTATTTCGAGGAGGCGCTGACGAGGAACGGCCAGGGCAAATGGGTTCATCTATGGGACGAGCGGATTCGGCAGCCCGTTCATCTCTACGTGCGGGCCATCCGTTCGCTCGACGACTTCGAGCCGATCGGCATCATGGCGATCCGCGTGCCCGAATATCTCGTGCGAACCGAGCTGATCCCGCCGTCTTCCTTCAAAAACTATCGCTTCGTCATGGTCGACGACCGCAATCGCATCATCTCGCAACCATACGAAGGGGCGTATCTTGAGCCGTATCGACCGATCGAAGGCTGGTCCAGCGCGGAGATCGCCCTCCAGGACGGGGGGAAGCTGATCGCGATGCTGCCCGAGCGCGACTTGACCGGCAACATCGGACGCATCAAAAGCTTCACGATCGCCACCGTCATCGCAAGCTTCCTCGTCATTGCCTTGTTCGTGGCCATCGTCATCCGCAACTTCACGCTGCCGATCATGCAGCTGGTCAAGCATATGAAGCAGGTGCGCAAAGGGCTGCTGGAGCCTTTCCGCTTGCCACGTGCGCGCGACGACGAGATCGGCCAGCTGGTGAACGGGTACAATCGAATGACCCGGGATATGTCGGACCTGCTGGATGCGACCAAGCGGATGGAGTCGGACAAACGGCAGCTTGAGATGCAGTCGCTCATTCATCAGATCAACCCGCACTTTTTCTACAACACGCTGGACTCGATCAAATGGAGCGCGGAGCGGGCAAATGTGCCCGATATCGCCGAGATGGTGACGAAGCTCGCCAATCTGCTTCGCTTCAGCCTGAACAACGGCGAAGAGCGGACGACCGTGGGGCGCGAGATCGAGCATGCCAGAAGCTACATGGAGATCGAGCTGCTGAGGAGCAAGCGATCGTTCCAGTTTTTTGTGCAGGCGGATCCGGACGTGCTCGGTCTGGGGCTCATCAAGCTGATCCTGCAGCCGCTTGTGGAAAATGCGGTGAAGCACGGGATGAACCGCATGCCCGAAGGCAAAGGCAAGATCCGGCTGACCGTCAGACGATCCGGCGCGAGCTTGATCTTCGTCGTCGAGGACAACGGACCGGGCGCAGGCGAGCGTCAGGATATCGAGGAGGACGCCGGCATGCCGAGAGAGCGCCGTTCGGCCGAGTTCGGCCATGGCATCGGGCTGTCCAACGTCCACAAGCGGATTCAGCTCCACTTCGGCGAGCCGTACGGAATCGAGATCGAGCAGGGGAGGACGGAGGGCTTCCGGATCTCGATCCGCGTGCCGGTTCAGGAGAGCCGGTAGCGCGCGTCGCGATCGGGCGGACGGACGAGCGGACGAGGCGGACGGGCGAGTGAGCTGACGAGCAGACGGATGGGCGATCGGGCGGACGAGGCGGACGAGCGGACGAGCAGACGGACGGCGGGCGGATGAGCTGGCGAGCTGACGAGCAGACGGACGGACGGGCGGACGAGGCGAACGGACGAGCGGACGAGGCGGACGAGCAGACGGACGGACGGGCGAGCTGACGAGGCGGACGGGCGAGCGGACGAGCAGACGGACGGACGGACGGACGGACGAGGCGGACGGGCGGGCGGACGGACGAGGCGGACGGGCGGGCGGACGAGCGGACGAGGCGGACGGGCGAGCAGACGGACGGGCGGGCGGACGAGCGGACGAGGCGGACGGGCGGGCGAGCGGACGAGCAGACGGACGGGCGGACGAGCTGACGGGCGGACGGACGAACGAGCGGATGAGCAGACGGGCGAGCTGATGGGCGGACGAACGAGCGGATGAGCAGACGGGCGAGCAGACGGACGGGCGGACGAGGCGAACGGACGAGCGGACGAGGCGGACGGGCGAATGAGCAGACGGACGGACGAGTGAGCGAGTGAGCCAGCCAGCAAGCAAGCAAGCGAGCGATGCCCTCCACCCGGGCGAACCGGGGGTTCCTAGAAGCTGGGCGATTCGCGGGCAGGTGAGCCCACATTCGGCCTGGCGAAGCTTTTCGGTGGCTTGCAGGCCCCAAAGCCTGCATTTATACATGTATTTTTGGCCGGCTAACGGTGCCTGATGAAATACCTGCAAATGTGCAGGTAAATGCAAGTTGCAAGCCGGAATTTCGGCAGATGGCGTAAAATAACTGCGTTTTTGCAGTTATTCCGTTTAAAATGGCCGACATCGGCGGAAATAGATGTATATTTGCAGGCATTTGCCGCAAAGGAACGAAGTCGATAAAAATCCAATGCCAAACCTGAATATTGTCCTGTTCATCTCCGAAATGCCAACGGCTACGATGAGAATGCAATCCTGGATTGCCACATCAATCATCGGAACGGAGGCAAGGAATGATGAAAAGAAGGACATGGCTGGGCCTGCTGCTCGCAGTCGCAATGATCGCGAGTCTGTGGCAGGCGCCGGGGCAGCAAGCGCACGCATCCGGCGAGTACGATCTGTTAAGGGCCAAATGGAAGGAGATGCTGACCGGGGGGACGAGCTATAATCCGTCCGATTCCGAGATCGCGCCGAAGATCGCCTCGATCCAAGCGGATGCCGCCACGGATATGAACACGATGGACGTATCGGCGAACCGGACTAAACTGTGGTCCTTCAACGGAGCGACGAGCGGCGAGATCGCCAAGCTGTCTTACCGCAAGCTGAAGGAGATGGCGCTCGGCTATGCGACCAAAGGCACGTCGATGGAGGGAGACTCGGGCTACCGGGACGCCATCGTCTCCGCGATGGAATGGATGTATGCGAACCGGTACAACGAGACGATCGCCGAAGCGGGCAATTGGTGGGACTGGGACATCGGCGCTCCGATCGAGATCACCAATATCGTCATCTTGATGTACGACGATTTTACGTCAACGCAGCGGACGAACTATATGAATGCGATCGAGCATTATGCAAGCGCTTCCCTGTACGCGTATTCGGGCGCCAACCGGGTATGGCTCTCTTATCTGATGGCGGTACGGGGCATGATCCTGGAGGACAGCGGCAGAATCGCAGCCGGCAGGGACGGGCTGGGGGATGTCTTCGAATATGTCACCTCCGGCGACGGCTTTTACCGCGACGGCTCCTTCGTCCAGCATACGAAGTTCGCCTATACCGGCGGCTACGGCAAAGACATGCTGAAGGACATCGCCAACCTGATGTACGTGCTCAGCGGCTCGTCGTGGGCGGTGACCGACTCGCGCAAGGACAATCTGTTCAAGTGGGTGTACGACGGCGTCGAACCGCTCCTCTACAAGGGAGCGATGATGGACATGACGCGCGGACGCGAGATCTCGCGCAACAAGTTCCCGGATCATGTCGTCGGCCATGACGTGATCCAGACGCTGATCCGCATCTCGCAGTTCGCGCCGTTCGCCGACCGGCTCGCGATTCGCTCGCTCGTCAAGTACGAGATCGGGGCGGACACGTACCGCAGCTTTTACGACGATGCCAGCATCAACATGATTGTGCTCGCGCGTCAGATCATGAACGACACCGCTGTCGTCGCACGCGGCGAGCTGTCGCTGAACCATGTGTTCGCGGGGATGGACCGCGTCGTTCACGACCAGCCCGGCTTCGGCTTCGCCGTCAGCATGAGCTCGAAGCGCATCCTGCCCTACGAGCTGATTAACGGGGAAAATCGCAAGGCTTGGCATACCGGCGAGGGCATGACGTATCTCTACAACGGGGACCTCGGGCAGTTTAGCGGGGACTTCTGGCCGACCGTGGATCCTTACCGGCTGCCGGGCACGACGGCGCAAGCCGGGACTCAGACCCAGACGGCGAGCGGCCAGGGCGGCGACGTGGCCGGCGGCGCATCGCTCGGCGGCTTCGGCGTGGCGGCGATGCGCCTGACGCCCTATGCGCAGACGCTCGATGCGAAGAAGTCGTGGTTCATGTTCGACGACGAGATCGTCGCGCTCGGGGCGGGCATCGCCGCGTCGGACGGCAAAGTCGTGGAGACGACCGTCGAGAACCGGAAGCTGAACGCGGCCGGCGACAATGCGTTCACGGTGAACGGCACGGCGAAGTCGAATACGCTCGGCTGGAGCGAGACGATGACCGGCGTCAACTGGGCGCATCTCGACGGGAATGTGTCCGGCTCTGGCATCGGCTATTACTTCCCGACTCCGGCGACATTGAAGGCAAGCCGAAAGGCGAATACAGGCGCCTGGAACGCCTTGAATACGTATGTCGGATTCAACGATGCCACGCCGGTCACGCGCAACTATCTGAACCTGTGGTTCGATCACGGCACGAATCCGACGGCCGGCGACTATGCCTACGTGCTCCTGCCGAATCGCTCGGCGACGCAGGTCGGCACCTATGCGGCGAGCCCGGACATCGCCGTGCTGGAAAATTCGGCGGACGCGCAGGGTGTAAAGGAGACCGGACTCGGCGTCACAGCCGTGCAGTTCTGGAAGGACCAATCGAAGACCGTGAGCGGGATTACCAGCGACAAGGTCGCTTCGGTCGTCGTGAAGGAGACGGCGAGCGAGATCGCGGTAGCGGTGGCGGACCCGTCGCAGCTGAATACGGGGACGATTCAGATCGGATTGAATTCGCCTGCGGCCTGCACGATCGAGAGCGATCCGGGCATCGTCGTCCAGCAGACCTCGCCCGGCATCCAGTTCACGGTTGACGTGAACGGCAGCCAAGGCCAATCGTTCGTCGCCTCGTTCAAGAAGAGCGGCACATGCGGCGGGACGCAGCTGACGACGTACGAGTCGGAGAGCCTGCCCTTCGATTCGTCCGGCGACGTGTCGCAGATCGTCCACTCCGACACGCCGGCCAGCGGCGGGAAGTGGAGAAAGTATGCTTCGAACGCTGTGGGAGATTACGCGGAGCACGCGCTGGATGTGCCGCAGGCCGGCACGTACAACGTCTCCGTGCGCGGCAAGCTGTCGACCGACCGGGCGACGGCCCAGTTGACGGTGCAGGGCATCGCGGTGGGCGCGCCCGTGGACTTCTACAAGTCCGGCACGGCGTCGTTCCAGACGATCCCGGTCGGCACGATATCGTTTGCTGCCGGCGGTCCGAAGACGTTCCGCTTCACCGTCACGGGCAAGAACGGCGCCAGCACGGACTATGTGCTGCCGCTCGATGCCATCGTTCTGGAGCGCACAGGGCCGGTGCCTGCCGTATCGCGACAGGAGGCGGAGCTGCTCACCTCGTCGAGCTCCGCCGGCGATACCGTAGTCGCCGTCAACGACGGCGGGGCGAGCGGAGGCAAGATGTCGAAGCTGAACGCGAACGCGGTGAACGATTATGTCTCTTATGCCGTCAACGTAGCCGCGCCGGGCACGTACCGGATCTATGCGAGAACGAAAAATTATTCGGATCGCGGCATTTATCAGCTGTACGTAGACGGTGTCACACAAGGTACGCCCGTGGACCAGTACGCATCCGGACAGACGTTCAAGACGACCAGCCTCGGTACGGTCAACTTCTCGTCGGCCGGCACGCGCACGTTTAAGTTTCAGGTGACAGGCACGTCGGGGACCGGATACGTGCTCGTATTCGATCGGCTTGAATTGGTGCCGGAATGATGACAGGGCGCCTATAGCCTTCCGTTTTTCCGACCAGGACGCTCGCGGCCGCCGCGAGCGTCCTTTTCACTAAAAGACCAGGAGTAAACACTTAGAACCCCCTGTTCAAACGAAAGTCCCCGGCAGGTAACATGGAGTCAGAGAATGAAAGAAGGAGTGACCCCATGAATACGGTCGTCAAAGCCGTTCCCCGAGCAAGCCGCGCGCCGAGTGTCCCGCTGGCCCGATTCGGCAGAGCGGTATGGAAGCACAAAATTTTATACTTGTTCCTGCTGCCGGGGTTGATCTATTACCTGACCTACAGGTATACGCCGATGCTGGGCGCGATTATCGCGTTCAAAGACTACAACATCATGGACGGCATCGCCAAGAGCCCCTGGGCCGATCCCTGGTACAAGCATTTCCGAACCTTTTACGAATCGCCGTACTTCTGGCAGCTGCTCACGAACACGCTGCTCATCAGCTTATACAAGCTCCTGTTCGGCATGATACCCGGCATCGCCCTCGCCGTGCTGCTGAACGAGATCAAGAACAAGGTGTTCCAGCGGTTCGTCCAGACGGTCACCTACTTGCCCCACTTCTTGTCCTGGGTCATCATCTACGGCATCTGCGTCGCCTTCCTGTCGGAGACCAACGGGCTGGTGAATCACATGATCAAGGAGCAGGGCGGGCAGGCCGTCAACTTCCTGTCTTCCACACAGTGGTTCCGCAGCATCCTCGTCGGCTCCGAGATCTGGAAGGATACCGGCTGGAGCGCCATCATCTACCTGGCCGCGATCGCGGGCATCGACCCGGCGCAGTACGAAGCCGCGAGGGTGGACGGAGCGGGCAGGATGCGCGGCATCTGGCATGTCACCTTGCCGGGAATCCGGAGCGTGATCGTCCTGCTGTTCATCCTGAAGCTCGGCCAGATGCTGGACGCGGGCTTCGACCAGATCTACATCATGTACAACATTCAAGTGTATCCGGTTGCGGACATCATCGACACCTGGGTGTTCCGGACGGGACTTGAGCAATTGAACTTCAGCATCGCGGCCGCCGTCGGGCTGTTCAAGTCGCTGGTCGGATTCGTGCTTGTCGTGTCGGCGAACCAGGTCGCCAAGAGATGGGGGGAGCAGATATGGTAACGGGCATCAAGGATCGGGTGTTCGACTGGACGGTCATCGTCATTCTGAGTTTGTTCGCGCTGGCGATCATCTTCCCGCTGCTGTACGTCGTGTCCGTCTCGCTGACGCCGTACAGCGAGGTGCTGCGCAACGGCGGGTTCATCATTATTCCGAAAAAGCTGACCTTCGACGCGTATGCCGCCTTCCTGCACGATTCGCTCATTCCGCGAGCATACGGAGTTACGATCTACATTACGGTCGTGGGCACGTTTCTCAATCTCGTATTCACTTCGTTGATGGCGTATCCGCTCAGCAAAAAGTATTTGCCCGGCCGCAAGCCGCTGCTGTTCTTCGTGACGCTGACGCTGCTGTTCAACGGCGGTGTCGTGCCTACCTACCTGGTCGTCAAGGGGACGGGGATGATCAACTCGCTGTGGGCGCTCATCATCCCCAGCGTCATCTGGACCTTTAACCTGTTGATCGTGAAGACGTTCTTCGAGAATCTCCCGACGGAGCTCAGCGAAGCGGCCCGGATCGACGGCGCCGGCGAGGTGCGCATCCTCACCCGTATCGTGCTGCCGCTGTCGATGCCCGTGCTCGCTACCGTGGGCTTGTTCTACGCAGTCGGCCACTGGAACGAATTTTTCCAGGCGGTCATGTACATCAACGACAACAACTTGAAGCCGCTGCAAGTCATCCTGCGCTCCATTCTGGCCAGCGCCCTCACGCCGCCGATGGATGCGGAGGACGTCCTCCCGTCGCAGTCGCTGCAGATGTCCGCGGTCGTACTCTCGGCGCTTCCGATTCTCGTTGTTTACCCGTTCCTCCAGAAGTACTTTACGCAAGGGATGCTTCTGGGCTCGATCAAGGGTTGACATAGACCATCACTACGAAAAGGGGAAATCGTATGGGACTGAATACAAAATGGGGCATGGGGCTGAGCTGCATGCTGCTGCTGGGCACGGCGCTGACCGGTTGTGCGTCGGGCAGTAACGACGGAAAAGCGGGCGGCGACGCCGGCCAGGCTGCGGGGGGCAAGGGGAACGCGGCGCCCGTCAAGCTGAACTTGTTCGTCAGCGGCACGAATCTGCCGGCGCCGCAGGAGGACTTCATTCTGCAAAAGCTGAACAAGGACTTGAACATGGATCTCTCGTTCAACGTCGCGGCGCCGACCGAATACGAGCAGCAGCTGAACGTTAAAATTGCGGGCGGCAGCGCGCCGGATATTTTCTCCGTATCGAAGGCGCAGCTGCAAAACTACGTGAAGCAGGGCATCCTGCTGGACCTGGACCCCTATCTCGACAAGATGCCGAACGTGAAGAAGATGCTCGGAGAGAACGACCTGAACAAGACGCGCGTCGACGGCAAGCTGTACGGCATTCCGAAGCGCGCTTATCTGCCGATGGCCACGTACTGGATTCGCAAGGATTGGCTGGATAAGCTGAAGCTGGAAATGCCCAAGACGATCGACGACTTCGCGAACGTCGTCAAGGCGTTCACGGAGCAGGACCCGGACGGCAACGGCAAGCGGGACACGTACGGCCTCACGGGCAGCGGCATCGGCAGCCCGGACGCGGTGAACGCGCCGTCTACGTTCGATCCGATCTTCTCCGCCTTCGGCGTCGCCACGCCCGGCCAGTTCATGATCAAGGACAATCAGGTTGTCTACTCGACACTGCAGCCGGAGATGAAGGACGCGATTGCCTACATTCGCGATCTGGTCGAGAAGGGCTACGTGGACCCCGAGTTCATGAGCAACGTCATGACGCGCAGCCAGGAGAAGGTGTTCCAGGGCCAAGCGGGCATCGTATATCTCAACTGGGCCGAGATGTCCAAGGACGAGTTCGTCAAGCAGTACAAGGCGATCAATCCGAACGCCGAATGGGTGCAATTGCCGGCGCTGACCGGTCCGGGCGGCACCTACCAGGGCAGCTTCGATATCGGCAGCACGGGCGGGCGGTATGCGTTCCCCAAGCAGCTGGCCGACGATCCGCAGAAGCTCGACAAAGTGCTGGCGTACATCGACTATATTACGGCGGGACCGGGGTCCTTCCTGGTCATGTACGGCTTGGAAGGCGTTCATTTTAACTTCGAAGGCGATAAGGTCGTCCCGACCGACCGCATCTCCGAGACGGGCTATGCCTTCAACCATCAACTGACGGGACGCGACGAACGCAACTATCTGACGACGAAGTTCCCGAAGCAGCAGGCGCTGATCGACTTCGCGGCCGGCGAGCCGCGCATCGAGACGTACAACGAGATGATCCCGCTCCCCGCGGACTTCCCGCTGGCGGACAAGACGAGGTTCGAGATCGAGGAACTGACGAAGTTCGTGTTCGGCAACCGTCCGATCGAGCAATTCGATGACTATACGAAATCGCTGCAGTCGCAATTCGGGCTCGATGCCTATCGCCAAGCGGCGGCCGACACGCTGAAGTCGCTCGGGTATTTGAAATAACGGGAGGGGGGCTGCGCGCAGCCCCTTCTCCATGTACAGCGTACAGCAAAGGAGTGCAATCGGATGATTATAGAACCGGCTCGAGAAATTCCCGTCTGGCACGAGGCCGACATCTGCGTGCTCGGCGGCAGCTGCACCGGCGTGTTCGCCGCAGTCCGCGCGGCGAGACTGGGCGCCAAGGTCGTCATCGTCGAGAAGCAGAATGCGTTCGGAGGCGTCGCAACGTCGGGGTTGGTCAACATATGGCATACGCTGTACAATACTGAATTTTCCAGGCAGATCATTGCGGGGCTGACCTGGGAGACGATCGAGAGGCTGGAGCGGGTAGGCGCCGTCGCGGAGGAGCAGAAAAGCCATTCGGTCGGTTATGTGCTCAATACGGAGGAGCTGAAGATCGAGCTGGACCGGATGGTCGTCGAGAGCGGGGTCAAGGCTTATCTGCACACGATGTTCGTCGCCCCCCATGTGGAGCATGGCGAGCTGCAGGCCATCGTCGTGGAAAACAAATCCGGGCGGGGCGCCATTCGCGCCAAAGTGTTCATTGATGCGACCGGGGACGGCGATCTGTGCGCGCGGCTGTCGCTGGCGCATCGCATGGCCGCCCATTTTCAGCCGTCGACGACTTGCGCCAAGATCGCGGGCTGGGGGGCAAGCGGCGATACGCAAGACGATGTGACGGGCAGCGACAGCTTGATCGGTCTTGACCTGAAGCAGGCGCGGATCTCCCATCGCGAGGAGTTCGAGCTGCCCGAAGGGTTCGGCTGGGGGCGGCATGTGCCGGGCACCCGGGACGTCTACATGTATGCGGGCACGCGGATTTATCATGCGAACAGCGCGGACGGCGACGACCTGACGCGCAGCGAGATCGAAGGGCGCAGGCAAGTGCGCGCCGTCATGGACTTGATCCGCAAGTACGGTCCGGACAACCGCCTTGCACTCGTATCGCTGCCTTCCTACATCGGCACTCGCGAGACGCGGCACATCGATTGCCTGTATCGGCTGCAGGGCGAGGATGTGCTGTACGGCAAGCCGTTCGACGATGCGATCGCCTACGGCAGCTACCGGGTCGATATTCATCACCAGGACAAACCGGGTCTGACGTTCAAATATTTGAACGGCGAACAAGTGTATGTCCGCCCGGGCCACCCGAACGAGACGGGCAGATGGCGCGGCGCGCTGGCGGCCGATCCGACCTACTATCAGATTCCGTA
The DNA here is from genome assembly GCF_037963805.1 of Cohnella sp. 56. Taxonomy (NCBI): domain Bacteria; kingdom Bacillati; phylum Bacillota; class Bacilli; order Caryophanales; family Paenibacillaceae; genus Cohnella; species Cohnella sp. 56. The sequence continues at coordinate 198,176 of NZ_JAZDQE010000006.1, read as the reverse complement.
TCGCTCGCTGGTGCCGCAGGGCCCCTTCGGCAATGTGATCGCGGCCGGACGGATGATCGATGCGGACGAGGAGGCGTTCGGGGGCATCCGGGTGATGGTGAACATGAACCAGACTGGCGAAGCGGCCGGCGTCGCTTCTTATCTGGCGCTGCACCGTTCGACGGCGCTGGGAGACGTGGACGCGGCCGACCTCCGCAGGGAGATGAAGGCGGGCGGCTCGATCATACTCTGAATCGCTTGAGAGGAGTCGGACGAATCATGCGTCCGGCTCTTTTTGGAGGGTCGGAAAGTATGCATGTGGCGGAGATTCGCAGGCGGATAAACGCCTTTTCGGCGTAAAGGCGCTTTCGGCGGCTTGCGGGATGAAAAGCCTGCATTGGTACATGTATTATTTATCGGCTCGCGCGACATGAGGAAATACCTGCAAATGTGCAGGTAAATGTACAGCGCAAGCCGGAAATGGAGCCGATGGCGGAAAATAACTGCACTTTTGCATCTATTCTGTTTAAAAGGGCCGACACCGGCGGAAATAGATGTATATTTGCAGGCATTGCGGCAAAGGAACGGCGCGGGCTGGCCGGAGGTACGGCAGGCCCTCATTCGCGTGCGGAGCGACGGCAAGCTCGCTGTCGTATCAGCAATGCGTAATATTAACAGCCGGAGACACCTGATTCGCCGAGGCCGAAGGGGAAGGCCGACGGTCGCCTCCGAGCGCCAGCACCGCCACAATCCGCTCCTGCGGCCGAACGCCGAACAGTTTGCATTGCTCCGCGTCATAGATCCATGCCGGCATCGATCGCCGGACGGGCCACGGCCCGGAGGCGGCCAGCAATTGAAAGTTCTGGACGAGGCAGCATACCGCCGCGTAATCTTCCTCGCGCTTGTGGGGGTCCGGCTCCTCCTTGGCTACGACCAGCAAAAACGCCGCGGAAGCATCTCCGTCCAAGGCCCGAAGCCGATCCGCCGCTTCGCCGTCCCCTGCATAAACAAATCGCCAGGGTTCACGCAGCCCGTCGTTGGGCGCCCATACCGCATCGTTCAGCAGGGTCAGGACGCTTTGCGAAGATACCCTTGGCGAAGCTGTCTTGTGTGCAGAGCCACTTTGCGAAGATAGCCGATGGGGGGCCGCATCCCCGCTCACATCGCCTTCCAAAGCCGTCCACTTCTGCTCTGCAGGCGTTCTTTTGCGCGCTCTCGGCACCTTTTCAAAGTACCCGATGCTCAAAATGCCGGCGAATCGTTCGCCTATCCGCAGGCCGATTTCCGCTTTGAATCGATCGCTGTTCAGCATCGGATCGGTGTACCACAGCATGCCGAGCCCAAGCTCCCAGCCCAGCAGCTGAACGTTTTGCATAATGCCGCATACGGCCGCATAATTTTCGTCGCGCTGCCGCTGCGTGCTGCCGGACTCCGCGATGAAGACCAGGTGGGCCGGCGTTTCCGTCACTTGCTTTTTGATCAGATCGAGCATTTTGCCCGGCAGGAGCTTGCCGAGCGTACTGCCCTTCACCTTGGCGATCATGCTGTCCGCCAGGCTGTGACGACCCTCCGGCGTGTCATAACAAATACTGCGCCATTGCGGCGCTTCCTCCGTATCGGCCTGGTACAGCGCCGCGGCTTGGTTCACCAGGGAATCGATTGTTTTCTGTGCGACCGGCGTTGTCTTATATTTGCGAATAGATCTGCGTTCTCTTATCGTCGCGGATACGTTCAAGCGAATCGCTCCCCCTCGGATGGCGGTTATTGCTCCCGCTAAATTGTTCACAGGTAAACTATAAATGCGATGGTTATAGTCTGTCAAATTGATTTTCCAAAGCTTTATTAGTTGTGATATATTGTTTATATATAAACGATTATCCGGAAGTTACAGTAGGGAGCGATTTGGCATGACGAGCACGTCCGATGGACTTAAACGATTGCTGCACAGCCGTCTTCACCACTATCTGCATGTATTCGAGTCGACAGTCTCCACCGAGATAGCCGCGTTTGCCGACCTCGCACGGGTGAAGGGCATCTCGTCGATTCCCAGCCATATGACGAGCGTTCACGTCATCGATTGCATCGGACGTCACGAACCCGTCAACAACACGTCGATCGCGGAAAAAATGAACCTGTCCAAGGCGAGCATTACGAAAATAAGCGCCAAGCTGCTGAAAGAGGGGTTCGTTAAGCGCAGCCAGCTGAACGACAACAAAAAGGAAGTGTACTTCAGCCTGTCGGCCAAAGGCAGGCAGATTTACGAGGTGCACGCCATGATGCACGACAAAATCGAGGAATCCTTTATCCGTGCGCTGGACGCCTTTTCGGAGACGGAGCTTGCGGCATCGCTGAAGTTTATTCAGACGCTGATCGATCAGACGGGCGACTTCTTGAAAGAGGGCGGAAGCGGGGCGACGCATATGGATGACTGATTCCAATCCGATCGCATTATTGAGCAGGGGGAGCGGTTCCCGCAAACCTCTACACCCCCCGCTTTCTTCTCCCCAAGATCGTCATCCCGCTGTCGCAGCCGCGGCCAGGGGGAAGACGGCAATCCCTGATTCGAATGTCATGAGGGTGCTTCCCGGATGTCAGAGGACATCCTGTATCTGCGTATGCAGATGCGTTTTTGCCTTGCAGGAGTCTTCCTGCTGCCAGCGAAAAAGTAAGCGATGCTTTTTTTTAGAAATAAACGCGTCAATGCTGTGGATTGTGGATGTCCTTATTCGTTGTGTGAGTGGCAGGTCAAAAGGACAGAGGGAAACGCGATGAGCAAGGCTACTTCCAAAAACGGCACGCCAATCGCCAACGATAAGCTGGGAGCCGGGGCGCCGCGGGGCTGCGATCAAGCTGTTCATGCGCGAAGGCGTCGGATTGCCGGCTTCGCTCGTGGCCATCATGCCGCTCATGCCGGCCTGGTCCAAGCTCAAGGCGGTCGCGCACACGCTCCCGTACGACACGCGGCTGACGATCGATCAGCAGCAGGGCGACCAGGCTGCGCTGGACCGATGGTCGACCGTCCGGACGCCGACGCTGGTCGCGGCGGGCGGCAAGAGCCCGGCCTGGATGCGCCATGCGATGGAGACGCTGGCGCAGGCGCTCCCGCATGCGCTCCCGCAGGCGCTCCTGCATGCGCGGCATCAGACGCTGCCCGGTCAGACGCATATTGTCAAGCCCGCCGCTTTGGCGCCCGTATGGGCGCAATTTTTTTCGGCAGAAACCTGGTCTTCATTAGGGAACGCGCGTGGAGCCGAATCGTAATCGACCGTCCGAGAATCGGGCGGATCGTGTCCGTGATGACATACGGATAAATCCCGGGCACGCCGGCCGAACTCAACGGTAAAGTGATGCATATGGTGCTTGAGGCTGCGGGCGGGAATGTGCTGCTGCTGTCCGATGCGCTCGGTCCCGCGAGCGGCGGGCGTGCCGTATCGCTGGCGCTCGCCTTCGGCAGAGAGCCGAGGCGCGAGGCGTTCGGGCAGGTGGCAGACGGCGGGAGGGTTCAATATCCGTTCGAGCCGCAGCCTTGGGGCGCCCACGATGGCGAGCTTGAGGACAAGTACGGCGTCCGCCGGCAGGTCGTGCAGCAGTAAGCTGCGTTCAAGCGTGGGCAGACTGTCGGCGCCGATCGGGCGCGCCGAAAGCCTGCATTCGTGCAGGCTTTCGGCGGGGCCGTTAGAGCTGAGGCCCACAAACCTGCATATGAGCATCTTTTTAGCCGCAAATGCCGAATTCCCGCGCGTAAAGAAGTAAAAGCCTGCAGATTCGCATCTTTTACCGTCCAAGGCAAGCCTTGCACGGAAAAAAGATGTAAATTCGCAGGCTTTCGGCCTTGCCGCACTCACAGTTACGCTATACGGCAGAGATGGGCCGCCCGACCGCTTCCCTGCCCTACCTTTTCCGAACCGGCACCCACACCTCTACCTCGGCATCCGCCGGATTGCCGTTCAGCAGCACCTCCGCGACCGGCCCGCCGGTGTATTCATATTCGTATGCCTCGCTCAGGACCGAGCCGAACGCTTCATCCTCCAGCCTATCGAACGCGAGCCGCGACAGCCCGCCTTTTTCCGACAGCACCAAGTATTCGCCCTCAGCGAAGTGAACCTCGTCCGCCTGCTCGGGCAGCGGCCGGGAAGAGATAACGCCTGCATAGTAGCGGACGCTGCCGTCGTCGTCCTGCGCGACAGCGGCGCAGCCATACGGGCTCTCCGCATACGGGCGAAGTCCTGCCAGGCTGCCGGTTTCGATCATACTTTTGAAAAAGACCGTCTTCTGGCCCGAATACTGCGGCGCATGGATGCCTGTCCCGTCGTTCAGCGCGGTTTTAAAACCGATGATGCGAAATGCCGCTTTCCGCTCGATGGTGCGGTTGCTCATGAAATGCTGCCTCCTAATCGTTAATGGGTGTCTGCATATCGAGCATAAGCTATCAACTATGACAACTGTATGGCATACTTGATGCGGGGGTGGCGTATTGAAAATCGATCGCTTGATGGCGTTGATAATGCTGCTGCTGGAGCGCGAAGTGGTCAGCGCACGGGAATTGGCCGAACGGCTGGAAGTGAGCCGCAGGACGATCTATCGCGATATCGATACGCTGACGATGGCGGGGCTGCCAATCTTCACGCAGGAGGGCGCGACGGGCGGCATCGGGCTGATGAAAGCTTATAAGGTGGACAAGCTGCTGTTCACGCAGCGCGATATCCAGACGTTGGCGGCCAGCTTGAACGGCTATCGGCAGCTGTTCGGCCACAAGGAGCTGGCATACATCGTAGAAAAGCTGAACGCCATTCATCGCGAGAGCGGCACGGGGACGCCGGAAGGGAAGTTCGCCGTCGATCTGTCGCTTAACCGGGGGAACGAGTCGCTGCGCAGCTCGCTCAGTCTGATCGAGACCGCGATGAATGAGGCGCGTTGTCTGGCCTTCGACTATGCGGACCGGGACGGACGTCTCAGCGCCCGCAAGGTCGAGCCGTACCAGGTCGTCTTCAAAGCGGGCAGCTGGTACTTGCAGGGCTACTGCGTCGACCGGGCGGATTACCGCATCTTCAAGCTGGCACGGATGAGCCGGCTGCAGGTGCAGCGGGAGGCGTTTGCGCCGAGGGACTTCAAGCCCTTGCCGATGGACGGGGGCGCATGGATGAGCGGGGAATGGGTGGAGGTCAAGATCCGCATCCATCGTTCGGTGGCCGATCGGGTGATCGAGCGCTTCGGGGAGGACTACATCCTCGAACGGGGGGACGAGACCTGTCTCGCCAAGTATTCGATTGTCAACAATTCACACGGCTACGACAAGCTGCTCGCGTTCGGGGACAAGTGCGAAGTGGTGGAGCCGGTTGAAGTGCGCAGAGCGTTGCGGGAGTACGTGTCCAAAATATTGGCGCAGTACGGATGAGGCTTGCCTTGTTGACAGAAGCGGGAGGGAAGGAGTAATCTGTTTGTTGTGTAATTATTACTATTAAAGGAGGCGAGTTTTATGCGCGTCATTGTTACGCTTGCATGTACCGAGACGGGGGACCGGAACTATACGACAACGAAAAACAAAAGAACCCACTCGGGACGCATCGAGATGATGAAGTATTGCCCGCGGCTCAAGCGGCGCACGCTTCACCGCGAAACCCGCTAAAGAATATGCCGGGCTGGCCGGGCGATTGAAGCCGCGGTCAGGCCCGGCGTACGGCGGATCGGCGTTGCCAGCCATCTCGAATAATCGTAATTATTACATAAAGAGGAATTGGCTTGAACAGAAAAACAAGAAAGCTATGGATCGCCATGACCGCTGCGGTCGTGCTGTTAACCGGCTGCGGGGCAAGCCGGAATGCGGTCCCGCAGCCGGCCTCTGCAACTGCGCCGGCTGCTGCAGCTGCATGGCGCATCATGCGGCCACCCTCCCGGTCGGCGCGGTCACGACGCTGATGGGCGCCCCCTTTTTTCTGTATCCTTTGCTCAAGGCCGTGGTCAGGAAATAAGACGAACAGCCCACAATGTAACGAAAATCTGCGAAGGAGCACGCGCATCATGAGCAAAAGCAACTCTTCCGTCCGTCTGCCCCGCGCGAAAGGGATCGATATGGCGACCTGCTACACGCCGAAGGAGTGCGCCAGAAAAGCCAGACATATCGTATTACCGCCGCACAACCGCACGATCGTGGAACAATTTATCGCGATATTGGGTATGAAGGATAAGTTCGCGCTTTACGAGGTGCCGATTCCCAACAAGATCGTAATGTTCGGTCCGCCGGGCACCGGTAAAACGTTAACCGCTTATCATATCGCGCAGCGGCTGGCGCTTCCTTTGGTTGTGGTCAGGCTGGATGCGATCATTCACAGTCATCTGGGCGAGACGGGGAGCAATGTGGGCAAAATATTCGAGCATGCGCAAGCCTCGCCCTGCGTCCTGTTCCTCGATGAGTTCGATGCGCTCGCCCGCACGCGCGACAGCAGCGACGAGGTCAAGGAGATGGCCCGTGTCGTCAACACGCTGCTGCAATGCCTGGATGCGTTCGACGGGGACAGCGTGCTGATGGCGGCCACCAATCTCGAGTCCGAGCTGGATCGGGCGGTCTGGCGGCGGTTCGACACCAAGCTCGCGTACCGGATGCCCGACGATTCGTCGCGCGCTGAATATATCGGGCTGCTGCTCGGCGGCTTCGCGCAGCAGGCGGGCGTCGAGCGGGCGGCGGCGGAGCTGCTGCGCGGGTGCAGCTATGCCGATATGGAGCAGATTCTGATGAAAGCGAAGCGGAAAGCGATCATCGAGGATCGGCCGTTAAATGAAGCTCACATGAGAGAGGCGTATGCCGAGTACAGACCGGTCCCCGAGCGGCAGGATTAAAGGGTAGCGATGGGCACGCCGGAAGGATACACTGTTGAAGTGCGGCAGGAGGGGATGGACATGGCTGATGCAGGCCAAAAGGATGCGCGCGAGGAGATCGTCAGCGAGCATACCGAGCGACAGTGGCAGAAGCGGCGTCTGGAGCTGGCCGAATGGACCGAACGGCCGAAGGTCAGGCAGCGCGCCAAACAGACGGCGTGGCTCGGGCAAGCCGAGGTCGACGCGGAGCTGCTCGGCGCGCTGACGCAGCTCAAGAGAATAGGGATCGAGACGGAGCATTCCTGCGCCGGCGTCAGCGTGCTCGACGAGCCCGAGGACCACTCGCTGTATGCCTATATTACGCTGCACGCTTCCCCGCTGGCCGATCGATTCGTACAGGCGGCGATGGCGTATATGAAGCGGCGGCTGTTGGTCACATTCGAGCCAGCGCGCAGCCGCTACGATTGTTCTTCCTTTCTGATCGGACACAACCGTTCCTTCTGTCTGCTGATGGAGAAGTGCGCGCGGGAGTTCGCGGCAGGATTGAAGTTGTAAAAGGATTTGTTGGAGTATCGGCGGCACGCAGCTACATATACCGAAGCGCCGGACGTCCGGCCAGCCAATGGACGGGCAGTCCGGGGCAGGCCTGCCGCAGCCGCTCGGCCTCCAGTTGCATGCCGGGCTCCTCGCTCTCGGCGTGTCCGATGAGGAGCAGCGACTTCGCGGCACCCGAATGAACGGCGTCCCGCATGTATTCGGGCGTCTCCCATTCGGGCCCTTCGCCGGCGACGATCAAATCCAGCCGATGCTCGCGCAGCAGCGAGACGGCGAGCTCGCTCCCGCCGCGGTAGCCGGCGAATACACCGATCCGGCGGCAGGTCATGCCGGGATCGCCGGCGAACCTGACGCCGGGCAGGCCGAGCCGTGCCCGCACATGTGCAGCCGCCGCATCCGCACGCATCGCCGGGACGGCGAGCACCGCCGCGGCCGGCAGCATGCGCTCCAGATGGCGCTCCCAATCGAGCGCCCGAACCAGGCCGAGCGTGATCGGATCGGGGGACGCGCGATGGCAATAGTCGTGATGGCGGTATACGGTGACGCCCGATTGGCGGATAAGGGCCTGCTTGTGCGCGAAGACGGGATCGTCCTCCGGCAGCTGCGCGGGCGTCCGGTGACTGTAGTAGACGCCTTCGTGTGCGATCAGCAGATTGGCGCCGAGAGCGGCCGCGCGTTCTATCACCTCGAGCGAAGGCATAAAGGCGACCGCGACGCCCGCGACCGCGGTGTCGGGACTGCCCGGTCCGAGCAGCGTGTCGACCGTAGATTCGATGGGCGCCACGTCGCCGCGCAGCCGATCAATGATGTGTCGGATGGTGATCGTCATTTTGCATCCCCGCTTTCAGCCGGATTCCGGACGCCTGCCGCACCGGAGCGCTCCCATTGTAGCAGATCCGCCTCCCCGCTTCACCTGTACAAACCATTGAACGGCACTGGCATTGTATAGCTGCGCCGCTGCAAGCGGGGGAGGGGGGGCGCATTGGCTGCGGTGCGCTAGCGGAACTTTTTTCCGCTATCGTGCCTTTTGCACGTTGGCTGCGTCGCGCAAGCGGAACTTTTTTCCGCTAAGGTACCTTTTGCACGTTGGCTGCGTCGCGCTAGCGGAACTCATTTCCGCTATGGTGCGTTTTACATGTTGGCTGCGTCGCGCTAGCGGAACTTTTTTCCGCTAAGGCGTGTTTTGCACGTTGGCTGCGTCGCGCTAGCGGAACTTTTTTCCGCTAAGGCGCTTTTTGCACGTTGGCTGCGTCGCGCTAGCGGAACTTTTTTCCGCTAAGGCGCTTTTTGCACGTTGGCTGCGTCGCGCTAGCGGAACTCATTTTCGCTAAGGCGCCTTTTGTACGTTGGCTGCGTCGCGCTAGCGGAACTTTTTTCCGCTAAGGTGCGTTTTGCACGTTGGCTGCGTCCCGCTAGCGGAACTTTTTTCCGCTAAGGTGCGTTTTGCACGTTGGCTGCGTCGCGCTAGCGGAACTAATTTCCGCTAAGGCGCTTTTTGCACGTGTGCCGCGGCGCGCTAGCGGAACTAGTTTCCGCTAAGGCGTGTTTTGCACGTGTGCTGCGTCGCGCCAGCGGAACTAATTTCCGCTAAGGCGCTTTTTGCACGTTGGCTGCGTCGCGCTAGCGGAACTTTTTTCCGCTAAGACGCCTTTTGCACGTTGGCTGCGTCGCGCTAGCGGAACTAATTTCCGCTAAGGCGCCTTTTGCACGTTGTCCGCGTCGCGCTAGCGGAACTTTTTTCCGCTAAGGTGCCTTTTGCACGTTGGCTGCGTCGCGCTAGCGGAACTTTTTTCCGCTATCGTGCCCGCCGCTCGCCCCTCCGTCGCCCGTCCCCTGCACCCATCTTTAATTATCGAAGAAGCTTCCATACTTTTAAAAGTGCGTATGGGACGGCGATAGGCTACAATAAGAGCAGCGCATCGTAAGTCAGAGCATAATCCGGTTTAAACGGCAAAATTGAAAGCGATTGCAAACGGCGCGATAGCCGGGCGGGGAGGGTGCCGTGAGAAAGATTATCCTGGTCGACGACGAAATGTTCGCCCGCAAAGGGCTCGCGGGCTTGATCTCGTGGGAGCAGTACGGCTTTGAGGTGGCGGGAGAGGCGGAGGACGGGGAGGAGGCGCTGGCGCTGATCGAGCGGATCGCGCCCGACGTCGTCGTCACCGATATCCGCATGCCCGTGCTGGACGGTCTCGAATTGATCCGCGAGGCGCAGGAGCGCGGATACCGCAGCACGCGCTTCATCATCATCAGCGGCTACGGCGACTTCAAGTACGCGCAGCAGGCTGTGCGCTTCGGCGTGCAGGACTATCTGCTGAAGCCGATCGACGAGCACGAGCTCGTCGACTGCCTCGTCCGCATCGGCGAGCAGCTGCGGGAGGAGCAGGCCCGCGCCGAGGCCGAAGACGCGCTGCGGCGTCCGTCGCTGTTCGAGGCGCTCCTGGCGGGCCGGGCGGAGGAGGGGGCGCTGGACGCAGTCAGCGACACGCTCGGCTGGCCGGCGGACTTGCAGTACCGCTACTATGCGGTCGAGCTGAACGACACGCCGCCCGAGGAGGACGAGGCGGCGGCGCTGCGCCGCGCGGGCGAGGTCGAGCGGGCGCTCGCCCGCGCCGCCCGGAGCGCAGGCGCTGTGCCGCCGCCCTCCGGCGAGCCGTACGTGCACTACCGGAGCACGTACGAGCTGGGCCTGCTCGTGCCGGGCGCGACCGATGCGCGCTCCGCGAAGGCGCTCGGCGAGCGGCTGGCCCGGGCGGCCGGCTGCGGCGAAGGCGCCACGCCTCGCGTCTATATCGGCGAGGCCGTCCACGGGCTGCGGCTGGCGCGGCAGTCCTATCTGGCCGCGCAGGAGACGCGCAAGCACAAGTACGCGCAGGACGGAGAGCGGGTGCTGCTGTCCGAGGACGTCCGCGACGCCGCCCCCGGCCGCCGCGAGGTGGATGCGGCGCTGTACGCGGCGCTGCTGGAGGGGCTGGAGGAGCATCGCCTGGACGCGATGGCGGATACGGTGGACCGGCTGCTCGCCGCCTTCCGCGAGGAGCGCTTCGCACCGGACGCCGTCGCCGCGGCCGTCTCCCGCGTCGTGTACGGCGCGACCGGGATCATCCGCACGATGCAGGGCGATGAACGCAAGCTGCAGACGATGAACGCCGTGGCCGCCTGGCAGGAAGCACCGCGTACGCTCGCGGGCCTGCGGGCGCTGCTCGTCGCTTTTCTGACCGAATGCGCCGGCTACGTATCGTCGCTTCGCGATGCGATCGGCAAAGGCGACATCGCCAAGATCAAGACCTATATCGATCACCATTACTGCGAGAACATCAGCCTGAAGAGCATTGCGCAGCGCTACTATATGAATCCGGTCTATCTCGGACAGCTGTTCAAAAAGACGTACCAGGTGTACTTCAACGATTATGTGCTCCAGCTGCGCATTCAGGAAGCGAAGCGCCAGCTGCGCCAGACCGACAAGAAGGTATACGAGATCGCGGCGAGCGTAGGCTTCGGCAATGCCGACTACTTCGTCACCCAATTCGAGAAGGTCGAGCGGAAGACGCCGACCGAATATAAAAATGCCATGATTGAAAAGCTGTAACCGGCGGGGGTAGGCAATGCGAGCGATTCGGAAGTCGGCGTTCAGCTTGAACAACATCAGGCTGCGCAACAAGATGCTGATCGTATACTTTTTGTCCGTCCTGATCCCGGTCGTGCTGACGAATGCGATCTTCTACAACATCACGACCAACAACGTCAAAAAGCAGAAGATGAGAGACATCTCCCTGGCGATCGAGGAGATCCGCAACGACTTCATGACGCAGGTCAACGTAGCCGTCGGGATTTCTGCGGTCATTTACAACGATGCCCTGCTGATTGAATACATGGACAAAAATTACATCATGCCGTCCGATTACGTATACAGCTATCATTCCTATATTATCAGCATGCTGAACAAATACAGTCCCGTCTACGATGCGATCCAGCGGATCACCCTGTACTCGAACAACGATACGCTCATCTACGGCGGGCAAGTCGAACCGGTCACGGAGCGGACGAGAGAGCAGACATGGTACCGGCTCATCCACGAATCGGCAGTATCCGTCCCGATCGTGCTGAAGACGGTCCCCGACTATCCCGGCGCGACCGGAGAGATGCTGAGCGTCGTCCGCAAGATCGGCACCGGCGAGGATGCGCAGGCGTGGGAAAAGTATATGAAGATCGATCTTCACCCGGAAGCGATCAAGGAGATGTTCCACAACGTGACGCTGGAGGGCGACCTGTTCCTGCTGCAGGGAGACGCGGTGCAATATGCGACCACGTCGGGCTTCGGGCTTGCCGCGCAGACCGATTTTTCTGCATCGGAGACTTCCAAGGACACGATCGAGATCGCCGAGGACTTCGACAATGTCCCCTACCTGTCCGACTGGCGGATCGTGGGTCGGTTCAAGGAATCGGCGGTGCTCGAGGAGGTGCGCAAGTCCAAGTACTTCGTGCTGTATCTGGCCGTCCCCAACGTGCTGCTGCCGACGCTGCTGATCATCTGGTTCACGCGGTCGCTCAATTCGCGGCTGGTGCGGATTCTGAAGCATATGAAAAAGGTCAAGAACCATTCGTTCGAGACGATCGACCGGCAGGACGCCAAGGACGAGATCGGACAGCTGACCGCCGAGTTCAATCGGATGACCCTGCAGATCAAGTCCCTGATCGACGACGTGTACATCGCGGATATTCAGAAGAAGGAGCTGCTCATCAAGCGCAACCAGTCCCAGCTCCACGCCCTGCAGAGCCAGATCAATCCTCATTTTTTGTTCAACTCGCTGGAGACGATCCGCATGCGCAGCCTTATGAAGAAGGAGGAAGAGACGGCGCGCATCATTCACAGCATGGCCAAAATATTCCGCAAATCGCTGGCCTGGGGCAAGGATTGGGTGACGATCCGGGACGAGCTCGATCTCGTCGCCTGCTTCCTCGACATCCAGAAGTACAGGTTCGGAGACAAGCTCGAGTATCGCATCGAGGCCGACGAGTCTGTGCTGGGACTCATGATTCCGAAAATGACGCTGCAGCCGCTGGTCGAGAATGCGAGCATTCACGGCATCGAGAAGCTGAAGGAGGGCGGGCTCATCCGCATCGCCATCCGTCAGACCGGCGAGGGTCTCGTCTGCACCGTGCAGGACAACGGAGCGGGCATACCGCCGGACAGGCTGGAGGCCATCCTGAGCGAGCTCGAGCAGAGCGAGGATATCGGGGAGAGCGTCGGCATCAAAAATGTGTATTACCGGCTGAAGCTGTACTACAGGGACAAGGTCGACTTCGAGGTGAGGAGCCAGGAGGGAGAAGGGACGGAATTCCGCATTGTGGTGAAGGAGGACGCTTCCGCGTGATGCTGATCGCCCGGTGCGGGGGGACAAGCTTTTTTGTGCGGCGCAACTTTGTTGCGAGCCGACATGTTTGTAGCCCCGGCGAAAAAACGTTTCTCTGGACCCACTCGGATGCCGCTTGCTAGTATGAGTGGTACTGGGTGAGGGAGAGAGGTACTGCGAGGAATGGATCAGCAGCAAAGGTACGATAATCTGAAGCTGGGAGAACGCGGCGCGATCATCAGCATCGCGGCCTACATCGTTCTGTCGGCTCTAAAATTAATCGTCGGTTATGTCGCGGGGTCCGAAGCGCTAAAAGCCGACGGCCTGAACAACGCCACCGATATCGTCGCGTCGGTCGCCGTCCTGATCGGACTCCGGCTCGCGCAGAAGCCGGCCGATCACGATCACCGGTACGGCCATTGGAAGTCGGAGACGATCGCATCCCTCCTCTCTTCCTTTATTATGGCCGCTGTCGGCCTGCAGGTGCTGTATGCCGCCGTGCGATCGGTATTCGGCGGGAGCGGCGAATCCCCGGATCCGATCTCGGTGTGGACAGGTATGCTGTGCGCGGTCGTGATGTACTTCGTCTATCGGTACAACAAGCGGCTCGCGAGCAAGGTCAACAGCCAGGCGGTCATGGCCGCGGCGAAAGACAATCTGTCGGATGCGTTCGTCAGCATCGGTACGGTAGTCGGCATCGCCGGCTCGCAATTCGGTCTGCCGTGGCTCGATCCGGTCACCGCCATCGTCGTCGGCCTTCTCATCTGCAAGACGGCATGGGATATTTTCCGCGACGCCTCCCATCATCTGTCCGACGGGTTCGACGCGTCGACCATTCAATCCTTCAAAGAAGCGATTATGGAGGTTGAAGGCGTGGAGGCCGTCAAGGATATCAGGGCGAGAAATTACGGCAGCAGCGCTGTCGTCGATGTGGTCGTGCTCGTCGATATGGAGCTCAACTTTGCGGAAGCGCACGAGATTGCCACGAGCGTGGAAAATAAACTGAAGGAGACATCGGAGGTTTACGAGGTGCATGTTCATTATGAGCCTGTCGATCTCTCGGAGATGCTGTCCTGACATGCCGCAAGGCAAGCCCCGGCAATCGGTCGCCGGGGTTATTTTTTTGACCGCAATTTCGCATCCTTAATAAATATCCTAAGTACAATCTTTAGTTTACCCGGTAAACAAACTATAATATTCAAACTATAATGAAAGTGCTTACAAAAAAACAATCGATTCAAAGGGAAGGGGTTCGAGCTCGTGAAAAAGAAGCTTCTGACCGCCGGCATGGCTGCCACATTGGCCGTCTCCATGGCTGCATGCTCTAGCGGCAATAAGGGCAGCAATTCATCTCCCGCCGCTACGGATGGCAATGCATCGTCGTCCTCAAGTGCATCCGCAACGGCAACGGCGTCGGAAAAACCGCTCGATAAAGTTACGTTTACATTCTTCAACGGCGTCGCCGGGGAAAAGGACTTGAACACGAACGAGACGACGATCGGCAAAATGCTCGAGGATCAGACCGGCGTAAACTTCAAGATCGAGCATCTGGTCGGCGACTTGAATACGAAGATCGGCACGATGATCGCTTCCAACCAATATCCGGACGTCATCATCCCGGATGCCGCGATCGAGGAGGTGCTGAAGGCGGGCGCCTTCATCCCGCTCGACGATCTGATCGAGCAATACGGTCCGAACATCAAGCGCGTCTACGGTCCTTACTTCGAGCGCATGAGAGCCGATTACGGCGGCAAGATCTACTTCCTGCCATTCGGCCCGCAGGTGGGCGACTACGTAGCGGATCCGAATATTAACCAAGGCGCATTCTGGGTGCAGCGCCGCGTGCTCAAGGAAGCGGGCTATCCGAAGATCAAGAAGCTGGACGATTATGTCAAGCTGGTCGAGGACTACGTCTCCAAGCACAAGGACGAGAATCTGACCGGCATGCTCACACTGACGCATGACTGGCGGTTCTTCGCTACCTCGAACCCGCCGATGCATCTCGCCGGCTTCCCGAACGACGGCAACGTCATGGTCGACATCTCGACCAACGAAGCGAAGACGTATGCCGGCTCCGAGAACGAGAAGCGCTGGCTTAAGACGCTCAACGATCTGAACGGCAAGAACTTGTTCGACAAAGCTTCCTTCGTTGACAACTACGACCAATACATCGCCAAGCTGACCTCGCACAAGGTCGTAGGCTTCTTCGACTACGGCTGGCAGATCGGCAACGCGATGAACGTGCTGAAGGATGCGGCGAGAAAAGATCAGTCGCAGGACGACTTCGTCTACTTCCCGCTGCCGGTCACCTTCGACGGTACGCATGATCAGTACCTCGACCCGCCGGGATGGACCAGCAACCGCGGCGCCGGCATCACCAAGAGCGCCAAGGACCCTGCCCGTATTATTCAATACTGGGACAACCTGCTGACGGACGACAACCAAGTGCTGAAGAGCTGGGGCATCAAAGGCGAGACGTACGAAGTGGACGACAAAGGCCGCTTCTACCGCACGGCGGAGCAGATTGCCAAGCTCGACGACGCGTTCAACGAGAAGTTCGGCTTCAAGACGTACGATTGGGACTGGCCGCAATACGGCACTTCGTCCACGCTCGCAGACGGCAACGCAGTGGCGCCTGGCTTCCAGCCGGAAGTGTTCCAACTGAGCCTGACCGATGGCGACAAGACGATCCTGGACAAGTACGGCGTGCAGACCTATGCACAGATGTTCGACAAGCCTGAAGACCGTCCGTGGTTCCCGGCCTGGAGTATTCCGAAGGAACAGGGTTCGCCGCAGCAGATCTGGGAGACCAAGAAGGACGATCTGCTGAAGAAGTACTACGCCAAGCTCGTGCTCGCCAAGCCGGCGGACTTCGAAGGCGTATGGGCCGACTACATGAAGGAATTCAACAAGCTCGATACGGCCGGCTATGAGAAATGGTACACCGAGCAAATCAAGAAAATCGTAGAAGTAGCCAAGTAAAAAACGGTTTTCGATAGGAGGGCAAAGCCGGCTGAACGCGCTGCTTCATGCTGACGGCCGGCTTTCCCTTTTTATTCTTTAGCCCGACGGAAGGAGCAAGTAGGATGGAGAACAACACCGCGCTGCCAACGTCGCCGTCGACGTCAAAGCCAGAGCCGGGCGGGCTGAAGCTGTTTTTCAAAAGACTCGTATCACAGCGCATACTGGTTCTGATGTCCGTACCCTTTGTCATCTGGCTGTTCGTTTTCAAATACGTGCCGGTATGGGGATGGACGATCGCCTTCCAGGATTATCAGCCTTCGCTGGCATTCAAGGACCAGCAATGGGTCGGTTTTTCGCATTTTCAGTCGCTTTTCTCGGAGGACCGCTTCCTGATCGCCCTTCGCAACACGCTTGCGATGAGCGGCATCAATCTCGTACTCGGCTTCGTGACGGCCGTATCGCTCGCCCTGCTATTGAATGAGGTCCGCAAGGTCGCGTTCAAGCGCGTCGTGCAGACCGTCAGCTATTTGCCCCACTTTATCTCCTGGGTCGTCGCCGCAGGCATCATCCAGACGATGCTGGCGCCGGACGGCGTCGTTAATGAACTGCTCAAGATGTTCGGTGTCATCGAGAAGGGACAGGAATATCTGTTCCTCGGCAAGGCGGAATGGTTCTGGGGTATCTTCGGCGCAAGCTCCGTGTGGAAGGACGTAGGCTGGAATACAATCGTCTATCTGGCCGCTATCAGTGCCATCGATCCCGCGCAGTACGAAGCGGCGGAGATGGACGGTGCGGGCCGCTTGAGACGGATGTGGTATATCACGCTGCCGGGCATCAAGCCGGTCATTGTCGTGCTGCTCATCATGAACATCGGCTATTTGCTGGAATCGGGATTCGAACCGCAGTACCTGCTCGGCAACGGCATGAACGTCGATTATTCCGAGAACATTGACATATTCGTACTCAAATACGGCCTTCAACAGTTCAACTTCCCGCTCGCAACCGCGGCAGGCATGTTCAAGACGGTCGTCAGCTTTATTTTGCTTTTCTCGGCCAATCATATCGCCAAGCGATTGGGACAAGACAGACTGTTCTAGAAGGAGGGGATCCGCATGGCGAACGCGGCAGGCGCTTCGCGGCAGGCCCGCAGCTCGCGCCGGCATTCTTCGGTCGGCGACCGGGTGTTCGATATTTTAAACTACATTTTCCTCACCTTGCTCATGGTCGTGACGCTGTATCCGTTCCTGAATACGCTCGCCGTATCTCTGAACGCCGCGAGCGATTCGATCAAGGGCGGCATCCATCTGTGGCCGCGGCAGTTCTCCGGCGAGAACTATAGATTCGTCTTCAACGAAGCGACGATCTACAACGCGACGCTGATCTCGGTGCTGCGCACCGTCGTCGGCACCGCCGTCACGGTGTTCGCGTCGGCGATGGTCGCCTACACGATCAGTCGGCAGGAATACGTGCTGCGCAAATTCGTCACGATCGCTTTTATCATCACGATGTACATCAACGGCGGTCTGATCCCGAACTACTTGCTCATCCGGGACCTGGGGCTGATCAACAGCTTCTGGGTTTACATTCTGCCGGGCATCATCGGCGTGTTCAATCTGATCATCATCCGCTCCTTCATCGAGCAGCTGCCCGAGAGCGTGATCGAGTCGGCGCGGATCGACGGCGCCGGGGACTTCCGGACGTTCATCAACATCGTGTTCCCGCTCTGTCTGCCCGTGCTGGCGACGGTGGCGCTGTTCACGGCCGTGTATCAATGGAATTCGTGGTTCGACGTATTCCTGTACAACTCCTCCAATGTCAAGCTGAGTACGCTGCAGTATGAGCTGCAGAAAATATTGCAAAACTCGAACACGACCTCAAGCGCGGAAACCGCGTTCGCCAACTCCGGTTCGGGTTCTTCGGTCAAGGTATCACCGCTCTCGATCCGGGCGACGATGACGATCGTTGCGGCGGTCCCGATGATCGTCATCTACCCGTTCCTGCAGAAGTACTTCGTGAAGGGTATGACCGTCGGCGGCGTGAAGGGATAAGAGAAGGGAGACAAACGCGATGCATAGCGGCAAGGCGACTGGTTCGCAGGAACAAGAGATGCGCGCGGGAAGCGGCGGCAATGGCGCCTTCGGCACCGGCATCTATCCGAACCTGTTCGAGCGATACGGCTATGCGCCGGAAGAGATCGAGGACAGGCTGTCGGATGCTTGGCACAGACTGTTCGGCGACGACGAGCGAACACGGATCTACTATCCGTCCGGCGACGACATGGGGTATATGCTGGACACCGGCAACCTCGACGTGCGGACCGAGGGCATGTCCTACGGCATGATGATGGCCGTGCAAATGAACGACAAGGCGCTGTTCGACCGGCTGTGGCGCTGGACATGGACGTACATGCATATGAAGGAAGGCCTGCATGCCGGGTACTTCGCCTGGTCGTGCGCGCCCGACGGGAAGAGGAACTCTTCCGGCCCGGCGCCGGACGGCGAGGAGTACTTCGCGCTGGCGCTGTTCTTCGCTTCGCATCGCTGGGGCGAAGGCGAGCCGCCGCTGGACTACGCGGCCAAGGCGCGGGACATTCTGCGCGCCTGTCTGCACAACGGCGAGGAAGGGCTGGGCTACCCGATGTGGAATCGGGACAACCGGCTCATCAAGTTCGTACCGGAATGCGAATACAGCGACCCGTCGTATCATCTGCCGCATTTCTACGAGCTGTTCGCGCTGTGGGCGGACGAGGCCGACCGGCCGTTCTGGCGGGAGGCCGCCGCGGCCAGCCGGGCGTACCTGCCGCTGACCTGCCATCCGGAGACAGGGCTGTCGCCCGAATATGCTTTTTATGACGGCGCGCCCAACGACGAGCGCGGCTACGGCCACTTCTACAGCGACTCGTACAGGGTCGCCGCCAATGTGGGTCTCGAAGCCGCCTGGTTCGGGGCGACGCCGTGGATGACGCACGAGGCGGAGGCGATCCTGCGCTTCTTCGCGGACAAGGACCCGGCCGACTACCGGCGCTACCGGATCGACGGGACGCCGTTCGAGGAGCCGTCGCTGCACCCGGTCGGCCTCATCGCGACCAACGCCTGCGCTGCGCTGGCCGCGCCGGACGGGCCGCATGCGCAGGCTGCCGTCGAGCGCTTGTGGCGTACGCCGGTGCGTGAGGGGGAGCGCCGCTACTACGACAACTGCCTGTACATGTTCGCGCTGCTGGCGCTCAGCGGGCGGTACCGGATCTGGATGCCTGCCGCCTGAAGCGCGGCGGGCCCGGCGGAGCGGCCCCCAATGTTGTCAGGTTAAGGATCCTGTCGCTCCCCGGCGCGTGGTCTTCATGAGTGTATTGTCCTTGGTCTGTTTGTTGCGTATGAACGAGCGATCCTGGACGACAGGGATGCGGCTACGTTGAAGTTCTTCCCCAAACCGTTCGTGCAACACAGCCTTGAAAGGGGAGATAACTGCCAAACCGCAGTTATTTCTCCTGCGCCAGGACATCTGGCGGCGATAACTGCATTTATACAGTTATTTTCGAGTCTGAGCCGGATGGCGGTCGATTTTCGCGAGATTAACTGTATATTCGCAGCTATCGCTCCGAAAAATGCCGCCACCACGGAGATTAACTGTATATTTGCAGCTAACCTGACAACATTGGAGCGGCCCCTGCCGTGGCGGCAGAGGCCGGCGCAGGTGGCGCGAGTGCGAGAGGAGCGGCGGTGACAGGCGGGCGGACCGGCGGTATCGTACCGCCGATCCGCCCGCGTACAGCCTGACCAGTACATGCACCGCGCAGCCGAACCGGCGGTATCGTACCGCCGATCCGCCGCACGTACAGCCTGCCCAGTACATGCACCGCGCAGCCGAACCGGCGGCGAATCGGTTAAGGCCGGCGATGATCGTGTTCGGAGCAGCGGTCGCTTGCGGCAAGGAACGATGATCGCGGCAAGTGAGGTAGCAAGGTTCTGAGTCTCTGTTGCCGGAGACTCTTTTTATTTGCAACGGGGAGGGAGCATGAGCGATGGTAACCAATCATACGGCGAACGGGGAATATGAGCAGGCGTGGCTGAGCTACGAGTTGATCGGAGACGAGGCGCTGCGCGCCAAGCATGCAGCGGTGTGCGCGAGGCTTGAAGTCCGGGGGATGGGCGCCGAGCTGACGTCGGCGCGCCTCGAGCTGCGGCGTGCGCTCGCGGGCTTGCTCGGGCGGCTGCCGGCCGAGGTGTCGGCGGACGAAGAGAGCGGCGCGCAGGAGCCGGCAGGGCCGGCGATCGTCGTCGGCCTCGCGGACGCCGTGCGGGCGGAGCGGCCTGCGGCGGCGGGGGAGGCCGGCTTCCCGGACAACGGCTCGCTTGGCGATGAAGGCTATGCGATCTGGTCGGGTGCGGACGGCAGCGTCTACCTGCTCGGAGGCGGCGCGCGAGGCGCGCTGTACGCGGCGTTTGGCTTCATCCGCCTGCTGCAGACGGGCGCGGAGCTAAGCGAGCTCCGCATTGTTGAGCGGCCCGCGTACCCGCTGCGGATGATCGACCATTGGGACAACGCGGATGGCACTATCGAGCGCGGCTACGCAGGCGGGAGCCTGTTTTTCGAAGCGGGCAGGCTGGGCGGGCGGATCGGCCGCATTCGCGATTATGCGCGGCTGCAGGCGTCGATCGGCATCAATGCTGTCGCCATCAACAACGTCAACGTGCATGACGAGGAGACGCGTCTGCTCGCGGGTGATCGGCTGGCCGATGTGGCGCGGGTAGCCGACGTGCTGCGCGAATACGGAATCGCGCTCTATCTGAGCGTCAACTTCGCCGCTCCGATCGAGCTCGGCGGGCTCGCCACCGCCGACCCGCTGGCGCCAGCGGTCGCAGCCTGGTGGGGGGACACGACCGCCGAGGTCTGCCGGCGGATCCCCGGCTTCGGCGGCTATGTCGTCAAGGCGGACTCGGAGCACCGGCCGGGGCCGTTCACCTACGGGCGGGATCACGCGGACGGCGCCAATATGCTGGCGGATGCGCTCGCCCCGTTCGGCGGTACGGTCGTCTGGCGCTGCTTCGTATACAATTGCCGGCAGGATTGGCGGGACCGGCGGACGGATCGCGCGCGCGCCGCCTACGACCACTTCATGCCGCTCGACGGCGCATTCCGTGACAATGTCGTGCTGCAGATCAAGCACGGGCCGATGGACTTTCAGGTGCGGGAGCCCGTGTCGCCGCTGCTGCTCGGCCTCCGGCGCACGCAGATCGCGCTGGAGCTGCAGATTACCCAGGAGTACACGGGACAGCAGCGTCATCTTTGCTACCTGCTTCCGATGTGGAAGGAGGTGCTGGACTTCGACGCCGGCGCCGGCGTCACAGTGGCGGACGCGGCGGGCGGCGCCGGTGCCGGACAGAATGCGGCGGACGGTCAAGGCGAGGCTGGCAATGAGGAGGAAGCTCCTGGCGGTCATGACGGGACTGGCGTTGGGGAGAATGCGGCGCGCGGGAAGCGGGTCTGGCGCGGCGGTCTGGCTGCAGTGTCCAATGTCGGTACCGACGCCAACTGGACCGGTCACCTGCTCGCGCAGGCGAACTGGTACGGCTTCGGCCGGCTGGCCTGGGATCCTTCGGCATCCGCCGAAGCGATCGGCCGCGAATGGATCAGGATGGCGCTCGGTTCGGATGCGAATGTCGAGGAGACCGTTATCACCATGCTGCTCGATTCGCATGCTATCTACGAATCGTACACGGCGCCGCTCGGCGTCGGCTGGATGGTCAATCCGGACCACCATTACGGCCCGAACGTCGACGGCTACGAGTACAGTCCGTGGGGCACCTACCACTACGCGGACCGGGACGGCATCGGCGTCGACCGGACCGTCGCGACCGGGACGGGGTATGCCGGACAATACCCCGCCGCCGCTGCAATGTACGAATCACCGGACACATGCCCGGACGAGCTGCTGCTCTTCTTTCACCATGTGCCCTACGACAGACGACTCAAGAGCGGCAAGACGGTCATCCAGCATATTTACGACTCGCGCTTCGAGGGTGCCGAGCGGGCAGCCGGGCTGCTCGCATCATGGGACGGCATCGCAGACAGGCTCCCGCCGCGCGTCTATGAGGAGGTCCGCACCCGGCTCGCACACCAGGCCGAGCATGCGCTGGAGTGGCGGGATCAGTTGAACAGCTACTTCTATCGCAAATCCGGCATTCCCGACGCGCTCGGCCGGACGATCTATTGAATGCTGCTCGCGGCGAATGTGACAGTTAGAGCGCAGGCGTTGCGTTTGCGTGTGGGGCGGGATCGCCTCCCGCAGTGAAGGCGATGGGGTTACGAATCGGCTGCTCCAACTTTAATAGCCTGACCAAGAAGGCCGGAGCTCTTCCGGTCTTCTTTTTATACACATGGCGCGAGCTGCCATTGCAAGGCATTCCGTTGTCGGCTATAATACTGAATATTCATTCAGCATCTTTCAGAGACCGATCGAGGTGATTCCCATCAACAAGAAGCAGCAGCAGACCGAGCAGACGAAGAAGAAGATCGCCGATGCGGCCAAGGCGCTTTTTATAAAGAAAGGCTACAAAGCGACCGCGATCGAGGAGATCGTGAAGGCGACCGGGTGCAGCGCGGGCAACATCTATTACCACTTCAAGAGCAAGGAAGGGCTGTTCCTGTACTTGATCGAGGAGTGGGATCGGGAGTGGGAGGAGACGTGGCTCGCGAAGGAGGCGCTCTATGCGACGACGGCCGACAAGCTGTACGGCATGGCCGAGCATCTGGCGCACGAGCAGCTCAATCATCCGCTGACCAAGGCGATCGACGAGTTCTTCAACAATGCCGAGAAAGGTTCGGAGGTGGAGGAGCGTATCGTACAGATGGTCCAAGGTTATGTTAACTTCAACAGGCAGCTGCTCCAGCGCGGCATCGACGCCGGAGAATTCAAGGCGGCGGACGCGACAGGGCTCGCGATTATCCTCGACAGCCTGCTGTTCGGGCTCAGTCAGCATGCGAGGCGCATGAACCGTGAAGCTGCGCTAACCGCCTACCGACTGGCGGTAGACGTGTTCCTGCATGGCATCGCCTGACCGGCGACTGCTTTTTTTTGCCCACATCTAGAATGAATATTCAGTATTTGCAATCGATTTGGAGGAAGTTACGTATGGCTATCTTCGCCAAGCATCACGGCGCATTGCCGATCTTAATGTTGAACCTGTTCTTGGTATTCACCGGCATCGGCCTTATTATTCCGATTATGCCGAGCTTCATGAACGAGCTGGGCGTGAACGGGAGTATGATGGGGCTTATGGTCGCCGTCTTCTCGCTCGTTCAGTTTCTATTCTCGCCGCTGGCCGGGCGCTTGTCCGATACGGTCGGCCGCAAACGGATGATCGTCATCGGCATGTTCTTGTTCGCCGTCTCTGAAGGGCTGTTCGGCATCGCACATTCTCCGGTGCTCATGTTCGTCTCGCGGGCGCTCGGCGGCCTCTGTGCAGCGATGATCATGCCGGCGGTCATGGCTTATGCGGCGGACATCACGACGGACGAGGAGCGCGCAGCCGGGATGGGGTACGTGAACGCCTCGATCACGACCGGCTTCATCATCGGTCCGGGCATCGGGGGTTATCTCGCAGAGTTCGGCATTCGCGTGCCTTTCTTTGCAGCCGGAGTCGGGGGCGTCGTCGCGGCGTTTGTAACTTTACTTTTCCTCAAGGAATCTGTTCCGTCAAAAGGAACCCGGGAGGTTCAAGCCAAGGTTGCGGAGAAACGCAGCGGTCTGCTGACCCAACTAAAGTATTCATATCGCGAGCCGTACTTTTTAAGTCTGATCATCGTCTTCGTCATGTCGTTCGGGCTCGCCAACTTCGAGACGATCTATTCGCTGTTCGTCGATCACAAGTTCGGCTTCGATCCGAAGGACATCGCCTTCGTCATCACGTTCGGCTCGATCGCCGGCGCCGTCGTGCAGCTGACGATCTTCAGCTGGCTGCTCAACCGGTTCGGGGAACAGCGGGTCATCTCCGCCTGTCTGCTCGTCGCCGGACTCTTCGTCCTCTTGATGCTGTTCGTGCACAAGTTCTGGCTCATCTTCGCCGTCACCTTCGTCGTGTTCCTCGCCATCGACATCCTGCGCCCCACGATCGGCACCCAGATGTCCAAGCTGGCCGAGGGGCAGCAAGGCTATGTGGCAGGCTTGAACTCGGCCTTCACGAGCCTCGGCAACATCGTCGGTCCGATCGTGGCAGGCGTGTTGTTCGATATTGAGATTAATTCGCCCTATACGCTCGCAGCCGTGGTGCTGCTCATTTGTTTTGGGGTGTCGCTTAAGGGGCGGAGCAGAGCGGGGAACCACGAGGGCGGTTAGATTTTCGATTTTTGTCTCCGATTGTCCTTTCCTGTTACGAAACAGACAAGATATGGTTATATACTTTATGATCATTCATCAGAGAGGACGGGGTATTTTGAAAAAAGCAGGATTGCGCATTTCTATGCTCGTTATCTTATTCGCGTTAGTATTCCAATCTACGCCGACGAATGCCGCGACCGCGAGTTATGCAGATCGGTTGTACTCGCCGATGTTCATTAACAAGATCGGAGAGTTCTACTTTATCGCCGACTCCTGGAATCACAGAATTATTTATAGCCGCGATGTGAAGCTGCCGATCAAGCGTTGGAAGGTGATGGACAACGACATCGCCGCTCCTCACTCGATCGCCGGCAACGGTACGATCTTCGTCGCCGAAGACACCGGCAGGGATCGCTTGTTTGTCTACACCTTGACCGCCAAGGGCTTCGTTCGGACGCAGGTGATCGACAATATTAAGGGCAGACCGCATAAAACGGTCTACGATCCTTCGACCCGCAAATTTTATGTGCTCACCTCCGAGACGCAGAACATATACACGCTGTCTTTGAAAAACGGCAAAGTCGTAATCGATAGCAAAAAGAACCTCCCCTATCTGGAGGCCGCCTATGTCCGGTCCTTCTCGATTATCGACGGCATGATGTATTTTGTAAGCGGCCCGAATCAAATTCTGGTAGCCAATTACAAAGACGGCACCTTCTCGCTGCAAGAGAAGTACGACGTGCCGGCAGGCTACAGAGCGATGAACGATATTAAAAAAATCGGCTCTTACTACTACATCACGGTGTACTCCAAACAGTTCATTCGGCTGAAGGACTTGTCCGATTTTAGCCAAGCCGAAAATATTTACAATGTACTGGGCTTCAAGGGCGTGCCCTATTACATGTCGTACTTTGACGGCAGAATCTACATCACCGAGATCGATTCGTATTCGGCCATCCGTTCGTTCAAGGCGAGCGGGGACGAAATCTCGAAGATCGAAGTCATGCACGACTACGGCGCGCCGAATGCGGCGGTATTGAACCGGAAGAAGATACTGGGTACGTAATGGAAGCATCCGCAGCCTTGCGGCTGCGGATGCGGCTGAATGCATGGAACTGAGAATCCCCTTGAACGGAATGTTGCGTTCGAGGGGATTTTTGTGCTGCGGATGAGCCGCGAATGCACGTTTTTATTGCCTCGATCAAGGTAAGCCGGATAGCGCCAAAGTCAACAAAGCCGGATTCGGATGCCGAAGCTTGCCGCCCAGGTTTGTGCTTGGAGTTATACGATTGTTCAACCCTGTTTCTGCGGCGATCAAGGTACGTTTGCCTATGCCGGGCATAGGATGAGGTATCTGAGCGTGGAGGGATGAATTCTGATGCAAGCCCGGCCTCAAGCTTTTCCGAACCCAATGTATTCTCAATATGTATGGCAGCTGTACCAGCAGCAGCAACCGTATCGCAACTGCAGCTACCCTTATTACCAAACCCTGTATCCCCTCCCTTCCAGCTATGAGCGGTTCAGCTCGAAGCCCGATGCCGGGATGGCCATCAAGGATTATGGCAAACAACCGCTGGTCATCAACATCGAAAAGGCGGCGGAGCAGAACGACACGTTCCGTACCGCCATATGGACAGGGGAGCACTTCCAAGTCACCGTGATGAGCATTCCCGTCGGCGGCGATATCGGTCTGGAGGTGCATCCGCATACGGATCAATTCACCCGGATCGAAGAGGGACAGGGCCTGGTTCAGATGGGGAAAACGAGAGACGCGCTGGATTACGAGGTTAGTGCCGCTGCGGGCGACGCCATCATGACCCCTGCCGGCACATGGCACAATGTGACCAATACCGGCGATAAGCCGTTGAAAGTATATGTGATCTACGCGCCTCCCCAGCATCCGTTCGGTACGGTTCATCCGACGAAGGCGGCTGCGGAGGCGGCCGAGGGCAACTAAGCGTATCAACCTTACGAGACGGTACAAGAGAATCCCCTCACGCGGTATACGCCGTTTGAGGGGATTGTTGTTTTGGGAAATTGTTATTCGCGAGGTCGTCCTTGGTCAGAATGGGATACCCTCCTCCACGGCAAGGAGAGCAAGATCGTCTACCGCTCCAAAGGCGGCGATATCGAAGGGGATTACGAAGGTCTGCTGCCCAAGCTCACCCGTCTGTACTTGAAGCGGGACAGCAGCGAAATGTCGGATGCGAAGCGAGAGATGATTGACCTTTTTCTATCGTATCGTGCGTGCAGCCTGTGCGGAGGCAGCCGTCTGAATCAGGCGGCCCTGAACTGCCGGATTAACGGCTACAACATTGCGGAGTGCGCGGCGATGGAGATCGGCGAGCTCATCCGTATGCTCGAAGCGGTCCGGGATCCCGTGGCCGGGCCGATGCTTGACGGGCTCCTGCTCCGGTTGAACCATCTGGTCGAGATCGGGCTGACCTATCTGAGCCTGGATCGTCCCACCGCGACCTTGTCGGGCGGAGAGTCGCAGCGCATCAAGATGGTCCGGCATCTGAGCAGCAGTCTGACCGACATGATCTACATTTTCGACGAACCGAGCGTCGGGCTGCATCCGCGGGATGTCCATCGTCTGAACGGCATGCTGCGCCGGCTCAGGTACAAAGGGAACACCGTACTCGTCGTCGAGCATGACCGCGAGGTGGTGGAGATCGCCGATCATATCGTCGATGTCGGACCGCATGCGGGTACCCGCGGCGGTGAGATCGTGTATGAAGGCGACTATGCGGGCCTCCTTCACTCGGATACGTTGACAGGACGGTGCCTGAAGGAAAGTCTGTTTTTGAAGACGTCAACCCGGATACCCAAGGGCTGGATGACCGTAGCCGGCGCCAGTCTGCACAATCTAAAGGAGGTGACAGTCGATATCCCCGTCGGCGTGCTGACCGTGGTCACAGGCGTCGCCGGATCAGGCAAAAGTACGCTCATTAACGGCGCCTTCCTGCCGGCGCATCCGGAGGCGATCGTCATCGATCAGTCGGCCGTGGACACGTCCATTCGCTCGAATCCGGCGACCTATACAGGCATGATGGACGATCCGCCGGTTGTTCGCAGCCGCCAACAAGGTGAGCGCGTCCCTGTTCAGCTTCAACTCCAAGGGCGCTTGTCCCAACTGTCAAGGGACGGGGATGATCTACACGGATCTGGCCTTTCTCGAGCCGGTAAGGACGATCTGCGAGGTGTGCGGGGGCAAGCGGTTCAGTGACGAGGTGCTGCAATATAAGTGGAACGGAAAGTCCATCAGCGATGTCCTCGCGATGACGGTACGGGATGCTGCAGCGTTTTTCATCGGGAAGGAGCTGCTCCGTCAGATGCAGATGCTCGAAGATGTGGGACTCGGGTACGTGACGCTGGGCCAGCCTCTCAGCACCCAGTCGTGCGGCGAATGCCAGCGCATCAAGCTGGCCGGAGAGCTTCACAAGGAAGGCAGTTTCTATGTGATGAACGAACCGACGACCGGACTGTATATGTCCGATATCTCGCGTCTCATGCACATCATGAACCGCTTGGTCGACGGGGGCAACACCGTGGTCGTCATCGAACACAACCTGGACGTGATCAAGAGCGCCGACTGGATCATCTACATGGGCCCCGAGGGCGGTCACCGGGGCGGGTAGATCGTCTTCGAGGGCACACCGGTCCAGCTGGCAGCCGCCGAACACTCAATTACGGGTGCGTATTTGCGCAAGCTATAATATATGAATACAGGCGTTCAAAGAGAGGAGCAACAAGGATGACAAGAAGAATTATTTTAGATCTGGCCGTTACATTGGATGGGTATATCGAAGGGAAAAACGGAGAAACCGATTGGTGCATCATGGACCCCGAGATGGGCTTCAATCAATTCTTGGATCAGATTGATACGATTATATATGGAAGACAGAGCTATGATCAATGGGGACAATATGTGCCAGGGAACGATCAATCTTATGATGGAGCGAGTCTGATTACAAGCTTTATCAATGCAGGACTTGTCGATGAATTCAGGCTATCCGTTCACCCGGTTGTGTTGGGAGAAGGAAAGCCGCTGTTTATTGATATTAGGCAGAGATTGAATTTGGAATTGGTTCGTGCGAGAACGTTTTCTTCTGGGGTTGTGCAGGTTGTTTATCGTTATGATGAGATCGAAATAGTGAACTGAGGATAGAAACCTTAGGATGATCGCTGGTTCTTACTCCGACGAGCTCGCATTCGCCATATGCCTTCACATTTCATCATAGGGGATGTGCATGAAACTCTATGAGAAATATGGGTTCGAAATGAAGGAAATGATGGTGCGGCGTGCGGAGCAGTAATACAGGAGTAAATGCCTGGTAGGTGGAGTTGTAATGACTGTTCCTTAGGTTGTGCTAATAAATGCATCCCTTTGATTTCATCGGCAAACTGCCTGACTATCGGCTGCGGTGTGGCGAACAACAAAACCGAGACAAGCGTGGTTAGTCAGCTGATGTGAGCCGACACAAACCCTATTGGACGGATACGTCCGGCAGTTTGACGCCATCAGCCTCGGTCGCGGTGGGGACTTCTAACGCCGAATAAGAATGGTTGATCCCAAGGGCAGCTACAAATATATTTTGCGGTAAGGACATAAAGCCATACTAACAAATAAATATATTTTTTGAGACTCGCTTTCGATTAGGAGCGCTTCGATACTTACTTTGTTATTACTCCTTCTGAGGAAAGGGGTCAGTATCTAAAATATTGGCAGGAAACGTGGTCTATGATATATTTGATTAAAAGAACTGTTTTTTAAAAATGGTTGCTCGAGACCTCCATTTTTAAAAGCAGTTTCTTTTTGTTAGTGATTCTCCAATCAAATTCCCTTAAGGTGGTTTATTTTCAACAATCCATCAGTAGATCGTTCAAGTACAATAGTATCTCCTGCCCTTAGACCATACAAATTGAAGTATTCATTCATTGGTGTCAATCTATACTCATCTCTTGTTCCGCCGAAATACACATTATTATAGTAAATGAAATCAAAAGTCCACATCCTTCCGGACGCATCTTGGAAGGAATGGGTAGATCGTGGATTTAGTGTATCATATCCTAATCTGGGGAAAAAGGAGATTGACTTCTTAAGAATATACATACCTGCTTGATGGGCGTCGGTTTCACTAACATCGTTTTTACTTAAAGTTTTTCTTAGAGTGTTTAACATCTATTAGACCTCCTTATCTTTAATATATATCGGCAAGAGTGTTGAAATTGTTTATTATGGATGATTGCTTATTTTTTGGGAAGATGTATTTACTGTTTGCGAAAATATGTTCTTATATGCTATTCTTATGTCAAAAACGTTCCCCCGGGGAATGCTTTTGACATGGAGGCTTTTGAATGAGAATTTTTAAAGATACTCAATTTGCGTATTTAAGAGAAATAACAGGATATTCTGTAAAAGAGGTTGCAAATTTACTGGGTAAAAGCGAACGAACTATTTACCGTTGGGAACGTGGTGAGGCAATTCCGGATGAAGATGTACTTATGGAGCTCAAGTCAATATATAATGTCCGATCCGGGCAGGGGAATAGTAATTTTAGCTTTAAGTTTATAGATTTATTTGCTGGAATAGGTGGTTTGCGAAAAGCATTTGAGTCAATTGGTGGAAGATGTGTTTTTACAAGTGAATGGGATTTGGCCTGTAGAAAAACATACCAAGCAAACTTCGAATGTGATCATCCAGTGAATGGTGATATACGTGATGTAGATTTAGACAGTGTACCTGAATATGACGTTTTGATTGCTGGATTTCCTTGTCAGCCTTTCTCAATAGCTGGTGTATCTAAAAAGAACTCTTTAGGACGACCGCACGGCTTTCATGACGTAACCCAAGGGACACTTTTTTTTGATGTAGCACAAATGATTGAGCGACACCGACCTAAAGCATTTCTATTGGAAAATGTTAAAAATCTGATTAGTCATGACAAGGGAAATACTTTTAAAATAATTATTAAAACCCTATGTGAAGAGTTAGGGTATAAAGTTGATTTCCGTGTAATTGATGCAAAAAAATTTGTTCCGCAACATAGAGAACGTATTTTTATTGTGGGGTTTAGAGAAGATGTTGGCTTTTCATTTGATGACTTGATACTTCCCCAGGCAGGCCCCAATCTAGGTTCAATTTTACACAAATCTGACGGTACAGAAGCTATTGAGCCTCCATACACAAACGAACCAAGTGGACTAGTTTCTGAAAAGTATACTTTGAGTGATAGACTTTGGGAATACCTGCAAAACTACGCAGAGAAACATAGAGCAAAAGGTAATGGATTCGGATATGGTCTATTTGGGCCAGAGGATATAGCTAGGACATTATCTGCTCGTTACTATAAAGACGGCTCTGAAATTCTTATTGAGCAAAAGGGCAAAAACCCCAGACGTTTAACACCCCGTGAATGCGCCAGACTTATGGGTTTTGATAAACCTGGTGAGAATTCTTTTAGGATACCTGTATCTGACACTCAGGCATATAAACAATTCGGAAATTCCGTTGCTGTTCCTGTAGTTGAAGCTGTGGCAGCACATATGTTGCCTCATATATTTAGAGCTATGAGATCACATAGGGAATCTGATCAGATGAAATTTATGTTTGAACAGGTTGAATCCTATGTCTGATATCGTGTCGTCCGAAAAACGAAGTCGTATGATGTCAAATATACGAGCCAAAGATACCAAACCAGAATTAATTTTAAGAAAGGGTTTATATAGACTTGGATTCAGATATCGCATTCATGACAAAAAATTACCGGGAAAGCCCGACATTGTCTTTCCACGTTACAAAGCTGTAATCTTTGCAAATGGTTGTTTTTGGCATGGGCATTCTTGTCATTTATTTAAATGGCCTTCGTCTAATGAAGAATTCTGGCACAAAAAAATTAACCGTAATAAAGAGGTAGACAAAGCAAATATAGAGCAATTAAAAAAAATGGGTTGGAGAGTCGGTTTAGTATGGGAATGTTCATTAAAAGGAAAACATCGCCTCGATAGCGAAGAAGTAATTGAACTGTGCGCACAGTGGCTTCAGACAACGGACATGCTATCTATAGAAATCGGTGGACAGTGTTAAATAACATGTTGCGAGGTATCTATCACATGCGGAGAGGCTTTCTTTCGCAATACTTTGTCGATCTAGCGAATAAGCGACTTAGTGCGGTTGAAGTCGACAAATCAGTTTCAAATCAGCATGAGTTTAACGGCAGCAAGCCTCTTAGAAACTTGTTTGGAGATAATCGTACATCACATGAAGCTCGTTTTCTCTGGATGGCAGGAGAAAACGAGGGGCTTTCGTGCAAAGGACAATTAACTTGGTATGACGCTCGTGAAAATCATCCAACGCGTTCTGAGTACAGACTATATTTTAAAAGTAATCTAGTCATGGATCAAGCAAGGGAAGCTGATTTGCTTATTGTAGCCAAGCGACCCGACGAAGAGGTTTTTATGATAGTTGTGCCCTCTGGCAGTACAATGGAGAGTCAATTACTATGGCTATTTGGTATTGAGCATGATAGTTTTGAATTCAGTTTTCAGTCTATTGAAAATGACAATGACCATGAAGTAGACTTTGCAGTAAGATACATTCTTGAAGAAATGGGTATAGAAATCCAAGAGACTGACAGCGAATATCTTGACAGCATTCTTGCACCATTTTTAAATACTGGTTTCCCAAGTACTTCTGTATTTTCATCTTTGGCCAGAAGAACATTTCATGGGACGTCTCCCTATGAAGAGCCTGATCAAACGTTATTAGGGTGGATCGAACATGAAGAAAGGCTCTTCAAGCGTCTTGAGAGACACTTAGTGGCACAAAAGCTTGAAGAGGGATTCAAAGATGATGAGGCCACAGATGTTGAAGGGTTTATCCAATTCTCACTTAGTGTACATAATCGAAGAAAATCTCGAGTCGGTTATGCACTGGAAAATCATTTGGAAGAAATTTTTAAAGTCCAAGGTATCACCTATTCCCGTACACCTATGACAGAAAACAAGTCTAAACCTGACTTTGTATTTCCTCATATTTCGAATTATCGTGATTTGAGTTTCCCTACGTCAAAACTCACAATGTTAGGAGTAAAGTCAACTTGTAAGGATAGATGGCGTCAAGTTTTGTCTGAAGCACATCGGATTGAAAACAAGCATCTGCTCACATTAGAACCGGGTATTAGCGAAAATCAGACTGATGAAATGGAATCAAACAACCTTCAACTTGTTTTACCAAAGCGTATCCATGAAACTTATAGGCCTCGACAACAAAAATGGCTGATGGACTTAAATTCTTTTATTCTATTGACTAGAGAGAAGCAGTTGAATTAAACGGCAAATGAGCCAGCTAGCTTTTTTAGACTTAACTATTGCATTTACGAGATGAGAGTAAATGCCTCAACCACGATGATGTTATAAATTAATAAAGATCGGCCAACTCGGCTAAGAGGCCTCGGTTGGCGATCTTTTTATTTTGCTTGATTAGCATCATTCCAGAGAGGCTCTTCTATCTATACTTATTTGATGGGCCGCCTGCTTAATGAGCGCTTTTACAAGAAATGAATCCACTTTTCGCTGCCACTGCTGCAAATCACCGGGCTTGGTGGGCAAACGATATTACGCATTCACAGGCAAAGTCATGGCTGTTAGCCGAATGCGAAGTACATGCTGTGTCTCTTCCTTTGATAACGTTTAGAAAGATAAGTAATTGACGTAGTCGTTATTATACAATGCTGAGACGAATAAGTCGTTTCAGGATTAATTTTGTTTCTCTGCGTATTCCCCTTCAATCATTTTGAAAAAGTCGGATGGCCTAATTTTTAGCCCCTTGCAAAGATCGAATATTTTTGTGACTGAAGGCTCGTTTCTACCTACCTCAATCATGGATATATAGGAGCGATCCACATCACATTCCTGCGCTAAATCCTCTTGGCTCATGCCTTGCTTTATCCTGAGTGCTTTCACGGTCTTACCGATAATTTGCTTGATGATAACGGGCTGATCGTTCAAGGAAAATACTCCTTTTCTGTCCATTATCAATTTGCTATACTAACCACAACAGATAAAGTATTAAACAAAAAGTAATTAAATTACATTTATCAGAAATTGCATTCATTATCCGAACGGTAGGGAGGGCCAACCATGCTCCACTTACTCCATCAGTATGAGGAGGAAAAGCGAAAGTTAAACGAGCTGGGGCGCCGGTCTTTGGAGCAGGGGATACCGTTGTATAGGAATGAGGCGGTACAGGCGCAGAGTCGGAAGGTGGACGAGCTGGTCGTTCAGTTGCATAAGAGGAAGACCGGACGCAAAGAGCGGCTGCGCAAATAAATGGAGGCTCGGAAAGGAAGACGGGGATGGAGGTTCCGGCATGGTTCCGAAATGCCATGCAGCAGCGGCTCGATGAGGTCGCTGCCCGCAGCGATGCAGACCCTGAGCTGCAGCAGGCGCGCGCCGAGGAACAGCAGGCATTCGCGTCGCTCTACGGCGGCATGGATACGGTGCAGTTTGCCAGATACATGGCTTGGGAAGACAGGCATCTGTTCAGGCGGGCGCTTGAACATGAACGTCTGTATATGGAAGGCGTTAAGGACGGTATGCAGCTCGCGGCAGCGCTGATGATCGATCCCGACAAATTGAACGAGGCATGATTCGTGCCCAGCCGCTTCAAGCTCGCGCCTATGAATTCAATTGAGGCTGTCCGCTTCATTGCATATAATGAAGGTACCGCCCTTCGGGGAGATCTTTAAGGGAGGCCGCGATGAACGAGACCGCCGCATTTGACGAACCTTTATTTGCAAGCTTGAAGCCGGGCTTAACCTCGTTCTGTTACCGAATGCTAGGCTCCATGGACGATGCGGACGATGCTGTCCAGGAGACGAGTATTCGGGTCTGGCAGAGCGGGAGTACGTTCAGACAGGAGTCTTCGTTCAAAACTTGGGTCTATCGGATTGCGTCCAACCTGTGCCTGGACAAGCTGAGACAATCCAAGCGCCGCGCGCTTCCCGTCGACCTGTTCGATCCGGCTGCCGCCATCGTAGAGCCGCGCGACACGCAACCGGAATCCTCCTGGATCTGGCCGTCCCCCGACTTTGGGGGCAATCCGGAGGATCGGCTCGTCCGCAGAGATACGCTTCAACTGTGCTTCATCGCGCTTCTGCAGACCTTGCCTCCGCGTCAACGCGCGGTTCTCGTTTTGAAGGATGTATTCGAATGGCCGTCCAAGCAGATCGCGGACACGCTCGCGATGTCGCCCGCAGCGGTGAACAGCGCCTTGCAGCGAGCCCGAGAGACGATGGACCGGGCGCAGCTTCGCTCCGATCAGCTTAGCAGCATGGACGTTCAGCCGGAGCAGGAGCTGCTGTCCCGGTATGTCGCAGCCTTCGAGCGATTCGATATTGCTGCGCTCGTCGCGTTGTTCCACGAGGAGGGCTGCATGTCGATGCCTCCGTTCGAGATGTGGATTCGTGGCAAGGAAGATTTGTCCGCCTTTTATTCGCTTACGCGCTGGCATTGCGAGGGCTCACGATTTGTGCCCGTTACGGTGAATGGCGGTTATCCGGCATTGGCCCAGTATATGCCGGGCAAGGAAGACGCCGGCCTGGTTCCCTGGGGCATCCACGTCATCGAAACCAAAGATAATCAAATTCTGCACGTTCAAAACTTCATCAGCGCCAAATTATTTGCGCGATTTGGGCTGCCTGCGCGACTCGACCGATGAATTGTGTCATTGGTTTACGTCTATACCATTGAGAGTAACCAAAGAACGATTATCATGAAAGAGGTGTCCATTTAAATGGAAACGAGTCAACCGACGAAGATAACCGTGCAAGTTGTCATTCAAGCCCCTGTCGAGAAGGTGTGGCGCTATTGGTCCGAGCCGGACCATATTACGAAGTGGAATCAAGCGTCCGAGGACTGGCATGCGCCGAGAGCCGAAAACGATCTGCGGATCGGCGGCCAGTTCCTCACGCGGATGGAAGCGAAGGATGGCAGCATGGGCTTTGATTTTGGCGGCGTATACGACGTCGTGAATCTGCATGAGGCGATCGGCTACACGATTGGAGACGGGAGACGCGTGGATATTGCGTTCGTCGATCAAGGCAACGAGACGAAGGTCATTGAGACATTCGACGCGGAAAGCTCCAACCCCATTGAGATGCAGCAAGCAGGCTGGCAGGCGATCATGGACAACTTTAAAGCGTATACCGAACAAAACTAATCTCGCAAAAAAGACGCCGCGGAATGGATACCCGGCGTCTTTCATTTTGCATCCAAACACGAGCTGTGCTCTCCGTTACTCTTGGCCTTGAGCCGCCGCGTCCATGTTCATGTAGTTGATCGCCCACAGATGGCCGTCCAAGTCCACGAAGCCCCAATGATACATAAACCCATGATCCTCAGGCTCCGCGTGCAATTTCCCGCCCAGGGAGACCGCGGTATTCACGATTTCATCGACCTTTTCCCGGCTCTCGAAGGCGAGTGCGATCGTCATCTGCGCATACTTGCTCGTATCGACGATTTCCCTCTCCGTGAGCGTAGTAAAGAATGCTTGGTTGATCAGCATGACCTGCAGGTTGTCGCCGACCACGATGGCTGCCGAATTCTCGTTGTCAGGGTATTGCGGGTTGAGCTCGAATCCGAGTCCGGTGAAGAATGCCTTCGATTGCGCTACGTTTTTGACAGGCAGGTTGAAGCTCGTGAATGTGGACGTTAATGCCATTTTCATACACCCCATCGTTAAATGAATTTGGTTGTTACTGATGCCTTCGATTATTTAGACGACAACCGTTCCGGAAATTCATCGGTCTAGTTGCGCCGGCAACCCGAATCGTGTAAATAAATTGATGTGAATGAGGCGATAGGGGTACGTTTATGAAAAGTAAAATCGTTTGGACGGGGATCATCGGTGCGATTGCAGCTTCCTTGTTCTTCATCACTTCCTCAGCCGAGAGCGTTGATCAGACGGATTCTATAAAAAAAGAACTTCTTGCTGATGGGGCTGATGTCCTGTCCGTCGAATTCGAAAATTCGAATTTAAAAGTTGAGCTGCATACAGAGAGCGATGGCTCCATGGCAACAAGCGAAGATATTAAAGGAATAAGAGCAACTCGGAATGTAGCAAGAATGGCGGCAAATGAAGACACCATTCATTCGATAACGGTAGCGTTGAAACGTGATGATGGAAACAGCTTTTACAAAGAAACGATGAATGACATTCGCAATATTCCGGCGTTTACAGCAGTACCCGAAGTGAAATTAGGAAACGATGAGTCGAAAAAACGGCTGGAGCAGGAGCTATCGGGTCATGCAGTCTTCCCGACTGCCGTCGAAGTTGCAGACTATGCTTTGAATGGGAAGCGCGCCTCAGTGTCGTTTATATCCGACGCAACGGCAGTGAATGCTCTCATCCCGCAAATCGAACAATGGATTACTCAATTAAACAAGGGACAGGGTACTGGCATTACCCAGTATGATTTGAATGTATATGATGATTCTAAAAAACTTCTCGTTTATTTGAGCGCTGATCTTGTTTATAAAGATACCTTGTGGTGGCAAAATCCGAGCTTGGGTTCGAGTACTTGGACGGGGCATGGTCCCAAGACCGCTGAAGATACTGCAACTAATACATGAACGATAAGCAGCGGATCCCAAATGGCGGGTCCGCTGCTGTATGTGAGCCTTCCGAACTAGCTCAGTAAGCCCCCCGAATATGCTCGCTGACCTGCTCCCGGTAGAACGCCCGCAGCCGCTCATGCTCTTCCGCAGTGAACGGCTTCGTCGTCAGCACGCCCAGGTTGTCCTCAACCTGACGAACGTTCTTGAACCCCGGGATCACGCAGGTGATCTCCTGGAAGTCCAGCAGCCAGCGGAGCGACGCGCGCGTCATGTTGTCGCGGCCTTCGGCGATCCAGCCGAGCTGCGACGCGAGCTCTACGCCTTTGGCGAAGGGGAGGCCGGCGAATGTCTCGCCTACGTTGAAGGCTTCGCCGTTCTGGTTGAAGCTGCGGTGGTCTTCGGCTTCGAACGAAGCATCCGCCGTGAACTTGCCGGTCAACAGACCGCTGGCGAGCGGCAGCCGGACGAGCAGGCCGACACCGCGCTCGGCGGCGCGGGGGAGGAGCTCAGCGATCGGCTTCTGCCGGAAGATGTTGAATATAATCTGCAGCGCCTGCACGCCCGACTTTTCCAGACAGAACAAGCCTTCCTCCACAGTCTCGACGCTGACGCCGTAGGCGCGGATCTTGCCTTCCTGCTGCAGCTTGTCCAGCACCTCGAACACGGCGCCCTGCTTCAGAATCTCGAACGGCGCACAGTGGATCTGATACAGATCGATCGTATCGCGCTCCAGTCGCTTCAGGCTGTCCTCGCACCACTGGCGCACCCGCTGCTCCGAATAGGTCTGCGGATCATGGATATCGCCCTGACGGCAGAACTTCGTGGCGATGTGGATCTTGTCCTCCTTGCCCTTGGTGGCGCGAGCGAGCAGCCGCTCGCTCTTGCCGTCGCCGTATACGTCTGCGGTGTCGAAGAAGTTGACGCCCTCATCCATCGCCTTGTCCAAGGCACGGAGCGACTCGGCGTCATCTGTCTGTCCCCAAGAGCCCCCGATCGCCCATGTGCCGAAGCTGACTTCGCTTACCTGCAAGCCCGATTTGCCCAGCGGACGTAAGTTCATATGCCCAACCTCCATCGTCGATCCGTGAATTTTCATCAACCGTATTGTAGCAGATGGGTGGTTGAATGCGCTATCACACTTGCCCGCTACATCAGTCCGGCTGCCTTCTTAATCCGCACGCGTTCGCTGACGATGATCGTCTTCAGCGCCTCGGTGCCATAGGCGCCCGCATTGAAGGCGTTCGCCTTTTCATAGTAGACCATCCGAAAGGACGTCCCGTCCTCCAGATGTACGCGCAGAAAGATGCCGTATTCGTTTTTCGTGTCCTTGTAGACCGTATCGAAGCCGACCAGCGTCAGCTGCGGCATCTCCCTGGCGAAGACGGCCGACGCTTCCGGCGCGAAGTCGCCGATCGGACTGCCGTCGATGCCGCTCTCCAAACTGATCTTTGCAATCTTCCCGTCGATGTCCCACAGGTCGCCGAGTGTCTTCGCATTCGGATTGCTATGGGCCTCATACACCTTGCCGCCCGCCATCAGGCGGTACGAGGGCTTGTAGCCGTTCATCGCATAGATCGCCGCGCCGATCGGCAGATAGGCGGCATCGCCGTTCTTCGCCTTATGGTCCGTACAGGCATGTTCGTTTAACGTATACGCGACCTCGCCGACCTTCTCGCCTTCCTGTCCGACTGCGATTTCCTTCGTTCCGTCTTGATTGGAGATATACATAATATCGTTCAGCATGAGAGAGTCGACCCATTCGATCTCGCCGAGGCATTTCCCCCAGATCGCGGCGATCGGATTATTCTTCAACTTGCATCCGGTCGCGGACAGCATCGTTGCCAGCACGAGCAAGGTCGCAGCCAGCCGTATCATCACCCGCATCATTGTTCACCTCATCTCCTAGACGTTTCCAAGTGAACCAAAGTTACATGCGATAATATTCGGTAACCTAGCTGTTCGTAAATTAGTCTAATCGTAAAGTGAAATTATTTCATTCTTGGAATTGTTGATCCTTATAGATTCCTCTTATTTATCTTATTAAATCTAGCAAATCTGCATCGGTATCCTCACCTTCATACACGCCCCGGGCCCCGCAACCGCCTCGATCGTCAGCCCGAAGTCGGCGCCGAAGATGAGTTTGATGCGTTCGTCGACGTGCTTGAGGCCGTAGCCGGCGGTCGGCGTGGAGAGCAGCTCCGACAGGCGCTGCGGCGCTATGCCCGGCCCATTGTCCCGCACGCTGAATTCGATCGTGTCTTCATGCAGTCGCGCCGAGATCTCGAGCAGACCCTTGCCGCCGTCCGTCTTGCGGTTGATGCCGTGCTTGACGGCATTCTCGACCAGCGGCTGCAGGATGAGATTGATCATGCCATAGGCGTAGATCTCCTCGTCGATGCTGTAGATCACGTCGAAGCTGTGCCCGCTCGTCGTCAGGATGATGTCCAGGTACGACTGCACGTTCACGATCTCGTCGCGGACGGAGATGATGTTGTCCCCGCGATTGAGCGCGGTGCGGTAGAATCTGGACAGGCTCGTCACCATATGGCTGATCTCCTGATCGTCGCTCTTGAGCGCCTTCCAATTGATGAAGGACAAGGTGTTGTAGAGGAAGTGCGGCGTGATCTGCGACTTCAACGCTTTGAGCTCGGCTTCCTTCTGGACGATCTTGTTCTTGTAGCCCTCGTTGATCAGCTCGTTGATCCGGTGCATCATATGACCGAACCGGTCGGTCAGCTCGCCGATCTCGTCCCTGGAGGTGTTCTGGATGCGCAGCTCGAGCTCGCCGCCTTCGGCCCGCTTCATCCAATTGTTCAGCCTGTACAGGCGCCGTATCATCGAATTGGCGAAGAGAGAGATGATCACGATCAGGATGAGCAGACAACTGCCGGCGATGATCAGCGTCGCGCTCACGATGCTGCCCGAGTCCTCGACGATGTCCCTGTAGGGCACGAGACAGTACAGCGTCCAGTCCGTGTGCGGGATCGCCTGCTTGAGCATCAGCATGTTCGTACCGCCGATATTCGTTTCGCCCATCCGACTGTTCTGTATTTGGCCCATCAGCGCGATCGTCCCGGTATCCATCACATGATTGGAATAGATGGACGCTCCCTGTCCATCCACCAGGAACACCCAATGCTGGCGCAAGGTATCGGGCAGATCGGCGAACAGCGTGCGGTTGTTCAACCGGATGTACAGCACATTGTCGTCGCTCACCGCTACGGCGGACCGGTCGGAGGCGTACAGCTTCGGGAACGGTCCGGCGAGGAACAGCTCATTGTTTTCGTGGTACCACTTCACGCCTTTGACCCGCTTCACGTCCGCGTACCAGGACTTGTCCTTGATCCGCTCGATCTTGTTGATATACTCGCCGTATTCGGGCAGCCGGCTGTTCGTGTAGATCGACAGCTGCGTCGTATCCTTGTTCAGATTCATCAGCATGTTCAGGTAAGGGTTGAGGAACTGGTTGAAGTCCAGGTACAGATTGTAAAGGTCCACATAGTGGTTGGACAGGATGCGCTGAATGACGTTGTTGTACAGAATCAGGCTGGACATCGTCTCGTAGTGATCCATGTTGGACTGGACGCTCTCCGAGATCACGTCCACGTTCCGCTGGAAGCTCTCCAGCGCCTGCTCGCGCAGGAAGGTTTTGGATTGATAATAGGAGTACATGCCCAGGATCAGAATCGGGATAATGCTGACGATCAGATACGTCAGAATGAGCTTCTGGCGGAACCGCAGCCGGTCGAGGAAGCGCCGGGCCAGCCGGATCATGGGAGATTCCCTTCCCGGATCTGTGTCGGCGTCTTGCCGTAGTAGTTTTTGAACAGCGTGCAGAAATAAGGGAAGTTCGAATAGCCTACGTCATGGCTGATATCGATAATCTTGCGGTTGGTCTCCTGCAGCAGCTCCTTGGCCTTCGCCAGCCGATGGATGGTCAAGTACTTGATCAGGCTAAGTCCGGTATGCTTGGCGAAAAGATGGCTGAGATAGCTGGGCGTCAGATACACCCGCTCGGCGATGAGCTCGACGGACAGATCCGACCGGTACTCCCGCTCGATGATCTGGATGACGTCCGCCACGACCTTGTGCACGGATTCCGAAGGGGGAGGCGAGGAGACGGGCGCCAGCCGCGCGCCGAACTGCTCGAAGATCGCGAGCATGACGTCCCGCAGATCCTTCAGTACCGCGGTCTTGTAGATCGTCTCCAGACTGTTTTTGAACAGCTCCTGGTCCTTGGTATTCGTAGACTTCAGGATCGAGCGCACGATCTCGGAGCAAATGTACTTCACGTAGATGACGGAAAAGCGATTGCTGTTTTTCAGATGATCGAACAGCGCCTCGAAGCGCATGCGGACGAGTCCGAATTCATGCCGCGCCAGAAGGCCGTTTATTTCCTCCAGCGTCTGCTCGATATACGGCGATTGCACGGCGCCCTGCTGCTCGTCCAGGGGCTCTGCGAAGCGGACGCCGCCTTCCTCATAGAAAAACCGGCTTTCCAGCACGGCCTCGACCTTCCGGTATGCGCTGCGCATGCTCTCCGCATCCTCGAACGTCTCGCTGACGATGACGCTCATCTCCTGCTGCGACCGCGCCTTGAACCAATCCATCGTCTCATGGCCGAGCGTGCCGAATCGCTCCGCGGGCTCTTCTGCCGGCACCTCGAGCAGGATGAGGCTCTGGTATTCGTTCATATTGATGATCGAGCTGGGATAGGGCAGCCAGTCGGTCAAGCGCTGCTCGAATTCGGGGTCCGCGGAGTCGAAGAACCGCTGTCTCGTATCCAGTATCATCATGCGGTAATGCCGTTCGCCGGCCAGATTGCCGCTGGGCAGCACCTGGTTCCATGGCGGCAGGGAGTGCCGGGGATCGCCTGCGGTCAGAGCGCCGGCATAGCCGCCGCTGCCCAGCAGATCGGCCACAATCCGATGCTTCTCCCATTGGATGCTCTTCTGATTGTCCTGGAGGAGCGACTGCTGCGCCTTCTCTTCCTCCTGGAGCATCCGGATCGCCTTCGTCAGCACGTCGAGGAAGTTCGTCACGTCAACAGGCTTCAGAATGTACTGAATGGCCTGCAGGTTGATCGCCTTCTGCGCATATTCGAACTCGCCGTAAGCGCTTAAGAAAATGATCTTGACGCCCGGCTGCACCGCGCGTACTTGCTCGGCCAGCTGCAGCCCGTCCATCTCCCGCATGCGGATATCCGTCAGCAGGATGTCGATCGGATGTTCCTTTATATATTGAAGCGCCTCTTCGCCGCTCGCCGCCTCCACGATCTCAAGTCCAAGGCCGTATTTGTCGATGAGAAACTTCACGCCGTCCCGCTCGAAGCGCTCGTCGTCTACGATCAGCATGCTGTACATGATGCGTGCCTCCCCCTGATTTCTATCCATCCGATGTGTTAATTCGATTATCAGGTTCAGCCGAAAGTCCCGTCAACATCGCCAAGGGAACATCGCAGTAAAGTGAAACGAATCTAAGATATGAGAAGAATACAGCGCTTCCAGTCCTATGCTACGATGAACCTGCGAACAAGAACGCCGTCACAGGCAGCCAGAGAGGAGGGGGACACGTGTCGGAAATCGGCACAGCGGTGGCGCACCGCGAGCTTAGGCCAGGACCAGGGCCAAGCGAACGATCCAAGCGCTTCATCAAGTATCGCGCGCTGCTGCTCATGCTCATACCCGGATTTATTTTTTTGATCGTCTTCAATTATATCCCGATGTACGGGGCGATCCTAGCCTTCAAGGAATTCAAGATCGTAGGCGGCATCGCGAACAGCCCCTGGGTGGGCATGAAGTACTTCGACAAAGCTTTTAATGACCCTCACTTCTACGTGGTGCTCAAAAATACGCTGATCATCAGCTTCTACAAGCTCCTGTTCGGCTTCCCGGTCCCGATCCTGTTCGCCGTGCTGCTAAGCGAGCTTGCGGGCCGCCGGTTCAAGCGATGGGTGCAGACGATCTCCTATTTGCCTCATTTTATTTCCTGGATCGTCTTGTCGGGCATCTTCATTACGATCTTCTCGCTGGAAGGCCCGGTCAACATGCTGCTGAAGGCGATGGGCAAGCTCCCGATTATCTTCATGGCGGATGAGCATTACTTCCGGTCGATTCTGGTCGGGACGTCCATCTACCAGAGCTTCGGCTGGGGCTCGATCATCTATCTCGCGGCGATCGCGGGGATCGACCCGCAGCTTCACGAGGCGGCCATCATCGACGGCGCGGGCAGGTTCAAGCGCATGCTCTACATCACACTGCCGATGCTGGTGCCGGTCATCTCGATCATGCTGATCCTGTCCATGGGGACCA
This sequence comes from Cohnella sp. 56, assembly GCF_037963805.1. Classification (NCBI taxonomy): domain Bacteria; kingdom Bacillati; phylum Bacillota; class Bacilli; order Caryophanales; family Paenibacillaceae; genus Cohnella; species Cohnella sp. 56. The sequence continues at coordinate 155,265 of NZ_JAZDQE010000006.1, read as the reverse complement.
TTCTGGATGCCGGCTTCGATCAGATCTTTAATATGTACAATGCGCAGGTAATGGATGTCGCCGATATCATCGATACGTACGTGTACCGGATCGGATTAATCAACGCGAACTACAGCTATTCCACGGCGGTCGGCCTGTTCAAGTCGGTCGTGGCGCTCGTCCTCGTCCTCGGGGTGAACCGGATCGTGAAGGCGATCGGCGGGAACGAGCACACGCTGTGGTGAGGCCGCAGAGCAAGGAGGCAGGGCAATGGTGTATCGCAAAAGTGTTGCGGGGAAGCTGATCGATGTGCTGCTGTACGGCGGTATGGCAGTTCTGACGCTCGTCACGCTGTATCCCTTCTGGAGCCAGATCGTGCTGTCGCTCGAGGAAGGCGCTTCGGCCTACTCGACCGGCTTCATGCTCTATCCGCACAAGCTGTCGTTCGAAGCGTATCGGCTGGCCTTCCACTATACGCCGCTCTGGACGGGGTATCTCAATACGATCGTCCGCACGGTGCTGGGGGTCGTCCTGATTCTCGTATTCACGGCGCTGACCGCCTATCCTTTATCCAAAAAGGATCTGCCGTTCAACCGGACCTTCACCGGCTTCCTGCTGTTCACGATGCTGTTCAGCGGCGGCCTCATACCGAACTATCTGCTCATCAAAAACCTGGGGCTGCTGAACTCGGTATGGTCGCTTGTGCTGCCCGGCATGATCAGCGCATTTAACGTGCTCATCATGCGCAACTTCTTCCGGTCCATCCCGGAGAGTCTGGAGGAGTCGGCCCGGGTGGACGGCGCCGGATATGTCCGGATATTCGTCAGCCTGATCCTGCCGCTGTCCGCGCCGGTGCTGGCCACCGTCGCGCTGTGGGTCGGCGTCGGGCACTGGAATGCCTGGTTCGACAGCCTGATCTACATCTCGGACAGCCGAAGGCAGGTACTGCAGGTCGTGCTGCGGAAGATCGTCATCGAAAACGATACCTCGAACCTGAATGCGATGATTCTGAAGATGAGCACCCACAGCAAGTATACGGGCAGACAGCTGCAGTCGGCGGTCATCATTATCTCGATTATTCCGATGCTGGTCGTGTACCCGTTCGTGCAGAAGTACTTCGTCAAAGGCGTCATGGTCGGCGCTATTAAAGGCTAAGCCTTCAAATAGAGCTTCAAGCGGAACAATCGAACAGATCATAAAAAAGGGAGCGGTATCCGGATGTTTAAACGCATGAAATGGCTCGCGGCAGGTCTAAGTGTAATTCAGGTGGGACTCCTCGTCTCGGCTTGCGGCAACTCGAACAACAATGACGGCCCCTCGTCGGCAGCGGCTTCGGCTTCGGGTACGGCCGGCGCGTCGGCTGCCGCAAGCGCTTCAGGAGAAAAAATGAAGCTCATGGTGTGGAACTTCGACGCAGACAAGACCAATCTGAACGGCTACGCGATGAACGCCATCCGGGAGAAGCTGGGCGTGGACCTCGACTTCTATACGTCCACCAACGACCCTGACGCGATCCGCGAGAAGCTGCTGCTGCAGATCGCCTCGGGAGACATCCCGGACTGGTGGAAGGAAGTGCCCTTCGCCGATGCCGACAAGTTCGCGGATCAAGGCGCGGCCGCCGAGATCCCGCTGGACCTGCTGGAGAAGAATGCCCCGAACTATATGAAGTGGATGGAGAAAAATCTCGGCCCCGATCCGATGCGCTATGTGAGACGACCGGACGGCAAAATCTACAGCCTGCCTGTCCTGTGGACGCTCGCTTCCTCCTCCGAGGTGCTCGGTTACCGCAAGGACTGGCTGACCAAGGTCGGCATCGCCAAGACGCCGGAGACGATCGACGAGATGGGCGAGGCGCTGACCAAGTTCCGCAACGACGATCCGGACGGCAACGGCAAGAAGGACACCTACGGCATGACCGCTGTGACGACATCGGGGCAAGGACCCTCGATCGCCGCGATCTTCTCGCCGGTATTCGGCGCCTACGGGGTATATCCTGGCGCGACGGTCGATATCGACGGCAAGGCGGTACGCGGCGAGGTGGAGCCCGGCGCCAAGGCAGCGCTGACCACGCTCCATCAATGGTTCGAGAGCGATCTGATCGATCCCGAATTTTTCGTCAACAAAGATACCAATCTCGACGACAAGGTCATCTCCAGCAAGGTGGGCGTCGTGGCCAGATCGTGGTGGGAATTCATCCAGCCGGAAGCCTTCTTCAGCGGCAAGTATTACGTGAAGCTGCGCGAGCAGGTGCCGAATGCCGAGTGGGCGCTCAGCAGCGGACCGAAGGGGCCGGACGGCAGCTTCGGCATTACGGAAGGCAATCCGATGCTGGGCACCGGCATCCAATTCGGCATCCAGCTTGAGAAGGATCAGGCGAAGATGGCCAAGTACCTGCAAATGTTCGATGCCACCTCCTTCGACATGGATCTGTTTACCAAGATCAAATACGGGCAAGAGGGCGTCACGTACGAACGCAAGGAAGACGGCAGCTACGTCTACCTGCCGCCGTACGACAAGGAAGAGGAGCGGACGAAGTTCGGGATCGGCCCGTACTACCATGCGCCGGCCAGCTTCAACGATTATGACTTCCAGGCGCCGTTCATGACCCGCAAGGACCTGATGCCCGTGAAGGAAGATGCGGCGAGCAAAGGCATCGGCAAATATGACTTCATGACGCCGCTGGCGAAGCCGGTCTATACGGAATTCAAGGATGCGCTCGATCAGATGACGATCAAGAACTTCATCAGCTTCATCACAGGCAAGCGGCCGATCAGCGAGTTCGACGCCTTCGTCGCAGAGTGGAAGAAGGCAGGCGGCGAGCAGGTGCTGGCAGAGGCGCAGGCGAAGCTCGACGAATTGAACAAAAAATAAAACTGAACAAAGCTGGGCAACGGCTGAAGCGAAGATCGAGGCAATAGATGAGCCCTCCGGTTTTCGCTTCAGCTATGTCCACAGGTTCACAAGGAGCTGTTCATCCGATGACGCTTAAGGGTCAGGAGCATTCGATGGCGTATCAAGTGGAAATTGCAGGCGTGCCGCGGAAAAAAAGCTTGCTGAGGGCCGTCATCCGCGGACTCGGCGGCGTGATTGGCGCTGATGAAGCCGGAAACGAAGCCGCGACGGGAAACGGAACCAAGGAAATCTCCTATAGATGGTTCGACTCGGAGACGAAGGAGGGAACTTACAACCCGGTGGCAGGGGCGTATCGGGACACGCTGCCGCTAGCCGCCGACGTCGTCGGCCGCTATTACAAATGCGAGGCCACGGTACTTCGGGAAGATGCGCAAGGCACCGCACCGTCTTCGACGATGAGCGACGCGGTTGGCCCGATCGCGGACGCGGCGGGCAATCCGCACGCGGATTGGCTGCATCGCGCCAGATACGGCATTTCGCACCATCTGCTGGCCGAATTCATGAACCGCGTCGCCGCACAACCGGACGAGAGGTGGCAGCCGGACGAGTCCTGGGACGAGGTGATTCGCGGATTTGATGTGGACGCCTATGTGCAGCAGGTGTTGGAGACGGGCGCGGGCTTCGTCATCCTCACGCTCGGGCAGAACAGCGGGTATGTGCTGTCGCCGAACGCGACGTACGACCGCATCGCGGGCGTGAAGCCGGGCGAGCGGGCATCGACGAGGGATCTGCCGATGGAGATCGCCGATGCGCTGGCGAAGCATGGCATCCGGCTCATGCTGTATTCGCCCGCGAATCCGCCGAGCAAGGCGCACAAGGAAGAGGGAGACTTCGCGATCAGCCGGGCGTTCGATTATCCGGTGGAGACCGCGCCGTCCCAGGAGACGCAGGCCAAGTGGCAGGCGGTGATCCGGGAGTGGTCGGACCGGTACGGGGACAAGGCGGCCGGCTGGTGGTTCGACGGCATGTGGTTCCAGGAAGCCTACAATGATCTGACCTTGCCCTGCAACTGGTACAGCCTGGTGAATGCAGCGAAGTCGGGAAATGAATCGCGCGTCGTGGCGTTCAACTCCGGCATCGGCAGCAATATCCTCGTCAACTCCCCCTTTGAAGACTATACGGCGGGGGAGACCAACGAGATCGGACCGCTGCCGGCCGATGGACGCTGGGCTGACGAGGCGAACGGCGTACAGTGGTTCCACTGGACGTTCCTGGGCGAATTCGTGAAGGACCTGGCCGGATGGGGCAATACCGGCTTGAACTGGCCGACCTCGGATCTCGTATCCTGGGTGACGGAGGCGGTCGCGCGCGGCGGCGTCATCGCGCTGGACACGCATGTCAATCGGTTCGGCCGTCTGGATCGGCAGCAGATGGCGCAATTGATCGAATTGAAAGGAAGCTTGCCTCATATCGATGAAGGAGGATCATGATCATGACGATGGGTTTTCTCAAGAAAAACGCCTTGCTCCGAGCGCTGCTGGTCGCTGCGCTGCTGATCGGGCTCGCAATTCCCAGGCAGCAGGCGTCCGCGCAGACGTACAATGCCAATACCGACTGGTTCATGCAGGGAAAATACGGCCTCTTCGTTCAATGGCTCTACGGCGGCGGCGACTTGACGGGCGACTGGAACGATCTGGTCGATAACTTCGACGTGGACCGGTTCGCCGAGCAGGTGAACGAATCCGGGGCGAAGTACGTGACCTTTACGCTGGGGCAAAATTCCGGCTACTTCGCTTCTCCCAACGCCACTTACGATCTGCTGACGGGCAGGGATGCCACGACGAGCAAGATGTCGACGCGGGATCTGCCGATGGATCTGTACGACGCGCTGGCGCCGTACGGCATTAAGCTGATGCTCTACCTCCCCGCGCGCACGCCCTCCGACGATCCCGACGTCGGCGACATCCTCGGCGACCCTGCGCCGATCTACGATCACCTCGCCACCCAGGATTTCCAGGCCAAGTGGGAGAGCATCATCCAGGAGTGGTCGGACCGGTACGGCTCCAAGGTGGCCGGCTGGTGGTTCGACGGCACCTACAACAACGGCGCGGAGTACGGCAAGCCGGACATCTCGCAGGCGTACACCGACTATACGAAGGCGCATAACTTCCAGACGTTCGCGGCAGCGGCCAAGCACGGCAACGCCAATGCGATCGTCGCCTTCGATCCCGGGCTGGCCGTCGATCTGCCGATGACGACGCATGCCGATTATATTACGGGCGAGCAGAACCAGCTGTCCGTCCTCCCGTCTGCGGCCAATACGCCCCCCTACACAAGATGGATCGGCGGCATTCAGTGGAGCGAGACCGCCTACCAGGGCAACGACTGGAACAGCTTCGGGCTAAAATATACGACGCCCTACATCGTCGATTATCTCTCGAAGGTGACCAATCAGAACGGCGTGCTGTCGTTCGGTCCGCATGTGGACAAGACCGGGAATATCAACTCGGCGCAGCTCGCGCAGTTGGTGGCGATCAAGAACGGCTTGCTCGGCACAGGCCCGGGCGTCCAGGTGACGGACGATGCGGATGCCGCATTAACGTACACCGGAACCTGGGGGACGAGCATTCCTTCCGGTACGGGCTACTATAGCAATACCGGCCATTTCACGAAGACGCCGGGCAGCTATGCGCAGTACACGTTCAACGGCACCAATGTCGTCTGGTCGGGCGTGAAGGGGCCGGATCATGGCACGGCGGACGTCTATATCGACAATGTCCTGGACCAATCGGTCAATCTGTACGCAGCCAGCCGCTTCGTCGACACGGAGATTTATTCCAAGACGGGCCTGACGCCGGGCAGCCATACGATCAAGATCGTAGCTCGCAGCGACAAGGATGCTGCGTCCACCGACTACTATGTCGAGGTCGACCGCATGAACGTCGCGACCGGAACGCCGGCGGTCACGGATGACGCGGCGAGCGGCATCACCTATTCGGGCACATGGCCGACGAGCGTGCCGACCGGCACGGGCTATTACGGAGATACCGGCCATTTCTCGATAACTGCCGGCAGCTACGCACAGTATACGTTCACCGGGAAAAGCGTCGAGTGGTACGGCGTGATGGGGCCGGATCACGGGAAGGCCGACGTGTACATCGACGGTACGCTGGATCAGACCGTCGACCTGTACAACGCCGAGCGCTATATCGACAACTTGCTTTATACGAAGAACAACCTGTCCGCCGGCTCCCATACGATCAAGATCGTCGTCCGCAGCGACAGGAATGCCTCGGCGGTGGGCAACTATGTTGAAGTCGACCGCTTCAACATCTCTCAGGGCACGCCTGTCGTGACCCGAGACGATGCCAACACCGGCTGGAATTACTCCGGCACCTGGCTCACCAGCGTGTCCGGCATCGACTACTACAGGAACACGGGGCACTACGCCACAGCCGCAGACGCTTATGCGGAAGCGGTCTTTACAGGCACGAGCGTAGCGTGGGTCGGCAAGCTGGACGCGGACCACGGCCAAGCCGACGTGTACATCGACGGGACGCTGGACCAGACCGTGGATCTGTACAGCCCGAACCGCCATACGGGCGTCACGGTATACAGCAAGCAGGGGCTGTCCGGGGGCAGCCACACGATCAAGATCGTGGTCAAAGGGCAGAAGAACATGATTGCGACGAATGTGTATGTCGAGGTGGATGCGCTGATTTATCAGTAGTCGAGACGATTGCGGTCAATGAACGCCGGGGAGTCAAGCAGCCTCGGCGTTTTTGCGTGCGCTCAATTTTTTACGTGCTCTCCATTTATTGTTTTAGCCATCATTCTCAAAACCTGTTGACACGACACCAAAAAGTGTCCTATACTAAAAACGTCACCAAATGGTGTCCGATTAACGAATGACAAACAACCTGGGAGAGGGTGTTGTGAGCGAGAAGAACCCGTTGCGTGACGTGTTCGAAGCAATCGCGGATCCGACGAGGCGCCGGCTCATCCGTATGCTGGCGGAGGCGGAGGAGATACCGCTGCACGAGTTGACGGAGCAGTTTGCGATGGGCCGCACGGCGGTCTCCAAGCATCTGACCATCCTCAAGGAAGCCGGACTGGTCGCGGACCGCAAGGTCGGCAGAGAGACGCGATACCGGCTCAACGCCGCTCCGCTCAGAGAAGTTCAAGATTGGGTAGCTCATTACAGCAAATTCTGGAACGAGAATCTAAGGCGCTTAAGCCAAATACTGGAGGATAATGAACGATGAGTTTAGCCCTGACCCTGGATTTTGAGTACAAGACGTCGATCGAGAAGCTGTGGTCCGCCCTGACCGATTCGGGCAAGCTTGCCAAGTGGGTATGCAATATTCACAGCGGCGAGCCGATGGAGAACGATTTTGAGCCGGTCGTCGGCCATCGCTTCCACTTCCGTACGCAGCCGTCCGAGTATTGGGACGGTGTCATCGAGGGCGAGGTGCTCGTCGTAGAAGCGCCGAACCGGGTATCCTACACCTGGGCCAGCGGCAACGAGGAGCATACGGTCACCTGGACGCTGCAGGATCTGGGCGACGGCAAGGTGAACCTGCATCTCGAGCAGACGGGCTTCGCCAATGTGCACGGTCTCGAAGGCGCCCGGTACGGCTGGAGCAAATGGTGCGGCGAGCTGGAAAAGGTATTGGCGGTCTAAACGAAAAAGGGGAGGGGAATGCGCTATGAATATCGTTCTTATCGTATTGCAGAGCTTTCTGCTCGTCGCCATGACCTTCGGCGGCGCGAACAAGCTGCTCGGCACGAAGAACTTCGTGGAAATGTTCGATTCGCTGAGGCTGCCGCAATGGTTCCGGGTCGTGACGGGGATCGTCCAGCTCGTTGGCGCCGCCGGTCTGGTCATCGGATATTGGAAGCCGGAAGTCGCCGCGTGGGCGGGCATCTGGCTCGGCGTCACGATGCTGGTGGCCGTGCTGGCTCACTTCAGAGTGAAGCATCCTGCCGGCAGCGCGGTGCCGGCCTCGATCCTCACGCTGGTCGCCGCAGCTGTGTTCTTCGTACAGCAGGCTGCTTGATGAAGAACTGACGCTGCGGCGAGACCGCCGCCCGCCTGCATGGAGGCCGGCCGCCTGCTGTCCGCAGAAACCGGCCGGGAGGGTCCGGTGGGAGCGGCTGCGGCAGCGGCTGCCCGGGCCTGCCGTCGGCCGGGAGGGCCAGCTTCCGGAGTGGATGGACGATTACGAAGAGACCGAGCCGGGGCACCGGCACATTTCCCATCTGTTCGCCCTGCACCCAGGCATGCGGTTCACCGTGCGGGGCAACCGGAGCCCTGCCGCTAATCTCGAGAAGAATATGGTTGCAGAGGAAAGATGAGAAATTTCTCAAGCGCTTTTAATAAATAATAAAAATAATGATGCAGCGGCGTTTTTTTCTCTTCGTGGAAAAGTTTAGGCTGTTTGAATTGTGATATTGTGGGTTCCGAGGCATACATACATCTTGGGAGGTACTCACATGACTATCACGAAGCCTTTTCTGCGTCGAATGCTCGCTGTCGGCTTGTGCGCCGCGATCGGTCTGGGGGCCACTTCGGTGGGACAAGTTCCCCTCACGCCGAAGGCATCCGCCGCGACCGTCTACGAGACGAAGGTCACGTACGGCGTGAACCTGCGGGTCAGCGCGTCCGCAAGCTCGGGCGTCATCCGGATGATCCGCGCGGGAGAAAAAGTACATGTCGTCGGCCAGGCGAACAGCTATTGGCTGCATGTGATCGACCAGAAGGGCAACTCGGGTTACCTATCGTCCAGCAATCAATATACGAATTACGGCGGCGGCAGCAGCGGCGGTGCGGCATCCGCGCCGAGCGTCAGCGGATCGCGGGCCGATCAGGTCGTCTCGATTGCCAAGAGCTACATGGGCCGCGTCAGCTACGCTTATGGCACGCGCAATCCGTCCAAGCTCATCTTCGACTGCTCATCGTTCACGGAGTTCGTCTTCGCCAAGGTCGGGGTCGACCTGAAGTGGGGCACGTCGTCCCAGAAGTCCGCAGGCTCCTATGTGAGCAAGGGCAACCTCGCCAAGGGCGATCTCGTGTTCTTCGACACGATCGGCAGCAACAACGGCGTCATCAATCACGTCGGCATCTACATCGGCAACGGCCAGGTCATCCACGATACGCCTTCCGCGGGCGGACTCCTGATCAGCTCCGTAACGTCCGGCTATTGGTCGACCCACTACGTGACCGCACGCCGCGTCCTGTAGCCAGCGCGCTTGTGCCACAGCAAGGCCCTTCGGAGCATCACCGTTCCGAAGGGCCTTTCCGCGTTTACGGCGCCGCCCGCAGCATACCCCCCGGCTACTTCGTCCGGCCGTACTGCCTGGCATACGCCATAATCCGGCGATATACGGCCTTGTCCCCCCGCTTCAGCGGGTAGATCTGAGGTCTCGTGTTCACCTCGAGCACCCAGGGTCTGCCCGACCGGTCGAGCGCGACGTCCAGGCCCAGCTCCCGGAATCCCCGCTTGCGCCTGTCGAACAGCTTGCCTACGGATACGCCGAGCCGCTTGAGTTCGCGCTCCTTGCGCCGGATGGCGCTTGAGCCGAAGCCCGCGCCGGACAGCGTCTGCCGGAATTTGCCCAGTCTGCCGCCCTGATGGTAGTTCGTCGCCACTTTATTCGGAATGCCGATCTTCGCGAATACGGCCGTGCTCTGCCAGGCGCGAGCATTCGTTTTTTGGACCATGACCCGGATGTCGAAAGGTCTGCCTCTCGTCACCGCCAGGTTGATGCCCTTCTGCAAAAGGTAGGAGCGGCCCTTGGCCCGTTTGTTCAGATAGGCATAAAGTGCGTCGAACGTCGGATAGAAGGAACGGGAGGTGTTGTGCTGAAGCCGATAGCCTCGCCCGAGCTTGCGGATGCGATAAACATGGAAGCCGCCCGTCCCGCCGGTAGGCTTGAAGAAAACCGTATGGTGCCGGGAGAGCATGTGCCGGAGACTGTCGTGGCTGAACAGCTTCGTGTGAGGGACATATTTGCGTTCGTTCGCGCTTTGAAGCAGCCATTTCGTTTTGACCCACTTGCTCTTGATCGAGACGCTCCTGTAGCCCATAACGGCCTATCCCCCCTTCCCCTTAGCATATGAGCAGGAGGGACAGCCAGTTCGTGCTGTTGCCTAGCGCTTGATTAGCTTATACGCGTACGTCGATGCTGCCGCCCAGATGCGGCTGGGCAATGCTCTGCGACATCTGTATGATCGCCTGGCTGTTCTGCCGGGCGCTGTCGAGCGCTTTGCCGAGCACGGCAATGCTGGCCTGCTGCGTCAGCTTGCTCGTCGCCAGACCTGTTGATAGGGCTGCAATATCCATCATCCGCCTCCTCCCCTCTCTTTTTTTATATCGGCCGTGACGTTTTGAACATGCAGTGCCGGTCCCGCAGCGGCTTCTTAAGAAAAATTTAAAAGAAACGCCGGCAAAACGTTTAACAATTGGCGCTAAACTGCTCCTGACAGCTGCAAAGGGAGTGTGAACTACGATGAACGCCAAAATGAACGCCAAAATGAACGCCAAGTATTTGTCGCCTGTACTATGGCTCAAGCTCGGTGCTGCCGGGCTGTTTTTCGGTTATTTGTATGTGCTCGTCAAGATCATCCTGTTCAAGTTCGGCGACGTGAACGTCTCCTTGCTCGGGCGCCTGCTGCTGGAGAACGCCGAGCAGCCGCGGAACATCGCCTACAGATGGCAGATGGCCAACCTGACGCCGCTGTCATCGATTCGGGACAATATCGCATTGCTGCCGCGCGGGCACGATATGATCAACCTGTTCGGCAATATCGCACTGTTCATGCCGCTCGGCCTGTTCCTCGGCTTGCTCGTCGGCTGCCGCCTGCCAGCCGTGCTGTTCTATTCGCTGAGCGTCAGTCTCGCGCTTGAGAGTGCGCAGCTGATCCTCGCCATGGGCAGCTTCGACGTGGACGATCTGATTCTGAACACGCTTGGCGGGGCGCTCGGCTACGGGCTGTTCGCGGGCATGGGACTCGCGCGGTCCAGGCAGCCGGTGGCAGCCGGCGCGAAGGAGCGGGGCGGTGCCGCAGGCCCCGTCTGACATAGAGGTCGTCAATCGAATTTTGACGGCGGCACGTTATAGTATTTTTTGAACGCCTTCGAGAAGGTAAAAGGGTCCGGATAACCGAGGAAGCCGGCGATTTGCTGGACCGTGTACTTTTTCTGGTACAAATAATCGCGCGCCCGGTTCATTTTAATTTGATACACATATTGTCCCGGCGTGATGCCGACGGCTTTTTTGAAGTAGGAAATAAAATATTTCTCCGAGATGCCGGCAAGCGGGGCCAGCTCGTTCATTTTTATGGACTTGTGCAGGTGATCGTCAATATACCGGAATACCGGCTGCAAGATGTCCAGGTCCCGGCCGGATCGTCTCGTCGCAGTCCCGTTCTGAAAAGCGCCGCTGTACCGTCCTTGTCCGTGAAGCGCGATGATTCTGGCGATGACGGCCGTCAGACAAGCCTTCAGGTACAGACGATTGCCCGGCTTGCCGCCCGGCTGCTCCGATTGTGCGAAGGCTCTGACGAACAGGCCGGCCTCCTCCCGGATCAAACGGTTGTCTACAATGCCCGATAGCTGAAAATCCCCCAAAATTTGCTGCTGCTCGCCGATGCCGTAATCGAAATGAACATAAATAAATCGGCAGCCTTCCTCGCCGCAGGAAGCGATGTAAGGCACCCGGGGATAAAAGAAAACGACATCTCCCGGCTGGGCGGTATGCAGGATGCCGCCAATCGCAATGCTGACGGTTCCGGATTGAATCAGCCACAGATCGTAGTCGGCATGCGCCTTGTGCTCGATCCAGTCGCCGCCCGGTGCGATCGACCAGCACGACTTCAGGCGCAGCGCGATAAATTCGGAGAGCTCGTTAAAAATGTCCATGTCCGGCACGGCGCAACCCCCACTATTAGACATTCCGCAATTTAGATGATTATATCACTGGAACGATTGGCTGCTATAAATCTTACGATTTGACATGAATCCGGAACCGATGCATATTCCGCTTTTTGGCCGTTCTCCTATAATGAGGCTATCACCTACTAGGAGGCTGGATTTGTGAACGATTCGAGCGTGCATCGTCCGAAAGTCGTCGTGCTTGGCGCGGGCAGCTTGTTTTTTGGCCGACAGTCGATTTGGCAGATGGTTCATTCTCCTTACTTGAACAACGGTACGCTGGCCCTGGTCGATACGGATGCAGAACGCCTGGACAAAATGGTGAAGCTGGCCAGGGCGGTAGTAAAGGAAACCGGGGTGCCGCTCAAGGTGGAAGGTTCGACGAGCCGGAGAGAGGTATTGAAGGATGCCGATTTTGTTGTGCTCAGCTTCGCGGACAATACGGTTAAATATCGGGGCATCGACTGTCAGGTTTCCTTAAAGTATGGGATTCGCATGTGCTCGGGGGATACGATCGGACCCGGAGGCATTTTCAGAGCCATGAGAGAGCTGCCGGTCATATTGGCGTGCGCCAAGGATATCGAGGAGCTGTGTCCCGACGCCTGGGTAATCAACTATATCAATCCTTCCGCCGTTCATGGGATTGCGCTGAGCCGCTACGCGCCGAAGCTGAAGTCGTTCGCACTGTGCGACACCCATCATATGCCGCATATCAAGGCGTTTTATGCAGCGCTGGCGGGGATCGTCGCCGACAAGCAAGCATTCACCGCCGACATCGATCGGCGGTTCGACTTCCGGGTGGCCGGCGTCAATCACTTTACCTGGCTGCTCAAGGCGGAGTATGAGGGCGAGGATGTCACGGCTCCGATTGCCGAGGCGATTCGAAAAAAAGCGGAAGCGGAAACCGGAGCTGCAGACGCCAAAGCGCGCTATAACGATACGATCACCTGCCAGCTGTACGACGTATTCGGTTATATCCCGACCTGCACGGGTCATACCAAAGAATACGTCCGGTACTGGCAAGGGCTGGGGAAGACGGAGGATGTTGTCCCGCCGCTGGCGATCTGGGAGACGGAGGACCGGTACCGGCGTCACGAGGAGATGTGGAGGCAGGTGGACGGCTTCCTGTCCGGCGACCTGCCCATCGCCGATTATATGAAGTCGTTCGGCCCCGATCATGCGACGGATATCATCGAGAATATGGTAGGGAACCTGGGCAAGCGCTTCTTCATCAATACGCCCAACAACGGGGTGGTGACCAACATGAACAACGACGCGTTTCTGGAGCTGCTCAGCGAGGTTGGCATGGCTGGCGTGAAGCCGCTTCATGTAGGCGAGATGCCCCGAGGCATCCGAGGCATACAGGAGCTGGTGCTCGACACGCACGAACTTACCGCGGAGGCGGTCGCGGAGCGGAGCCTCGTCAAGCTGCGCAGAGCGATGATGACCGATCCGCTCGTCAATTCCATCCATGACGCTGACATGATCATACAAGAGTTGCTGGAGCTGGAAAAGGAGATTTTGTCGAAAGATTGGTACGCTTAAGGGCCCGCAGCCCGTAAATATAGCATAAAAAACCGCGAAGCCCGGGTGCTTGGCGGTTCTTTTTATGCGGATGCTTTGGCAGTCGAAAGGTCCGTGAAAATAATGGCGAATCATGTCGAGAAATGTCTTTACATAGTATGCAGGGCGGACTTAAACTATTAGATGATCCTAGCCTGTTTGCCATTAATTGCTTCATTTTAAAAGCTTCAGGTGTATGGATAGTTAAGACGACTTCAATTCTGTCATTCTACTAAATGAGGTGGACGGATGAACAAGCTTGGCAAGTTAATATGTGCGTTTGTCGTACTGATCGGTTCTCTGACGATCGGGACGAATGCTTCTTATGCGGCCGTCAGTTGGGAGAGCGTGGGGACGGTCGGATTTGGCGCGGGCACGCACAACAGTCTGGCGCTCGATCGCAATGGGGTTCCTTATGTTGCGTACGCCGCTTCATCGGCAATATTCGTACAGCGGTATGTCTCGGACAAGTGGGAGAATGTCCCCGCGACAGCCTCCTTTGCGATGCGCGCCAACGACATGGTCAAGCTTGCTTTTGATAATCAGAATGCACTTTATATGGTGTTTAACAATACGGGCAACGGCAATCAGGTTGAAGTCGACAAACTCGTAAACGGTGTCTGGGAGCATGTGGGGAATGCCAATATTTCCACGGCTAACGGTTACTACCAAAATCTTGTTTTCGATAGCCTGAATCGGCCTTATATTGCATTTACGGATTTTGGGCAGTCGACCAAGACGAGAGTGCTGACGCTGGACAACGGCACATGGAAAAATGTAGGGAGCTCACTTCCCTGGAACAATTCAACCACATCGGCATCGCTGGGGATTGCCCCCGACGATTCGCTGTATGTGGCCTTTGTCGACGCCAGCGACAGCAACAAGGTCAAAGTATATAAATATAGCGGCGGTGCCTGGTCCATGGTCGGATCGGCGCTCGGCATGGGCGTCAATTCCAACTATACGATCAAGCTGAAAATGGGCTCCGGCGGCATTCCGTATGTCGATTACATCGACGGCGCGCAATCAAGCAAGCTGACGGTCAAGCGCTTCATCAACGGGAGCTGGGAGACGCTGGGGAATGCGGGCTTTTCGCTGGCGGCGGACACGTTCATGTCCTTTGATCTCGATAGTGCGGATGTGCCTTATGTGGCTTTCGGCGCGGACAGCTACAAAGCGCATGTAATGCGGTTTGTGGACGGCGTCTGGGAGTACGTGGGAGGCTCGGGCTTCCTGAGCGATGTCAACCGGATTACAGTAGCTGCGGACCCGGCGAACAACGTCTACTTTCACTATAAATCGACGACTTCTACCAACTTGGGCGTCTACTACGCCAAGCTGCCCTTGACCGATGTGAAGGCGACGGGAGGAAATGGGGAAGCAACGCTGTCCTTCAGTCAGCCGACAGGGGCGACGAATGTCGTCGTAGAGCAATCGGGGGACGGCGGGGCGAGCTGGGCGGTGTCTACGACGAGCGGAGCAGTGACGGCGAGCGCGACGAGTGCGACCGTCACCGGACTTGCGAACAGTACGACGTACCGCTTGCGTCTGAATGTAACCGGCGGCCTGAAGCCGGGGATATCCAATTGGGCGGCGGCGACGCCGCATGCGCCGCTCGGCGATGTGGCTGCATCTGCCGGAGATGCGCAGGTCAATCTGACATTCAGTGCGCCGACCGGGGCGACGAGTGTCGTGGTGGAGCAGTCGAGCGACGGCGGCGGGAACTGGATGACGGCGACGACGAGCAGCTCGGTGACGGCCAGCTCGACGAGCGCGACGGTGACGGGACTCTCGAACGGTACGACATACCTGTTCAGATTAAAGGTCACGGACGGCTCCTACAGCGGGATATCGAATACGGCGACCGCCACGCCGTCCGGCCAGGTGGCCAATCTGGCGGCGACGGCGGGTGACGGGCAAGCGGAGTTGACGTTTAGCGCGCCGACAGGCGCGACGAGCGTCGTGGTGGAGCAGTCCAGCGACGGCGGAGACAACTGGGCGACGGCGACGACGAGCGGCGCGGTGACGGCCAGCTCGACGAGCGCCACGGTGACGGGGCTGGTTAACGGCACGACGTACAAGTTCCGCCTCGTCGTGACGGGCGGCCTGTCCGCAGGTCTGTCCAATGAAGCGACGGCGAAGCCGCTCGCTCCGCTGACCAATCTGGCGGCGACGGCGGGCGACGGCCAGGCGGCATTGACGTTCGGTGCGCCGACGGGCGCGACGAGCGTCGTGGTCGAACAATCGAGCGACGGCGGCGCGAACTGGGCGACGGCGACGACGAGCGGTGCGGTAACGGCAAGCTCGACGAGCGCGACGGTGACGGGATTGGTTAACGGTACGATGTACAAGTTCCGTCTTGCAGTGACAGGCGGTGCGCATGAGGGCAACTCGAACGTGGTCAGTGCGCTGCCTTCGCTGCCGATCGCTGATCTCGCGGCGACAGGCGGTACGGGCCAGGCGACGCTGACGTTCGGCGCACCGACAGGAGCGACGAGCGTCACGGTGGAGCAATCCGGCAACGGAGGCGCGAGCTGGACGACGGCGACGACGAGCGGTCCGGTCACGGCGAGCTCGACGAATGCGACGGTGACGGGGCTGGTTAACGGCACGGCGTACAAGTTCCGCCTGGTTGTGACGGGCGGAGCGAACAATGGCGTATCGAATGAAGCCTCCGCCATGCCCGCCGCGCCGTTGTCAGATCTGACGGCGACGCCAGGCAACGGAGAAGTGGAGCTGGCATTCGGGGCACCGACAGGCGCCACGCATGTTGTGGTAGAGCAATCGAGCAACGGCGGGACGAGCTGGGCGACGGCGACGACGAGCGGCGCAGTGACGGCCAGCTCGACGAGCGCGACCGTGACGGGATTGGTTAACGGCACGGCGTACAAGTTCCGCCTCGTCGTGACTGGCGGCGCACACGAAGGCAACTCGAACGCGGCCAGTGCGCTGCCCTCGCTGCCGATCGCCGATCTGGCGGCCGCAGGCAGCCCGGGACAGGCGACGCTGACGTTCAGTGCGCCGACCGGGGCGACGAGCGTCACGGTGGAGCAATCCAGCGATGGCGGCGCGAACTGGACTGCCGCGACGACGGGCGGTGCAGTCACGGCAAGCTCGACGAGTGCGACGGTGACAGGGCTGGTCAACGGCACGACGTACAAGTTCCGGCTTGTGGTGACAGGCGGCGCGAGCAACGGCGTATCGAACGAAGTCGCCGCCACGCCGACAGCGCCGCCTACGGATCTGGCGGCGACGGGCGGTGTAGGGCAGGCGACGCTGACATTCAGCGCGTCGGCGGGTGCGACGAGCGTCGCCGTGGAGCAGTCGAGCGACGGCGGCGCCAACTGGACGACGGCGACGACGAGCGGGACTGTGACGGCGAGCTCGACGAGCGCGACCGTGACGGGATTGGCAAACGGAACAACCTACAAGTTCCGGTTGAAGATCACGGGCGGTGCGTCCGCAGGTTTGTCCAACGTAGCGACGGCGAAGCCGCTCGCTCCGCTGACCGATCTGTCGGCAACGGCGGGCAACGGGCAGACGACGCTGACGTTCAGCGCGCCGACCGGCGCGACGAATGTCACGGTAGAGCAATCGAGCGACGGCGGGACGAACTGGACGACGGCGACGACGAGCGGCGCAGTGACGGCCAGCTCGACGAGCGCCACGGTAACAGGACTGGTTAACGGAACGACGTACAAGTTCCGTCTCGTCGTGACGGGCGGCGCACACGAAGGCAACTCGAACGCGGCCAGTGCGCTGCCTTCGCTGCCGATCGCCGATCTGGCGGCCGCAGGCAGCCCGGGACAGGCGACGCTGACGTTCAGTGCGCCGATCGGTGCGACGAACGTCACCCTGCAGCAATCGAGCGACGGCGGGACGAACTGGACGGCGACGAGCGTCGCGGTCACGGCGAGCTCGACGAGTGCGACGGTGACGGGACTGGTTAACGGCACGACCTACAAGTTCCGGCTCGTGGTGACAGGCGGCGCGAGCAACGGCGTATCGAACGAAGCCGCCGCCACGCCGACCGCGCCGCCTACGGATCTGGCGGCGACGGGCGGTGTCGGGCAGGCGACGCTGACATTCAGCGCGTCGGCGGGTGCGACGAGCGTCGTAGTGGAGCAGTCGAGCGACGGCGGTGCGAATTGGACGACGGCGACGACGAGCGGTGCTGTGACGGCGAGCTCGACGAGCGCGACCGTGACGGGATTGGCGAACGGAACAACCTACAAGTTCCGGTTGAAGATCACAGGCGGTGCGTCCGCAGGTTTGTCCAACGTAGCGACGGCGAAGCCGCTCGCTCCGCTGACCGATCTGTCGGCAACGGCGGGCAACGGGCAGACGACGCTGACGTTCAGCGCGCCGACCGGCGCGACGAATGTCACGGTAGAGCAATCGAGCGACGGCGGAGCGAACTGGACGACGGCGACGACGAGCGGCGCGGTGGCGGCCAGCTCGACGAGCGCCACGGTAACGGGCCTCGCCAACGGAACGACGTACAAATTCCGCCTCGTCGTGACGGGCGGTGCGCATGAAGGCAACTCGAACGCGGTCAGTACGCTGCCTTCGCTGCCGATCGCCGATCTGGCGGCCGCAGGCAGCCCGGGACAGGCGACGCTGACGTTCAGCGCGCCGACCGGGGCGACGAGCGTCATGGTGGAGCAATCGAGCGACGGAGGTGCGATCTGGACTGCCGCGACGACGGGCGGTGCAGTCACGGCAAGCTCGACGAGTGCGACGGTGACGGGGCTGATTAACGGCACGACCTACAAGTTCCGGCTTGTGGTGACAGGCGGCGCGAGCAACGGCGTATCGAACGAAGCCGCCGCCACGCCGACAGCGCCGCCTACGGATCTGGCGGCGACGGGCGGTGTCGGGCAGGCGACGCTGACATTCAGCGCGTCGGCGGGTGCGACGAGCATCGTGGTGGAGCAATCGAGTGACGGCGGTGTCAACTGGACGACGGCGACGACGAGCGGTGCTGTGACGGCGAGCTCGACGAGCGCGACGGTGACGGGCCTCGCGAACGGAACAACCTACAAGTTCCGGTTGAAGATCACGGGCGGTGCGTCCGCAGGTCTGTCCAACGTAGCGACGGCGAAGCCGCTCGCTCCGCTGACCGATCTGTCGGCGACCGCGGGCAACGGGCAGGCGACGCTGACGTTCAGCGCGCCGACCGGCGCGACGAATGTCACGGTAGAGCAATCGAGCGACGGCGGCACGAACTGGACGACGGCGACGACGAGCGGTGCGGTGACAGCGAGCACGACGAGCGCCACGGTAACGGGCCTCGCGAACGGAACGACCTACAAGTTCCGTCTAGCAGTGACTGGCGGCGCACACGAAGGCAACTCGAACGCGGTCAGTACGCTGCCTTCGCTGCCGATTGCCGATCTGGCGGCCGCAGGCAGCCCGGGACAAGCGACGCTGACGTTCAGTGCGCCGACCGGCGCGACGAGTCTCACGGTGGAGCAATCCAGCGACGGCGGCGCGAACTGGACGACGGCGACGACGGGCGGTGCAGTCACGGCAAGCTCGACGAGTGCGACGGTGACAGGTCTCGTGAACGGAACGACGTACAAGTTCCGTCTCGCGGTGTCCGGCGGTCCAAGCAACGGCGTATCGAACGAAGCCGCCGCCACGCCGACAGCGCCCCCTACGGACTTGACTGCAACGGCGAACGATGGACAAGTCAGCTTGAAGTTCAGCGCACCGACGGGCGCGACGAGCGTCACGGTGGAGCAATCGAGCGACGGCGGCGCCAACTGGACGCCGGCGACGACGAACGGTGCAGTGGCGGCCAGCGCGACGAGCGCGACCGTGACCGGACTCACGAACGGTAAGGCATACCGGTTCCGTCTCGTCATCGCGGGCGGAGCGCATGCCGGCATATCCAATACGGCGGACGCTACCCCGAGTACGGCGCCTGCGACAACGGAGCGCATCTCGCTCGTCGTAGACAACGGCAGCAGCGACATGCCGCTGGCTGCGGGTACGATCTGGCGGACGAGCAATCCGGACGGCACGAAGAACGATTTGGTCACCTATGAAGCAGCCCAAGCGTTGGATACATTAAACAAAGCCAAGCAAAAGGGCGCAAGCACGATCCGCCTGGTCATTCCGGATGCCAAGGACGAAGTTTCCAGGCTGGAAATCACGCTTCCCAAGGCAACGGTCGCTACGATTGCTTCCGGGAACGTTGGCTTTGAGATGTACACGGCAAATGTCCGCTTGATCTTGCCGCGTACGTCGATGAACAGCTTGGACGAGGAACTGTACTTCCGTCTTGTGCCGCTCAAAAAGGCAGAAGAGCAGCAAGCCGTGGAGCAGCGGGTACAAGCGGACGAGCAGGTTAAAAAAGCAGCCGGCAGCGGCGCGGCCCAGATTCTCGCGCGGCCGGTGACAATCGATACGAACCTTTCCAGCCGGACCGTTCAGCTGGTATTGCCGCTCCGAGGCATCGACCTGCCGGCCGGACAGGCTGCCCGCGATCGCTTCTTGTCCGCCCTGTTCGTCTATATCGAGCACAGCGACGGCCAGAAGGAACTGGTCAAGGCGAAGCCGCAGCTGTTCGAAGGCAATGTGTGGGGGTTGTCGTTTAACGTCACCAAATTCAGCACATTCACGATTGTTAAAGTGGCGCAGCATAACGACGGCAACGGACAAGCCGTGACGCATCAGGCGTATATCGAGGGCTATCCCGACCACACCTTCCGTCCCGCCAATCCGATCACGCGGGCGGAGATTGCGGCCTTGTTGTCCAGACTGCAGCTGGGAGCCGGCGGGCAAGAGAAGTCCATCGCCTACACGGACGTGCCGGGCAGCTATTGGGCGGCTGCCGCCATCGATTACGCTACCGTCAACGGGCTTATGCACGGCTATGATGGCGGCCGCTTCGGCCCGACTCGTCCGATCACCCGCGCGGAGCTGGCGGCGGTCATCGCACGCATGCTGGGACTTGCCGAGAGCGGCGCAGCGGCGGCGAACGATATCGACGGACACTGGGCGCAGGCGGATATCCGGAAGGTGATGGCAGCGGGATTCATGACTGCGGGTAAGGACGGCAGATTCAGACCCGACGACAAGCTGACCCGGGCCGAGACGGTGACCGTCTTGAACCGGATTCTGCATCGCGGTCCGCTGTACGGCGTATCCGCGCCGACCTGGCGCGACGCGCCGGCCGCCCACTGGGCGTTCGCAGACATCGAGGAGGCCTCGCGCACGCACGATGCCGAGATCGGCCCGGACGGCACAGAAATGATCAAGCCTTAACCGCAAATACGGATGAGCTCGCGAGAGAGCGTCCAAAAGCAATTCGGGATGAAGCAGCGTTCTTTGCTTCATCCCGTTTGCTTTTGATGGCCCTATCGATGATTTTCAGCGGACGGCGCACGTTCTTCAGGAACGTTCCGTTCCCTGCATGACAGGACGTATTGCCCGCACAATTAACCCCATACGGGGCAAACATCTTCCATGATGTTAAAAATATGGGGTTACATGTTTAATTTGTTCTGTTTTTATGAATTCGCTTACATTCTATAATTTGCATTGAGACAAGGAGGTGAGGATCGCACTTCACGTAGGGCATGGCGCACAATCGGTCATGTGAGGCAGCGAGAAGAAGCAGACAAGCAGAAGGCAGGCAAGCAAGATTAATCCCAATCGAATGAGGAGGCAACTTATGTTTAAGTTTAAGAAGAAAGCTCTGACGGTATTGCTGACGGCGGTAATGGGCACGAGCATGTTCGCGGCGACCTCGAGCGCGGCGACGGATTATTGGCAAAATTGGACGGACGGCGGCGGGACGGTGAACGCGGTCAACGGCTCCGGCGGCAACTATAGTGTAAACTGGTCGAATACGGGCAACTTCGTAGTCGGCAAAGGCTGGAACACCGGCTCCCCGAACCGGGTCATCAACTACAACGCCGGCGTGTGGGCGCCTTCGGGCAACGGGTATCTGACGCTTTACGGATGGACGAGAAACTCGCTCATCGAGTATTACGTCGTGGACAGCTGGGGCACGTACCGCCCGACCGGCACCTACAAGGGATCGGTGACGAGCGACGGCGGCACGTACGATATTTACACGACGACGCGGTACAATGCGCCTTCGATCGACGGCACGCAGACGTTCACCCAGTTCTGGAGCGTCCGGCAGTCCAAGCGGCCGACCGGCAGCAACGTGGCGATCACGTTCAGCAACCACGTCAACGCCTGGAAGAGCAAGGGCATGAATCTCGGCAGCAGCTGGGCGTATCAGGTGCTCGCGACCGAGGGCTACCAGAGCAGCGGCAGCTCCAACGTCACGGTGTGGTAATCGCGGCGCTCTCCCTTTATTAAGATAGTCCGGGCCTGCCGGCCTCGCAGCCGGCGGCCTTCTGCATTTTAACGCCGGATCCGCTCCGTATAAAAGGAGACACAACCATGAGGAAGCGACGCCTGATCCCGATTATCGCCATCCTGCTCGCGGCGGCCAGCGGATGCTCGCAGTCGCAGCAGCTCGCCAATCTTGAGCCGGCCGCGACAGCCGCGCAGTCGAAGCCAACCGCGAACGCAGACCTCGTGCTCATTAAAGGAGGAGCGTTCAAGAATACGAAGTCAGGCTACTACGGCACGGAGATCGCGGTCGCGGACTTCTATATCGGCCGCTTCGAAGTGACGCAGCAGGAATGGGCCTTCGTCATGGGCGACCGGCCCTCGGCGTTCCAAGGCGAACGTCTGCCGGTGGAAAATGTGAGCTGGTACGACGCCATCGAATATTGCAACCAGAGAAGCGTCAAAGAAGGACTCCAGCCGTACTACGACATCGATCGGAACCACAAGGACCCGGACAATCATAGCGACAACGATCCGCTCAGATGGACCGTCAAGATCCGCGCGGGAGCCGACGGGTACCGGCTGCCGACCGAGACGGAGTGGGAATATGCGGCGGGCGGCGGCGCGCTGAGCCGGAGCTTCGCGTACAGCGGGAGCGACGACGCGGACGAAGCCGCCTGGAACTGGCGGAACGCCGGCGACCGGCCGTTGTCCGGCACGTGGAACTGGCCCGCGATCGAGAACAATCGTACGCGCACCCATGCGGTCGGCGGCAAGAAGCCCAATGAGCTGGGGCTGTACGATATGTCGGGCAACGTCAGAGAATGGTGCTGGGACTGGTACAAGGACCCGAATCTCGGCAGCGGCCTGTTCCGCGCGGTCAGAGGCGGCGGGTGGATCGGCGATGTCGGCAGCATCGAGACCGCCTACCGCGGCAAGTTCGAAGCGAGCGGCTTCGGCCCGGACCAGGGCTTCCGCGTGAGCCGGGACGCCGAGACGGACAGATAAAGCATAAAGTGTCGGCCGCCTTGCCCGTCCGTATCGCGGGGACCGCTGGCCCCGCTGCGCCAGATCGCCCTCATTGTACCAGACCGCTCGTCCGCCGCCACCCCCGCGATCCTTCGATCGGCACCCAAAATGTTTAGATTTGCGCGAGACGGTGTGCGGCAGTACGGGGGCGGTGCGGGACAGCGGGCCCGGCATCGCGCGGTGCGAGGCCGAAGTGTACGGACGACAAAAAAATCTCCTTCCCTTGGAAAATCGGGAAAGGAGATTTTTTTGTTTGGGGTGTATGATCTTCCTTGGAGTTTTAACCCCGATACGCCTGCTCCAGCTTCGCGATATCGAACTTTTTCATCTTCATGAACGCCGCCGTCACCCGCTCGATCTGCTCGGGCGTACCGCCCGCCAGCATCTCGTCCATCACGGCGGGGGCAATCTGCCACGAGACTCCGAACTTGTCCTTCAGCCAGCCGCATTGCTCGGCCTCGGGGACGACGGACAGCTGTTCCCAATAGCGGTCGATCTGTGCCTGCGTCTCGCAGCGGACGAGCAGGGAGATCGCCTCGTTAAAGGTGAAGCCGTGATTGTGCGCGCTATCCATCGCGGTCAGCCAGGTGTTCTCCGCCATAAAATCGCTGAACATGACCGTGCCCTCCCGGTCCGGCGCCATGCCGGGACCGTAGCGCTGCAGCTGGCCCGGACGCGAACGCTCGAATACGGACAAGTACAACGCGCGCGCCTCCTCCGCTCTGCCTGCATTTTCCCCGGTGAACATCAGAGCAGGGATGATCGTCGGCCTGGGCTCTCCTTCCGGATTGGTCAGCATGAGCTGCCACGTCACGCCGTACTTGTCCCTGATCCAGCCGAAGCGCGCGCTGAACGGATATTCGCCCAGCGGCATGAGCGGGACGCCGCCTTCGGAGAGCTTGTCCCAGACCTCGTCCAGCTGTTCCCGCGCGCGGCTCTCGCGCGACGGATCGAAGTTGACCATGAACGAGATGGCAGGGTTGAACTTGAACAGCGGGCCCGCAGAGATCGCCATGAACGGCCTGCCCCAGATCGTGAACGAGACGATCTCGGAGTCGCCCGAAGGCGTATCGCCCAGCGTCACCCTGCTGGTGATGTCCGATTCCGGGAACACGGAGGTGTAAAACTGTGCGGCCTCCCCGGCCTCTTTGTCGAACCACAAATGCGGGACGATGCGGGGAGCGGAGCTGTCGAGGTTAACGTCATTCATTTCGGTAGCCTCCTTTTGCTACCATTTTAACATAACGTTCCGGGCGGCGTTTCTCGTGGATTGCTGTGTTGGCCGGCACCGTTCCCGATCAAAAAAGTACAAGCGCCGACGCAACATTTATCTATGGAAAAAAAGGAGAAGGTCGTTTAAACTATTCGATAATGAGAATCGTTTTCAATAACAGGAAAGGAGCTGGCAAGGCTTTGATCTACAGATTTTTTGCCTATTACCGGCCTTACAGGTCGTTGTTCCTGCTCGACTTCGGCTGCGCGATCGTGGCCGGGCTGCTGGAGCTAGCCTTCCCGATGGCCGTCAACGCCTTCGTCGACGATCTGCTGCCGGGCAGCAAGTGGAACCTGATCGTGTGGGCCTCGATCGGCCTGGTCGCGCTGTATGCGCTGAGCGCCGTGCTGATGTATATCGTCAACTACTGGGGCCATATGCTCGGCATCAATATCGAGACGGACATGCGCCGCAAGCTGTTCTCGCATATTCAGAAGCTGTCGTTCCGCTACTTCGACAATACGAAGACCGGCCACCTGATCGGGCGCCTGACGAACGACATGAACATGATCGGCGAGGTGGCCCATCACGGTCCCGAGGATCTGTTCATCGCCGTGATGACGCTTGCCGGCTCGTTCGCGCTGATGCTGTCGATCAATTGGCAGCTCGCGGTGCTGACGTTCATTGTCGTGCCGGGAATCGTGTGGGTCGTCGTTTATTTCAATCAGAAAATGACGCAGGCGATCCACCGCCTGTTCGGCGATATCGGCGACTTCAACGCGCGCATCGAGGACAGCGTGGGCGGCATCCGGGTCGTCAAGGCGTTCTCCAACGAGTCGTACGAGGATGCGCGGTTTGCGGACAACAACGGGCGCTTCCGCGCGACGAAGCTCGCCTCCTACAAGCTGATCGCCCGCAACGGCTCGATCAGCTTCATGATGATGCGGTTCGTGACGGTGTTCGTCATGGTATGTGGCACCTGGTTCGTCATCCGTGGCCGGCTCTCCTACGGCGAGTTTATCGGCTTCCTGCTGCTGACGAACGTGTTCTTCCGACCGATCGAGAAGATCAACGCCATCGTCGAAAGCTACCCGCAGGGCTTCGCCGGATTCAAGCGGTACACGGAGCTGCTCGATACGAATCCGGATGTGGAGGATGCGCCGGATGCGATCGAGATGAAGCCGTTCGAACGGGAGATCCGCTACGACCATGTCACCTTCGGCTACGAAGGAGAGAAGAAGGTGCTGAACCGGGTCGACCTCGTCATCCGCAAAGGAGAGACGATCGCCTTCGTCGGCCCGTCTGGCGCCGGCAAGACGACGCTGTGCAGCCTGCTGCCGAGGTTCTACGAGGTGGAGGGCGGCGCGATCCGCATCGACGGCGCGGACATCCGCAGCCTGAAGCAGGAATCGCTGCGCAGGCAGATCGGCATCGTGCAGCAGGACGTATTTCTGTTCGCGGGTACGATCCGCGAGAACATCCTGTACGGCAAGCTCGAAGCGAGCGAGACGGAGGTATGGGAGGCCGCACGCCGGGCGCGGCTGGACGACTTCATCCGCGCGCAGGAGCACGGGCTGGACACCGTCGTCGGCGAGCGCGGCGTGAAGCTGTCCGGCGGCCAGAAGCAGCGGCTCGCGATTGCCCGCATGTTCCTGAAAAATCCGCCGATTCTGATACTGGACGAGGCGACCTCGGCGCTGGATACGGAGACGGAGCTCGCGATCCAGCAGTCGCTGGCCGAGCTGTCGGCAGGCCGCACGACGCTCGTCATCGCGCATCGGCTCGCGACGATCAAGGAGGCGGACCGGATCGTTGTCGTCACCGATCGGGGCATCGCCGAGCAGGGGCGGCATCAGGAGCTGGTCGCCGCCGGAGGCGTCTACAGCCGCCTGCACCGGGCGCAATTCGGCGTCTGAGACGGGACGCATGCGGCGAGTGCGACGCAACATCATGGCAGGCGCACGGCAACGTATATTCGTGCCTGGCGTCGCGGAGGTAGAGACGTGAGTTCATTCGGTTATCATCTGACTGGACTCGTCCGCATGGCGGGCGGTCCCGAGCTGCGCTTGCCGCCGCGCGCAGAGCGGCATGCGCTCATATTCATAGCGGAGGGCAGCGGCCGGATCGCGATCGGCCGCTATGGCTCGTCGTTCGGACCAATGAAGCTGTATTGGTGCCGACCCGGCGACGAGCTCAAGCTTCATCCGGCGCCAGGGCAGCCGGTATGCCTGTACCGGATCTCCTTTGATATTATCCGCCTGCCTTCAAGCGAGGCGGGGCCGGCCGGGAGCGACGGCGATCCGACGGCGTCGTGGGGCGTGCGCGAGCTGACGCTTGTCCATCCGGGCAAGGTGTCGCGGCTTGTCCGCGCGCTCGATGCCGCACTTCGCGGAGGCGCCGCACATGTCTTTTTCCAGGTGCAGTCCCTGTTCTACGAGCTGCTGCACCTGGTGGTCCCCCGCCCCGGCGCTGGCGCAGGTTGCGAACCCGCCGCGCGGATGGAGGATGTCGTCGCTTATGCGCGCGAGCACTACGCCGACGAACTGCCGAGAGGCAAGCTGGCCGCCATGGCCGGCGTCCATCCCGATCACTTCACCCGCTTGTTCCGCAAGACGACCGGTAGCGGCTATGTGGACTTTATCGCGAATATCCGCATCGCCAAAGCCCATGAGCGGCTGCTGACCACCAAGGACAGCCTGCTTGAGATCGCCAGACATGTCGGGTACAAGGACGAATTCTACTTCAGCCGCAAGTTCAAGCAGATCGTCGGAACCGCGCCGGCCATCTACCGGAAAAAGCCCAAATCGATCTTCTCGCTGGCAAGCATCTATACGGCCGGCTTGCTCGCCGTCGGCCATGTGCCGCCCGTAGGCAGCATGACGCCCTGGCTCAGCCGGCGCTATGACGGGGCGCTGCGGCAGGGTGCGCTCAAGCCCTTTTACTGGGATACATGCGATATTGGACAGTTGAAGGAACAGCCGCGCCCGGACATCATCCTCTGCCACGACATGCAGTTCGACGAGGCGCAGATGGATCGTCTGCGCGGCATCGCGCCGACGATCGCCATCCCGTTCGACAGCATGGACTGGCGGGAACAGTTCGCGGCCGTCGCGGAGCTGGCGGGCGAAGCCGCCAATGCCAGAGACTGGCTGGACAGATATGATGCCCGGATCGAGTCCGCCAAGGTGCGCATCGCCCGGCAGGTCGACCGCCGCGAGACGGTGCTCATACTGGAGATCTGGTCGGACGAGCTGATGGTGTACGGCGATACGTACGGCAGAGCCGGCCATATTCTGTATCGTTCGTTCGGCCTAGCGGCGCCGCGCAATGTGAGGGAGCGGGTCATGGCAGGGACAGGTTATTTGCATATCGGCTTGGAGCAGCTTGGAGAATACGACGCCGACCTGCTGTTCCTGATCGTGCACGAGGACAAGGCGAGCCGGCGGACGGCCAGTCTGCTCAAGCGCAGCGAGGAATGGTCAGCGCTCCGGGCCGTCCAGGACGGGCGCGTTTATGAATTCGACGGCGGTCTGTTCTACGGCTGCGATCCGGTATCTACGGAAGCCCAGCTGCAGCAGATCGTGCGCAGCCTGTCAGAATCGTCCAGGTAGGTCTGTCGGAAAGTTGCATGTACAGTGCGGGCAAAGGTTGATATTCTTTTATTAAGTGATAATGATTCTCATTATCCGTCGCTGCAGCGAACGAACGGGAATCGATCAACCTTATTTTTGAATGGAGTGACCATAGGCATTATGCAACGTATCCGCTCTCTCACCATTTGTATTTTATTCACGGTCCTGTTCGCCGCGCTATTGAGCGCCTGCGCAGGCGGCAGAGACAACGCCGAGGGGAGCGCCGCGCCGACGCAGTCCCAATCCCAGTCGCAGTCTCCGCCGGCAGCTGCAAGCGGAGCTGAAGCCGACCCGCAGGAAGCGAAGCCGAAGACGGTCGTCGACGACGCCGGCCACCAGGTCGTGGTGCCCGCCCATCCGCAGCGCATCGTCGCGCCATACCTCGAGGATCCGTTGGCGGTACTGGGCCTCAAGCCGGTCGCTCAAGTGCTGTACGGCAACGTCGAGCAGAATTACTTGAAGGACGAGCTGGCGGGAGCGGAGATCATCGACACGACCGGGGGCGGACTGCCGCTGGAGAAGCTGGTCGAGCTGTCGCCCGATCTCATCGTTCTAGGCAAGGGGATGGCCGGTGACGGCGCCTATGAGCAATACGCCAAGATCGCGCCGACCTTCGTCGTCGACAATCTGACCAAGAGCTGGCGGGAGACGCTGCTCACCATGGCCGGATTGCTCGGACGGGAGCAGGCGGCGGCAGACCGGCTGGAGGCGTACGATCGGCAGGTGGAGCAGGCGAAGGGGCAGCTGCGCGAGGCAGTGGGGGACGGCACGGCGGCCGTGATCGTGCTGTCGGAGAAAGAGTTCTACACGATGGGGCATATACAGGGCGGCCGGATGCTGTTCGACGAGCTGGGCGTGAAGCCGCACAGCCTGACGCCCGACAAGGACGAATGGAATACGCTGTCGATGGAAAAATTGCCGGAGCTGGACGCGGACTACTTGTTCGTAATCAAGACGGAGCGTTACCAGGCCTCCGCGCTGGAGAGCAATTCGTTATGGAAGGGGCTGCCCGCCGTGAAGCAAGGCCATGTGCTGGAGGTCGAGTCCGGCATCTGGCAGTACTCGGGTCTGATCTGCAACGAGCGGGTGCTGGCGGACATCGTGGGCGCGATCGTCGGTTAATCGGGCTGTCCGTCACCGCCGGCGGTCGGACACTGCAGCTGGGCGGCGCCATCGGCGCGCCCGGTTTTTTTTATTGACAATACGGCAAGCTGCGGCTGGAGCGGGACAGACAGCGGCGCGGCGGCCGCTCTATTGACCGGTCGCGGGCGGTTCGGCTAGACTCGGTTTAGGTCAAAATATGAACAGCGGGATGTTGATGAGAAAAATGGACAGCTACGATATCGCCAGGTTGGCGGGTGTGTCGAGAAAGACAGTGCAGCGCGTGCTCAACAACGCCGCCAGCGTGAAGCCGGCGACGAGGGACAAGGTGCTGCGCGTCATGCAGGAGCATCACTACGAGCCCAATTCGGCCGCCCGGCAGTTGTCTTCACGCAAGGCGAATACGATGGGGCTGTTTATCGTGCAGGACAAGCCGCTGTACACGCTGCATACGGACGACCTGTTCTACGGCCCGATCATCGGCGCGATTATTAGCCGCTGCGCGGAGCTGGGCTACACGACGCTCGTGTCGGTGCTCGATCTGTCGGATATCGAGTCGCTGTTCAGCATGTACAGGCAGAAGAGCATCGACGGCGGCTTTATCGTGAGCTGGTCGGACCTGCGTCCGGTCATCGATCGGATGGCGGTGGCGGGCTTCAAGGTCGGCCTGTTCGACGAAGGCTTTTATCATGCGCCCGAGGTGCCTATTCCGCATCTGGACAATCGCCGCAGCGCGCGCGATGCCGCGCGTTATTTGCTCGAGCTCGGTCATCGCGATATCGGGATTCTGACGGGCGACATGAACAACTTCACCGCCCAGGAGCGGCTGAAGGGGTATACCGAAGCGCTGCGCGAACGGGGGATCGAGCCGGCGGAGTCGCGTATTTGCTACGGGCAGTTCACGGAGGAGGACGGCGTCCGCGCGGTGGAGCGGTGGCTGGCCGCGGGCGATCTGCCGAAGGCGCTGCTATGCTCCAACGACCTGATGGCTTACGGCGCGCTCAAGGCGCTGTCGGGCCGGGGTGTGTCCGTGCCGGACGACATATCCGTCGTCGGCTTCGACGATCTGCTCGTCTCGCAATATACATACCCGCCGCTCACGACGATGAAGGTGCCGCGCGTGGACATGGCCGTGCATGTCGCCGACTGTCTCGTCGCCCTCGTCGAAGAACGAGAGCCCCCGGCTCCGGAGCAGTTCGTCGCCAGCTTGACGGAACGTCAATCCTGCGCGCCTGCCCGGCCCGCTCGCGGCGATCGACAGATTGGGCATTGACAAACGGCAAACGGCGGAGCTATATTTTACTTGAAAATGTCCCACGGGGGTCAAAACGGAATTTCTTCGCCTTTCATCAGCGCAGATTCCCCTTTGTCGAAAAATGTCCCACGTAGGACATTTTTCTCTACCCAAGCTGTAAGCGATTACAAAAAGGAGGCTAAGTATGTCGAAGTTCAAATGGGGAAATACAGCCGCAACCGCAGTTTTGTCCGCAGCCCTGCTGCTTGGTCCGATGGGAGCGGCGGCCCAGCCGTTAGCCGGCGTCGCAGCCGTCACCGAGCAGTCCGCAGCGCACTGGGCGGACGCGCCGCTGGCGAGATGGCAGCGGGAGGGGATGCTGCAGGGGTATCCCGACGGCACGATGCAGCCGAACCGGCCGATGACGCGCGCCGAATTCGCGGCGTTCGTCAACCGGATGTTCGGCCTGAGCGCCGGCGCCGATATCGCCTTCGCCGATGCCCCGGCAGCCTGGGCCGCCAGAGAAATCTCGGCGGCGATCGCCGCCGGATATTTGACAGCTGGCAGCGGCTCACGGGCCGAGGCGAGCCGGCCGATCGCCAGGGAAGAGGCCGCGCTCGCGCTGGGCAGGCTGTTCGCGCTGGCGAAGCCGGCGGCCGCCGCGCCGTGGACCGATCTCGCCGGCCTGGACGCCGAGACCGCGGCTGCCGTGTCCGCTCTGACGGCGGGCGGCTATCTGAAGGGACGGCCGGACGGCAGCTTCGGCACCGGCCGAACGATCACGCGCGCGGAGGCGGCGACGCTCCTGGATCGTCTCGTGGCCTGGCGATCCGGCAAGGCGGGCGTCGGCAAGCCGGGCTCTGTCGGCGGCAATGCCGTCGTCGCCGCAGCCGGCGCCGAGCTCGAGGCGGCGCATATCGCAGGCAATCTTTATTTGACAGAAGGAATCGGCGAAGGCGAAGTCAAGCTGGCTGACAGCGCTGTCGGCGGCACGGCTTATGTGCGCGGCGGCGGCGAGCATAGCATCGAGCTGGCGGATACGACGCTGTCGGAGGTTGTCGTGAACAAAGCGGGCGGCAAGGTCAGACTGCATGCGACAGGCAAAACGAAAATAGCGTCCGTCAAGTTCGAGACGGGCGGCGCGCTGGAGGCGGACGGGCAAGCGGCGCCGAATATCGGGCCGATCGAGGTCGCGGCTGGCGCCGGCGAGGTTCATCTGACGGGCGACTTCAAGCAGGTCGCCACGGTGTCCGCTGCGGCGGGCGCGGGCAAGGTCAAGCTGATCGTGTCCGGGCATATCGCCGAGCTGAGCGTCGATAGCGACGCGGATATCGAATTGGCGAGCGGCGCAGTCATCGACAAGCTGAAGGTCGGATCGGACGCCAAGTCGTCCTCGGTGACGGGCCCGGGCAGAATCGGCTCCGTCGACGACCGGTCGGGCTCGCTCGTCAACAAGGCGAGCGGCGGCAGCGTGACATCGCCGGCGGGTACGCCGACCCCGACGCCGACATCCACCCCGACGTCAACGCCAACTTCGACGCCAACGGCCACGCCGACGCAGAAGCCGGACGATCCGGGCGAGGCGGACTGGCAGCTCGTCTGGAACGACGAGTTTGACGAGAGCCAGATCGATCGGAGCAAGTGGACGTTCGATACGACGAACGGCGAGTCGGTTGGCAATCCCGGCTGGGGCAACAACGAGCTGGAGTACTACACCGAGCGTACAGAGAATGCGAAGCTGCAGGACGGCAAGCTGATTGTGACCGCCCGCAAGGAGCAGTACGGCGGCAAGTCCTATACGTCCGCACGCCTCAAGACGCAGGGGCTGTTCAGCCAGACGTACGGCAAGTTCGAGGCGAGAATCAAGTCGCCGACGGGCAAGGGGCTGTGGCCGGCGTTCTGGATGATGCCGGAGAACAGCGCGTACGGCATATGGGCCGCCTCCGGAGAGATCGACATCATGGAGGGCTGGGGCAGCAAGCCCAACACGGTCGCGGGCACGATCCATTACGGCTCGACCTGGCCGAACAACGTCTATTCGAGCAGCAGCTACAATCTGCCGAACGGCGGCACGATCGACGATTTTCACACCTATGCGCTTGAATGGGAGCCAGGCGCGCTGCGCTGGTACGTAGACGGACAGCTGCTCTCCACCAAGAAGGACTGGTACAGCAAGGGAGACGGCCAGAGCGACAACTATTCCTATCCGGCGCCGTTCGACCAGCCGTTCCATATGCTCCTGAATCTGGCCGTAGGCGGCAACTTCGATGGAGATCCGGCCGCGGACACCGTATTCCCGAGTCAGATGGAGGTCGAATACGTCCGCGTCTACGCCAAGGATAAGTATCCCGAGGCCGTGCCTCCGACTTATCCGAAGGAAGATTACCTGCCGGGCTCGAAACTGCCGCAAGATCCGGACGGGGATCTCGTCTACAATGCGGACTTCACGCAGGATGTGAGCGGTGATGCAGGCATGGGCGTGGCCGGCACGGCGCACTGGGCGCTGTACAAGGATCCGGGCGCGATTGGCTCGGTCGCCATCGAGCAGATCGGCGGCAACAACTACGCGCATGTGACGATCGGCAACGCAGGCGGCAACTTCTACTCGATTCAGCCGCAGGCGATCGTCTCGCTTGCCAAAGGCCGCTACTACAAGCTGACGTTCGACGCGAAGACGGACACGTCCCGCAACATGACGGTGCGCCTGACCGGAGGCGAGTTGAGAGGGTTCGTGACCTATTCGCCCTCGCTGAACGTGAGCCTCGGCGACGGCCTTCAGCCGTATGAACTGTTGTTCCAGATGAAGGAAGATTCGGACACGGCCGCGCGGATCGAGTTCAATATGGGAACGGACGCGAAGCCGGTATGGTTCGGCAATGTCAAGCTGGTCGAGATCGACGGCATTCCGTTCGATCACGATTCGGCCAGACAGCCGCAGGGTGACGGCAATCATATTTACAACGGCACATTCGACCGGGGCGAGCCGAACCGGTTGAGCTACTGGCATCTCCTCACGTCCGGCGGCGCCGCGGCGACCGCATCCGTGCCGTCGAACCCGGTATCCGAGCGCCGGTTGAACCTGGACATCACGAACGGGGGAAGCGCGCCCGGCGATGTGAAGCTGGTGCAAAAGGGATTGTTCCTGCTGGCGGACAACGACTATCGTCTCACCTTCGATGCCAAGGCGACGCAGGCCAGGGACATTCAGGTCGGATTGTATCGCAAGGACGGCACGGAGATCGCCGTGCAGACCGTGCAGCTCGGCGCGACCGAGCAGCAAGTGAGCGCCACGTTCGAGCATCTGAGCGGCCCGTCCGACGCCGAAGGCCAGATCGTCTTCAAGCTGGGCGGCCAGGCGGACGCGCTGCGGATCGACAATGTGAAGCTGGTGCGCACGAGCGTGTACTATGACCCGGATACGGTATTTTATCCACTGCGCAACGGCAGCTTCGGCGATGGACTCGCCTATTGGGAGACGTCGGGCAACGACGACCAGGCGGGCTCCGCCGGCGCGGGCGCCATCTCGGCATCCGTCGACGGCGATGCGGTGAAGCTGGCCATCGGCAATCAGGGCGGACGGCCGTGGAATGCGCTGCTGTTCCAGAAGGATATCCCGGTCAAGCCGAACGTGACCTACCGGGTCAGCTTCGACGCCCGCGCTTCGGTCGCCCGGCCGATGGAGGTCGTCGTGGAAAACAGCGGACCGCGCCAGCTCGACCAGACCGTCGACCTGGGGACGGAGAAGAAGTCGTATTCGTTCGAGTTTACGTCGAACAAGGCGGACGGCGTCGGACTCAAGTTTTTGCTCGGGCTCATCCATGACGGAGACGCCCGTCTGGCGCCTCATGACGTATGGCTGTCCAATATCAAGCTGGAGGTCAAGGACGCGCCGGTCGCAGCGCCGCCGCAGCTGCGCAAAGATACGACCGGCAACAAGGCAGGGCAGACGATCGAGCTGGCCTTCGCGGACGATCCGCAATGGCGCGCGGCCGTGTCGTCCGTCTCGGTGGGCGGCCAGGCGCTGACGCCGGACCGGTATACGCTGACGGCCGGACTGCTGACGCTGGCCGGCAGCAGCTTCCCGGCGGCGGGCGGCTACACCATCAAGGTCGTCGCGGCCGGCTATGCCGACAGCGTCATCGTCCAGCTGATTCTGAGCGATGACGGCAACCTCGTCGTGAACGGGGACTTCGCATCGGGTACGGACAACTGGGTGCTATGGACAGGCGACAGTATCGGCGTCGGGGGCAGCGCTGCGCTGTCGGCGCAGGATGGGACCGGCATCGTCGCGATCGCATCGAAGGGCGATCCGAACTGGGCCGTCCAGCTGTTCCAGGAAGGCATCCCGATGGAGGCAGGCAAGACGTATGAGCTGAGCTTCGAAGCCTCCTCCACAGTGAATCGTCCGATCACGGTCGAATTCTCGAATACGACGGCAGCGTCGTCCCAGCAGTCTTTTCATCTGACGAACGCCAAGCAGACGTATACGGCCCGCTTCACCGTAGGGACGGCAGCGCCGCTCAAGCTGAACTATCTGATCGGCAACGTCACCGCTGACGGCGCTACGACGCCGGACGGCGCCCATACGCTGACGCTGGACAACATCTCCGTCAAGGAGGTGCCGCCGCTGACGGGGCACCCGCTGCTGAACGGCAGCTTCGACAGCGGCACGGACAACTGGGCCTTGTTCGCCAAGGGGGATGCAGACGCTGCCATCTCGGTCGTGAACGGCGCGCTGCAGGTCGCTTGGGGCCACTACGACGGCTTCGAGATATGGGGCACGCAGGTGTACCAGGACAACCTGCTGCTCGAGGCGGGCAAGACATATACGCTGTCGTTCCAAGCCAAGTCTACCATCGGCAAGGAGATGCTGATCTCGGTAGAGAACGGAGAGGACTACAACGTCAAGTATATGGACACCAAGTCGGAGACGTTGGTCAAAGATAGCGACTACAAGACGTTCACCTATGAATTCACGATGGGGCCGGATACGGTGCAGAACGGCAAGCTGGTGCTGCAGATGGGCGGCAACCATGAGGGCAGTCACAGCATCACGCTGGACGATATCGTATTGACCGAACATCAGTAATCGGCGCTGTCGCCCGGCAAGCCAAAATCCCCCGGCCCGCGATCGGCGGTTCGGGGGTGCGGCCAAACGGGATTCGGCAGACTCGCAGCCCAGTACCTGCAAATATGCAGCTAATTCTCACGGGACGCCGTACTTTTGGAGCGATAGCTGCAAATGTGCAGTTAATTAGTCAAAAAGCGGTGTCAATCCGGCGCATACCCGGAAATAGCTGCATAATCGCAGTTATCGCTGCCAAACGCTGCGGCTGAGAGGAAAATAACTGCCGATTTGCAGTTATTGGGATGGGCGTCAAGCTGAAGCTAACTGCCGGTCGCAGTTATCGGGATGGGCGTCAAGCTGAAGCTAACTGCCGGTCGCAGTTATCGGATGAACGCCAAGCTGAAGCTAACTTACGATTCGGATTCGTATTTATCGGATGAACGCCAGGTGTCAGGCCAGCTGCGGTGGGGCGGTCGAGCGGTCTGAAAGTCGGGAGGTGGGGAGGTCGGTCGGAAAGCCGGAATGTGGAGCGCTGGCGGCCAGTCGGTAATCGACCAGTCGGTGATCGGCCAGTCTGTGATCGGCCAGTCGGTGATCGGTCAGTCGGTGATCGGTCAGACGGTGATCGGTCAGACGGTGATCGGCCAGTCGGTGATCGGCCAGTCGGTGATCGGCCAGTCGGTGATCTGTCAGTCAGCGATCGGTTAGTCGGTGATCGGCCAGTCGGTGATCGGCCAGTCGGTGATCTGTCAGTCAGCGATTGGTCAGTCGATGGGGCGGTAGAGTAGTCGGGTGCGGTCGGCGGGCGGGGAGCGGTGGCATCAGCCCGGGCGGCTCCCCCTAGCCCGGCAGCAATGCGCCGCCGCGGCGGCGTTCAGCCGGAGCCGCGCACCATCAGTTCGGATTCGACGACGATTGCGGACGGATCGATCTGGTGGTTGATCATGTCGAACAGCATGAGCGCGGCCAGCCGGCCCATCTTTTCGGTATCCTGCCGCACCGTCGTCAGCGGCGGATCGGAGTACAGGCAGGCGTCGATATCGTCGCAGCCGACGAGCGCCATATCCTCCGGGATGCGCAGCCCGTGCTCCTTCAACGCCCGCATGGCGCCGAAGGCGAGCAGGTCGGTGACCGCGAACAATGCTCTCGGGAGCGGGCCGCCGGCGGCGATCAGCTCCTTCATGGCGCGGTAGCCGCCCTCCATGCTGTAGTCGGCGCTCAGGAGCCGCCATTCGGGTCTGAGCGCGAGACCGAACGATTTGAGCGACTCGACGAAGGCCGTCTCGCGGATCGACGTGACGCCGGATTGCCGGTCGATGCCGAGCAGTCCGATCTCTCTATGGCCCTGCATATAAAAATGCTCGACCACTTTGGCCGAAATTTTCGCATTGTCGGACATCAGGTAGGTCGAATTGCGGCCGCTCATCGCGATGTCGATGCCGATGCACGGGATATCGCTCTGGTCCAGGTCGGCGATGCTGGGCTCTACATTGTCGCCGGCGATGATGATGCAGCCGTCCACCTGGAAGTGGCGGCAGCGGGCCAGATAATCTTCCTTCGCTTCGAAAAAGTTTTCGTTGGAGAAAAGAAGCAGGTCGTAGCCGAGCAGTCCGATCTGCTTCTTAAAGGCGTTAATGACCTCGACGAAAATCGGATGGTTCAGGTCCGAATTCAGTTTGCCGGCAAACACGGCGCCGATGAGGCTCGATTTTTTGGTCGCCAGCGTTTTGGCGGAGGAGGAAGGCCTGTAGCCGGTTTCCTCCATAATTTTAAGCACCCGTCGCCGCGTTTCCTCGCCGACATCGCTGTAATTGTTGATGATTTTGGAGACGGTGGCGATCGATACGCCGGCCATGGCGGCTATCGTTTTAATGTTCATCGTATCGGTCCCTTCAGGTTCACTGTCCGAAACCGTTTTCGAATCAACAGCGAACAATTGTAATAAATATACTGTATGTTTTCCCTTCCGTAAAGGACGATCGACGAAGAAACGTCAATAAAGACTGTATTTTTAAGCGATATCTATAATAAAAATTCTATTTTAATAAAATAATTCAAAAAATGTATTTTATATCTTTACAAAAAGAAATGTCTGGTAAATAATAAAGGTGAAATTACGAAATCGCTTTCGTAAATGTCGAAAGCGAGGTCACCAACATCCGATTGGGGGAAAAGAAAATGCTTAAAAAGCTGTCCACGCTCGGCCTGAGCCTCGCCGTCGTCTCCGCGCTCGCCGCTTGCGGCGGCAACAACGACAACTCGGGAAGCGCATCCGGCGACAACGGCGGAGCGCCCAGCTCCCAAGCCGCATCCAAGGATACGGGAAAGTCGGGCGACAAGGTCACGCTCAAGATCATTCACTGGATCAACGAGCCGGTCAACAAGTACTACGAGGAATTCAACAAGAAATTCATGGAGAAGTATCCGAACATCAAGGTCGACTATGTGACCGTGCCGTCCGACGCGACCTACGATCAGCTGCAGCAGACGCGTATCAACGCCAACGACACCGACCTGCTGGCGCTCAAGAGCGGCTTCGCGCCGATCCCGCAGGACTGGGCCAAGGGTGCCGAGTCGCCGACCTGGAAGCAGTGGATCGACGCCGGCCTGATCGCCGACCTGTCCGACCAGGAATTCGTCAAAAACTACAATCCGACCGACGTCGCCAACTCCACCACCTACAACGGTAAAGTATACGGCATCAACATGGGCAAAGTATCGTTCACCGGCCTTTATTACAACAAAAAAATATTCGCGGACAACGGCCTGCAGGTGCCGACGACATGGGACGAATTCACGAAGGTCGTCGATACGCTGAAGTCCAAGAAGATCGCGCCGCTCGGCTTCGCCGGCAAGGACATCTGGCCGTTCAACCTGGCTGTCCAAGGACTGTCCGCCTCGATCCAGCAGGACCAGGCCGCCTTCATCAAGGGGCTGTGGGACGGCTCCACCAAGTTCACGGACCCGGTGCAGATCGAGATTCTGAAGAAGTCGCAGTACCTGCTGGAGAATGCGGTAGACGGCACGATGGGCGTCGACTACGGCTCGCTGCCGAGCCTGTTCGTGAGCGGCAAGGTCGCGATGATCGCCGACGGCACCTGGAACGCGCCGACGATCAAGTCCGCCGACCCGAATCTCGAATTCGGCTACTTCCCGATTCCGGGCAGCAACGACGCAGCGCAGAACGCTTCGCTCGCCGGCAAGTACGACATGTCCTGGATGGTCCTCGAGAAGTCCAAGAACAAGGACGCGGCGCTCAAATGGCTGGAGATGCAGTCCGAGCCGGACAACTACGCCGAGTTCGTCAAGGCCTCGGGCTTCCTCCCGAATGCCGACGTGCAGGTCGACGATCCGTTCATCAATGAGCTCAAGCCTTACCTGCAATCGTTCAAGCTGACCTGGGACCAACTGTTCATCAACCGTCCGAATGCGGGCGAGCATGTGGCGGGCTCCAGCGTTCACGCCGAATTCCTCGCGCCGGCAGGCAAGATCAAGACGCCGGAGGAACTCGCAGAGCTCTCGCAAAAGGAATGGGACGCAGCCGCGCCCAAGTAATCCAGCCTCAAGCAAGCAAGCCAGCTAACCGGGGAACGGGGTCTGAGCCTTCAGGATCAGCCCCGTTTCCGATTGTCCGACACCAACCCGTACAGGGAGTGACTGTATATGTATCCGTTTGGCAGAGGGTTCTCGAGACATATGCCGCTGGCGCTGCTTCTGCTGCCGCTGCTGCTGTATCTCGTTTTTGCGTTCGGGCCGTCGATGGCCACCGTCTTTTTCTCCTTTACGAACGCGACCGGCATACCCGGCACGCACTGGCACTTCATCGGCTTCGACAACTATCACAAGCTGCTGTTCTCCTCCGACCAGGCCGAGCGGCTGCGCTCGATCCGCAATTCGCTCAAGTTCGCCTTCCTCGTCGTCCTGATTCAGAACGCGCTGGGCCTGCTGATGGCGGTGCTGATCAACAGGAAGATGAAGGGAGACGCCTTCTACCGCGCCACGTTCTTCCTGCCGGTCGTGCTCGGCGTCACGGTCACCGGCCTCGTCTGGCGCATGATGCTCAATCCGATGAGCGGCCCGATGACCTCGCTGTTCAAGCAGTTCGGCACGAGCAGCAGCTTTTTGTCCAGCTACGATGCGGCTTTTTACTGGATTATTTTCGTGCAAATCTGGATGTACATGGGCTACTCGATGACGATCTTCCTCGCAGGCCTGCAGTCGATCCCGAAGGATCTGTACGATTCCGGCTATATCGACGGCACGAACGCCTGGCAGTCGTTCCGCTACATTACATTTCCGATGATCGCTCCTTCGCTGACTGTGAATATGCTGCTGTCCATTATCGGCGCGCTGCAGACGTTCGACATCATCTACGTGCTCACCAATGGCGGCTTCAATACGCGTACGCTCGCGCTTGACGTCTACCGAGACGCGATCGCCAACAATACGACGGCGGATTACGGGCTGGCTTCGGCCGGCGCGATGGTGCTTTTCCTGTTCGTGTTTATTTTTACAATCATATTCATGTACCTGCTGCGCAGAAGAGAGGTCGATCTGTAATGGCCGAATCCAGGGCTTCCGTCAGTCTGCGATACGTGCTCGTGCTGCTCGCGCTGTGCGTCTACGTGCTGCCGCTGTTCTATTTGTTTAACGTGTCGATGAAGACGCAGATCGAATACTTGAAGGCGCCCAACGCCATCTTCGAGCAGCTGCGGTTCAACAACTTCGGTATCGCCTGGGAAAAAGGGGACTTCTCGCGCTATATCTGGAACAGCGTGCTGTATACGAGCGTGGCAACCGTAGCCTCGATCCTGCTGTCGCTGTTCGCCGCCTACCCGATTGCCCGCCGCTACGTGCGGTTTTCCAATCTGATCTATCTGTTCTTCACGATGTCGCTGTTCCTGCCGAGCCCGCTCGTGCCCCAGTTCTGGCTGGCCAGCGAGCTTGGCCTCTACAATACGCAGTGGGGCTACATTCTGCTGCGCACCGGCGGCACCGGCATCGCCTTCCTCATGTTCGTCGGCTACATCAAGTCCGTGTCGCGGGAGCTGGACGAGGCGGCTGCGATGGACGGCTGCGGCTACCTGCGCTTTATATTCCGCATCCTGATCCCGCTCGTGAAGCCCGTCATGGCGACCGGCGTCATGCTGACGGCGATCGGGGTCTGGAACGACATCATCGGTCCGACGATCTACCTGTCCGACACCAAGTACCAGCCGATCACGCGCGGCCTGTACGCCTTCTTCGGGCAGTATCTGAACAACTGGCCGCTGCTCGCCTGCGGCATCATCATCATCACGGCGCCGCTCATCCTGCTGTACGTGTTCATCCAACGCTATCTGGTCAGCGGTGCGCTGGCTGGCTCGGTCAAGTTCTAACATGTTTAATGGTAAAAAGGGGGGCTGACGATGCCGATTCAAGAAGCGGCGGCGGCGGGCGGGACTGCGGACGGCGCTAACGGTACTAATGATGCTGGCGGCAACGGCGGCGCGATGGAGGCGGCGCGGGCCCGGGCATTTCCGATGCCGATCCGCGAACAGGACGCCGCCGCCTGGCGGTGGCAGCGCAAGCCGGTGCTGCGGTCGCTCGCGCTCGATCGCATGCACGACGAGTCCGTGTGGGAGGCGGTCGAGCAGGCGCAGATGAGCTTCACCGCCGAGCGGGGGCGGCCCGGCTGCCGCTCCGTGCGGCTCGAGTCCCCGACGACATCCGACAAGTCGTACCAGACCGAGGCGCCGGGCCGACCG
The DNA here is from genome assembly GCF_037963805.1 of Cohnella sp. 56. Classification (NCBI taxonomy): domain Bacteria; kingdom Bacillati; phylum Bacillota; class Bacilli; order Caryophanales; family Paenibacillaceae; genus Cohnella; species Cohnella sp. 56. Next base: position 114,591 of record NZ_JAZDQE010000006.1, on the reverse strand, counting down.
CACGGCAAGGCCGCCGTCAAGCGGCTGTTTCCCGGCGAGGACTGGCGCGCGTACAACCGGCTGCGCTTCTGGGTGTATCCGACGCTGCCGGGCTTCCGGCATATCTCGTTGTCGGTCGTCCTGCACAACGAAGGCGCGATCGCCGTCCCGGACGACTATTTGCGGGAGGGCATCCATTACTTCCAACTCCAGCCGGATACGTGGAACGAGGTCGTCTGGGAGATCGCACATCTCGACCGCGACCGCGTGACGGGCGTCGAGTTCGTCTACCGGCTGCAGGGCAGCGACGACGGCGCGGCGCGCCGGGTGCGGTACGACATCTCCGGGCTTGAGCTGCAGGAGGTCGACGCCGACTACAGCGAGGGCTGGGCGGTCGCGCCGGGCAGCATCGCCTTCAGCCATAGCGGCTACGCGCCGGACGCCGTCAAGACGGCGGTCGCGTGCGGCACGGGCGCGGCGCGCTTCGCGGTGCTCGCGGCGGACGGCGGCGCGGTCGCGTACGAGGGCGACGTGCGGCGCGCCGACTCGCCGCTCGGCGAGGGCGGCTACGAGCTGCTCGACTTTACGGCGCTCGCGGCGCCCGGCCGCTATGTCGTCCGGCTCGGCGAGCTGACGTCCGGGGCGTTCGAGATCGGGCCGCGTGTGTGGGAGGCGTCGATCTGGAAGACGCTGAACTTCTTTTACGGCCTCCGCTGCGGCATGGAGGTGCCGGGCGTGCACGACGTCTGCCACCGGGACTTCCTGTGCCGGCACGGCGACCGGCAGATCGTCATCAACGGCGGCTGGCACGACGCCGGCGACCTGTCGCAGGGTCTCGTCAACACGGCCGAGGCGGTGTATGCGATGCTGTCGCTGGCCGCCGCGTTGGCGGGGAGCGGTGCCGGGATTGCCGCCGAGGCAGATGCGGCGCTGGTCGAGCGGCTGCGCGAGGAAGCGCGCTGGGGGCTGCAGTGGATGCTCAAGACCCGGTTCGGAGACGGCTATCGCACGACCTGGGCGACGATGGATCTGTGGACGGACGGCATCCTGGGCACGGCCGACGACGAGGTGTGCGAGGCGGGCGACGATCCGCTCTCCAACTTCGCCGCCGCGCAGGCGGAGGCGCTGGCCGCGCGCAGCTATCGCGACGCCGACCCGATCCTGGCGGCGCGCGCGCTGACGGCTGCCCGCGAGGACTGGGCGTTCGCGCGGGCGGCATTCGACCGGGAGGCGGATGAGATGTCCGAGTGGCAGCCGCCGCTGATCGCGGCCGCCGCAGGCGTCGGAGCCGCAGTCGAGCTGTACGAGGCGACCGGCGAGCAGGCTTATCTCGAGCGCGCGGCAGAGCTTGCCGCTTATGTGCTCGCTTGTCAGCAGACGACGCTGCCGGACGATTGGGATACGCCGCTGAACGGATTTTTCTACACGAGTCCGGCCCGGCGCGCGCTGCTGCACTTCCCTCATCGCGGCCACGAGCAGGCGCCGGTCGTCGCGCTCGGCGCGCTGCTGCGCGTATGCCCGGATCATGCGGATGCAGGACGGTGGTATGCGGCGATCGTGCTGCATTCGGCGTACATGAAGCGGCTGGCCGCGTACACCGCGCCCTACGATATGCTGCCTGCGGGCATCTACGATCTGGCGGCGTCGGACGATCCGGCGTACCGCGAGCAGGTGCTGCAGGGCGTGCGGCTGTCGGACCGCTACTATGTGCGGCGGTTCCCGGTCTGGTACGCGATGCGCGGCAACACCGGCACGGGCCTGTCCCAGGCGAAGGCCGTATCCGCCGCGGCCGCGCTGCGGCGGGACGACACGCTGCGCGAGCTGGCCGTCCGCCAGCTGGAGTGGACGGTCGGGCGCAATCCGTTCGCCCAGAGCCTGATGTACGGCGAGGGCTACGACTTCACGCCGCAGTATACGGCGATGTCGGGCGACTTGTGCGGCTCGCTGCCGGTCGGCATCCAGACCAAGCGGGAGGCGGACGTCCCCTATTGGCCGATGCAGAATTGCTACAACTACAAGGAAGTGTGGGTGCATCCGTCGTCGCGCTGGCTGTGGCTGATGTGCGATCTGTATGGACCTGCGGGAGAGGCTGCTGCCGGAGAAAAGGGAGCGGACGATGACGTGACCGTGAGCTGCGAAGCGGACGGGAGCGGGCTGCGGTGGCATATCCGGGGGCTCGGCGGCTTCGCCGGAGGCGCGGACTGCCGCATGGTGAGCCACAATCTGCGGCTGGAGCGGCCGCATGAGGCGGAGCAGGCCTTCGCGGCGCGCGGCGAGGCGCTGCTGAGCGGCGAGATCATCGACGCGCGCGAGCCGGCGGTGCTGCTGGTCGTCCCCGGCGGACGGCTGGACCGCAGCCGCGAATGGACGGGCGGCGCCCTCCCGGCGCGCCTGGACTAGGGCCGGACGCGGCGTTTCGAGCCGAGTGAACGAGAAGCCTGCAAGCGTGGTCAGCGTGCAGGCTTTTCGCCTCCCCGGCGGCTCAGGTTCGTCCGATAACTGCAAACGGTCCTATTTGCAGCTATGATCGACGGGGTCTCGTCCCATCGCCATAACCTTCGTATTTGCTGGAATCGTGGGCAACTCGCGTTTTTTACATTTTAACGATATCCCCTTCGATCAGGCAGATGTTCGGGGCGGGCATGGAAGGAGGAGGAGCGGACGGGCGCAAATGGGGCGGCAGAACGGCACAGTGAAGACGATGAGAGGGGGTGATTGATGAACGGGATGCGGGCCAAGTCGTAGCAGTGTACGTTGTGTACCGGGCAACAGGCAAACGGAACGCCACTAATCAAATGGAGGCAGATGCAAATGATTAGAAAGAAGACGTTGTTGCTGTTGTTATCTCTGCTCGCGGCAATCAGCTTTCCGATGTTTTCGTCCCGGGTCGCGGCCGCCGATTTTGCACAGGGCGTGTCCGTCTCCGGCTCGACGGCGACCATCTGGTTCAAGTCCAACGTCGGCACGACCTGGGTCGACGTGCATTACAAGCTGAACGGCGGCGTCCAGCAAAATCTGCGGATGACCTACAGCTCGGCGAACGCCCGCTATGAGCAAGCCGTATCCGGCGTGGCGTCCGGCAATTCGCTTCAGTATCTCTTCACCTATAATAACGGCAATCCGGCCTACGATACGGCGACGTATACGTACACGATCGGCGGTGGCGGCAGTGGCGGTGGCGGCGGCTCGGGCTCGGGCATCGGCTCGGTGCCAGCGTCCTCGATTCCGACGCCGCCGAACAACGGCTCCGTGTCGCTCAAGGTGATGAACGGCACGGGCGGCGCCTACGCCGACAGCCAGATCTACTGGGGCGTCATCGGCATCAACCCGGCCAACGGCGCCTGGAGCTATCTCGACCTGAACGGCAACCTGCTGCCGATCTCGAACGCGCTTAACGACGCATCGGGGCATCTGACCAAAAACGGCCAGAACTATGCGAACATCTACCATACCGTCAGCGCCGCGAGCTGGGTCAACCTGCCGAAGATCACGTCGGGCCGCATGTTCCTGTGCGTCGGCACGCCGTGCTATATCAAGACTTATAACGACGGCTTCGCGGGCCCCGATATTAACAATCCGTCCGATCCGAACCGCAACATTTACTTCGACTTCATCGAGTTCACGGTCGACAATACGGGTTATCACGGCAATACGACCCGGGTCGACGGCTTCGGCTTCCCGGTCCAGCACCGGCTCGTCAACAAGGCGGGCAACTTCGACCGGACGGTCGGCGAGCTGGAGTCGGAGACGCGGTCCGGCTTGTTCGCCAAGTACCAGAACGAAGTGCCAACGGCGTTCAAGTCGCTCGCGACTGTGCAGGCGCCTTACCGCATCGTCGCGCCGATCCACGGCTCGTTCGCCGTCGGGGGCGCCAATGCCAACTACTTCGCCGGTTACTCCGGCTACAGCACCCAGGACATTTTGCGCTGCGACGGCAGCCTGACCGACGCCTCCGCTTGCGCGGCGATCAACAGACATGTCTATACGACCGGCAACTGGAACAATGTAGCGAACTACTACAATGCCGCACCGGCCAACTATTACGCCAAGTTCTGGCATGATCACAGCATCGATCATCTCGCCTACGGGTTTGCGTACGACGATGTCAACGGCCAGGCGGCATATCTGGAGGTCGGCGATCCGAAGGGCCTGATCATCCGCGTAGGCTGGTGAGCGCGCACAGCCGCTAGTGTACGCATGATCTTTTGACAAGCTCGACCGCCCTGGACAATCGCATCAGAATCGCACGGGGAGCGCCCCGTCGGAGCCGGACACGAACCGTGTCGCTCTGACGGGGCTTTTTCTCCTCGCCCATAATGATTCGGAAAATATAAACCGGTCGGATGCGATCGGCGGCCAAATGAGCATTGAGTTATAGCGAGCTTCTTGCTACAATTGATAACGATTATCATTATTATTAAACTGAGGAAGTGATCCTTACGGAACCTCAAGCGCAGTCCAAGCGAGATGCGGCGCCCAAGGCCAAGAAGGGGAAGCCGCTTAAGCCGCCTTCTCCGATGTCTCGTTTAAAACCATTTTTGCTCAAGCGCAAGGCGGCGTTGGCCGGCTCGATCGCGACGGGCGTCGTGGCGACGCTCATGGGGCTGATCCCCTATTGGGTCATTTATCGCATCTGTCAGGGGCTGTCCGACGGCAGTCTGCTCGGCGATCGCACACAATTGCTGACGCTGGCCGGGGCGGCCCTGTGCGCGATCGCGTTCAAAGGGCTGCTGACGGCGCTGTCGACGAATTGGACGCATCGCGTCGCTTATGATGTGGTGTACGAGGTGCGGATGGCGCTCGCGGACAAGCTGGCGCGGCTGCCGCTCGGCTACTTCGATCGGACGGACAGCGGCAAGCTCAAGCATACGCTGAACGAGGACGTAGAGCAGCTGGAGGAGGGCATCGCCCATCTGCTGCCGGACCTGACGACCAGCACCGCGCTGCCGCTTCTGTCCTTCGCCATCATGTTTGCGATGGATTGGCGGATGGGGCTGGCCGTGCTGGCCTTCATCGGCGTCACGGTCGGCGGCTATTCGCTGGTGATGACCTTTCTGAAGCCGCTGCAGGCCGGCTACGGTCAGGCGGGAGCGGCCGTCAGCAGCGCGATTCTTACATATGTGTACGGCATGAAGGTGATTCGCGCCTTTTCCCGCACCGAGTCGGCGTTCGATTCTTATGCGCAGGCGGTGCGCCGTTTTTCGGAGACCTCCTCCCATATCGAGGGCAAGAGCATGCCGGCCAAGACGATTGCGGTGCTGCTCTCGCGGACGGCGCTGCTGATCGTGGTCCCGTCCGGCCTGTGGCTGGCGGCGCGGGGGCAGCTTGAGGTTCCAGTACTGATCTTCTTCGTTCTGATGTCGCTCGGCGTGGGGGCGGCGTTGTTCAAGCTGCTCCGGTCGAGCGGCATGACGGCTTTCCGGCTGGCCGCAGCGCTCAAAAATGTGAGCAAGCTGCTGGAGGAAAAGGGCATGCAGACGGCGGATCGGCTGCAAACGCCGCAGGGCACGGATATCCGGCTGCAGCATGTGACCTTTGCCTATGACAAGCAGGTCGTGCTCAGCGATGTATCGCTTCACATTCCCGCCGGCACGATGACTGCGCTGGTAGGTCCGTCGGGCGCGGGGAAAACGACGATCGCCCGACTGCTGCCCCGGTTCTGGGATGTCGACAGCGGCAGCGTAACGATCGGCGGCGTCGATGTGCGCGAGATGGGCGAGGAGCAGCTGATGTCGCTCGTATCGTTTGTGTTCCAGGACGCGTACTTGTTCCAGGGAACGATCATGGACAATATCCGGTTCGGCAAGCCCGGCGCTACGGACGAAGAGGTGATGGCCGCGGCGCGGCGGGCCGGCTGCCATGCGTTCATCGAGGAGCTGCCCCAGGGCTATCGGACGCCGGTCGGCGAAGGCGGGATGACGCTCAGCGGCGGTCAGCGGCAGCGGATCAGTCTCGTGCGGGCGATTCTGAAGGACGCCCCGATCATCGTACTCGACGAGGCGACGGCATTGGTCGATCCGGAGAACGAAGCCCGCATTCAGGATGCGATCGCGGGACTGCTTCACCCGGTCGACGGCGAGCCCAAGACGATCGTCGCGATCGCCCATCGGCTCGGCACGATCGTGCATGCGGACCAGATTGCCGTCATCGACCAGGGAAGCGTCGCGGCGGTCGGCACGCACGGCGAGCTGCTGGCGGGCAGCGAATTGTATCGCCGCCTGTGGGAGTCGTACGAGGCCGGCACCGAGGATCTGGAGGAGGAGCCGACGGCTCTCGCGGCGGAGCGGTCTAAGCAGCAGATGAGTGCGCGGACGGCGGAGCGACAGCCAGCCGCGCCTGCGGCCGCGGCTGCGGCGAATGCGGCGGCATCGGGCGGGCAGAGCGCCGGCCAGCCGGAGGCGGACGATCCGCACCGGCATCTGGCTGAGATGTCGGAGCTGCGGCAGTCGCTGCTGCTGGCAGACGAGCGAGGCGGCCGGCTGCGGGGTGCGCTCATCTTTTCCATTTTTGAGAATGCGTTTACCGCTCTTGGCTCTATCGCTGTGGTTGCCGTCCTGTACGAGCTGCTGACCGGCAGCACGAACGGGGCGTGGCGCGCGGTGGGCTGGATGCTGCTGATGTTCGCGGGCCAGGGCGTGTTTTATTTTCTGACGAACAAATGGAGCTTTCCGCTGTTCGGTCATTTTCTGACGCATATCCGTCTATATTTGGGCGATCGGCTGCGCAAGGTGCCGTACGGATTTTTCCTGCAAAAGGACGCCTCCGTGCTGGAATCCCGGGTGAAGACGGATGCGGGCAGCTACATCTACGTGCCAGCCGTTGTGGTCGGTCTGATCAAGGCATGCGTGATCCCGCCGCTGATTCTAATCGCGATGCTGTGGATCGACTGGCGCCTGGCGCTCGTCTCGCTGGTCGGGGTTCCGCTTAGCATCGTCTCGACCTGGCTGGCCGAGCGCAAGCTGAAGGATATTATGCAGAAGCTGTCCGCGGCGCGGCAGGCGGCCAACAGCCGGATTTTGGAGTATATCCGCGGCATCGCGGTCATTCGTTCGTTCGGGCTGACGGGCAGCCGGATGGGCAGCTATGAGGAGACGATTCGCCGCTACAGGGACGCCAGCATCGCGATCAATCGGGAGCTGACGCCGTACACGGCCGTCTATCATGTCGCGTTCGAGGTAGGTCTGGCGCTCGTCCTGATCGTCGGCGGGATATTCGTCGGGCAAGGAACGCTGGAGCCGGCGAGCTTCATGGTGTTTCTCGTGTTGGCGATCTGCTTTTACGAGCCGCTGCCGCTCATGGATTATGCCATGTTCAAGCGCATGTTCGCGACGACGGTGAACCATATGAACGACATTATTTTGGCCGACGATATGCCGGTGCTGCCGGCTTCGGACCGCCCGCAGCGGGGCGCCGAGATTGCGTTTTGCGACGTCACCTTCGCATATGACGACAAGCCCGTGCTGAACGGTCTGAACCTGGTCATTCCGGAGCGGGGGACGACCGCGCTCGTCGGACCGTCGGGCGGTGGCAAGACGACGATGCTGCATCTGATCGCGCGTTTCTGGGACGTGCAGCAGGGGGCGGTGACGATCGGCGGCGCGGATGTGCGGAGTTTGAGCTCCGACGAGCTGATGCGGCAGCTCGCCTTTGTGTTCCAGGACGTGTATCTGTTCAACGACACGGTGGCGAACAATATCCGCTACGGCAACCCGGGCGCGAGCATGGAGCAGGTGGAGGATGCGGCCCGCAAGGCGCGCTGCCATGAATTCATTATGGAGCTGCCGGACGGCTACGAGACGATGGTCGGCGAAGGCGGGGGGCTGCTGTCGGGCGGCCAGCGGCAGCGCATCTCGATCGCTCGGGCGATTCTCAAGGATGCGCCGATTATTTTGCTGGACGAAGCGACGGCCAGTGTCGATCCCGACAATGAGCGCTACATTCAGGAGGCGTTCGAGGAGCTGGCCCGCGACCGGACGGTCGTCATCATCGCCCACCGCCTGCACACCGTCCGCCGCGCCGACCATATCGTCGTGATCGACGACGGCAGGGCGGTTCAGTCCGGCACGCACCGCGAGCTGCTCGCGAGCGGCGGCATCTATCGCCGCTTCTGGGAGGAGCGCCGCCGCGCCCAAGGCTGGGTCATGCGCAGGGGCACAGAACGCAGAGAGTCAGCAGCACAGGAAGCAAGGGCGCAGGAGGCCGAGGCATAAATAACGCGTATGCCGCGCGTCCGGCCGGGATTTCCGCTAATCGGCGGCGGTCCCGGCCGGATTTTTTTAAACCCGCACCTTTCCCCCGCCTGCCTACCCGCGCCCCCGGATCGCCGCCCCCGTCGTTTTATCGCGCCTTACGCATACTCCGACGGATATTTTCCGGTCACCTTCTTGAAAATTTTATAGAAATAATCCGGATTGGCATAGCCGACCTTGAGGCCGATTTCCTTGGCCTTGAGCGGGCTGCTCTGCAGGAGCTCGATCGCCTTGGCGACGCGGTATTCGTTCAGGTAGGCGCTGAACAGCTTGCCGGTCTCCTTCTTGAACAACTGGCCGAGATAAGCGGCGTTGGCATGGAACAGGGAGGACAGTTGGTGCAGCGACAGATCGTCGGCGTAGTGGGCGTTCACGTAGGCCAGCACCTCCTCGATGCGCGAGTCGCGCGACTCGGTCCGGGCGAGGAGGTCGTCGACCGCGTCGACGATGGCATCGGCGATCTCGCCCAGCGTGCGGCGGTTCAGCACGCCCGCCAGAAACTCCTTGCGCCCGAGCGGGCTCGACGACACGCTGCGCTGCGACAGGCTGGCGGCATGAACGATGCGGTACAGCAGCTCGACGGTCACGTTGTGCACGAGCGCGGGGCTCTTGGTCTCCAGCACGTCCAGCTTGCCGAAGATGGTGCGGATGTCCGCCGCGATGGCGGTGCGGTCGCCTGCGAGCAGCGCGTTCTGAAGCTTGTCGAAGTCGATCTGCAGCGGCGCGCCAAGCCCGACCTGCTGGGCCTCGGCCTCCCGCGAGGTGATCAGTCCGCGGTCCGCCACCACGAGCGAATAGTCGGCCAGATCCTTCGCCGAGCCGTAGCTGGCGGCCAGCGCGTGCCGGTCGTCGGCCGGGACGCCCAATGAGACAAATATTTCCTGCTTTAAATAGTTCATGCAACTGTGTATCATGTCCCGCAGCAGGCGAATCACGGCCGCTTCGTCTGTGAGCGCGCCGGACAGCACCAGCACGATGTCCTCGTCGCTGTCGCTGACGGCATAGCCGAACAGGCCGTCGCCGGCGGCAGCCGCCAGGACGTCGCTGCATATATTGCGGATGGCGAAGTTCATGAGCTGCGGCTCCGCCTTGGCTCCCTCTGCGAGATTATCCTTGATCCGGCGGATCATGGCGACGGCGTAGAGCGGGCCGTCCAGCTTAAGCCGCAGGAACGCGCTCTTGTCGGCATACTCGTGAATGCCGATGCTGCCGTTGGCCAGCCGCAGGACGACGTTGTCCCGCAGGATGTCGATCGCTTCCCGCACATATACCTGCTGAATGGCTTGGCGTCGGCTCTGCTCCAGCTTCTCGGCCGCGCTGACGAGCGTCGAGGACAGTTCGTCCTTGTTGACCGGCTTGATCAGGTAGTTCTCGATGCCGAGGGTCGCAGCCTTGCGGACATACTCGAAATCGTTGTAGCCGCTCAAAATGACGAACTTCACGTCGGGCCGCAGCGCCCGCACGCGCTCGATCAGCTCCAATCCCGTTTGCTCCGGCATGCGGATATCGGTCACGATCAGATCGACCGCGCTCCTGCCCAGCAGCTCGATCGCTTCGGCCGCGCTCTCCGCCGCGCCCGCGATCTCGAAGCCATGCTCCTCCCAGCTCAAAATATAGCGGAGTCCTTCCAAAATAAGCGGCTCGTCATCGACCAGAAGCGCTTTGTACATTTGCCATCTCCTCCAATCTGCGCGCGGGCCAGGCGATCGTCACGACCGTGCCGCGTTCGTCGCTGCTCACCTCAAGCCCGTACGGCTCGCCGAACTGAAGCTGAATTCGCTCGTGCACGTTCGGCAGACCGATCCCGCGGTCGCCGCCGCGGTCTCTCGCCGCACCGGCTCCGCTGGTCCCGCCCGCCGCTCCCGAACCTGGCCGCTCCGCTCCACCCGCGCCCGCCCCGCCGGTCCGGTTCGTTTCGCCCATCAGCCTCTCCCTGATCCGTTCCAACGCTTCCGGCGCCATCCCTCTCCCGTTGTCCGCAATCTCGATGACCGCGACGCCGTCCCGCAGCCGGCCCCGAATCCGAATCGCGTTGTCCCCGTGCTTGAAGTCCACGCCATGCTGGACGCTGTTCTCCACGATCGGCTGCAGCGTCAGCTTGCCGATGGCGTAGGGCTCCAGCTCGGGGTCGACGTCGATCTCGATGCGCAGCTTGTTCGGATGCCGCAGCGTGAACAACTGCAAGTACAGCTCGCAGTACGAGATCTCCTCCCGCACCGTGACCCATGGGTCCTGCTTGAGACTCGTTCGCAGCAGGAAGGACAGGATGTAGATCATGTCCGCGACATCCTCGTTGCCCTCCCGCACCGCCTTCATCCGGATCGCCTCGAGCGTGTTGGACAGGAAGTGCGGATTGATCTGCGCCTGCAGCGCTGCGAGCGCTGCATTTTTGTAGCGAATGTCCGCGATATACACCTCGTTGATATAGTCCGTCAGCTTGTCCTGCATGACATTGAAGCGGAACGCGAGCTGGCCGATCTCGTCGTCCGACACTTCGAGGCGCGCCTTCTGCTGGAGAATGCCCTCGGGCGGATGGCCGATGGCCCGGACGATGCGCCGCACCCGCTTGGTGAACACGCTCATGCCCGCACCGTTCAGCGCGATCGTCAGCGCAGCGCACAAGAGCCCGAGCAGGAAAATGCTGCGCTTGAGCGCATTCACCTCGCGGTACATTTCCGACTGCTCGATAATGCCGACGACATAGGTGCCGCCCTCGCTCGGCAGCACGTTCACGATGCGGGAGCCGACGGTCATCGAGGTTGTGCCGGCACCGACGGACAGAATGCGCTGCCGCAGCTCGTCGCCGAGCGGGGCGTATGCCCCCTTGGAGTCGTAGATCGGCTTGCCGTCCCGGTCGACGATGAGCACATTGCCTTTGACCCGTTCTTTGTAGGGCTGGTAGGCGTTCTCGATGGACGAAGCGTCGAAGTTCACGAGCAGGACGCCCGTGTTTGCGGTGATGTCCTGCGACTTCAGGTTGGAGCCGATTGTGTAGATCCAGCGCGAGCCGCTTAACGCGAAGCTGTCCTCATAGGCGGGCGTCAGCCGCAGGCCGTACAGATCGTTGTTAAAGTCCTTGAACCAGTCGAGCGTTTTAAAATACTTCTCGTCCTGGATGCGCCACAGATTGGTGGAAAAAAGAAACGATTCGTCATTGAGCCTGGAATAGATGGCGATATTGGTAATGTCCTTGTCGCGCGTGAAGTTGGAGTTGAGGTAGGTCTCCAGCTTGGCGCGGTTGGACCTGTACTCGTAGCTGCCCGTGTCCTGCTGCTCGAGCAGCGCAAAAATAAAATCGTACGAAGCCGGATCGTAATAAATTTGCTCGATCATCTGCCGCACGACACTCAGCTTCTGCTCGTAATATTTGCTCACGCTCTCGAGAATCTGCGTATTGAAGCTAAGCTCCTTCTCCGAATTCTGAGCGGCCACGCTGCGCGAAATGAGCGTCACGAGGATCGCCATCATGAGCAGGACGATCGCGGTGTTGAGCAGCATTAGGCGGGCGAAGAAGCGCGATTTAAAGTACTTGGCGTACCACCGTCTCAGCAATTTCCGCTCACCTCCGCCTGTTGCTATCAGTATAGTCAACGCGCGGGGCGGCGAACAGACCCCGAGGCCGGTCTGCGGCAAAGTCCTATAATTTGAACCGTAAAACTAAAATCCGTTCCGTTGTCGGGCGCTGCCGTTTGCTTTTACGATTAATACACAGGCAACAAGCACAAGCAAAGCGGAATGGAGCGAACCGGCATGAACCAGACACGAAGAAAAACAGATTGGCTGCTGTGGGCGATGACGCTGCCGTTTTTTCTTCTCGTCCTCTTATTCAGTTACGTCCCGCTCGCGGGCTGGTCGATGGCCTTCGTCAAGTATATCCCCGGCCTGTCCATATTCAAGAGCGAGTTCGCGGGGCTCGATTACTTCAGACAGCTGTTCAGCCTGGGGAGCGAGCTGCCGAAGGCGATTACCAATACGCTGGCGCTCGGCTTCCTCGGCATTCTGGCGTCCCCGTTGTCGATGATTCTGGCGATCCTCATTACGGAGGTCGGCCGGAGCCGACTGCGCAGGTTCATCCAGGTTGCGCTGTCGCTGCCGAACTTTATCTCGTTTATTATCGTTTACGCCATCTTCTTCACCTTCTTCTCGGTGGACGGCGGGATCGTCAACCAACTGCTGCTCAAGCTGCATCTCGTCTCCGAGCCGACCAACCTGCTGGGCAACGAAGGCGCGACCTGGCTGTTTCAGACGCTCGTCATCATCTGGAAGACGATCGGCTGGTCCGCGATCATCTACATCGGGGCGATCACCTCGATCGATATGGAGCTGTACGACGCGGCGAGCGTGGACGGCGCGGGCCGCTTCAAGAAGGCGCTGCACGTGACGATTCCCGGACTGCTCCCGACCTTCACCGTGCTGCTGCTGCTGTCGATCGGCAACCTGCTCAGCTCCAATTTCGAGCAGATTTTCGTTTTCCACAACGCGCTTAATCACGACCGGATCGTCACGCTGGACTATTATTCGTATCAGGCCGGTCTCGTGAACTTCGACTTCTCGCTCGGCACCGCGATCGGCGTATTCAAGAGCGTCACGAGCCTGATCATCCTGTTCGCCGCCAACGGCATCATCAAGCGGATCTCGGGCAACTCGATTATTTAGCCATACGAAAGGAGGCGGGGGCATGGCCCGGCGAACCGCATGGTCACATCGCATATTCGGATTTTTCAACCTGTTGTTCCTGCTGCTGCTGGTTGTCCTGTGCATCTATCCGTTCTACTACATCTTCATCTACTCGGTCAGCGTGCCCGATCAGGTCGCGCGGCATTCGATCTACCTGTGGCCCAGGGGGTTCACCTTCGTCAACTACAAGCAGATCTTCATGCTCGACGAGCTGGCCAAGGCGGCCGGCGTCAGCGTCGCGCGCACCATCGTCGGCACGGCCGTCACCGTATTTTGCACCGCAATGTTCGCCTATGCGCTGACGAAGCCGCAGCTGCGGTTCCGCAAGGCGATCTACCGCATTACTTTGGCGACGATGTACGTGAGCGCCGGCATCATCCCCTGGTATATCACGATGAAGTCATATGGCCTGAAGGACAACTTCCTGCTGTACGTGCTGCCGACGGCGATCATCGCTTTTTATCTGGTGCTCATCAAGACGTATATCGAGCAGATTCCCGGCGCTATGGAGGAGTCGGCGATGATCGACGGAGCGAACGTGATGACACTGTTCCTGCGGATCATTTTGCCGCTCAGCATGCCGGTGCTGGCCGTGGCCGCGATCTTCTCGGCGGTCAATCAGTGGAACACCTGGACCGACAATTTCTTTCTGGCTCCCAATCTGCCGACGATGCAGCTCGTGCTGCTGAACTTTCTGACGGATCAGACCTCGAACCTGATGGCGCTGAAAACGAACATGGCGACCGTCAGCTCGTCCGATATCCAGCAGGTGACGCCGACGTCGATCCGCATGACGATCACGATGATCGCGACGCTGCCGATTATATTTGTCTATCCGTTTTTCCAGCGCTACTTCATCTCGGGCATCATGATCGGCGCGGTCAAGGGTTAGCGGGCGGCGCATTCATCCGAAGCAGGTGTCTCATCCGCCGGGCGGCGCAGGACGAACGAACCGACCGACGGATTGCACATATAAGCTTTTATCCATCACGAACAGAGGAGATATCGACATGGGGAAAAAAGGTCAACAGAAATTCGCGTCGTCCGTCGGTCTGGTGACGGCGGCCATGCTGGCGCTCGCAGGCTGCTCCGGCGGCAACAATAACGGGAACGCTTCGCCGTCCGGTTCTTCCGCGGCATCCGCATCTTCGTCCGCTTCGGCATCCGCCAGCGCGACGCCGAGCGGTCCGCCCGTTGAGATCACGATGTCGGCGCCCGCCTTCGAGAAAAGCTTCCCGGCCGGCTTCCAGGACGATCCGGTCATGAAGGAGATCGAGCGGCGCCTCAACATCAAGGTCAACATCACGCCGGGCAACGCGGTCGGCGACATCAGCGCCAAGTTCGCGGCCCAGCTTGCGAGCGGCGATCTGCCTGACATCGCATTCGTGCCGACGCCGGATCTGCTGCCCAAGGTCGTATCCGCGGGCGCCGCGCTGACGCTCGACGACATGCTCGACCAGTACGCGCCGGACATTGTGAAGAATACGCCGCAGCGGATCGATTACTCGCGCAAGTTTCTGAGCAAGGACGTGAACGGCACGACCGACAACAAGGTGCGCTTCATCAACCTGGTCGGCGATTATGCCGACGATCCGCTGCAGGCGCAGGTGGCGCCGTATATGCGGTACGACCTGTGGAAGCAGCTCGGCTATCCGAAGCTTGAGTCGCTGGACGACTACCTCAACGTGCTGCAGCAGATGCAGAAGCTCGAACCGAAGAATGCCAATGGAGAAAAGAATTACGGCGTATCCGCCTGGTTCGGCGATGCCCCGGGCTGGGCGCAGTGGTCGATGGACGTGCCGTTCTCGATGTTCAAGGGCGTCTCGAACAATATGATCTACGACCTCGACATGGTGTCGTACGACGTCAAGTCGCGCCTCACCGATCCAGCCTCGACATTTTTCGAAGGCGTGGAATTTTACCGCAAGGCGAATCAAATGGGGCTGCTCGATCCCGACGCCTTCACGATGAAATTTGCCGACTTTCTGAACAAGGTAACTGCGAACCGGGTTTTCCTCGGCTGGTCCCCGTGGTCGGTAGACAACGGCAACGTCGAGTTCACCAAGCAAGGACAGACGGACAAAGGCTACTTCCAGATGCCCGCGCCCAACAATCTCGATCAATATATGCTGTCGTTCGACCAGCCGCAGGGCGGCTCGACGTTTTTCATTCCGAAAAACTCCAAGCACCCGCAGGAAGCGCTCAAGCTGCTCAACTTCCTCATCTCTTACGAGGGTGCAGAGCTGATCTTCAACGGTGTCAAAGGCCAGGCGTGGGACGAAGTCGACGGCAAGCCGCAGCTTAAGCCCGAGACGATCGAAGGACTCAAGAGCGATCCGGACTACCGCCTGAAGACGGGCGTGTACAAGTACCACAACATCTCCGGACGCGGCCTGTCCGCCGTCGATCCGACATACAATACGCCGGTCTACTTCAGCTACTTGCCGGACGTCGTCAAGCAGCGGCTGACGCCGTTGCAGCAGGAGGGCGCGGAGCACTTCGGCGTCGAGCTGCCGGGCGATCTGTATACCAAGCAAAAGGCGCATACCTCGTACGATACGTCCATCGTCGCCAGCCTGCCGCCGATGTCGACCGAGCAGACGGCGATGCTGACCAAGATTACGACGTACGTGCAGACCAATCAGATCAAGCTTGTCATCGTCAAGGACGACGCCGCCTATGCAACCGCCAAGGCCAAGTTCATCAAGGACGTTCAGGCGCTGGGCGCCGAAGAGCTGCTCGAATGGTACAAGACGGAGATCGCCAAGATCGTGGCGGAACGCGGGTAAAGGCGACGGTCGGGGCAGCGGATAATGGCGGTCAACGGGCCGATCGCAGCATTTAAGCCATAGTATGCGCTTGGCTGCGTTTGAACGCTGTCCCCTCCGCGCAGGAACAGGGACAAGGATATGTCCACCATGAAACAGAGAGGAGCGAGCCGATGCGTTGCGATCCGGGAGGAATGGAGCTGTACGCGGCGCCCGCCGCGCAGACGCGGTGGGCGAGCGCGGAAAATCCGGCCGGCGCGAAGGGCGCGGGAGGCGCCGCCAACGGCGGCCGCAAGGGCGCGCCGTCGTTCAAGCTGGCAGCCGGCGAGACCCGGGAGCTGGCGCGCGAGCGTGAAGGAAGCGGGATCGTGCGCCGCATCTGGCTCACGATCAGCGACTTTCGGCCGCTCGCGCTGCGGGGGATCCGCATCGACGGCTATTGGGATGGCGAGACGCGGCCTGCGGTCAGCGCGCCGCTCGGCGATTTTTTCGGCACGGGGCTCGGGCGCAGAGTGGCCTTCGAGTCGGTCTTCTTTTCCAATCCGGAAGGCCGAAGTTATGTATGTACGCTCCCGATGCCGTTCCGCAACGGCATGCGGCTGACGCTGACCAACGAGCTGGACTGCGACATCGAGCGGATATTTTACGACGTAAGCTATACGGTCGGAGACGACACGCGCGAAGCTCTCTATTTGCACGCGCACTTCAGAAGAGAGAATCCGACGGCATTGCAGCGGGATTATGAGATATTGCCGCGGATAGCCGGACAGGGGAGGTATCTCGGCGTCAACTTCGGCGTCAACGTCAACCGGCGGGAATATCTCGGCGCGTGGTGGGGAGAAGGCGAGCTGAAAATCTACCTCGACGGAGATCGCGAGCTGCCGAGTCTGTGCGGCACCGGCGTGGAGGATTACATCGGCACCGCCTGGGGCCAGGGCGCGTTCACGCATCTGCATCAAGGCTGCCAGATCGCGGACGAGGAGAGCGGGAGCTATTGCTTTTACCGTTACCATGTCCCGGACCCGGTCTACTTCCGCGAGGACATTCGGGTGACGATTCAGCAGATCGGCTACTGCGGTCCGGATGCGCGAGATGGGTTCAAAGAAGCGGGAAGGACGATCTTCCATGCGAGCCCGGGACTGACGCCGATCGACCTTGAGGCTCCGCACAACTTCGTGGATGCGTCCGATCCGACGTTCCACGCGCTGTTCGAGCGGCAGGACGACTGGTCGAGCTGCGCCTACTTTTACCTCGACGCGCCGAGCAATGACCTGCCCGCGCTTGCCTCGGTCGAGGCGCGCACGGCCGGCCTTGAGGCGATCGAGGCATACGTCGAACGCAAAGATTTGTAAGCCGCGTTGCTCGCGGAAAGGAGGATCGTCATGAACGAACCAAGCGGCCGCAACCGGCTGTACCTGAACTATCCGGCCTCGATCTGGTCGGCCCGCTGGAAGGACGCGCTGCCGGCGGGCAACGGCTCGATCGGCGCAGCCGTCTACGGCGGCAGTTACGAGGAGACCGTCATGCTCACTCACGAGGATCTGTGGTGGCAGGGCACGCATGATCCGCTGCCGGACGTGAGCGGCAGCCTGCCCGAGGTGCGGCGTCTGCTCGCCGCAGGGCGGGCGCCGGAGGCCGACCGCGTGCTGCCCGACGCGCTGAAGGCGGCGGGCTACGACCCGCGGGTCGCCTGCCCGCTGCCGCTCGGCGATCTGAAGCTGATCACGAAGGCGGCGCACGCGTTCAAGAACTATAGCCGCGTCCTCGATATGGAGACTGGTGTCGTGACCGTAGCGTGGGAAGACGGAGAGACGCGAATCGCGAGGGAGCTGTTCGTCTCGCGTGCGGACGATGCGGTCGTCTGCCGCATGATGGCGTTTGGGCCGGCGCAGCTCGACGGCCTTGTCTGGGTCGGCCTGCACGATGTGGCGGACGCGCGCATGCCGTTCGGCGGCCCTTCGGCGCTGCCGACGGACGACGAGAGCCGCGGCGACGGCGAGCTGGTCTACTATGCGGCGCGCAAGGACGACGGCAGCGACTTCGGCGCCGTCGCCCGCGTGCGAACGGTAGGCGGCTGGCTCGCGCCGCGTGAGAAGGGGCTCGGATTCGAGGGCGCGTCATGCGTCGAAATCGTGCTGAAGGTATTTATCGACGGCGACCGGCACGAGGCTTGGCCGCGGCTTGCCGCGGAGCTCGGTGCAGCGGCGGAGCTGGATTACTCCGTGCTGCTGGACCGCCATGTCGCGCTGCACGGCCCGCTTTTTAACCGAATGAACCTGGACCTGCACGCGGACGAGGCGGAGCGGCGTCTCTCCAACGAGGAGCTGCTGCTGCGCGCCTATCGGGGAGAAGCGCCGGTCGCGATGCTCGAAAAAATGTGGGCGTACGGCCGATATTTGCTCGTATCCAGCTCGCGGGCGGGCGGCAACCCGTCGCCGCTGATGGGGCTGTGGAGCGGGGAATATACGGGCTTCTGGGCATTTAACATGATTAACGAGAACCTTCAGATGAACTACTGGCAGGCGCTGTCGGGCAATATGCCGGAGACGCTGCTCGCGGTGTTCGACTACTTCGAGCGGATGATGGACGACTTCCGGGACAATGCGTCCAAGCTGTACGGCTGCCGGGGCATCTATATCCCCGCGCCGACGTCGCCGCAGAGCGGGCTGATCCAGATCATCTTCCCGCATATCGTCCACTGGACGGGCGGAGCGGGCTGGATCGCCCAGCACTATTACGATTACTACCTGCATACCGGCGATATCGACTTCCTGCGCGACCGCGCGCTGCCCTTTTTGCGGGAAACGGCAATGTTTTACCGCGACTTTTTCACCGTCGGCGAAGACGGCTACTATGTCAGCTCTCCATCGAACTCGCCGGAAAATACGCCGGGCAACTACTGGACGAAGCTTGCGACCGGCTACGAGGAGACGACGATGGAGACGACGGTCAACGCGACGATGGACTTCGCGATCGCCAAGGAGGTCGTGACGCATCTGGTGGAAGGCATGCGGCTGGCCGGCGGCTTCGACGAAGCGGACATCGCGGACTGGGCGGCGATGCTGCCGCGCATCCCGCCCTATCAGATCAACGAAGACGGTGCCGTGCGGGAATGGATGCACCCGGACTTCGACGACAACTATCAGCACCGCCACCAGTCGCATATTTATCCGCTGTTCCCGGGCACGGAGGTGACGCGGGACGGCGATCCGGCGCTGTTCGAGGCATTCGTGACCGCGATCCGCAAGCGGCTCGTCATCGGGCTCAAGCAGCAGTCGGGCTGGTCGCTCGCGCATATGGCCAACAGCTACGCCCGCACGGGCGAGGGCGATCTGGCGCTGGAGAGCCTCGACATTCTCGCGCGCTCCTGCGTGCTGAACAACTTTTTTACCGTGCACAACGACTGGCGCGGCATGGGGATCGGCGTGGATCTGGCGTGGGCGCCGTTCCAGATCGACGCCAACATGGGGTGGACGGCGGCGCTGCAGGAGATGCTGCTGTTCGGCGTGCCGGGCAAGCTGTCGCTGCTGCCTGCGCTGCCCGCCCGCCTGCCGCGCGGCTCGGCCGGACCGCTGCTCGCGCGGGGCGCGATCGAGGTGACGCTGCGCTGGGATACGGCGGCCGGCGAGCTGTACGCCGTGCTGACGGCGCAGGCGGGCGACGCCGACGTCGAGGTGACGGTGCCGCGGCAGTTCGCCCTGGCGGAGGACCGGGTGCGGACCCGCCATGCGCTGAAGCGCGGTGTGCCGCTCGCGCTGACGTTTAAGGCGGGAGCATGCGTGCTTGAAGTGTGAGAGGGCGCGCGGCTCTCTTGCCGGATTATATAGCGGGGAACGGAGGGGATTTATCGTGAAGCAAGCATTTAACGGACTGGGCATGCATCCCGGCAATCTGTGGCGTCTGTCGGACGCCAGGACGCGCAGCATCAGTGCGGAAAATCCGACCGGGGCCAAAGGCGGCGGCGCCATGAGCGACGCGCATCCGAACAGTCCCGCGCGCGAGCTGGGGAAGGGCTGGAAGTGCAGCCCTTGCGCGATGGTCGGACCGGGGGAAACGTATACGGTCGCCGATATCGAAGGTCCGGGCGCGATCCAGAGCATGTGGTTCGCGGGGTACGTAGGCCGGGATTTCATTTTGCGCATTTACTGGGACGATCTGGAGTTCCCGTCGGTGGAGACGCCGCTGCCGGATTTTTTCGGACTGCCGTGGGTAACGGGGGATATGTTTTCGACGAAGGGGCCATATGTGCATCTGAACTCGCTGATGGTCGCGGTCAATCCGAACAAGGCGCTCAACTGCTTCTGGGAGATGCCGTTCCGGGGCCGCTGCCGGATTACGATCGAAAACCGCATGCCGGCGGGCAGCGCGCCGCAGATGTGTTTCTACCAGATCAATTACACGCTGACGGACGTGCCGGAGGATGCCGCATACTTCCATGCGCAGTTCCGCCGGACGAATCCGGTGCCGTACATGGTGCCGTACACGATTCTCGACGGCGTCCGGGGACGCGGCCAATACGTCGGTACCTCGATGGGCTGGGGCATCAACAACAGCGGCTGGTGGGGCGAAGGGGAGATCAAATTTTACCTCGACGGGGACGGCGAGTATCCGACGATCTGCGGCACGGGCACCGAGGACTACTTTGGCGGCGCGTTCAACTGGGAGGTGGACGGCAGCTACCGCGAGTATTCGACGGCCTATGCCGGCATGCATCAGGTGCTGCGGCCGGACGGCCTGTACCAGTCGCAGCATCGCCACGCGATGTACCGTTGGCATGTCGTCGACCCGATCCGTTTCGAGTCGGATCTGACGGTGACGATCCAGGCGCTCGGCTGGCGGGGCGAGGGGCGGTATTACCCCGGGCAGCATGATATTTGTTCGGTCGCGTACTGGTACCAGACGCTGCCGGCGACGCCGTTCCCGGCGCTGCCGGGGCGGGACGAGACGGAAGTGGTGTAGCGGGCGTGCGGACGCCCGGAAGCCGAGTTATGCGGCGGTGTCGCATAACGGGGGCGGAAAAGGTGTCCGGCGGCCGAGTTGTGCGGCGGTGTCGCATAACGGAGGCGGAAAAGGCGTGCGGAGGCCGAGGTGTGCGGCGGTGTCGCGCAACGGAGGCGGAAAAGGCGCCCTAAGGCCGAGATGTGCGGCGGTGTCGCATAACGGAGGCGGAAAAGGCGCCCGGCGGCCGAGTTGTGCGGCAGTGTCGCATAACGGAGGCGGAAAAGGCGTCCGGCGGCCGAGGTGTGCGGCAGTGTCGCATAACGGAGGCGGAAGAGGCGTGCGGCGGCCGAGTTGTGCGGCGGTGTCGCATAACGGGGGCGGAAAAGGCGTGCGGAAGCCGAGTTGTGCGGCAGTGTCGCGCAACGGGGGCGGAAAAGGCGTGCGGCGGCCGAGTTGTGCGGCGGTGTCGCATAACGGGGGCGGAAAAGGCGTGCGGCGGCCGAGTTGTGCGGCGGTGTCGCGTAACGGGGGCGGAGGTGAAGCGGGGGTATTAAACGGCTTCAATGGTAAGCGCTTACAAACATTTAAACTGGAGGCAATCTCATATGATCCTGCGTCGTGCGGGCATCGGCTCGCTGCTATTCATTATGCTTGCAATACAATTGCTGGCTGTCCTGCCGTCGGTACATGCGGCTGCGGTACCGGCTCCCGTCAACATGCTGTTCGGCCAAGCCGCGAGCGCCAACGCGCCGGGCAGCGTGCCCGGCTCGATCGTCGACAACGATACGTCGACGTATCTGAACACGTACGACGGCACACATCAGGCGGAGGCGTGGTATGCGGTCAAGCTCGATACGCCCGCCCGCATCGACAAGATCGTGTACGCGCACGGCCACGCCTATGTCGACGGCGGCTGGTTCGATACGGCCGCAGGCGGCAAGCCGAAGCTCCAGGTTCAGACCGCACAGGACGGGGAATGGATCGACGTCGGCACGCTGGCGGACTATCCCGACACCGACGCCGCGAGCAGCGGCGGGCTCGTCGACGGCCAGAAGTTCGCGCTGACGCTGGCCCCTACCGATGTCTACGGCGTCCGCATCGTCGGCAAGCCGGTCTTTTTCGCGTCGGCGGCGGAGCTGCAGGCGTTCGATACGAGCGCGGTGGTCGATCCGAATCTGCTGTCCAAGGGCACGCCGTCCAACTCGCGCAATCTCGCGGGCGGCGAAGCCTACCTGGACAGCGATCCGGCCACCTCGCTCAGCTTGAACGACGGCACGCTTCAGGCCGAGGATTGGTATGCCGTCGCGCTCGCCGCGCCGCAGACGATCGACAATGTCGTCTTCACGCAAGGTCCGGTGTCGCCGGACGGCGGCTGGTTCAACACGGCGGACGGCGGCAAGCCGCGCGTCCAGATTCGCACGGCGGCGGGAGGCCCGTGGCAGGACGCCGGCGTGCTGTCGCGCTATCCGGCGACGACGGCCTCGGACAGCGGCGGACTCGCGCAGGGCCGACGCTTCGAAGCCGTCTTCGACCCGGTCGCCGTCTATGGCGTCCGCATCGTCGGACGGCCGGCGAGCCCCGGCGGCGCCGTCGCCTTTTCGAGCATCGCGGACCTGCAGGCGTATCACGATCCGCTTGCGGCCGAGGCCAACGTCCTGCGCCGCGGCACGGCGGAATATTCCCGCGCAGGCAATGCGCCCGGCTCCTTCAATGACGGGGACGTCGGCACCGTCCGCAACACCTGGAACGGCCAGATCGAGACGACCGACTGGTATGCGGTCGAGCTGGACGTGCCGCAGCTTATCAACAGACTCGTGTTCGTCCACGGCGTGACGTCGCCGGACGGCGGCTGGTTCGACACGGCCGCTGGCGGCAAGCCGGTCATTCAGGCGCGCTTGTCCGCAGGCGGCGCGTGGACCGATCTGGCGACGGTCGAGGCTTACCCGGCGACGACGAGCGGCGACAACGGCGGCCTGACGACCGGCCGCAGCTTCAGCATCGACGTGCCGCCGACCGAAGTATACGGTGTGCGCGTGATCGGCCGTCCGGCCCATTACCCCGGCACGACGTATTCCTTCTCGAGCATCGCCGAGCTGCAGGCGTATTACGCGCTGCCGGAGCGGGTATACGTGCCGCTGAACGCGCCGCTCGCGGACAGCGAATCGTGGTCGACGACCGGCGGCGCCGCGCGGCCGTCGGACGGCGCGCTCTCGCTGTCTGCCGGCCAGTCCGTCTACTACGACGGACAGCATTATATGAGCGCGGCGTTCCACTTCAAGCTGCGGATCGGGCAGCCGGCGCCCGGCGGCGAGGCGCCGTCCGTGTCGCTGCGCGCAGCATCGAACGGCGATGCCTACAGGCTCGTGCCGAAGGCGGACCGCTGGGAGCTGCAAAAGCATACTTCCGCAGGCACGAGCGTGCTTGGGACCGTCTATGCGGCCGATATTCCCGGCTTCGACGGCGCCGCGGACCATGAAGTGCTGCTCGCCGGCTACGAGGAGCGCGACGGCGTTCGCCTCCAACTGTCGATCGGCGGCGAGCCGCGGCTGAGCCTGCTCGACGCCGCCGAGCCGATTCGCGGGGCCGGGCGCTTCGGCGCCGACGCGGGCGACGGCACGCTGGCGCTCGCCGGCATCGCCGAGGGCGTGCCCGCGGACGCGCTGCTGGCCGATCGCGGCAACTGGGTCGGGCTCGGCACGCTGGCGCCGGGCGACGACGGGCGCGTGACGATCAGCGGCGGCAACAAAATGTACAAAGGGCAGGAGTTCGGCGACGAATACCTCGATTTTACGATGCGGTATACGTTCACCGGCCCCGACTGGCCGGGCATCGCGCTGCGGAGCAGCGATCCGTCCAAGACGATTTTCGATGGCGGCTCCGCTTACTTTATCGATATGAGCGCGAGCAAGTGGGAGGTTCAGAAGTGGACGGACGGCAACCGCAAGATGCTGATCGGGGAGTTCCCGGGTCAGACGCCGCCGTTCGGCACATTGGCCAATCGTCAATTCCTCTCCGATACCGCGCACACGGTGCGGGCGGCCGCGATCGATGTCGCGGGCGGCGTGCGTCTCGTCCTGTGGGTCGACGGGCAAAAAGTGTTCGACATCGTCGACGCCGATGCGCCGCTGACGGGTCCGGGCTACTTCGGCATCTACGCCTTCAGCGGACCGGTGACGGTCGGCGGGATCGATTGGGAGCCGCCGGGGCCGGCCAATACGTACAACGACATCACGCTGTTCGACGTGCCGAAGAAAAACCGGCCTGTCGTCATCGACAAAGCCGCGCACACCGTGACGGCGCTGCTGGCGGACGACGCCGATCTGTCGCAGACGGACGTTGCGATGAAAGTATCGCGCGGGGCCGCGGTCAGTCCGTCGCCGGATGCCGTACACGATTTCCGCGAGCCGGTCGCGTTCACCGTTACCGCAGAGGACGGCACGCCGCAGTTGTGGACGGTGACGATCGCAAAGGAATCCGACGTTCAATCGAGCTTCGTCGATCTTGCGGATCATCCCGCCAGACGCGATATCGTGCAATTGAACGCGGCAGGCATCATGGACGGCACGGACGAGACGCATTTCTCGCCCGACGCGCCGATCTCGCGGATCGCTCTGATCGCTGCGGTCGCCAAGGCCGCCGCGCTCCCGCAGGCCGCCTATGACGATGCTTATGCCGACGTCGAGGCGGGCGATCCGTACGCCGGGCTCGTTCAGGCCGCGGCCGATGCGGGCCTGATCTTCCCGACGGCCGGCGGCATGCTGCTGCCGGAGCAGCCGGCGACCCGGGAGGAGATGACGTACTTGTTCGCCCAGGCGGCCCGCCGGGTTGCCGGTCGGCCGTATCTGCTCGGCGACGCCGGCGCTTATGCGGATGCGGCGCAGATTGCACCCTGGGCGCTGGACAGCGTGGAGGCGGCGCTCGGCACGGGTTTGCTGCCGGCGTCCGAGGACGGCATGCTGCATCCGGGCGCGACGGTGTCGCGCGGCGACGCAGCCGTATATCTGCGCAGGCTGCTCTACGACAACAAGCCGTTCGCGCCGCTTTACAACGCGTATTCGGCACAACTGCTGAACGCGTTCCCGCTGGCCGGCATTCCGTCGCAGGCGCCGGGGGAATGGACCGTGTCGCAGACCAACGGCACCGTCCCGATGAACGGCACGAAGTGGAACGAAGCCGCGGACGAATCGCTCGTCTATCAATCCTCGGTCAAGCATGTCCAGGCGGACGGAAAGTCGTGGGAGCTGCGCGTCGGCAAGGGCGGCCAGATTTATTCGCTCGAGACGGACGCCGGAGAGCTGATGCCGCCGCAGACGGCGAACAATGTGTTTATGGACGAGGTCATCCAGCCCGTGTCCATCAGCTACGACAATCATAATCCGGATCAGGAGCCGACGATGTACTTCATTCACGGCTCGGGCGTGTATTACAAGAACGATCCGATTCTGACCAAGCCCTTTTACGACCCGATGCTGGCCTCCGGGTGGAACCCGCAGGATCAGTCTTACTCGGTCGCAGTCTGGGGGCAGAACGCGCAGATCCCGAGCATCTGGCGATCCGGTCTCCTGTACTACACCAAGGTGCGGGACGCGGGCGACGGCGTTATCGAGGTGTCCTACGTGCTGAACAACTTCGGCACCGACACGATCGACGATATCTCGATTCCGTGGGGCGGCGTGCGCAAGTCCGTGCTGCCGGACCATATTATCGGCAATCAGGCGGGCGCCTTCGACCGGGCCGGCGGCGCGTACACGCAGATCAAGAAGGCGTCCGACACGGGCGGCTGGGCCGCGATGACGCAGGACGCCGACGATCCGGACAGCTTCGCGCTGGCGACGGTATTCGGCAAAGACCAGCACTACGGCACGATCGACGGACAGTGGGAGCCCAACTACTACACATGGGGCGACGCCAACCGCGACGATTTTTACGTGCAGGCGGTGCAGGGACGCATCCATCTGCAGCCGGGCGAGAAGCTGGCGTGGAAGTTCTACTACGTGGTCGGCAAGCTGGGAGAAGTGACCGGGAAGGCGAAGGCGCTCGCGGACAAAATGGACTACGGCTTTGCCGAGTATGACGCAGCGGCCGCCGATAAGCTCGCCTATTATGTACAAACGGACGGGGACGGCACGCAAACGCTGTCTTTGAAAAAGGAAGGCGCGGCCGAGCAGGCGTTCGAGGCATACGCCCAGCCGGCGGCGGGGACGAAGCCGCTGTTCCTGCTGCGCGATACGGAGACCAGGGCGCTGTCGCTCACGATGGACCCGTTCCTGCTGAGCACAAAGGTGCCCTACGTCAATCCGTATCCGGTCGGCGATCCGAAGCACGATCTGTATGAGGGCAAGTTCCAGTACAAGGCTTATGACGGCAAAACGGAATATCTGGGGCTGCTTGGCTACGTATATCCGTCAGAAGCCGCTGTGCCGGCAGGCGCGGATACGGTCGCGTTGGGCGATGTGCTGGACGGCGGCTCCGGCACCGGGGCCGGTTATGGCCTCACGGCCGAGGATCGGGCGCTTCGCGTGCTCGCTCTGGCGAACGACGCGCCGGAGACGAGTCCGAGCCCGACGCCGACTCCAACACCAACGCCAACACCAACGCCAACACCAACGCCAACACCAACGCCGACGCCAGCACCGACTGCGACGCCGGATGCGCCCGAAACGGTGGTCAAGCTGGACGCAGCCGCGCTGAACGCGTCGCTGGCGTCGCTGCCTGCCGACGGCGGCACGGTGAACGCCGAGGTGACGGAGAAGGGCGATCGGCTCAGCATCGAGGTGCCCGCCTCGTTCATCGCCGCGGCAGCGGCGGCCGGCAAGCCCGTCACCCTGGCGGTCGTCACGCCGCTCGCGCGGTACGACCTGCCGATCGGCAGCCTCTATCTCCGTCGGCTCGCCGCCGACCTGGGCGTCGACAGCTCCGAGATCGGCCTCCACATTCATATCGGCGTCGCCGGCGCGGCCGATCGGGCCGCCTTGACCGAAGCGGCCGAGAAGGCCGGAGACCGGCCTGTCGGATCGCCGCTGGCATTCAGCGTCGAGGCCGTCGCGGGCGACCGCCGTATCCCGGTCGATCGCTTCGGGGCGTATATCGCGCGAAGCTGGACGCTCGACGGCAGCCTCGATGCCGCGCGGCTGACCGCGCTGTGGCTGACGCCGGAGGGCGAGGCACGGTTCGCGCCGGCCACCTTCGAGCGGGAAGGCGATCTGTCGCGCGCCACGGTCATACGGCCGGGCAACAGCGCGTATGTCATCGTGCAGACGGCCGAGCGGACGTTTGCGGATGCGCAGGCGCACTGGGCATCCGCCGACATAAGCGAGCTGGCGGCCAAGCGAATTGTCAAGGGCGCGACGGCGGATCGCTTCGAGCCGAACGCGGCGATCACCCGCGCCGAATGGGCCGCGCTGCTGACGCGCGGCCTGGGACTCGGCGACGAGCCTGCCGCGGCCTCCGCATTCGGGGATGTGGGCGGCGACCGCTGGTACGCGGGCGCCATCGGCGCAGCCGCGCGGGCCGGGCTGATCGGCGGCTACGAGGACGGCGGCTTCCGGCCGAATCAAGCCGTCACGCGCCAGGAGATGGCGCTCATGCTCGACAAGGCGCTCAAGGCTGCGGAGGGCGCGCACGCCGCGGCCGCCGC
Source organism: Cohnella sp. 56 (assembly GCF_037963805.1). NCBI lineage: Bacteria > Bacillati > Bacillota > Bacilli > Caryophanales > Paenibacillaceae > Cohnella > Cohnella sp. 56. Next base: position 87,340 of record NZ_JAZDQE010000006.1, on the reverse strand, counting down.
GACCGCGACTGCCGGGGCCGCCGCACGTGCGGACTTCGCCGACCGTTCGGCGATCGCGTCCTGGGCGCGCTCGGCCGTCGACCATGCGGCGGACCTCGGCCTGATCTCCGGCCGACCGGACGGCACCTTCGCGCCGACCGCGCCGGCCACGCGGGCGGAAGCGGCGGCTATGCTGCACCGTCTGCTGCTCCAAGCCCGGTTCGTCCAGCACTGAGGCGATCGAGACCGATGCCGCGGTGGCATTTGCGCCGTCGCGGCACCGGATTCACGGTAAACAGTCAGGCAACGACCATTAAGACGCAGGGGAGGCAGCTTTTATGAAAAAGACATTCACCGCCTTGCTCGTACTGCCGCTGTTATTCATAAACGCTCACGCGTACGGACAGGCGTCGCAAAACGCCGATCTGCTTCAGATTTTTCCGACAAGCCCGGAAGCCCCGCACAACGCATCCGCTTGGGAAGCAACGAGCGCGGATGGGCCGCTCCAAACGCCGGTCAACACGAACATTCTCTACTACGGCAAAGAAAGCTGGTCCCGCGCGGGCAATATCGACGCCTCGTTCATCGACGGCGACGTGATGACGCACCGGGTGACGATGGACGGGACGGCGCCGGCGCAGGACTGGTACGCCGTCACGCTGCCCGTCCCGTATCTGATCAACAAGGTGGTCTACGCGCACGGCAAAAACTATGCGGACGGCGGCTGGTTCGACACCTCGTCCGACAAGCCGAAGATTCAGGTGCAGACCGCGCCGGGCGGCGCCTGGACGGATGCGGCGACGATCGCCGCGTATCCGGCGACCGGACCGGGCAATGGCGGCGGCCTGGCCCAGGGCCAGACGTTCGAGATCCAGATCGAGGCGACGGTTGTGTACGGCGTGCGCGTCGTCGGCAAGCCCGTTCAGGTGACGGGCAAGACGTACGCCTTCTCCAGCATCGGCGAGCTGCAGGCATCGTACGTGCCGCGCAACGCGGCCTTGAACGGAACCGCTTCGTATTCGCGCGCGGGCAACATCAATGCTTCGTATATGGACGGCAGCTTCGCGACCCATCGGGTGACGATGGACGGCACGGCGCCCGCAGCCGACTGGTATGCGGTTACCTTCGCCAAGGCGCAGCCGATCAACAAGGTGTTGTACGCGCACGGCAAAAGCTATGCGGACGGCGGCTGGTTCGATACCTCCGGCGGCAAGCCGAAGATTCAGGTGCAGACGTCCGCGGGCGGCGCCTGGACCGATGTCGCGACGATCTCGCAATATCCGGCGACGACCAGTGCCGGCGACGGCGGCTTGACCGACGGCCAAGCCTTCGAGGTCGTCTTCGACACGGTGCAGGCGGTTGCGGTTCGCGTCATCGGCAAGCCGGTGCAATATACCGGCAAGACGTACGCCTTCTCCAGCATTGCCGAGCTGCAGGCGAGCTTCGCGCCCGAAGCCAATGCGCTGCTGCAGGCGACGCCGAGCTACTCGCGCGCGGGCAACATCGCCGCCTCGTACCTCGACGGCGACTTCAACACGCATCGCGTTACTTGGGACGGCACCGTCCAGACGAGCGACTGGTATGCGGCGACGCTCGGGCTTCCGGTCACGATCAACAAAGTCATTTACGCACACGGCAAAAACTACGCAGACGGCGGCTGGTTTAATGCCTCGGCCGGCAAGCCGAAAATTCAGGTGCAAACGTCCGCGGGCGGCGCCTGGACCGATGTCGCCACCTTGACCGACTATCCCGCGACGACGGACGGCAACGGAGGCGGGTTGACGCAAGGGCAGCGGTTCGAGGTCCGTTTTGACCCTGTGTCCGTCTACGGCGTCCGCGTCATCGGCACACCCGCGCATTATCCCGGCACAACGTTCTCGTTCTCGAGCATCGGCGAGCTGCAGGCATTTTACGACGAGGTGGACCTGGACAACGGAAAATGGGCGGCCGGACTGAACGAACGCCATGTGTATCAGGCATCGATCGTGCACCGGCAGACCGCGGATACTTCCTGGGAGCTGCGCCTCGGCAAGGGCGGGCAGATTTATTCGCTGACCGGACCGTTCGGCGAGGCAATCCCGCCGCAGTCTCCGGTCACGACGCCGAGATCGGGCGGCTGGATCGACGAGGTTATTCAACCGGTCGCCATCAACCGCGGATTGAACAATCCCGACACGCAATTTTCCCAGTCCGTTTACGACAGCATGGCGTACTACATTCACCAGGCCGGCGTATACGAAGGCAAGGACACGACCGCGCTCGGCCGCAACGGCTTCTTCTATTCGCCGAAGCTCGCCTACGGCTGGGACGCGTCAGACAAATCCTATTCGATGCTGAGCTGGGGCCAGCAGGCCCATATTCCGAGCATCCACAGGTCGGGCATTTTGTATTATGAAAAGGTGCGGGATATCGGCGACGGCATCATCGAGGTTACGTATGTTATTTCCAACTTCGGGACCGAGCGGATCGACGATATTACGCTGCCTTGGGGCGGCGTGCGCAAGTCCAACCTGCCGGATCATGTCGTGAGCGACACGAGCGGCGACTATACGGCGATCGGCGGGGATTTCAGCGATCCGAGCAATCGCATTGCGCTGGACGAGACGGGCGGTTGGGCGGCCTTCGCGCAGAATGCGAGCAACCCGGGCAGCTACGCGCTAGGCTGGGTTTTCGGCCAGGACAAGCATTACGGCGAAGATACTGATTTTCAATATGCAAAAAATACCTGGGCTTGGGGCGATGCCAACAGAGACGATTATATCGTGGGCGGCGTCGGCGGCAACTTCTATCTTGAGCCCGGTCAGACGATGTACTACAGGCATTATTGGGTCGTCGGCACGCTGGCGGACGTGCAGGACAAGGCGAACGCGCTTGCGGACTCGGTCGACTACGGCCTGCTGGACATTACGGAGGCAAATGCCGGCCTGATCCCGCTTTATACGATATCGGTCGGCGGTCAGACGATTCTAACGCGGGAGCCGCAGAGCGGACATTCTCCCGCCCTGCGTACGTACGCCAAGCCCGTCGCCGGCAGCAAGCCGCTGTTCCTGATGCAGGATACGACGACCGGCGCGTACAAGCTGTCGTTCGATCCGTACGAATTCGCGGACAAGGCGGCATTCGCCAACCCGTATGCCCCGTCCGATCCGCAATATTCGACCTATCAGAACCGCACATTGTACAAGCAGTACGACGGCACGATGGCTTATGCGGACCTGCTGGGCTTCGCCATGCCGGCCGACCTGGCCGACACCGCGAGCTACGGTTATGTCAATCTGTACGACGTCGTCACGGACCGCTCGTTCTATCCGGGGCCGACGGCCGCGCATCAGACGCTTAAGGTCAGATCGTAGTAAAAGGTCGGCCTGCCGTTGTCCACTTCCCGGAGCTGCTAGCCCCCGGCATACTCGGCGAACAACCCAAAGCACCTGCCGATCGATCGGCAGGTGCTTTGGGTTTGATCACTGCAGCAAGCTAGCTGTCTGTCTGCCTCCGGCTGCGCCTGCCCGGTTGCTTAGGCGCGCTCGGCTCGGTCGGCGCATCCGCGGCTGAAGCCGGCACCGACGCTTCGTTTGCAGCTTGCTTCCTCGTTTCCCTCGGCTTCCGGGCAGCCTTCCGCGTTACGGGCGCTGCTTTTTCGGCAACCTCCGCCGGTTTTTCGACGACTGGCCGGTCGTCCCCAGCTTCCCCGCCTGTCTCGGTCGCCCGCTGCTCCGCATCCGCAACCTCTTCCTCCGCGGACTTCCTGCTCTCATCACCGGTCTCGCTTTTGACAGCCTTGCTATTGGCCGCCGCCAGCTTGGCGAGCGTCTCGGCATCCAGATCCAGCTCTCCGAGGCGCTCGATGTCAAGCTTCGGATAAGCCGGCTTCAGCCCCTCGATCTCCTCCGTAATAATCTTCAACACGCGATAATCGCGGTACCACCGCTTGTCGGCGGGAACGATATGCCACGGGTTGCGCTTCGTGCCCGTCGCTTCGAATACATCCTCGTAGGCCCGGACGTATTCGTCCCAGTGCTGCCGCTCCTTGAGGTCGCTCGGATCGAATTTCCACAGCTTGTCCGGGTGGTCGAGTCGGTCGCGCAGCTTTTCAAGCTGGAACGCCTTGGAGATATGGAGGAAAATTTTAATAATCAGCACACCGCTGTCGGCCAGCTGTTTTTCGAAATTTTTAATATGCTCGAGTCGGCGCTTCGCTTCCTTGCCATCGATGAGCCCGTGAACGCGGGTGATGAGCACATCCTCGTAATACGAACGGTTGAACGAGGCGATATAACCCTTCTGCGGCACGAGTCGGTGCGCGCGCCACAGAAAATCGTGGGCGGCTTCCTCGGCGGTCGGCGTTTTGAAGCTTTCGGCGCGGAAGCCTTGCGGATTAAGCGCGCCCAGCACCTTTTTCACCGTGCCGTCCTTGCCGCTGCAGTCCATGCCCTGGAACACGATGAGCACGCCGTTCGAGCGGCTGGCATAGAGCTTCTCTTGCGCCTCCTGCAATCTTTCGCGAAGCGCCTCGAGTTCGGCCTCTACCTGCTCCTTGCTCTCGATGCCGCCGGTATCGCCGGGGTCGAACGTCTTCAGTGACACGGCACGCTTGCGGTTAAGCCTGGTGTGGTCGGACATGCTTTTCTCCTCCGATTCTCGCTTGAATATGGGGCTGTCACACACGATTATACCATCGTTCGGACCCTGAGCGCTGGGCGGGCATACCTGTGCGAAGGCATGGGACAGCGAGCTGTGCTATCAGGAAAATGAGCCCGGTCCGATAACCGCGTCGCCCGTGTGGCAGATATGAACCGTGCGGGGCAATGTCTGCCATGCGGGCGGCGTCACGCCGTCTGCGCCATCCGTGCCGGGCGCGCCTGCGGCACCCGTCGACGGCGGCGTACGGCAGCTAATGTGCATCGATAGGATTACAAACGCTGCGGATGAATGCTAATATCGAATAGAAGGTTGCCGTCGTGACCGGAATGACTGGGCGAGTGCGCGAGAGACCGGCGTCCTCTGACAGGCGACGGCCGGACGCCAAGGTCGGATCTTCGGCCGACAAGAGCAGGTGCCGCCTCCGATGGCGGATATCAGACCTAGGGAGGGGAAGTCCCATGCTGATCGGAATTATCGCGGCCGCGGTCCTGGCGGCTGCAGGGCTCGTGCTCTGGCGCTGGAAGCGCGGACGGCGAGCTCCGGCTCCGCGCAGCGCGAAGGTTGTGCCGCTGCGGGCCGCCCGCAGGCGGCAGCGAAGCCGGCCCGGGCCGGCCGCAGGGGAACAGGCCCGGCCTTGTTCGCTTTGCCGCGAACGATCTGCGCGGCTTTCTTTTTATATTGACGAGAGCGGCCGTACGATCGGCGTGTGCAAGGCCTGTCGTTCTAAAGCCGAGGCGCGCGAGCTGGACCGCCTGTGATCGTGCGGACTTGACGACAACGATACAGACTTCGTGTAGCCATAATGGTGATAATCCGGGTGTGCCGTCACATGCGCTGCTCTCGCAGCTCGAATGGCTGTGTGATGCCGGCGTCGCCGTCCGCCATGCGTTCCCTTTTCTCAGTCGCAGCATAAAGGATGGCGAGCAGCGGCCATGCAACGCCGATCAATGCCGCCAGCCGCCAGCCGCCGTGCGCGTACGCCCAGCCGCCCAGCGCCGAGCCGACGGCTCCGCCGAGAAAGAAAATCGACATGAACAGACCGTTCAGGCGGCCGCGCGCTTCACTGCCGAGCGCATAGACGACGCGCTGTCCGAGCACCAGATTGCCGGAGACGGCCATGTCGAGCGCGATTGCGGAGACGAAAAGCAGGACGAGCGAGGCGGTCGAGCGGCTGTGAAACAAGCAGGGGAGCAGGAAGGACAGCAAAGCGATACTCATGGCCAGCCAGGCGAGCGGTCGGCTCCAGCCCTTGTCCGCCAGCCGTCCGGCGATTGGCGCCGCTATCGCGCCGCCGACGCCGACCAGTGCGAACAAGGCAATGCCCTGCTGCGACATGCCGTATGCATCCGCCAGGCGGAGCGGCGCGACCGTCCAGAAGAGGCTGAAGGCGCCGAACAGGCAAGCCTGGTACAGCGCGCGGCGGCGCAGCGCCGGCGTACGGGCGAGCAGCGGCCAGAGGGAGCGGATCAGCCGTCCGTAGGATACGCTTCGCGCGGGCCTTCGTACGGGCAGCTTGCGCGACAGCAATGCCATCAGCAGCGCGATGGCGGTCGCCGAGGCGGCGAATACGTACGGCCAGCTCCAGATGCCGGCGATGAAGCTCGCGACCGGCCGTGCGAGCATGATGCCGAGGAGCAGACCGCTCATTACGTTGCCGACCGCGCGCCCACGCTGGGCCTCGGAAGCGAGCGAAGCGGCGAGGGGCACGAGCACCTGCGCGACGACCGAAGCCGTCCCGATGAGGAGCGACGCGGACAGGAACAGCAGCGCGTTCGGCGCGAGCGCGGCCGCGATCAGCGCGATGACCGCTACGGCAAGCCCGGCGACCGCAAGCCGGCGGTTCTCGACGATATCGGCCAACGGGACGACGAACAGCAGCCCGGCGACATAGCCGATTTGCGTCAGCGTGACGATCAGTCCGGCCGCGCCGGCGGACAGCCCTGTGGAAGCGCCGATCGGGCCGACGAGTGTTTGGGCATAGTAGAGGTTCGCCACAATCAGGCCGCATGCGACCGCCAGTAGAATCGTCAAGCCGCGGGAAATGCCGCTTTCCTTCATGATGTGTTCCGTTCGCATCTTGCTTCCTCCATTCGGTACGTTTTTTATTTAATATACTAAACGTACAGTTTATTAATTAACGACCTCATCATATAATGAACGAAGCGTTTTGTAAATAGGCGCTTTGTTTGTTTTTTCAACTTTTTTTCGTATACTGAACGTATTGTATTTTATTGTTCGCAATTACACGGTGGAGAGGCCGGGAGGAGGCTGTGACGATGCAACAACCGAACAAACGGGGGCGGCCGCGGGACCCGAAGACGCAGCAGGCGATTCTGGCAGCCTCGTACGAATTGCTGCTTGAAGTCGGATTCGGCGCGGTGACGGTAGAAAAGATTGCGGAGCGCGCGGGCGTGAGCAAAGCGACCATTTATAAATGGTGGCCGAACAAAGCCGCGGTGGTCATGGATGGATTTTTGTCCGCCGCCTCGGCCCGGCTGCCGGTGCCCGATACGGGCGATGTTTTCGAGGATATCCGGATTCACGCCATGAACGTGACGCGCTTTTTGACGAGCAGCGAAGGGAAGATCATCACTGCGCTCGTCGGGGAAGGGCAGTTCGACGCCGGCCTGGCCGAGGCTTACCGGACGCGATATTTCCAGCCGCGGCGGCAGGAGGCGAAGGGAATCTTGGAAAAAGGGGTTCGGCGCGGGCAGTTGCAAAAAACGCTGGACGTCGGTCTCGGCGTCGATCTGCTGTACGGGCCGATCTTCTACCGGCTGCTCGTGACCGGCGAGCCGCTCGATGACGATTATGTGCACAGGCTGGTGACGAGCGGGTTCGAGGGAATCCGCGAGTGCGGCGATCGGCGAGGAGATGCTCAATAACGGGGAGTAGCGCAGGCAACGAGAGGGACGCACGATCGGCCGCGGTGCTCGCACCACACAGCCGGCTGCTGATTTGAGCGGGTATCTCGCCTTTGCTACAATACGGACAATACGGACACAGGAAGGATGTTTAACATGATCGTCGCCATCAACACCATCAAGATCAAGTCCGGCCACGTCTCCGAAGTCGCCGAGCGCTTCAAAAACCCGAAGGGTATCCAGCACGCCGCCGGATTCGTCCGGATGGAGCTGCTGACCGAATCGCTGGAGGCGCACGATGAACTCAAAGTATGCACCACTTGGGAGGATCGCGCAGCCTTCGACGACTGGGTGAACAGCGACGCGTTCAAGCAGGCGCATACGCCTGCCCGACCGAAGCCGGCGGCAGAGGGCGGCGAACCGGGGCAGCATCGGGGCGGAGATGGGGAGCAGGCGCGTCCCGGCGGCGGCATCATGCTGGGCGCCAAGCTGAGCGTGCATGAGGTTGTGTTCGCTTATCCGTCCGAATAAGAGCGCAGCAAAAAACGTTCCTCTCGTCCACAGCGGCATTGTGCGCCATGGATGAGAGGAACGTTTTGTTTGGTGACAGGCATAAGAGGTCGATGCCAATCGCCTCCTGTAGTGAAGGCGATCCGCCCAACGCAGGCGCCCCGAGCCCAATCGCCTCCTGTAGTGAAGGCGATTCGCCCGCAGCAGGCGCTCCGGTGCCAATCGCCTCCCGTAGTGAAGGCGATCCGCCCGCAGCAGGCGCGCCGGTGCCAATCGCCTCCTGTAGTGAAGGCGATCCGCCCGCAGCAGGCGCGCCGGTGCCAATCGCCTCCTGTAGTGAAGGCGATCCGCCCACCGCAGGCGCGCCGGTGCCAATCGCCTCCTGTAGTGAAGGCGATCCGCCCGCAGCAGGCGCCCCGGTGCCAATCGCCTCCTGGAGTGAAGGCGATCCGCCCGGCGCAGGCGCCCCGGTGCCAATCGCCTCCCGTAGTGAAGGCGATCCGCCCAACGCAGGCGTCCCGGTACCAATCGCCTCCTGTAGTGAAGGCGATCCGCCCGCAGCAGGCGCTCCGCGCTCAATCGCCTCCCGTAGTGAAGGCGATCCGCCCAGCGGCGCCCGCGCCGCGCGAATCGGATTGCCTTCACCACGCCCCGTTAATGTCCCGACAGCACGCTCTCCTCCGCTCGCACTTCGCCCGATCCGCTCTTCTGCGCGGCGGCCGGTTTGACGCGGCGGATGAACAGGCTGAGCGCGAAGCCGACGATCGCGAAGCCCGAGGTGAGCAGGAAGGTGTCGCCGAACGCGCCGACGGCCGCTTCGAGCGGGTTGGGGCCGGTGTAGGCTTTCATGATCTTGTCGCTATGCGTGGACAGGTAGCCGGTCAGTCCGGCGACCGCGAAGGAGACGATAACCTGCTGCGCCGAATTGGTGAGCGGCGTGACGCGGCCGACCAGTTCGCGCGGCGCGGTGTTGAGGATGTACGTGTTCATCGTCATCATCGACAGCCCCATGCCGCAGCCGAGCAGGAACAGGTTCAGCATGATGACGTACAGCGGACGGTCGAGCGTGATCTGCGACATGATGAGCAGCGCCGCGGAGATGAACAGTGTGCCCGTGATGACGATCGGACGTGCGCCGATCCGGTCGAACAGCCTGCCGCCGATCGGCATGCAGAGCATGGAGCCCATCGCTTGCGGGAGCAGGATCAGCCCGGTCTCGAGCGGCGTGTAGCCCTTGACCTGCTGGAGCATGAGCGGGAACAGGATAATGGAGCCGAACAGCGCCACGTTCAGAATCCAGGACAGGATGATGCCCTGCGTGAACGCGAAGGTGCGGAAGACGCGCAGCTCCAGCAGCGGCTGCCGGTGCCGCAGTTCGACGAAGATGAACAGCAGCAGCGCGGCGCCGCCGACGATCAGGCCGGTCAGCGTGCGGGCGGAGCCCCAGTCCTGACCGCCCTCGCTGACGCCGAACGCCAGCATGGCGAAGGCGATCGGGCCGAGGATCATGCCGAGGATGTCCAGCGCCGGCGGCTTGCCGCGCTCGAAGACGGGCAGGAACCGCGCGGCGACGATGACAGCGGCGATGCCGATCGGCAGGTTGATCAGGAAGATCCAGTGCCAAGAGACGTATTCGACAAAGTAGCCTGACAGCACCGGTCCGAGCGCGGGCGCGAGCAGGATCGGAATGCCGAGCACGCCCATGACGGCGCCGCGCTTGTCCGGGGGGGCGATGCGGAAGACGAGCGCCATGCCGATCGGCGCGACCATGCCGCCGCCGATGCCCTGGATGACGCGGAAGACGACGAGCTGCTCGGTCGTCGAAGCGAGCGCGCAGAGCGCGGAGCCGAGCGTGAACATCACGATCGTCGCGATGAACACGCGCCTCGCGCCGAACTTGTCGGTCATCCAGCCGGCGAGCGGGATGACGGCCGACAGCGCCAGCGTATAGCCGGTGACGGCCCATTGCAGATGGTGAAGGGTGGTGCCGAAGTCGTCGACCAGCGTCGGGATCGCATTGTTGACGACCGTCGTGTCAAGAATAACCATGAACATGCCGATGATAACGGCGAGGAGCGGCGGCAGCAGCTTGAGCAGCGAGAAGGGCGCGGCTGCGTCAGGCGAGGCCGTGCGCGAGTTTGCCATGTGTGTTCATTCCTTTCCGATTGGGGGCCGAGTCTTGACGGAAGTCTGATTTTCCGCTATTTTTGACTAAGTGGTTTTGTTAAAAACCGCGTAGTCACGAAAGGCTATAGGCCTATTTTTATACCTTTCGGCAATCCATGTCAATCGTTATTTTTCTGGCGGGAGGGCTTATGAGCATATTAAAAAACAAAATCGTAGCCTCGGCCGAGCGGCTGTTCGCGGAAAAAGGGTACGAGTCGACGTCCATCCAGGACATCGCGGACGATTGCAGCGTCGCAAAGGGTTCGTTATATAAGTTTTTTCCGTCCAAGGAAGATTTGTATATCGAGATTCTCGAGGTGCATTACACGCGGATGATGGAGGAGACCGATCGCCTGCGGGAGCGGACCGAGCTGTCCGCACGCGAGCTGTTCGTCGAGGAGATCACGTATCAGCTCGGCTACTTCCTCACGCACGGCTTCTTCGTGGCGAATTCGTTGAAGGAAAAGCCGCCGATCGCGAGCGACAAGCTCGGCCCGCATCTGTTCCGCAAGCGCGCGCGGCTGCTGAACTTCAATCGCGGGGTGCTGCTGCGCCGGTACGGGGAAGCGATCGAGCCGCATGCCTGGGACGCGGTGATGATTCTGAACGCCATCGGCAAGGAATATTTGCATCTGATGAAGACATCGGCCAAGCCGCTCTCGGTGCCGGCGCTGGCCGCGTATGTCGCCGATCGGATGGACGATCTGGTCGCCGGACTGCTCTCCCGTCAGGCAGAGCCGATGCTGCCCGGGCAGCTGATGCAGGAGTTCGCGGACGAGGCGCCGGAGACGCTCCGCGAGTCGATCGAGCGCTGCGGCGGCATGGTGCTGGCGCAGACCGCCTCCACGATTCGCGAGCTGAGCGTGCCCAACGCGCGCAAGCGGGAGCTGGAGCAGATTCTGGAGCTGCTCCGGGAGGAAGGGCTGAAAAGCGAGCCGAGGCGCTTCCTCGTCACGGCGCTGCTGAACGAGCTGGGATCCGAGCACGAGCTCGCGCCTTACGCCGCCCGGATGCGTCTTTGGGTCGAGCAGCTGCTGGCCGAATAGGCATTGAAAAGGTCTCGATAGTCTTTGATAAGCTCAATGTCGCGGACGGCTCGCTTGGCGGTCCTGAAGCATTTCTTGAGCCGGGCAGTCTAGGGCCCCGATCGGCAGGAAGCCGCCTTGCCCAACAAGCAGAAAACAGCGCCGCGCGGGCCCGTAGCCCGCGCGGCGCTGTTTCGGCATTTCCGGCTAAGCCCGGCTCGCCATTTCTTTCTTGTACTGCGAGGGCAGCTTGCCCGTCCACTTTTTGAACGTCCTCGTAAAATGCGCCTCGTCGAAGTACCCGATCTCCTTGGCGACGGATTGAATCTTGATATCCGCCGATTGCAGCAATCCTTTCGCTTTTTCCACCCTGTATTGATGGACGTAGTCCAGGAAGTTGATGCCCAGCTCCTGCTTGAACAGCGTGGACAGGTACGTGCTGGAGACGTACAGCTCCTTGGCGACGCCGCCCAGCGACAGACCGGGCGCGTTGTAGTGGCTGGCGATGTAGCCGAGCGCCTGCTGGACTTTGCGCTTGGGCGTGCGGTGCGGATTCAGCCGCTCCACGAGCTGGCGGATGACGGTGTAGACGAAGCCGGCCAGCTCCTCCATCGTATCGATGCCACCGATCTGCTGCTCCAGGCTGCCGTAGTCGACGGGACGATCGTCCTCGCCGTCGGCCTGTCTCTGCAAGGGCGCCTGCTGCAGGAGCCGGGTCAGGAAGGAGAGCGTGCGGACCTGAATCTCCGTACGGGAGTGCGGATGGTACCGCTGGAGCGCCTCCAGCCATCGTTCCGCATCGTTGAGCGCCTCCGCGAACAAGCCTGCGTGCAGATTGTCGGCGGCGGATTGCTCGAGCTTGACCAGGCTCGTATCGACGGCTTCCGCCTGGGAGAGCGATGACGGCGCATGCGGCGACAGCATGCGCACGTCGCGATAATAGCAGCAGCGCTCCGCCCCGAGGAAGAAGCGCAGCTCGAGCGCCTGCAGGGCCTCTCCGTACGCTTCGGCCAATTGATTGATGCTCGCCTTGGAATCGCTGATGCCGACGCTGACCTCGATCTTCAGGAACTGCCTCAGATTGTGCTGGACGCGTTCGAGGCCTCTCGCCAGCTTGTCCTCGATCCACTCGAACATGCCGTTCAGGATGACGACGATGCCGTCTTCCTCCTTGACGGTGGCGACGGACTGCATGACGGTCTGCTCGAGCGTCTCCTGCACGATGTTGGCGGCGGCCAGCCGGATCAGCTCCAGATCGGTCCGATTGTAGTTGAGCTGCTGCCGCGACCGGTTGTCGATGCGCACGACCGCGACGATCAGATGCTCGTGGCCGATAGGGAGCTTGAGCTTCCTGAGCTGCTCCCGGCGATTTTCCGTGACCAGGGCAGGTGAGCTGAGCCATTGGCGCAGCAGCTGCGTCTTGAGCATCGGCATGCTCTCGCGCCAGCCTTGGACCGAGTCGGACTGGCGGCGCTGCTCCGTCAGCTGGGCGGTCAGTCTGGCGAATATGGCCTTGATCTCTCGGGGCGCGCAGGGCTTCACGACGAAGTCGGACACACCGTAGCGGAGCGCCTGCTGCGCATACTCGAAGTCGCTGTAGCCCGACACGAGCACGCAGGCGATATCGCGCTCGCGCTTGCGGATCTCGCCGATCAGCTGCAGGCCGTCCATGAGCGGCATGCGGATATCGGTCAGCAGCAGGTCGACCTCGGTCCGCCCGATGATCTCGAGCGCCTCCAGGCCGTTTTCGGCTACGCCGCAGATGCGGACGCCGACCGCTTCCCAGTCGATCATGCTGGCGAGGCCTTCCCGCATCGTTTCCTCGTCTTCTACGATCAGCAGATTCAGCATCCGGCTCTACTTCCTTTCATATGGCAATTCGATCCTCAGCCGCGTGCCGGAGCCGGCCTCGCTCTGGACGTCGACGCTCGCTCCCTCGCCGTAGAACAGCCGGATTCTGGCTGCGATGTTCTGCAGCGCATAGCTCTCGCCTTCGGGCGTCAGCCGTTCGGAGCGGATCATCTGCGCGAGCCGGGAGCGCTTGTCCTCGGAGATGCCGATGCCGTTGTCCGTCACCTCGATGACGACCCGGCCGCCTTCCGCTGCGGCGGCGACATGCACGAGGCCGACGTCGTCGACCAGCGATTCGATGCCGTGCACGACGGCGTTCTCGACGAGCGGCTGGATGAGCAGCTTCGGCACGGCGAAGTCCGCGATGCGCTCGTCCAGCTCCAGCTCGTAGTTAAGCTTGCTCGGGAACCGCATTTTTTGCAGGAACAGGTAATGGCCGATGAGCTCGAACTCCTGCTTCAGGTCGGAGGCGTCCATGCCTTGATTCAGGCTGATCCTGAACATGCCGGACAGGGCGTAGATCATCTCCTCGACGAGCGCGTCGCCGCTCTTGTGCGCCGTCCAGGCGATCGTATTGAGCGTATTGTACAGAAAATGGGGGTTGATCTGCGATTGCAGCGCCTTCAGCTCGGCTTGCTTCTGCTTCAGCTGAAACGCATAGACGTCGTCGATCAGCTCCCGGATGCGCCCGACCATCGTGTTGTAGCCAAGACCGAGCTGTCCGACTTCATCGTGTCCGATGACGCGCACTTGCTGCGTAAAATCGCCTTTCTGGAACTTCTTCATGGAGATGAGCACCTTGCGGATCGGCTTGGAAATCAGACCCGATACGGCCCAGGACAAGATGAGACTGAGCACGATCGTCACGCATATGATAACCGCCGTCAGCCACTGGATGCGGCTCAGCTGCCGCAGCATCTCGCTCCGGGGCTGCACGACGAGCACATGCCAGCCGGTCAGCGGGGAGATGACATCCGCATATACCCATCGGGCCGTGTCGATCTGCCGCGCCAGCGATTCCGGCCCGCCCTCGCCGCCCTGCAGGAAGGGGAGCGCATGCATGGACTGGCCGGTCCAGCTCCCGGAGCTGTCCGAGTAGACCATCCCGTCGGTGCCGATCACGTAGATCTCGGAGATGTCGCCGCTTGGGGCGTACGATCTGCGAATATCCTTTTCGTCGATGCCGATGATGATGATGCCTTCCGGTTCGTAGTCGTAGTCGTTCTTGAGCACCTTGGTGAGCAGCAGCTTGTTCTTGGTATCGCCGGGGAAGATCCGGCTGTCGCCGCCGCCGGGCGTCTCGACGCTCCACCACTCCATCTCGCTGCGCCTCAGCAGGCGATCGTAGTCGAATCGCTCCCGGTATTCTTCGAACGAGATCGCCGGGGACAGGCCCTTGTTGTTGAACTGGATCGAGCCGAAGTGCGCGGAGTACAGCGTCAAATATTGAAAATAAGGGCGCGTGACCATCAGCCGGTTGATGGCGTCGATCGCGGTCTTGTTGACATAGTTGTCGTTCGACGGATCGGAAGAGACGAGAGACTGAATATCCGGCGTCAAAAACAAATAATTGAAAATATCGCCCGCATCCTGCGCGATATAATCGAGATGATCGATTGCCTGCTTGGCCGCGCTCGTCTGCTCGGCGCCGATCTTGGTCGTCAGCTCATGGGCCGCGATATTATAGGAGTACACGCCGGTCGCGGAGATGGTCAGCGCGAGCAGGGGCACGAACCAGAACAAAATCTTGTACCGGACGGACAGATTCAGATACGGTCTGAACAAGCGGTTAGCCATCGGCTGCGACCTTCCCGGTTGAATTGAGAGATAGATTTACTATAAACGAAAAGGCAGGCCGCGTCTGCCGTCCGCGCCTCCGATCTGAAATCTGTACAAGGGAAAGTGAAAAATGAGCAATTGCGCCATGCGGCAGAGGGCGGGAACCAGTCGGGCACGGCGGACGGCTTCGAAAAAGCGCAAGAACGTACAGAAGATCCTGAAGAATGCCTTCTGCTGCCCGGCGCCGAAGCGGATTATAATCAAGCTCGAAGCGCAAACGACAACTGTTAAGGTGGGGGAAAGATGAATCGTTCGAAGATGAAAAAGGCATCCGCAAGTCTGGTTGTCCTGATCGCGTCGCTGAGTCTCGGCGCATGCGGCGGCAACGGCGACAACAAAAACGCGTCTCCGTCCCCGAGCGTCTCCGCGTCGGCCCAGGACACGGCGTCCGCATCGGCTTCGGCTGCCGCGACGGCGGAGCCGGCCAAGAAGGTCACGCTCTCCTTTTTCACCAACAACTCCGACCGCACGGTCGGACAGGGCAAGATGGAGCAGGACCTGATCGACGCCTACATGCAGGAGAACCCCAACGTCACGATCAAGGTCGAGACGCTCTCGCCGGACCCGCAGTTCCAGGACAAGATCAAGGTGTACAACGCGTCCAACGCGCTGCCGGACATCATCACGTCCTGGGGCAATACGAACTTCCTGACGCCGCTGATCAACAGCGGGGCGCTCGCGGAGATCGACCGCGGCGAGCTCAAGGACTTCGGCTTCGTGGACGCGGCGCTCGACGGCTTCAGCAAGGACGGCAAGCTGTACGGCATCCCGCGCAACTCCGACTTCTATGTGCTCTATTACAATAAGAAGATATTCGCCGACAACGGCATCCAGGTGCCGTCCACGGAGGCGGACCTGCTCAAGGCGTTCGATACGCTCAAAAGCAAAAAAATCGTGCCGATCGCCATGGACGGCCGGGACGCGTGGACGTCGGGCATCTGGTTCGACACGCTCGTGCAGCGCGCCTCCGGCACATGGGACACGTCGCACAACGCCATGAACCGCACCGGCTCGTTCAAGGACCCGGCGGCCGTGAAGGCCGCTGA
The DNA here is from genome assembly GCF_037963805.1 of Cohnella sp. 56. Classification (NCBI taxonomy): domain Bacteria; kingdom Bacillati; phylum Bacillota; class Bacilli; order Caryophanales; family Paenibacillaceae; genus Cohnella; species Cohnella sp. 56. Next base: position 71,419 of record NZ_JAZDQE010000006.1, on the reverse strand, counting down.
GACGATCCAGAGCTGGATCAAGGCGGGCGCCTTCGGCAACGGCTTCCTCAACCAGGACTACGGCGCGGCCCGCAATATGTTCGGCCAGGGCAAGGCGGCCATGTTCATGATGGGCGAATGGGAGATGGGGATGGCGGCGGACGAGAACTTCCCGCAGGAGGTGCGCGACAATATCGGCGCGTTCCCGTTCCCGGCGCTGGAAGGCGGCCAGGGCAAGACGACGGACCTGCCGGCCTGGTTCGGCGGCGGCTACTCGATCTCGGCCAAGTCGCCCAACAAGGACGAGGCGATCAAGTTCCTCGTATGGATGTTCAAGCCCGAGAACTGGGCGAAGGGCGTATGGGTCAACGGCATCACGTTCCCGGCGCAAAAATACGACCAGTTCCTGACCGGCAGCGAGACGAGCGTGCAGAAGGACCTGAGCGCGATCTTCAACGGCGCATCTTCCTATAGCGGCACGGTCTCGCAGGATCTGTTCACGTCCGACACGCAGAAGACCTTCTACGATTCGCTGCAGCAGCTCGAAGGCAATCGCCTGAAGCCGGAAGACTTCACGAATACGATCGACGGGGCGGCGGACAAGTCGGCCAAAGATTCGGCGAAATAAATACGAGGAACCAAGGGGCGGCGATGCCCGCATCGCCGCCTCCGTTCTTCCGATAGGATGATGACGCATGCACAAAATACTGGGCGACAGAAAAACGATCGTCTGGCTCATGACGCCCGGACTGCTCCTCTTGGCGTTCATGATCCTCGTGCCGATCGCGGTCGGCTTCTACTACAGCCTGACGGACTGGAACGGCGTGGGCGACTACGGCTTCGTCGGCTTCCAAAATTACGGAGACGCGTTCGCGCACGATCCCGTCTTCTGGAAGTCGCTGCTGAACTCCGTCCTGCTCGGCCTCGGCCTCGTCGCCGTGCAGCATCCGCTGGCGATTGTGATCGCGATGCTGGCCCAATACGGCGGCCGTTGGGAGAAGCTGCTGCGTGTCTGCATCTTCATTCCCTCGATCATCTCCACCTTCGTCACGACGAAGCTGTGGACCAGCATTTTCGACACGCAGTTCGGGCTGCTCAACCGGGTGCTCGACCAGATCGGCCTCTCCGCCTGGCAGCAGGACTGGCTCGGCGATCCGGGCTGGGCGATCGCCTGCATTATTTTCGTGTGCATGTGGCAGGGCTTCGGCTACGCCTTCCTGCTGTACTATGCCGGCATCAAGGGCGTGCCCAAGGATCTGTACGAGGCGGCGATGCTGGACGGCGCTTCCGGCGCGCAGCTCAACCGCCGCATCGTGCTGCCGCTGCTCGCGCCGGTGCTCCGGGTCAACCTGGTGCTGGCGGTCGTGTCCGCGTTCAAGCAGATGGAGACCGTCTATCTGATGACATCCGGCGGACCGGGCAACAGCACGCAGTTTCTGTCGACGTACCTGTACTCCAAGGCGTTCCGCGAAGGCCTGTACGGCTACGGCAACGCGATCTCCTTGCTGCTGGTCGCGATCTGCCTGCTCGTCACGCTCGGAATGAACCGCGCCATGAAGCGGGAAGTAGGTGAATATTGATGCAGCCCAAACTGCAAGACAACACGCCCGGCATCCGGCTGTCCGGCGTCTACCGGAGCGGATTTGCGCTGCTGATGACGCTGCTCGTCGTCGCGGAGCTGTTCCCGCTCGTCTGGCTTTTCGACTTTTCCTTGCTCAAGAGCGGCGACTTTTTCGGCTCGAATATTTTGAAGTGGCCCGACCCGCCCAAGTGGCAAAATTACGCGGACGCCTTCCGCAACGCGCACATCCCGCTGCTGTTCTGGAATAGCCTGCTCGTATGCGCGGTGTCCATCGCGATCATCATCGCCTGCTCCGTCGCCATGGGCTACGCGCTGACCCGGATGACGTGGAGATGGCGCAAGCCGACGCTCGCGCTCGTCATGGCCGGCATGATTATCCCGATCTATGCGACGCTGCTGCCGAACTTTATGGTATTCAACGAGATCGGCCTGCTCAACAGCTATTTCGCGCTCATTTTGCCTTATGCCGCATTTCAGATTCCGGTCAGCATGTACATCGTCACGGGCTTCCTCGAGACGGTGCCGCGGGCGCTGGAGGAAGCGGCCGTCATCGACGGCATGACCGTTCCCGGCTTGCTGTTCAGAATTATCCTTCCGATCCTGCGGCCCGCCATCGCCACCGTGTCGGTGCTCGCCTTTCTCGCCTGCTGGAACGAGTTCATTATGGCCGTCACCTATATCGATACGGATAAGCTGCGGACGCTGCCGTTTGCAGTCGTCTACTTCATGGGGCAATATTCGTCCAATTACGGCGCGCAGTTCGCCGTGCTGGCGATCATCTCGATACCGTCCATCCTGATCTACATCGCGTTCACGGACCAGATCAACCGCGGCATCACGGCGGGCGCCGTCAAAGGTTGATCGGCGAGGGGGCAGGCACGCGGCCCGACAATCGCAAATCTGTACAAGCGATACTGAAGAATAGGCTCTGAAAATAGAAAGCGCTCGCATTTATAATCGGTCAGGAAATCATCGCTAACCTGGGAGGGTTGTCTCGTGATTCGAAAAAGAGCAAGAAGCTTGGCGTCCTCGCTCATGCTGTCTTCCTTGTTGACGGGCTTGCTGCCCGGCCTCGCACAGGCGGAGCAAGCGGCGCCGCCGCAGATCGACCTGCAAGGGGAGAGCGTCCAGCCGGCCGCAAGCTCCATGCCGCTCTATCTGGACAAGGACCGGGAGCTGGAGGAGAGAGTCGCGGATCTGCTCGGCCGGATGACGCTCGACGAGAAGGTCGGCCAGATGGTGCAGGCCGAGCGGGCCAATGTGACGCCGGCGGACGTGAAGCAATATTACCTCGGCTCCGTACTGAGCGGCGGCGGATCGTTCCCGAACGGCAAGCAGTCGGACAGCACGGTCGACAAGTGGGCGGAGCTGGTCAATTCGTATCAGGACGCGGCGCTGTCCACGCGGCTCGGCATCCCGATCCTGTACGGGGTGGACGCCGTTCATGGACACAACAACGTACTCGGCGCCACCATCTTCCCGCACAATATCGGGATCGGCGCATCCCGCGATACGGCGCTGGCCGAGCAGATCGGCGCGGCGACTGCCGAGGAGATGAGAGCCTCGGGCACGAACTGGGCGTTCGCGCCGACGATCGCCGATCCGCAGGATATCCGCTGGGGCCGGACCTACGAGGGCTTCGGCGATGACGCGGGGCTCGTGGGCGACATGGGCGCCGCGTACGTGAAGGGACTCCAGGGCGAGACCGCCGACCGCAACGACGATCCGGACAAGGTCGTCTCTACGGTGAAGCACTATCTCGGCGAGGGCTACACCGACAATGGCACCAATCAAGGCAACGTGACGCAGTTCACGGAGCAGCAGATTGTGGACAAGGACCTCGGCGTCTACAAGAAAGCGATCGATGCCGGCGCCATGACCGTCATGGCCTCCTACAGCAGCATCGGCGGCATCAAGATGCATGCCAATCAGCGGCTGCTGACCGACGCCCTGAAGGGAACCGGCGAAGGCCAGCTCGGCTTCAAGGGCTTCGTCATCAGCGATTACAACGCCGCCCAGCAGATCAAGACCGACTGGAACGGCAACGCCGTCAGCGGACTGAAGGATCAGATCCGGGTGTCCGTGAACGCGGGCGTCGACATGTTCATGATGACCTCCGACTGGAAGGCGACGGTCGCGAATCTGAAGGCGCTCGCGGGCGACGATATCGCCAGCCCGGGCAGCGGCATCCCGATGACGCGCCTGGATGACGCCGTCTCGCGCATCCTGCGGGTCAAGCTCCAGGCCGGCGTCTTCGAGAACAGCCGGGCCAGCGTCGATCTGACGTCCGCCGTCGGCTCCGCGGAGCATCGGGCAATCGCCCGCAAGGCGGTCGCCGAATCGCTCGTCCTGCTCAAGAACGACGTCGTCGGCGGTGCGCCGATCCTGTCGCGACTGGGCGGCATGCAGCATATTCTCGTCGCGGGCAAGAGCGCCGACGACATCGGCATCCAGTCGGGAGGCTGGACGATCAGCTGGCAGGGCGCTGCGGGCAGCATCACGACGGGTACGACGATCCTGCAGGGCATCAAGAATGTCGCCGGCAGCGACCGCGTGACCTACAACAAGCACGGGCTCGGCTCGGCCGGCAAGGATGCCGCGATCGTCGTCGTGGGCGAAGCGCCGTACGCGGAGGGCACCGGGGACATCACGTCCCAGACCGGGCTCAATCTGAACGCCGAGGACCTGGCGACGCTGCGGAACGTGCGCGCAGGCAACCCGGGCATCCCGATCGTCGTCGTGCTCGTCTCCGGCCGCCCGATGATGATCTCGGAGCAGATGCAGGACTGGGCCGGTCTGGTGGAGGCTTGGCTGCCCGGAACCGAAGGACAAGGCGTCGCGGACGTCCTGTTCGGCAGCCAGGACTTCACGGGCAAGCTGCCGATGCGCTGGCCGTTCTACCTGTCCGCCTATCCGATGTACGAGCGGCAGAGCCCCAAGCTGCTGTTCGACTACGGCTACGGGCTGACCAAGCACGAAGCGACGCCGACGCTGGCGGCCAATCCGGCGCGGACGGCGGTAGGCGCTTCCGATGCCGCGAAGATTGAAGCTGAGAACTACAGCGTCAAGAGCAGCGCGCTGAAGGTCGAGACGACGGCGGCGGCGAGCGAGGGCGAAGGCGCCAAGGATGTCACCGGCGCAGCCGCGAACGAATATCTGGAGTTCCCGCTGCGGGTGGAGCAGGCCGGATACTACGATATCGACATCCGCTATTCCTCCACGATCAGCGGCACCTCCACCGGCCTGCAGGTGCTCGATGCGAACGGGACCCAGCTCGGCATGCTGACGGTGCTGTCGACGGGGGGCGAGTGGCAGACGGGCACGGTCAGAAATGTCGCGCTGAAGCAAGGCGATCAGACGATCCGCCTCAAGCTCGTCGGCAACCTGCTGAATCTCAATTGGCTGTCGATCAAGCGCACCGGCGACGCACCGGTCGTGCCGGTCGTAGCGGTGCCGGAATCCGGCGCGGTCAAGTTCGAGACGGAGAGCTACAGCGCCAAGAGCGACAAGGTCGCGATGCAGACGGCGGACGGCGTGACCAATGCCGGCTTCGCCGCCAGCGGCGAATGGCTTGAGTATACGCTCGACGTCGCCAAGGCCGGGACGTACACATTGAACGTCCATTATGCCACTGGCGCGACCTCCGCAGTCGGCTTCAACATCGTCAACTCGCGGGGCGAGCTCGCCGGCAAGTTTGCGAATTCGGCTTCTACGGGCGGTTATGCGACCTATGCCGACAAGCAAGTGACCGGCATCGTCCTGCCGGATGCGGGCAAGCAGAAGCTGCGTTTTGAATATACGAGCGGCTCGCTCAATCTGGACTGGTTCCAGTTGACCCGCACGGGCGACGCGCCGGTTCGGACGGTCGTCAAGGCGCAGGCGGTCGAATCGTGGATATCGCGAGAGCGCGATCCGGTCAACCGGGAATGGTACTACGCGTCCCGCTATCAGCCGGGCGACCAGAAGCTGGAGCAGCAGCCCAAGCTTGACATCGTCGCCAAGGACGCCGCGTTCAACGCAACGACGATCAACGTCGATCCGACCAAGCAGTATCAGTCGATCATGGGCATCGGCACCTCGGTGGACGAGTCGTCCGTACACAATCTGTGGAAAATGTCGGGTCCCGCGCGGGCGAGTCTGATCGACAAGATGTTCAATCCGGACACCGGCGCCGGCATCAGCATGATGCGTCTGACGATCGGCACGGCCGACTTCACGGCGCAGCCGTTCTACTCCTACGACGATATGCCGAAGGGTCAGACGGACGTCAATCTGGAGCACTTCTCGATTCAGAAGGACAAGGATTATCACATCATCGATACGATCAAGCAGATTCAGGCGGCCAACCCGAACATGCAATTTTTCGCCTCGGCCTGGAGTCCTCCCGGCTGGATGAAGACGACGGACAGCATGATCAAGGGGACGGTCAAGGACGAATACTTGCCCGTGCTGGCGAAGTATTACGTCAAGTATTTGCAGGCGTACAAGAGCGAAGGCATTAATATCAGCGCGCTCACGATGATCAACGAGCCGCTGCTAGAGATCGAGTATCCGAGCACGAACATGCCTTGGCAGCAGCAGGCCAGACTGGCGAAGCTGCTGCGGGCAGAGCTGGACGCGAGCGGCTTCAAGGACGTCAAAATCTGGATTTTCGACCACAATCCGAGCTCGACCTCCAGCTATCCGACGCCGATCCTGTCGGACGAGTCGGCGCGCAATGCCGTGGACGGCACGGCGTTCCACGACTATGGCGGTGAACTGTCGAACATGACGACGCTGCACAATGCGTTCCCGACCAAGAACGTCTACCTGACGGAGAGAGCGGTATGGGGCACGTCGGGTGCGGACCGGATGGCGCAGTACTTCAGGAACTGGGCCAAGAGCTACAACTCGTGGGTGTTCATGCTGGACAGCGATATCGCGACGCATCAGTGGACCGGCACGCCGGACCCGACGCCGATCGTTCAGGATTCGGGTAATCCGGACAACTACTGGCTGCTGCCCGAGTTCTATCTGCTCGCGCAGTATTCGAAGTTTGTCAAGCCGGGCTATATCCGGATCGACAGCGACTACGGCTCCTCGTCGACGGTGACGAACGTCTCGTTCATGAGCCCGGACGCCAAGAAGCTGGTGACTGTGGCGATCAACCAGACGAGCAAGCCGCAGAACATTCGCATCGTGAGCGAAGGCTCGCAGTTCTCGGCGGTCATCCCCGCCCAATCCGTGGCGACCTATCAATGGGACCGCCTCGGCACGGGCAGCATCGTCAATCAGGCGAAGCTGACGGCGGAGCAGAGCTCGCTGCCGTACAATGTCGCAGGCAGGACCGTCTCGCTCAAGCTTGAGGGCGGCACGTTCGTCGCCGACAAGGCGAACGCGATCGTCTTGTCCGGCACCGGCGCGACCGAAGGCGGCGTCTCGATCCAGTCGGCGACGGTTGTCGGCGAGCATCAGGTGGATGTGAAGCTGGCCTGGAACAATACCGTCTACTACAAGGACCTGAAGCTGACGTTCAGCGTGCCGCCGGCCGCCTACGCGGATTCGAGCGCCGGAGCCGTATTGACGACGGACGTCACGCTGCGGGGCACCGACCGCGCGACGGCACCCGCGCTCGTCACCGATCCGCTCGATCTGTCCAACTACGCGCAGAAGAGCGGGATGACGGGCGTGACCGCCAGCCAGCTGTCAGGCATCGCGACGGGCGACTGGATCGACTACAAGCTGACCGTGCCGGATCAGGGCGGCGCCTATATCGCCACGCTGCAGGAAGTGCCGCCGGCCGGCTCGTCGTTCCTGCTGAACGACCAGAACGGCAATACGCTCGCTTCCTTCATCGTGCCCAACCAGTACAACAGCACGAGTCCGATCCAGGCGAGACTGCCGGTGACGCTGGCGGGCGGCGAGCAGAAGCTGAGATTGTACGCGGCGGCCAGCGACGCGAACGTGAAGGTGCAAGGGCTGCGCTTCGAGCCTGTCGCCGCCCAGACGGTGGACGGCACGCTTGAAGTCAAGGCCGACAGCTACACGAACGCGACGCCGATGCCGGTCGTCCAGCTCGGCACGACCTTCAACAACCTGGGCTATACGACGGCGGGCATGAAGTTCGAGTACCTGCTGAACGTTGCGGCCGAAGGCTACTACAACGTGTCGTACAACTATGCGACCAATCAGAACGGCGTGACGGTCACGTTCAACCAGGACGGCGCCGCGCTCGCGACGACCTCGCTGCCCTTCACCGGCGGCTGGGGCAACTACCAGTCTGCTGTCGCGACCGTTCATCTGAATGCGGGCATTCATACGATTCAATTGGTGGACAATGTGGACGGCTTCAATCTGGCTTCGTTCACCTTGTCCAAGACGGATACGCCGCCGGTCGTTCAGAGCGGCAAGCTGTCGCGGGTGACTGCCGCGATCGCGCCGGGAGAGCGGCTCGGCACCAAGACGGTGACGCTGTCGACGATGTCCGTCGGCGCGGCCGTGTACTACACGCTGGACGGCTCGCTGCCTACGGCCGCCGCCGGCATGAAGTACGCAGAGCCGCTCGTGCTGGAGCGCAGCGCGTATATTCGCGCCGTCGCCGTCCGGGACGGCTGGCAGGACAGCGACGTATCGGCGTACGCGGTCGCCGTCGCGCCGTTGACGGCAGCCGGCGTGGCGGATACGATCCGCTCGCTCGCGCCGCCGGAGCGGGATGCCGCGGCCTTGAAGCTGCCGGCCGTGCCGGAAGGCTATACGGTGACGATCAAGAGTTCGGATCGTGAGGACGTGATCGACGCGCACGGCGTCATCGCGCCGCCGGAAGCGGACACTGCCGTCACGCTCGTGCTGACGGTGACCAGGATCGCGGACGGCACGACTGCGGATACGGCGAGCCTGACGGTCGTCGTGCCGGCGCGGACGCCGGCCTCGGCGACGGCTGCCGATGTGGCGCAGCGCATCGTCTCGATCCCGGCGCCCGAGCGGGATGCGACGGCATTGACATTGCCGGTCGTGCCGGCAGGCTTCGCGGTGGCGATCAAGAGCTCGGATCGTGAGGACGTCATCGACGAGCATGGCGTCATCGCGCCGCAGGATGCGGACACTACCGTCACGCTCGTGCTGACGGTGACCAAGACGGAGGACGGCACGACCGCGGATACGGCGAGCCTGACGGTCGTCGTGCCGGCGCGGACGCCGGCCGAAGCGGGCATGACGGCGCTGTCGGTCGCCTCCGGCATATACGGCTTGGCCGCGCCGGCCAAGGATGCGACGAGACTGACGCTCCCGGCCGTGCCTGCGGACTTCGAGATCAAGATCAAGAGCACCGACAGACCGGACGTCGTCAGCGACACGGGGACGATCGCGCCTCCGGCCGTCGAGACGATCGTGCATCTGGTGCTCGTCGTCACCCGGATCTCCGACGGCATGACGGCGGATACGCGTCCGCTAGCGGTCATCGTCCCGGCGAGGACGCCATACGTGCCGGAGACGCCGCCGCCGGTCTATACGCCGCCGGTCGTGACGGCTCCCGTATCGCCGGGCACCCAGGTCGTGAAGAGCGAGGAGCTGGCCCGGGCAGTCGACGGCAAGGTGACTGTGGCGATCGGATCGGACACGAAGCGGATCGAGCTGCCTGCCGATGCGTTCCGGCTGATCGGCGCCAACAAGTTGATCCTGTCGGCGGGAGAGTTGAGCCTGACGATCCCGTCCGCCATACTGAAGCAATTGGCCGGCGGGATTGCAGATGATCAACTTGCCGACAGCAGGATCGCGATCAAGCTCGGGCAGATCGGCGATGCCGACAAGTCCGCACTGCTCGCTGCCGGGGACGATGCCGGGAACACGCTGTATCGGGCCGCGGGCCATGTGTACGACCTTGAACTGGCGCTGGTCGCGAAGGACGGCAAGGAGACGAAGCCGGCCGCCTTCGACGCGCCGATCCTACTGCGCTTGAAGGTCGATCCGTCGATGAATGCGCGTCTGTCGGGCATCTACTATATCGCGGACGACGGCAAGCTGGAATACATCGGCGGCAAGTACGAGAGCGGGGCGTTCGCGGCGGAGATTCGCCACTTCAGCAAGTACGCCGTGCTTGAGATGACGAAGTCGTTCGACGACGTGCCTGCCGGATACTGGGCGGCCGACGCGATTGCCGAGATGGCGGCGAAGCATATCGTCAACGGCGTGAGCGCTACCTCGTTCGCTCCGGGCGGCTCGATCACCCGTGCCGAGTTCGCAGCCTTCCTCGTGCGCTCGCTCGGCCTGACGGCTACAGACGCCGCGGCATTCGACGACGTGTCGCCTACGGCTTGGTATGCGGACGCCGTAGCGGCAGCCGTGCAATCGGGCATCGCGCGCGGCAAGAGCGACCGCGTCTTCGATCCGAACGGACGCATCACGCGCCAGGAGATGGTCGTCATGCTCATGCGGGCATACAGTGTCCGGCACAGCGGCGCTTCCGATGTCGCGCAGGCTGCGGTTTTCAAGGACGAAGCCAAGGTAGCGCCATGGGCGGTCGAGGCGGTTCGCGCCTCGGCGGCGCTCGGCCTCGTCAACGGCAGGCAAGCCGGCCTGTTCGAGCCGGCGGGCCTGACCAGCCGCGCCGAAGCGGTCGTCGTGCTGCAGCGGCTGCTGCAGCAGTAAGCAAAGGTTGATGCGAAGAGCCCGGGCGGCCGCACTTGCCCGGGCTCTTTTTTGTCCGCCGCAGGGCCCGCAAATCAAGGGCCGATCCGCGCGAGCCAGATCATTTGCAAAGGTTTATGCGTTAAGACTTGAAACTTTGGTCCGAATGCGGCCATAATGGGAATATCGATAAAATTTTAGGAGTGGTCGTTTGAAAAAGCAGAAACCGATGTCCATGGAAGAATTGTTGAAGGATTTGCAGGGCCAGCGCACGTTCCAGGAAGATCCGAATCACATCTCGCTCGACAAGCTCTTCAACGAAGCGTTCATGAGCAAGCACACGAACTTCGAGTCGTTCCCCGCATTTCTGGAGAAGGGCAACTTCCAGGTCTATAGCCATGACGATATCAAAAATATTAATGAAGAACTCTGGGAGCGTCATGTGGCCCGAGAGACGAACTTCAAGGACTGGAAGTCGATGCTCGATAGGGCGAACGCCGAGTACGCAGGTCCCAAAGCATAACTTTCGCGCTAGATTAGAAGGACTAACTTTCACTCCGAACAGCGGGCCAGCCTGTGATGCACAGAGCTAGACCGCTAATTCGCAGCGCGCCGAGAATCGGGTCGCGTCTCAAGCTGCAGCAGACTTGAGGCGTGGCTTTTTTGATTGCCCGGACAGGCGCTATGCACATTAAAAGACATAAAAAAGATTTGTCTCCATATGCTCCGGCCATTATGATGGACATAGGTCGTTTGCATCAGAAGTTGCAAACGCCGCCGCATGCAGCTTGAACCGGTACGATGGCCCATAATACTGGCAGCCCCGCGGCCGAGCCTGCGAGACGCCCGGGAGTCCGATCATAACAGACAGGATGATTCATCATGAAGCTCCGGCCCGTGCACTACGTTCGCAATTTTTCATCCACGCTTTTCCTGCGTCTGATGGCGGGATTCCTATGCATTATTATTCTGCTCGTGTCGCTGACCGCCTACGCGCTATCCGTCTCCAGGAACAATGTTCGGGATGAGGTCGTGAAGTACAATACGCTCATGCTGGACAGCACGATGGAGAACTACGAAAAGCACTTCGATATTATCCGCAAGCAGATGTATCTATTCCTGTTCAGCGACCGTGTGCAGAAGCTGCAGCGCGAGCCGAACTATTCGGATTTCCCGGGCGTTATCAACGACATTCTGTCCTGGGTGTCCAATCCGAATCTGTATATCGCCGACATCGTGTTCTACTCCAAGAAAGGTCAGTTCGTCATTGAAAAGTCCACGAGCACGACGCCGGACAACATGTTCGACGTGTTCATGGCCGGCGAGAAGTATCCCAAGTCTTTCTGGGACAAACAATTCGACGAGACGTACACGAACCGGATCTTTCCGGCGGACCGGTTTTATTCCAATGTATTCTCCCGCCGCAAGGAGGTCGTCGGCGATTACATCCCGATGATATTCAAGCGGGCGGACAATCGTGATTTTTATATGGCGGTGCTCCTCGATGCCAACAAGATGTATGGGGCCTTTCACCAGTCGCTGAACGACGACTTCATTATCTACGGTCGCGATGGCTCACCGCTATTCACGCGCTCGAACGTCGGCGCATTTCCTTCTTTGGATACGCTTACGGAGCGCGGGGGCGACGAGTTCGTGCAGGACAACCGCTACCACTTTTACAGGACCGGCGGCAGCGGGATGACCTATATGCACCGGCTGCCCGTCGAGCAGATGGCCTCGCAGACGCGCATCAACCTGACGCTCGTCGTGCTTGTGGTGGCGGTCGTGCTGCTCAGCATCGTGATCGCTCTGCTCATGGCAGTCCGCATCAACAATCCGTTCAAGCAATTGGTGAATTCGATTCGCGGAGCGGGGGACGCGGAGCCGTACAAGTCGAGTATCCGGGAGTTCGATCTAATCGGCAGCCAGCTGCGGGACAAAAACAAGCTTATGAAGCAATGGGCGTTCATCCATCTGCTGAAGGACATCCGGGGGAGCGAGCGGGATGCCTCCAAGCTGGAGTTCTCCGGCAAGCCGTTCGTATTCGTCCTGTTCCAGGTTGTCGAGAAGAAGGGGGCTAGCTGGGACGACGGAACCTTCAGCAGCTGGCTGTATTATATGAAGGTATTCATCGAGGACAAGCTGAACCGGGTGTTCCCCGACGCGCTGACCAATCAGGTCGAATACAACCAGATACTGAGTCTCGTGTTCATCGACCGGCCGGAGACGCTGGACGAGCTGCTGCGGGAGATTAAGGTCGTGTTCGACCAGGACCGGGACAGCGGCACGATCACGATCGCAGTCACTTCGGTGTACCATCGTTCCGATCAGATCAGCGTCGCCTATAAGGAGGTGCTTGAACGGATCGACGAGCGCAGCCTGGTCGACGAGACGCAGATCGTCGCCTCCTCCTCGGACCGGCTGACAGCGATCGCATTCGTGCAGGAGGAGGACGTCCGGTTCCGGGCCAATCTGAAAGAAGGCAACGTGCAGGCGCTGGAGGAGCTGATGGAACGGTTCTTCGCGAGACAACGCGAGCTTGAGCCGACGGCGGCGGCCTGGCTGCGATTCGCCCAATCCGTGACCGAGCGCATTCGCGGGACGGCGGCGGAGCAGTTGGGCGCGGATATCGCGGACAGCATGCTGCAAAACGCGGAGGAGCGGATCGACGGCTGCGTCACCGTGGCGGAGCTGCAGCGGCTGCTGCTCGAATGGGTCCGGCGGGCCGCAGAAGCGATCGAAGACAAAAAGGAGCGGAAGGATTCGATCGCCTCCTTCGTCATGAATTATGTCAACGAGCATCTGGCCGAGGAGATCTATCTCGACGCGCTGGCCGACAAGCTGAACCTGAGCAGCGGTTATCTGTCCACCTACTTCAAGGAGAAGACCGGCATCAACTTCGTCGAGTACGTGAACGAGACGCGAATCCGACAGGCCGAATCTCTGCTCGTGAACGGCCGGATGAAAATCCAGGAGGTGGCGGAGGCCGTCGGCTACCGCAACATCGCATCCTTCAACCGGATGTTCAAGAAATATACAGGGCTCAAACCGAGCGAGTATCGGAAAAGCAAGCAGGAGAATTCGGCCGGATAAGCGGCGGCAGGACGCGGGTGCGAGCCCGCGCCTGCCGCTTTTGCTTGCCGTTGGCGGCGGATAAGTGATTTCAGTGCGGGCCTAGTAGTCTCAGGTAGGAACAAACGAGCACGGTGATGGCGGCGTACGGACCAAGTAGTCTTAGGTAGGAACAAACGGGCGTCATGGTGGCGGTATGCGGACCAAGTAGTCTTAGGTAGGAACAAACGAGCGTCATGGTGGCGGTATGCGGACCAAGTAGTCTTAGGTAGGAACAAACGGGCGGTATGCTGGCAGAGTGCGGACCAAGTAGTCTTAGGCAGGAACAAACGGGCGGTATGCTGGCGGAGCGCGGACCAAGTAGTCTTAGGTAGGAACAAACGGGCGTCATGGTGGCGGTATGCGGGCCAAGTAGTCTCAGGTAGGAACAAACGGGCGGTATGCTGGCGGAGTGCGGGCCAAGTAGTCTTAGGCAAGAACAAACGGGCGGTATGCTGGCGGTATGCGGACCAAATAGTCTCAGGTAGGAACAAACGGGCGGTATGCTGGCGGAGTGCGGGCCAAGTAGTCTCAGGTAGGAACAAACGGGCGGTATGCTGGCGGAGTGCGGACCAAATAGTCTCAGGTAGGAACAAGCGGGCGCGATGGTGGCGGCGTGTGGGCCGAGTAGTCTCAGGTAGGACAAACGGGCGGTATGCTGGCGGAGTGCGGGCCAAGTAGTCTCAGGTAGGAACAAACGAGCGGTATGCTGGCGGAGTGCGGTCCAATTAGTCTCAGGTAGGAACAAACGGGCGGTATGCTGGCGGTATGCGGGCCAAGTAGTCTTAGGTAGGAACAAACGAGCGCGATGGTGGCGGTATACGGGCCAATTAGTCTTAGGTAGGAACAAACGGGCGGTATGCTGGCGGAGTGCGGTCCAATTAGTCTCAGGTAGGAACAAACGGGCGGTATGCTGGCGGAGTGCGGTCCAATTAGTCTCAGGTAGGAACAAACGGGCGGTATGCTGGCGGAGTGCGGGCCAAGTAGTCTCAGGTAGGAACAAACGGGCGTCATGGTGGCGGTATGCGGACCAAGTAGTCTTAGGTAGGAACAAACGGGCGCAATGGTGGCGGAGTGCGGGCCAAGTAGTCTCAGGTAGGAACAAACGGGCGTCATGGTGGCAGTATGCGGACTAAGTAGTCTCAGGTAGGAACAAACGGGCGTCATGGTGGCGGTATGCGGACTAATTAGTCTCAGGTAGGAACAAGCGAGGTATCGGTCATCTACACTCGACCAAGCCGTCTTTACTTGCCTGTTTTACGAAAAGCTAATACTTTTTTAATATCGCCCGAAAAAAATACAACTTTTAAAGGCAACCGATTATTTACCGGAGCGGCTCCCGGCGCCTACGATGAGAGCAAGCCGAAGGATGGCCGCAGCGATGCGGAGGCAGTCCAATGATGGCGAAGGAAGCGGGCAAGGCAGCTTAATAAAACCTTATTTGAAAAGGACGGGGTGTCTGCATGAACATGAAAGCGTTCAAACTGACCTGGGCGGCAGCCGCTGCGGTTGCGTTAACCGTAAGCGGTTGCGGCAGCAACAATAATAACGAGCCCGCGACAAGCGCTTCGAGCTCGGCCAATCCGAGCCAGTCGGCCGCCGCGACGGCAAGCGCGTCGGCTGCACTGCCGGAGCCGGCAAAGATCAAGATCTTCACCGAGAACAATGACGCTTGGCCGCCGAAGGCGGATTGGGGCGTGTGGAAGTGGGTCAAGGAAGAGACCAACATCGACGTCGAGCAGGTGCTCGCCACCGGCCCGGAATCGCTGGCGCTCGCCGTATCATCCGGAGACATGCCGGACGTGCTGTCCGTCTTCCAGAACGACGTTCAGAAGTTCGGACCGCAGGGCGCCTTCGAGGATCTGTCCAAGCATATGGACCAGATGCCGAACGTCAAGGCGTACCTCGACAGTCACCCGGACGTCCTGTCCCGCGCAGTGTCGCCGAACGGCGAGATCTTCAACATCTATAACGACGGCGCAGGCGACGGCAGCCAGATGGTCTGGTTCTATCGCGACGATATCTTCCAGAAGAACAATCTCGAAGTGCCGAAGACGTGGGATGAGCTGTACACGGTGTCCAAGAAGCTCAAGGAGCTCTATCCCGACAGCTATCCGTTCATGTTCCGTCACGGCCTGGGCACGCTCGATACGTTCGGACCGTCCTTCGACATCTATCCGGAGTTCTATCAGGATCCGGCGGATCCGACCAAGATGAAGTTCGGTCTTGAGGATCCGAACGCCAAGACGATGGTCGAATGGCTGAACAAGTTTGTGAAGGAGAAGCTCATCCCGCCGGACTGGCTGACGATGGACTACAAGGCCTGGACGCAGTTCATGTCCACCAACAAGTCGTTCATCACCGTCCAGTTCATCGGCCAGATCGAGATCATGAACAGCCAGCTGACCGAAGGCCACCTGAAGTTCATGCCGCCTCCGATCGGCGCCGGCGACAAGCCTTACCTGCCGAAGGGCGGCCAAGAGGGCTACAGCCTGGCAGTCGCCTCCACGTCCAAGAACAAGGATGCGGCCTACCGCTACCTGGATTACATCTTCTCCGAGAAGGGCAAGGACATCCAGAGCTGGGGCAAGGAAGGCGAGACGTACACAGTCGTGGACGGCAAGCGCAAGTTCAACGACAACTACAAGGAAGCGAACGACCTGCGCGTCATCTCCGGCATCCAGACCGCCGCGACCTACGGCTGGTTCGACTTCAACGCATGGCTCTCGCTGGTCAAGCCGGGCGAGCAAGAATCTTATGTCGAAGCGCCGAAGTACCGGTTCCCCGTCGCCTATGCCCGCCCGAATCTGACGGCGGACGAAGCGTCCGAGCTCTCGACGTCGAACGACCAGATCTGGAAGTTCTGGACAGGCGAAGTCACGAAGTTCATCAACGGCGACAGACCGCTCAGCGAGTGGGATGCCTTCGTCAAGGATCTCGGCAAGCATGACCTCGAGAAGATCCGTACGACGTACCAGAAGGCGCTGGACCGCCAGATCGCGAACACGAAGTAAGTAACGAGATTCATTCCGGCATGAAAAGATAGCAAGCTGCGGGGCCGTGCGTTGCTGGACAGTGCACGGCCCCGTCTCTTCGGGAAGGAGCACTACGATGAAACAATCCGTTTTCCACCGCATCAAGCGCGACAGGGTATTTCTGCTCCTGCTGCTGCCTGCGCTGCTTCATTATCTGCTTTTCCGCTACGTTCCGATGTTCGGGATCGTGGTATCCTTCATGGACTACAACCTGTTCAAGGGCATCTGGCACAGTCCCTGGGTCGGGCTCAAGTATTACCGGATGTTTTTCAGCAATCCCGACGCCTGGAACATTGTCCGCAACACGCTCTTATTGGGTTTATATAAGTTTGTCATCGCTTTTCCGGCGCCGATTGTCCTGGCGATCCTGTTCTACGAGATGCGCTGGAAAAAGTTCAGACGCTTCGTGCAGAGCGTCAGCTACCTGCCGTTTTTCCTCTCCAGCGTCGTCCTGTCCAGCATCATGCTGATGCTCTTGTCTCCCAGCACAGGGTGGGTCGGCAAAGCGATGCAGACACTTGGCCTAGAGCCGATCAACTTCCTCCAGAAGCCGGAGTGGTTCCGGACGATCTACATCGGCTCGGACATTTGGCAGCAGGCCGGCTACGGTACGATTATTTTCCTTGCGGCGCTCGCGGCCATCGACCCTCAGCTGTACGAAGCCGCGCGGATGGACGGCGCGAACCGTTGGAAGCAGACGCTCCATGTGACGATCCCCGGCATCGTACCGGCGATTGTCATCATGTTCATCCTGAGCATCGGCGGCATTCTCGAAGTTCCGTTCGACAAGGCGTTCCTGCTCGGCAATGCGGGCAATCGGGACACCGCGGACATCATATCGACCTACGTCTATCGAATCGGCATCCTCGGAGGCGGCTTCAGCTACGCTACCGCCATTAATCTATCCATAGCTGTCGTATCCCTGACCTTCATCTACACAGCGAACAAAGTCAGTCGCAAAGTGGGGGAGACCAGTCTATGGTAAGAAAAAGAATTGGTGTATTCGACGTCGTCAATTTTCTGATCCTGCTGTTCATCGCGATCGTCACGGTGTTTCCGTTCCTGCATATGGCATCCGTGGCGATCAGCGCACCGGAATATGTCGTCCGCAACCAAGTCAGCTTCTTCCCGCGAGGGTTCCAATTCGACGCGCTGAACGCCGTATTCGAAGACAAGCGGCTGTGGATCGGCTACCGCAATACGATCGGCTACGTCCTCCTCGGCGGCTTCATCTCCATGTCCGTGACGATTATGGGCGCGTATGCGCTCTCGCGCAGGGGGCTGGTCTTCCACAAGCCGATCATGCTGTTCATCGTGTTCACGATGATGTTCTTCGGCGGCATGATTCCGTTCTATCTGGTGGCGCGTGCCTACGGATTGATGGACACAATCTGGGCGATGGTGCTGCCCAATGCCGTCAACACGTACAACTTGATCGTGATGCGGACGTTTTTCTCCGGACTTCCGGTCGAGGTCGAGGAGTCGGGACGCATTGACGGCTTGTCGGACTTCTCGGTGCTCACGCACATCGTCATCCCGCTGTCCAAGCCGGTGCTGCTGACGATCGGATTGTTCTACGCCGTAGAGATCTGGAACAGCTTCCAGGGGGCGCTGCTGCTCATTCGCAATCCGAACCTGTTCCCGCTGCAGCTCGTCATCCGCAATCTGGTCGTCGTCGGCCAGGCCGGCGATGTGCTCACGGCGTCGACGAAGGACGGGCACAAGGTCATTCTCGAATCGCTCAAGTACGCGATCATCCTGCTTGGCTGTCTGCCGCTTCTCATCATTTATCCGTTTATCCAGAAGCACTTCGAGCAAGGCGCACTGATCGGCTCCGTCAAGGGCTGACGGAGGCGGCAGTCCTGCAACATCGCATGGCGGCGCTAGTTATGAGGCCGCCTGTTTAACGGAGGATATGGTAAACGCTTACAAAGCTGCAAAACAAAACGCGGAATCGAGAGGGATGAAGAATAGTGACGATGTACGGGAAGGTGAAAAAGCAAACCGCTCTTGTATTGGCTTTAACGCTGCTGCTTGGCTTATTGAATCTGTGGCCCGCCAGTTCGACGCCGCAGGCGGCGGCTGCCGACTCCGGTTGGCCCGCGAACGTGCTCGGCGGCACGAACATGCCGTTCCGGCCGACGGATTCGCTGGTTACGACGCAAAATCCGCCCGATTTCAGCTGGCCGTTCGTGACCGGTGCGGACAAGTACGATCTCCAGGTCAGCCGGGATTC
Source organism: Cohnella sp. 56 (assembly GCF_037963805.1). NCBI lineage: Bacteria > Bacillati > Bacillota > Bacilli > Caryophanales > Paenibacillaceae > Cohnella > Cohnella sp. 56. The sequence goes on along the minus strand of NZ_JAZDQE010000006.1, from coordinate 52,875 downwards.
GTCGTTTGCGACGGTCGTTCATGAGAACGACGCGATTATGTTCAACTACTACAACTTTCCCGTGACCTTCGACGCCGGCGCCTGGTACTGGCGCGTCCGCTATCATCAGACGAGCGGCGCCTGGTCCGACTGGAGCACGACGCGCAAGTTCCGCATCGACGCGGACAGCGTGCCGTTCGTCGTGCCGCCGGTCGAACAGCTCATGAGCAACGTCTCGACGGCGCATCCGCGCATTTGGACGACGCCAGACGAGCTGGCGGCCTTCCGCGATCTCCGCCTGACGGGCAACTCCAAGACGGTGTTCGACCAGACGGTGGCCGCGTACAATGCCAGTGCAGGCAAGCCGCTGCCGGCAGCTCCGACTTTCCCTTACATGAACAATGAAGTACCGACCAACAGCGACGCTTATGTAGCGGCCCAGCAGGCGCTCAAGAAGACTGCCGAAGACGCTTTGAACGACATGCAGAACGCCGCATTCCTCTATCTCGTGACCGGCAACGCCACGTACGGCAATCGCGCCAAAACGCTGCTGCTGAACCTTGCGACCTGGGATCCGAACGGAGCGACGAGCTACCGGATACACGATCAGGTGCACCGCTCCATCGCCTATCGCTCCGCGATCGCATACGACTGGCTTTTCCCGCTGCTGACGGAGAGCGACAAGCAGGCGGTCCGCGATATGATCAAGGCCCGCACCGAAACGCTGGTTCAGAACTACCTGAGCAACAACGGCTTCTACAAGTTCCCGTACGACTCGCACGGGTGGACGATCGTCGGCTATATCGGCATCATCGCCACCGCGATGCTCAATGAAATTCCCGAGGCGGCCGACTGGTACAAGCTGTCCGTGCCGCTGTTCATCAACGTGCTGCCGCCGTGGGGCGGGGAGGACGGCTCATGGTCGCAGGGCACCGGGTATTGGCAGTGGTCGTCGGGCTCCAACAAGGAGCTGATGGACGTGCTGCTGAGCTCGGGTGCGATCGATTTGTACAAAAAGGCGTTCTCACGCAACGAGGGTCTGTACCCGCTGTACATGTTCCCGCACGGCAGCCCGACCGGCGTCTTCGGCGACGACTCGCAATATACGCCGGGCGCGCCGAGCGCCAGTCTGCTGACGCGTCTCGCCGATATTTACGACGATTCCCGGTTGAAATGGGAAGCGGAGGCGATCGGCGCCAAGTCGACCGGTCTGACGGATTATTTCTATCGTGCGGACGACGTGGCTTCCAAGCCGCCCGTGGACCTGCCGAAGGGCATCTGGTTCCCGGATACCGGCGCCGTGGCCATGCATTCGGAGCTGTACGAGACGGACCGTACGTCGCTGTATTTCCGGTCCAGCCCTTACGGGACGTACAACCACACGATGTCCGATCAGAACAGCTTCGTGCTGAACGCCTTCGGCGAGTCTCTGGCCGTCAAAGCAGGCTACTATGACTTCTACGGCAGCAAGCATCATAGCAACTTTACGCGGCAAACCTACTCCGCCAATGCGATCACGTTCGACGGCCGCAAGGGGCAGGGCAATGACGATATTACGGCTGACGGCAAAGTGCTCGGCTTCGTGACGAGCCCGGACTTCGACGCGACGAGCGGCGATGCCACCGCGGCGTACAAGGGCGGCTTGTCCAAAGCCGTGCGCCACATCATCTATGTGCGCCCTGACGTCTATGTCGTCATCGACGACCTGGCGACAACCAAAGACGGCGGCTCCCAGTTCGAGTGGAACCTGCACGCCGACGACAATCTGACGATCGACCCCGGCAACACGGGCGCGACGATCGCCAAGGGCGACGCGAACCTGCGGGTGCAGTTCTACGGCCAGGAGGCGCAGAGCTATCGCACGACCTACGAGACGAAGTATGTAGGTCCCGACGGCGTATCTTATCCGCCGACGGGCGCCTTCTCGGGCAAGTCGCAGATCCATGCGGCGTTCATCACGCCGAGGGAGAATCAGACCAAGATGATCGCGACGCTGGCGCCGTACAAGCGCGGCGATGCGCCTGCGAACGTCGCGTCGACCGAATATTCCAATTATATGAAGCTTGTTTTTGAAGACGGTACGACGGTCTACATCCGCAAGACGGACAGCGGCCTGGTAGACACCGGTGCGGACGGCGTGCAATTCGACGGCGCGGCCGCCGCGGTCAAAGGCGACTCGGCGCTGCTCGTCGTCGGCACCAAGCTCGTCAAAAACGGTGTCACGCTGATCGAGAGCGATTCTGCCGCGACCGTCTCGTACGGCCGCGACCAACTGTCCGTATCCGCACAGGCAGAGGCGCAAGTGACGTTGGCTGCGGCAGGACTGACGCAGGTGCGCGAGTCCGGCAGCGGCGATGCGATTCCTCCCGGCGGGGACGTCCGGGAAGCGCTCGACAATCGCGGGGTTCAGTGGAGTCTCGCGGATGGCAAGCTCGTGCTGCATGTCGAGCAGGGACAGCATGCATTCAAGCTGAATGCCGCGCCGATGCCCGGCCCGCTCGGCACGGTCACGCTGCAGACGGATATCGACGGCGTCGCGGGATCGGTGACGCTGCAGGCGTACCGCGATGTGAACGGGGACAGCGTAGCCTGGGGGCAGCTGACCAATGCGCAGGGCTTCTATCAAGTAGTCGAAGCACCGGCAGGCTTTTCGTTCCAAAAGTACGGCAAAATCTCGAGCGGCCTGATCGACGCCAACGCCTCGATCCTGCTGAAGGGCGATACCGGCCTGCTGAAGCTGACGAACATCGGCTCGGGCGACCCGCTGCAGACACAGCAGTATCAGGCTCCCGACGATACGCGGCAGACGATGGGCATCGAATGGCAGGAGGCCGAGCTGTTCACCGAGTGGAAGGGTACGAAGCAGCCGACCGTATACGATACCCGTCCATGGCTCTCGGGCGGCAAAGGCGTGAGCAACTGGGATGCGCTTGGCGTATCGCTCAAGTGGAAGCTGAACGTGCCGGAGGACGGCGTCTACGACCTGGTCGTGAAGTATGTGGCGGGCTGGGACGTGACGACGCCGGATACGGATTCGATCCGCTATGTGAAGCTGGGCAACGCAATTAACTACTTTAAGGTGCCGAAAACCGAGAGCTTCGGCTCGACGCCGGAGCAGTGGCGCGGCCTTCGGGTCAAGACAGGCGTACAGCTGTCCGCGGGCGTCGTCGATCTGACGATGTATCACTCGCTCGGCGGGATGAATCTGGACTGGATCGGACTCGTCAAGGCAGGCGACGATGAGATCCGGCCCAGCGCGCCGACCGGACTGAAGGAAGTGTCCCAGGCGGACGGCGAGATCACGCTCGGCTGGGAGCCTTCCACGGACAATGTGGCCGTCAGGGGTTATGAGATCGAGATGGACGGCGTCAAGAAGCTGACGGTGCCGTCGGACAAGACCGAGGCTACGATCACGGGCCTGGTCTCCGGACAAGCGTATGCCTTCCGCGTCATCGCCGTCGATACGAGCGGCAACCGCTCCTATGTCGCGCCGGGCGCGGCACCGCTGACCGTCCTGAAGAAGGATTCGACGCCGCCGGTGTGGGGCGAGGAAGCGGCCATTCATACGCAGTTCCTGTCCAGCGACATGGTCCGGCTCACCTGGGCGCCTGCGATCGACAACGCGGGCAAGACGAGCGGGTACCAGGTGTACCGCGTCGACGGCTCCGTGATGACGGCCGTGTACGCAACGAATAGCACGACCGTCGACATCGGCGGCCTGCAGGCAGGCGGCACGTATACGTTCAAGGTCGAAGCCAGGGACAATCAGGACAATGCCACGACCGACGGTCCCGACGTGACGGTGACGCTGCCCGCGTCCGTCAGCATTCCGGTGTACGACACGTTCGATGACTGGCCGGTGGCCGAGGTCGAGAACGGCAACGGCTGGGACAATCTGAAGACGGGCGGCACGTCCATCAGCGTCGCTCCTTTGCCGGAGGGCGGCAATGCGCTGGTAGCGCTGGACAACTATTTTCCGAGCTCGGACCAGTACGCTTCGTCGCCTGTCCTGCGGAAGATCATCCCGAACACCGGCGGCGGCAAGCTCACCATAGAGACGCGTACGATGTTCTCCAAGGTGGACCATGACGTCGGCAATTATCTGATCGATATCAGCGGCAACGGCAAGATCTTCGCCGGCTTCGTCGGCTTCTCTGACGGCGGCATCGGCTTCCAGAAGCTTGTGAACGGCGTCAGCACGAACATTCGCCTGGCGGAAGGCTACCAGCAGCCCAAGGATCAATGGATGACGATCCGCTGGGATATCGACTTCGACGCCAAGACGTACGATCTGACCGTTCAGGAAGAAGGGCTTAAAAACTACGGCGGCCTGCCCGTCGCCGGCGGCCAGGTAGACCGCGACACAGGGACATACCGAGTCGAAGGCATTCCGTTCCTCGACACGAGCGCGACGCTGAAGGGCTTCGAGATGTTCCGCTTCTCCGCGCAGCGGTTTACGGGCAAGTACGCATTCGATTATCTGGCCGTCTATCCGACCGACGCGGTCAAGACGAGTCTGCCTGCGCCCAAGCTGCGACTGGATTCGCAGACGGACGATTCGGCGACGCTCGCCTGGGACGGCTCGGCCGATTCTGCGGTCAAGGCGTATGCGATCTATCAGGACGGGACGCTGAAGACGACGGTCCCGGCCGGTACGAATACGGCAGCGCTGACCGGGCTGGCGCTCGGCTCGACGTATACGTTCGCGATCCGGGCGGTCGATCAGCACGATCAAGTGTCACCGGAATCCAGAAGCCTGAGCGTCCTGCTGGAGGGCGGTGCGGTCGATCCGGAGCCAACGGCATCGCCGGAGCCAACGCCGACACCGGAGCCAACGCCGACACCGGAGCCAACGCCGACACCGGAGCCGTCGGCGACGCCGGAGCCAACGGCGACACCGGAACCGTCGGCGACACCGGAACCGTCGGCGACACCGGAGCCATCACCGTCACCGGAAGCCTCGCCGTCACCGGAAGCCTCGCCGTCGCCGGAATCGTCTCCGTCCCCGGATCCGGGGACGACGCCTCCGCCGGTCCCGACGCCGACACCGACGCCAACGCCAACGCCGACGCCGGTCCCGACACCAACGCCGACACCAACGCCGGCGCCGACATCGGGCGCCGCAATCTTCAAGGATGTCGACGCGAAGTATGGCTGGGCGGACGAAGCGATCGGCACGCTCGCCGCCGCGGGCATCATCAAGGGCACGGCCGAATCGACCTTCGATCCGGGCAAGCCGATCATGCGCGCGGACTTCATGACGCTGCTCGTGCGGCTGCTGAACATCGAAGCGGAGGTGGACGGCACCGATAACTTTGCCGACGTGTCGCCCGACGATTATTTCTACAGCACGCTTGCCATCGTGAAGAAGCTGGGCATCGCCAACGGCGTCGACGGCAGCAACTTCAATCCGCGAGCGGAGATCTCCCGGCAGGATATGATGGTTCTGATCGCAAGAGCGCTGCAAGTGACGGGCGCGCTCGAATGGGCCGGCGCTGCGGCAGATCTGGCAACGTTCAAGGACGGGGACGCCGTCTCCGGCTATGCGAAGCAAGCCGTAGGCGCGATGGTCGGCGCCGGCATCGTCCAGGGAAGCGGCGGACAGCTGAAGCCGAATGCCTCTGCGACGAGAGCCGAGACCGCGACGATGCTGTACCGTGTCTTCAAGCGGCTGTAGAAGGCCTGCGATCGCGCACGCCCGGCGCCGCCTCGACGGCGGAAGCCGGGCGTATGCGAGCCGCTTGGTCCAGGCCCGACCGACGTACATCCACGATTGAACATCATAGAGCATGGACAGATTGGCAGTGCCGGGGAGGGGATCGAACGAACGGAGCCGCCGGACGCCGATGAACGGCAAGGCCGGACGAGAACGTGAGAGGTTTGTGCGCGACCGGCATCGGCACATTTGTCGATCCGGCGAATTTTACGCCAATAGCAGGCGCTTGCCAAAAATGGACGAAGGGAATGAACTGAAGTGACGATATACGGAAAATGGAAAAAGCAAATCGCAAGCGTATTGGCATTGACGCTGCTGCTGGGACTGCTTGGCGCCTGGCCGGGAAGCGCGGTGCCGAGAGCCGCAGCCGCAGACGCGGACTGGCCCGCCAGCGTGCTGGGCGGCACGAACATGCCGTTCAGGCCCGCGGATGCGCTCGTCACCACGCAGAATCCCCCGGATTTCAGCTGGCCGTTCGTGAGCGGAGCGGACAAATACGAGCTTCAGGTCAGCCGTGACTTATCGTTTTCATCTGTCGCGCATACGAACAATGCGATCCCGTACAACTTTTACAACTTTCCCGCCACCTTCGATACCGGGACCTGGTATTGGCATGTGCGCTACCACAAGACGGACGGCACCTGGTCCGGGTGGAGCACGACGCGCAAGTTCCGCATCGACCAGGACAATGTGGCCTTCCCCGTCCCTTCGGTCGACACGCTCATGAGCAACGTCTCCACGGCGCATCCGCGCGTGTGGACGACGCCGGCCGAGCTGACCGCCTTCCGCAATCTGCGGCTGACGGGCAACTCCAAGACCGTATTCGATCAGACGGTGGCGGCCTACAACGACGGCTTGTCCAAACGAAGCCAGCCGCCGGCCGATCCGACCTTCCCTTACATGAACAATGAGGTGCCGACGAACAGCGATGCTTATGTCACTGCGCAAGGCGTGCTCAAAAGTTATGCCGAAACGGCGCTGAACGATATGATGAACGCCTCGTTCCTCTATCTCGTGACCGGCAACAGCACGTACGGCGCCCGCGCCAAGACGCTGCTGCTCAACCTTGCGACGTGGGATCCGGACGGGGCGACAAGCTACCGGATACACGATCAGGTGCATCGCGCCATCGCCTACCGTTCGGCGATCGCGTACGACTGGCTGTATCCGCTGCTGTCGGATAACGACAAGACGGCGCTCCGCGCCATGATCAAGACCCGGACGGATACGCTGGTTCAAAAATACCTGGACAGCAGCGCAGCCGGACAAAATTTCTACAAATTCCCGTACGACTCTCACGGCTGGACGATCGTCGGCTACATCGGCATCATCGCCACCGCGATGCTGAACGACATGCCGGAAGCCACGAATTGGTACAAGCTGTCCGTGCCGCTGTTCATCAATGTGCTGCCGCCGTGGGGCGGGGAGGACGGCTCGTGGTCGCAGGGCACCGGGTACTGGCAGTGGTCGTCCGGCTCCAACAAGGAGCTGATGGACGTGCTGCTCAGCTCGGGTGCGATCGATTTGTACAAAAAAGCGTTCTCGCGCAACGAGGGTCTGTACCCGCTGTACATGTTCCCGCACGGCAGTCCGACCGGCGTGTTCGGGGACGACTCGCAGTATACGCCGGGTGCGCCGAGCGTCAGCCTGCTGACGCGCATGGCCGACATCTACGACGACTCGCGGCTGAAGTGGGAGGCGGAGGCGATCGGCGCCAAGTCGACCGGCCTCACGGATTATTTCTACCGGGCCGACGACGTAGGCAGCCAGCCGCCGGTCGACCTGCCGAAGGGCATCTGGTTCCCGGATACCGGCGCCGTGGCCATGCATTCGGAGCTGTACGAGACGGACCGCACGTCACTGTACTTCCGTTCGAGCCCGTACGGTACCTACAATCATACGATGTCCGATCAGAACAGCTTCGTGCTGAACGCCTTCGGCGAGTCCCTGGCCGTCAAGGCCGGCTACTACGATTTCTACGGCAGCAAGCATCATAGCAACTTCACCCGCAACACCTTCTCCGCCAACGCGATTACGTTTGACGGACGCAAAGGTCAAGCCAACGACAACATCTCGGCTGACGGCAAAGTGCTTGGCTTCGTGACGAGTCCGGACTTCGACGCGACGAGCGGCGACGCAACGCAAGCTTACCAGGGCGGCTTGTCCAAGGCCGTGCGCCACATCATCTATGTGCGTCCGGACGTCTATGTCGTCATCGACGATCTGGCGACGACGAAGGACGGCGGCTCCGAATTCGAATGGAACCTGCATGCCGACGACAATCTGGTCCTCGATCAGAGCGGCGCCGGCGCGACGATCGCCAAGGGCGACGCCAACCTGAAGGTGAAGTTCTACGGCCAGGAGGCGCAGAGCTACCGCACGACCTACGAGACGCAGTATCTCGGACCGGACGGAATCTCCTATCCGCCGACGGGGAACTTCGCCGGCAAGTCGCAGATTCATGCGGCCTTCATCACGCCTCGCGAGAGTCAGGCCAAGATGATCGCGACGCTCGCGCCGTACAGACGCGGCGAAGCTCCCGTGAATGCGACGCCGACCGAATACGCGAGCTATATGAAGCTCGCATTCCCGGACGGCACGACGGTATACGTCCGCAAGACGGACAGCGGTCTGATCGACACCGGCACGGACGGCGTGAAGTTCGACGGCGCGGCCGCAGCGGTCAAGGGCGATTCGGCGCTGCTCGTGGCGGGCACCAAGCTCGTCAAAAACGGCGTGACACTGATCGAGAGCGATGCTGCGTCGACGATCGCTTACGGCGGCGACGCGCTGTCCGTGTCCTCGCAGGCGGACGTCCAGGTGACGCTGGCCGCGACAGGGCTGACGGCGGTACGCGATGCGGACACCGGCAATGCGATTCCGTCGGGCGGCACGGTAGCCGACGGCATGAACAATCGCGGGGTGCAATGGTCGTTCGCGAGCAACAAGCTGACGATGCACGTCGAGAAGGGCCAACGCGCGTTCAAGCTGAACGCCGCTCCGATGCCGGGCCCGCTCGCGGCGGTCACGCTGCAGACCGAGATCGACGGCGTCGCAGGCTCGGTCACGCTGCAGGCATACCGCGATGTGAACGGCGACACCGTCGCCTGGGGACAGCTGTCCAACGCACAGGGCTTCTATGAAGTGCTGGAAGCGCCGGCAGGCTTCTCGTTCCAGAAGTACGGCAAGATCGCGAGCGGCCTGATCGACGCCAATGCTTCCGTCCTGCTGAAGGGCGCCACCGGCGTGCTGAAGCTGAAAAACCTCGGATCGGGCGCACCGCTGCAGACCGAGCAGTACCAGGACCCGGATCAGACGCGGCAGACGCTCGGCATCGAATGGCAGGAGGCCGAGTCGTTCACGCAGTGGAACGGCACCAAGCAGCCGACCGTGTACGACACCCGCCCGTTTCTATCGAACGGCAAAGGCGTGAGCAACTGGGATCAGTTCGGCGTCTCGCTCAAGTGGAAGCTGAACGTGCCGGAGACGGGTACGTACGACCTCGTGCTGAAGTACGTGGGAGGCTGGGATCTCGCGGAAGAGGCGGATACGAATTCGGTGCGGTACCTCACGCTCGGCGGCGACATCAAATACTTCAAGCTGCCGAAAACCGAGAGCTTCGGCTCGACGGCCGAGCAGTGGCGCGGGCTTCGCGTCAAGACGGGCGTGCAGCTGTCCGCCGGAATCGTCGACCTGACGATGTATCACTCCCGCGGCGGCGTGAATCTGGACTGGATCGGTCTCATCAAGGTCGGCAGCGACGAGATCCGTCCTTCGGCGCCGGCCAACGTGCATGAAGTATCCCAGGCGGACGGCCAGATCACCATTGGCTGGGACCCGTCCACGGACAATGCGGCCGTCAAGGAATACGAGATCGAGATGGACGGCGTCAAAAAGCTGACGGTTCCGTTCGGCACGAACACGGCTACGATCACGGGGCTGTCCTCGGGCAAGGAGTATACGTTCCGCGTGACGGCCGTCGATACGAGCGGCAACCGCTCGTTCAGGGCGCCCGGCTCGGCGCCGCTCACGGTTCTGATGACGGACACGACGCCGCCGGTATGGGGCGAGAACGCGGCTGTGCATACTTCCTTCCTGTCCAACAAAATGGTCCGTCTGTCCTGGACGCCGGCCGTAGATAACGCAGGCCAGGTCAGCGAATATCAGATTTATCGCGTGAGCGGTTCGACGCTGCTGTCGGTGGGCACGGCGAAGGGCACGACGATCGACTTGACCGTGCCGCAGGCGGGCGGCACCTATACGTTCAAGGTCGAGGCCAAGGATAATCAGAACAACGCCACGACCGACGGTCCGGACGTGACCGCGACGCTGCCTTCGTCCGTCGTCCTGCCGGTGTACGATACGTTCGACAGCTGGGTGGGCGGCGGCGAGGTGTCCGATATCAGCGGCTGGTCCTTCACCAGGACCGGCGGCACGTCGGTGCAGACTGTCGCGCTGCCGGAGGGCGGCAAGGCGCTGGTCGGGATCGACAACTATTATCCGTCCACCGACGAGTACGCCTCGTCGCCGGTCATGCGGAAGACCATCTCGAATACCGGCGGCAAGCTGACCGTCGAGACGCGGACGATGTTCTCCAAGGTGAACCATGACGTCGGCAACTATCTGATCGATCTGAGCGGCAACGGCAAGATCTTCGCCGGCTTCGTCGGCTTCTCGGACGGCGGCATCGGCTTCCAGAAGATGGTGAACGGCGTCTCGACGAACATCCGTCTGGCGGAGGGCTACAAGCAGCCGAAGGATCAATGGATGACGATCCGCTGGGACATCGACTTTGACGCGAAGACCTACAATCTGATCGTACAGGAGGATGGCCTGAGGGATTACAAAGGCATTCTCGTCCCCGGCGGCCAGCTGGATCGCGATTCCGGCGTATATCGCGTCGACGGCATTCCGTTCCTGAATACGAGCGCGACGCTCGTCGGCTTCGAGATGTTCCGCTTCTCCGCCCAGCGCTATACGGGCAAGTATTCGTTCGACCATCTGGCCGTCTATCCGACGGATTCGATCAAGGAGAGCCTGCCGGCGCCGAAGCTGCGGCTGGCGTCGCAGTCCAACACCTCGGCGACGCTCGCCTGGGACGCTTCGTCCGACCCGGCGGTGAAGAGCTACGCGATCTACCAGAACGGAACGCTGAAGACGACGGTGCCGGCGAGCACGAATACCGCGACGCTGACGAGCTTGACGGTCGGCAATGCGTATACGTTCGCGATCCGTGCCGTCGATCAGAGCGACAAGACATCCGCCGAGTCGCGGAGCCTGGCCTTGACGCTGGCCGGCGCGCCGACCTGGGGCTCCACGGCCGCGCTGACCGCGGACCTGACGTTCACGAACGCGGTCCGGCTGACGTGGGATCCTGCGACGGCCGGTTCGGGCCAGGTTGCCTCGTATACGGTGTATAAAGCGGAAGGCTCGTCGGCCGCCGTGCCGGCAGGCACTGTGACGGGCACGACGCTCGACGTGGCCGATCTGACGCCGGGCGCGACGTATACGTTCCGCGTGCAGGCGAAAAACGCCGCAGGCGGCGAGTCCGGAGACGGACCGGCGCTGACCGTGACGCTGCCGACGACGGGCAAAATGGTGTACGATTCGTTCGACACGTGGCCGACCGGCGAAGTATCGAACGGCGCGGGCTGGACGTTCACCAAGACGGGCGGCACGTCGGTGCAGGCCGTGCCGCTGAGTGATCTCGGCGGCAAGGGGCTGCAGGCGATCGACAATTACAACCCGGCCTCGGACGCCTACGCTTCGTCGCCGGTCATGCAGCGCACGACGAGCAGCATCGGCGGATTGGTCACGCTGGAGACGCGCGTGAAGTTCTCCAAGATCGACAGCGACGTCGGCCACTATCTGATCGACCTGGCCGGCAACGGCAAAGTATTCGGCGAGTTCGTCGGCTTCTCCGACGGCGGGCTCGGCTATCAGAAGCTGGTGAACGGGACGCCGACGTTCGTCCGCCTGACGGACTACAACGTCTACAAGCAGCCGGCCGACGAATGGGTGACGCTTCGCTTCGACTTCAACTTCACGGCCAAAACCTACACGCTGACCGTGCAGGCCGATTCGCTCAAGACCTACGGCGGCACGGTCACGACGGGCGGCACGCTGAACGCCGCAACAGGCGTCTACCGCGTGACGAACATTCCGTTCATGGATCCGAACAACGCCGTGCAGGGCTTCGAGCTGTTCCGGTTCACCGCGCAGCGGTTCACGGGCAAGTACACGCTCGACAAGTTCGTCCTGTACAACACGAATGCTTCGCTCTCGTATGCGGCATCCGCCGCAGCGCCTGAGCTTGAAGGCGAGGAGGGACTGTCGATTGCGGGCGCCGTATACGGCGATGGCGACGCGCAGCGGCAAGAGGAGCCGGCGCCGCTGAATCTCGATTCGGCGACCTGACGACGAAGACGCATACGCTGTCCGAGATTCAAGGACGGCGTATGCGTCTTTTACATAATATGAGCTTGCCAGGAACAGCTACAGAGCGGATTCGGCGTCAGCGCTCGATCCACCAGGCCAGCGCGCTTCTGGGCGCCAGCTCCGCCTCTCCGGAGGGCGGGGCCGGCACGGCTTCGCCGGTCCAGAATGCCGTCCATGCGTTGTCCGGCGCGAGATAGGCTGCGGGAATCCTCTGCGTCCGGTAGTCGTCGCCGAGGTTGAACAGCACGAGCAGCGTGCGTCCGCTGCCCGGCTCGCCGCTCTCTGCCGCGACGACCGGCAGGTCTTCGCCGTCCGGCTCGAACAGATTCAGCGGGACGCCGCGCCGAACGGGAGGCTGCCGCAGCAGGCCGGCGAGCAGCTCGATGCCTGCGGCGTTGAGCTTGGCGAGCGCGTCCCCCAGGAGCAGATCGCCGCCGCTCGCATAGCAGGCGAGGAGCAGCGTCTTGGCCTCCTCGAGGTTCATCTCTCTGCCGGCCGCCCAATTCCCGCCCAAGCCCCAAGGGTTGTGGGCCAGGCGCCGGTTGAGCTGCCGGTCGTCCGTCGTCTCGCGGCTGCGGACGATGGGAGAGTCGGGATCTACGTTGCCGACCGCCCCGTGCATCCACCATCTCGCCTGCATGGAGCGGATGTTCTGCCGAATATGGCTCCAATAGTTGTGAATGTCGCCCGTCGTGCGGTGAGCGTCGGCGATGCCGACGACGGCTTCGTAGGGGGCGCCGCAGGCAAGCAGATAGGCGTCGTCCCCGATCTCCTCCCGGATGATCCCGAACAGCCGCCGGATCATGCCGGCATGCGACATGCTGTGATCATGGAAGGTCGAAGCGCCGAGCAGCAGCTGGGCGAAGTCGCATTTGAAATACGTAAATCCGGCTGCGCGCAAACGCGCGTACGTCTCTCGTATGTGCGTCACGACGTCCGGATGCGTAATATCAAGCTGGACCATGGCGCCGTACCCTGCGTTTTCGGCGAACGGATTGCCCTTCTCGTCGCCGACGAACCAGTCGGGATGGTCGCGGAACAAAGGGGTATAGACGCTGACCATGAGCGGCGCCGTCCAGATGCCGGGCTCGTAGCCTTCGGAGCGGACCTGCGCGCAGAACGCCGCCAGCCCTTGCGGGAATTTCCAGCCGGCCTCCCAGACGCCCCACTGGCATTCGTATCCTTCGTCGATTACGATGTACTGCATCGTATCGCCGAATCGCTGCCTTGCCTCCGACGCATTGGCGAGCATGTCCTCGGCACGGACGGCGCCGGCGTAGTAGTCCCAGCTGTTCCAGCCCGTGACCCGGTCGGCGCGGGGGCGGAATGCCGCATCGGTCAGACGCTTGCGGATCAGCTCCGCGTATTGCGTCAGCAGCTGGTTGCCGCCCTGGCCATGCAGGACGACCAGATGCGCCAGGACGACCTCCTCCTGCGCAGCGATCGTGCGGGGCGACTGAAGATGGAAGCCGTACCCGATATTGCCGTCGCGATGAGGCAGCTCATGCAGAATCGTGATATTGACGAAGCAATCGCCGTACGGCGGCACCGCGCCCAGCAGGATGCCGGCGCCGGTCCGGCGGTGGCTGAGCACGCTCACCATGCCGGAGGGTTCGGCCGGAGGGGACCAGGCCACCGGCCGATGAACCGGGCGAACGCCGGACAGTCCGGAGAAGTCCCGCGTGTGGTGAAGCTGGACGTACTCCCGCGCATCGAGTCTATCTCCCAAGCTAGAAGCGGGCCACTCCAGACGGATCTCGCGCAGCGTCAGCGTGTTCGGGCTATCGTTGCGGATGGAGACCGCCAGCGCCTCGGGATCTGCGGTCGAGCACAGGCTCACCGTGAGCGTATCTGCCCGGAACGCCGCATCTCCGCCCGGCGTCTGCCTGGAGAAGGCGCCTTGCAGTACACGGTTCGATAATCGTGCACTAACAGTTGCCGTCCGCAGCGGCGGCGGATCGAATCGCATGGTTGAATCCTCCTTGTGGACGGCGGCATGCGCTGAACGCAGCGCGCCGCGTGATCGTTCGAAGCAAGCATACCAGACCGTTCCTGTCGTCGAAGCACGCCATATTGTACTTTTGTATGTTCAACGGAGCGGCCGAATTGCTATATTTATAAATAAGTGAACAAACCGTATATACGGCAGGGGACAAAGCGGTGGCGAGGGGGGCGATTGGTCTTGTACAAGGCGATCAAAGGGGAAACTTGGAAGCGGGTGGCGCAGGCGATCATCGTCTGCTCGCTGTCCGCCGTGAGCTTGAGCGGCTGCACGGGAACCGGCTCCCCGCGGGAAGCGGAGCCCGGAGCCGCCGGGGGCAAGCTGCCGCCGGTCGAACTCGTATGGTATTACCCGCAGTACAAGGCCAATCCCGACCAACGGCTCGTGAACGACGCAGTCAACGAGATTACCCGGTCCAAGCTGAACGCGACCGTCGATCTGCGGCCGATCGAGTTTGCCAATTACGAGCAGAAGCTGAACACCATCGTCGCCTCCGGCGAGCGGATGGATATCATCTGGACGTCCAACTGGCTGTTCAATTGGACGACGAACGCCAAAAAAGGCGTGTTCCGCCCGCTCGACGATCTGCTCGCCCAATACGGCGGGCAGCTGCTCGCGAACATGGACGAGAAGTACTGGAACGGCGGCAAGCTGGGCGGACAGCTGTACGCGATCCCGAACTATCAGATCTCCGCCATGCGTCCGAGCCTCGTCATTCAGCAGCGGTTCATCGAAAAATACAGGCTCGACATTTCCAAGATCAAGCGAATCGAAGACATCGAGCCCTTCCTGAAGCAGATCAAGGAGGGGGAGCGGGAGATCGTCCCCTTCGGCACAACCCGAGGCTTCTATACGAACCTGCTCTACGGGATCGACTGGCATGTGCCGGTGTACCGGAACGACTCGACGCCGACAGTGCTCCCGGACGTCACGGCGGAGATGCGGACGAACTTCGCGCTCATGCACGACTGGTATATGAAGGGCTATATTAATGAAGACGCAGCTACGCTCAAGGATGCGGCGGACGCCTATAATAAAGGAAACGCGGCGGTATGGTTCGATATTACGGGCAAGCCGGGCTCGGAGGTCGAGTTCAAAGCCGGGGACGGCGGCTACGACGTGCAGCTGGTACCGCTGACCGGGTCGGCGTTCGTCGGCGCGGGCAGCTCGATGAATGCGATCGGCCGGACGTCGGTCGACCCCGAGCGGGCGCTCATGCTGCTGGCGCTCGTCAATACGGACAAAGAGCTGTACAACCTGCTCGTGTACGGCATCGAGGGCAAGCATTATACGAGAACGGCCGGCAACTTCATCCGGGTGAATTCGGATGGCGGCTACGTGACGAACACGGATTGGGTGTTCGGCGACATTCGGAACGAATATTTGCCGGAGGGGTCTCCGCCCGGTAAGATCGAGCAGACGATACGGGCGAACGAGGAAGCGGTCGTATCCGCGTTCGAGGGGTTCGAGTTCGACGAGGACCCGGTCAAGACGGAGATCGCCAACGTCCGGGCCGTCAACGAGGAGTATTATCCCGCCCTGGCTACGGGCACGATCGATCCGGTGCGATTCCTGCCGGAGTACGAGGAGAAGCTGGCCAAGGCGGGCAGCGGCATTATCGTCCAGGAGAAGCAGAGGCAGCTGGATGCATGGCTCAGGGCAAACGGCAGCCAATAACAGGACCGCGAACGACGAGATTTCCCCGTCGCTTTCGCGGCCTTTTTTTGTTTTCCCGCCGTCCACGCCGAATCGGGCAGAAAAAAGCAAATCGCGCACTTCGGCGGAGAGTAAAGTACGATTTCTTCACTTTTCCCGGCCCCGGATCGGCGATATCGTCAAGGCATGAGCCAGAGCAAGACGCAAATCCAAGCAGCAAGGAGGACACCGGCCGATATGAAACGCGGCAAAGTTTTCAAATTCGTGAACCGAAATATCGAGTTGTTTCTTTTTTCGCTACCCGCGATCATTTACATCTTCGTCCTCTCGTACCTCCCGATGTTCGGCGTAATTATTGCCTTCAAAAATTACGTGTACGACAAGGGGATTCTGGGCAGCGAGTGGGTCGGCTTCAAAAACTTCCGCTTTCTATTCGAGAGCGACAACGCCTACCGGATCACGAGGAATACGGTGCTGTACAACCTGGGCTACATGTTTATGACAACCATCTGCTCCCTCCTGGTCGCCATATTGCTTCATGAAGTCGCCAAAAAATGGCTGAAGCTGTACCAGACCGCGATGATCCTGCCTTTCTTCCTGTCCTGGGTCGTCGTCAGCTACATCACGATGGCATTTCTCGATCACCAGAACGGCTTCCTGAACGGCTGGCTGGAGGGCATGGGCTTCGAACGGGTCCAGTGGTACTTCAAAGCCAGCGTTTGGCCTTACATTTTGAATGCGGTCCATCTATGGAAGGCGCTCGGCTTCTCGGCGCTCGTCTACTTTGCGGGCATTCTCGGCATCGACGCGGAGCTGTACGAGGCGGCGAAGATCGACGGAGCCAAGCGGTGGCAGATGGTTACGAACGTCACGATCCCGCAGCTGACGCCGCTCATCATCATCCTGCTTATCATGAGCATCGGCAATATGTTCCGCGGCGACTTCGGCCTCCACTACTTCATCCCGAACAACAACGGCATGATATACGCCACGACGGACATTATCGATACCTACATCTATCGGGCGCTGAGCGAGCTCGGAGACGTCAGCATGGCTTCCGCCGTCGGCCTCTATCAATCGTTCGTCGGACTCGTGCTCGTCGTGCTCGCGAACTATACGGTCCGCAAAATCAACGAAGAAAATTCCTTGTTTTAAGGGGGCTCCACCGTGACCGCCACATCGAAGTTCAAGTTGTCCACTGTCATTATCCATCTTGTCTTTATTCTGATCACGCTCAGCATGCTCGTGCCCCTGGCACTCGTCATCGTCGTGTCGCTGACGGATGAAAATTCGATTTTGCACAACGGCTTCCGCATGATACCGGATAAATTCACCTTTTCGGCTTACGAATATTTCTTCAAGACGCCGGATGCGATTTTGCGCGCCTACGGCGTGACGATCTTCGTCAGCGTCGTAGGCACGGTGCTCAGCCTGATTCTGACGGCCAGCATGGGCTACACGCTGTCGAGAAGAGACTACGGCCTGGTGCGGCCGACTTCCTTCTACGTGTTCTTCACGATGCTGTTCGGCGGCGGGCTCGTCCCGTTCTACATCCTGATGACACAGTACCTGCACCTGAAGGATACGATCTGGGCGCTTATCGTACCGGGGATGCTGAGCCCGTTCTATGTCCTGATCATGAAGGGCTTCATGTCCAAAATTCCGTTCGAGGTCATCGAATCCGCCAAGGTGGAGGGTGCGCGGGAATGGCGGATCTTCGTGCAGCTGGTGCTGCCGCTGTCCAAGCCGGCGCTCGCGACGCTGGGACTGTTCATCATGTTCAACTATTGGAACGAATGGTTCAACGCGCTGCTGTTCATCGACAACGAGAAGCTGGTTCCGTTGCAGCTGCTGCTCGTGCGGACGATGAACTCGCTCGACTTTATTACCTCAAGGCCCGAATTTGCGACGGTCATGGCCAACTTCAACCTGGCGAACTTCCCGAAGACGTCGGCCAAGTTCGCGATTGCCATCATGTCGGCGGGGCCGATGCTGCTCGTATTCCCGTTTTTCCAGCGCTTTTTCGTCAAGGGGCTGACGGTCGGGGCGATCAAAGGCTGAGCAAGCGGATTCATCCGGATACACGATTAGAGGCGCGCGGGAAGGGCGGTGAAGGCGGTACGGTTATGCGGCGGCCTTTCATTTATCGATAGGCATCATCATCCAAACATTTCTCGGGAGGGTTTACGTTGAAAAAAACAAACAGCGGCAAATTCAAATTCCGGACTACGCTCCTCACGTCGATCTCGCTGGCTGCAGCGCTCACGGCGGCAGGCTGCGGCAACTCCAACAACAATAACGACGCTTCGCCCAGCCCGTCCGCAGCCCCGTCGGGCAGCGCCGGCACTTCGGCTTCCGCCAGCGCAGCTCCGTCGGCGAGCAGCGAGCTTGACCCTGTAGAGCTGACCTGGTACTACCCGCAAAACGCGGCGAACGCCGATCTTCAGCTTGTCAACGACGCGGTCAACAAGATTACGAAGGAAAAGATCAACGCAACGATCAAGCTGATGCCGATCGACTTCGGCACATACGAGCAAAAGATGAACACGATGACCGCCGCAGGCGAGAAGATGGACATTATCTGGACGTCCAACTGGCTGTTCAAGTTCGATACGAACCAGAAGAAGGGCGTATTCCAGCCGCTCGACGATCTGCTGAAGACGCATGGCCAGAAGCTGTACGATTCGCTGGAGAAAAAGTTCTGGGATGACGCCTCGCTGCAAGGCACGATCTACGCCGTACCGAACTTCCAATTTTCCGCTCAACGGGCGGGCCTCGTCATTCAGAAGCGGTTCGTCGACAAGTACAACCTGGACATCGGCACAATCAAAAAGATGGAAGATATCGAGCCGTTCCTGAAGCAGGTCAAGGAAGGCGAGCCGGGCATCACGCCGTTCGGCACGACGAGGGGCTTCTACACGGCCCTGCTGTACGGCATCGACACGAAGGTGCCGGTCTACGTTAACGATTCGACGAACACCGTGCTCCCCGATGTGACCGAGGAAATGAAGCAAAACTATGCACTCGCGCATTCGTGGTATACGAAGGGCTATATCAACCAGGACGCCGCGACGCTCAAGTCCGCCGCCGACGCGTACAACAAAGGAACGACAGCCGTCTGGTTCGACTGGACGGGCAAGCCGGGCTCCGAGGTCGAGTTCAAAGCTGCCGACGGCGGGTACGACGTCGTGCTCGTGCCGCTCGGAGAGCCTGTCTTCACGGGGGCGTCCAGCACGCTGAACGCGATCAGCCGCACGTCCAAAAATCCGGAGCGCGCGATGATGTTCCTCGAGCTGGTCAACACCGACAAGGAGCTGTACAACACGCTCGTCTATGGCATCGAGGGCAAGCACTTCGAGAAGACGACGGGCAACTTCATCAAGATCAATCAGGATGCCGGCTACTTCACGAACACGGACTGGATCTTCGGCAACATCACCAACGAGTACCTGCCCGAAGGCGCCCCGGCCGACAAGATCGAACAGACGCTCAAGATGAACAACGAGGCGCGTGTATCGAAGTACAACGGCTTCGTATTCAACTCCGAGCCGGTCAAGACGGAGATTGCCAACGTGAACGCGGTGAACGAGGAATATGCGGCTTCGCTGGGCACCGGCACGCTCGATCCGGCCAAGTATCTGCCGATCTACGAAGAGAAGCTGAAGAAGGCGGGCTCGGAGACGATCCGCGCGGAGAAGCAGAAGCAGCTGAACGAATGGCTGGCGGCGAACGGCAAGCAGTAAGCTGGACGACAAAATCGAATTGAAACGCCAACGCGGGAAAATAGACCGGGGTCCGTCCCCGGCTATTTTCTTCGCGGTACGGGAGGTCAAGCAGATGAAAATCGCGCTGCTGCAAGGCAAGGAACAGCGGGAGAAAGTATTTAAGCCGCATCATCTCGACCGGCTGCGGAAGCTGGGCGACGTCGTCCTGAACGAGACGGCCGGCGATCCGTCGGAGGCGCTGCTCGCAGAGGTCATCCGGGACGCCGATATCGCGATCACGTCCTGGGGCTGCGGCCAGCTGACCGCGCGCGTGCTGGATGCCGCGCCGAATCTGCAGCTGGTGCTGCATGCCGCGGGTACCGTGAAGCCGATCGTCACGCCCGAGATCTGGGCGAGAGGGATCCGGGTATCGAACGCGACGGCGGCGCTGGGCAAGGGCGTGGCGGAGACGGCCCTCGGCTTCACGATCGTGTCGCTGAAGGATATGTGGCGGCTCTCCCGCGACACCCGGGAAGGCGGCTGGGGCGACGGGGCGAACGTCCGCGAGGTGTACGACGTCACGATCGGGGTCGTCGGAGCGGGCCGAGCCGGCTCGCACTACATCAAGCTGCTGCGCCAATTCGACGTGGACATCGTGCTGTACGATCCGTTCGTCAGCGAGGCTCAGGCGAGGGAGATGGGCGCGCGCAAGGCGGAGCTGGACGAGCTGCTCGCGCAGAGCGACGCGATCTCGATTCATCTGCCGTCGCTGCCCGAGACGCAGCATATGTTCAACCGGGACCGGTTCGCGCGCATGAAGGACGACTGCGTCCTCATCAATACGGCCCGCGGCTCGGTCATCGACGAGGACGCGCTGGCCGAGGAGCTTCGCAAGGGCCGCTTTTTCGCCTGCCTGGACGTGACCGAGCCCGAGCCGCCCCGCGCGGATCATCCATTCCGCGGACTGCCGAACGTCGTGCTCACGCCGCATATCGCGGGCGCCGTCAACAACGGCCTGCAGCGGATCGCGCAGGCGGTCGTCCTGGAAGCGGAGGCGTTCATGGACGGGGAGCCGCTTGGCGGCGAAGTGCGGGCCGACCAGCTGCATCTGCTGGCTTGAACGCGAAGGGAGAAGGGAGCGTAAAGCGCTGTGGCGAATCACGTTAAAATCAGCTGTCTCGGCCCGAGGCCGCTCGCCGTGCCGGCGGATGTCTCCGACGAGGAAGCGATCGCGCGCATGATCCGGCACTGGCAGGCGCAGCTGGATCAGGTGCTGCCGGACCGGCCGGACCTGATCGTCCTGCCGGAAGCCTGCGACAGGCCGGACCCGCTGAGCTTCCCGCTCGCCCGCCGCCTCGACTACTATCGCGCACGCAAGAACCGGATGCGCGATTTCTTCGCGGATGTCGCGAAGCGGCACGGCTGCTACATCGTCTATCCGGCGCATACCGAGGCCGCGGACGGCTCATGGCGCAACGCCATGCAGCTGACCGACCGAGCGGGCGTGGTGACGGGCGCCTATCATAAGAATCACCTCGTCCCCGACGAATACGAGGTTGCGAACATTTTGTACGGCCGGGACGCGCCCGTATTCGAATGCGACTTCGGCCGGGTGGCGGCGGCGATCTGCTACGACCTGAACTTTGAAGAGCTGCTGCGGCGATATGCCGCGCAGAAGCCCGATCTGATCGTCTTCCCGTCGATGTATCACGGCGGGCTTATGCAGAGCTACTGGGCCTACGCGTGCCGCTCTTACTTTGCTGGCGCGGTCGCTGGAGCGCCCTGCACGATCGTGACGCCGCTCGGGGAGGTCGCGGCCAGCAGCACGAACTACTATTCCTTTATTACGGCCAGCGTCAATCTCGACTGCGTCGTCCTTCATATCGACGAGAACGGCGCCAAGTTCCCGGACATCAAGCGCAAGTACGGCCCCGCAGTCTCCATCCACGATCCGGGCTATCTCGGGTGCGTGCTGCTGACGAGCGAATCGGAGCGCTTCACGGCGGACGATATCGTGGCGGAGTTCGGACTGGAGCGGCTCGACGATTACTTCGAGCGGGCGGACCGGTCCAGGCATGCGCCCGGACGGATGGCGCCGTGACGATGAGGCAGACATAGGGCAGCGGCAGGCAGAGGAGGCATATGCATTGAAAATCGGAATCGTCGATCTGGATACGTCCCACCCGAACGCGTGGGTGCCGATCCTGAAGGAGATGGGGCATGAGGTGACGGCCGTATACGACGGCGGCACGGTGCATGACGCAGGAGAGGCCGAGCGGTTCGCCGGCAAGCACGGCATCGAGGCGGTCTGCGAAGATCTGTCGGATATGGCGCGGCGGGTCGATGCCGCGGTCGTTCATAGCGTGAACTGGGATCTGCATGTCGAGCGGGCGCGCCCGTTCGCCGAAGCCGGCAAGGCGATCCTGATCGACAAGCCGATGGCGGGCAGCGCGCGCGACATCCGGCAGCTGCTCGACTGGGCGCGCGGCGGCGTCCGCATCGCCGGCGGCTCCGCGCTGCGCTTCTGCGAGGAGGCCGCGGCATGGCGCGAGGCGCGCGATCCGCAGGATCGGGTCGTCACCGCGCTGGCCGGCTGCTCCGTCGACGACTTCAACTACGGCATTCACGCCTACAGCCTGATGCTGGCGATCATGGGACCGGGACTGGCAAGCGTCAGGTCCGCCGGGGTCCATATCCAGCATCAGGTCGAGCTTGTCTGGCGGGACGGCCGCAGAGGGTTTCTCAGCGTCGGCGCTACAGCGGGCTACCTGCCTTTCTATGCGACGGTCGCCTCGGAGCGCGAGGTTCGGCATCTCCAGGTCGATCCGGACAGGCTGTACCGTACGTTCCTCGCGGCCACGCTGCCGTATCTGGCAGGCGAAGCCGCTGCCGTCCCCCCGCTGGCCCAGCTGCTCGAGGCGGAGCTGGCGGCGCTCGCCGCGAGAATCTCCCTGCTCGAGGGCGGGCGCGCGGTCTCGCTCGAAGAAGCGGCCGCCGCGCCCGGTCCGGGCTGCGACGGGGCGGACTTCGCCGTTCAATATCGGATGAAGGCGAGAGGGCAGACGCGATGATCACCATCAGCAACACGAGCGTGCGCACCCAACGCGAGCCGCTCGCGGCGCCGTTCGGCTTCAAGGGCGGCTACGTCGACGAGCTGTGGCAGTCCGTCGTCTGCCTGCAGGACGACATCGGCAACAGGGGGACCGGACTGGGCGTCCAGAGCGTGCTGTGGTCCGGACCCGAGGTGCATGCCCGGTGGGGGCATGAGCGGGGCAACGCGTTCATGCAGGCGATCACCGCGCATGCGCTGGAGGCGGCCGTGGGCGTGTCCTTCGGGACGCCGCTCGATCTGCTGGACGGCCTGACCGGCGAGACGCTCGCCTATGCGGACCGGGAATGGGGCGGCGGGCGGCTCCGCGCGACGTTCGCGCTGAACGCGCTCGTGCCCGTCGACCATGCAGCCTGGGCGCTGCTCGGCCGACGGCGTCCGGACGCTTCCTTTTACGAGCTGATCCCGGCAGCCTATCGCTCCGCCCTGACGGCCCGTCACGATCGGCTGGCCTGCACGCCTGTCGTCTCCTACGGCATGACGGCGGCGGACGTCGAGGCGCTCTTGGACGAAGGCTACTTCGTCCTGAAGATCAAGCTCGGCTCCGATCCGGACGGCGACGGCGATCCGGACAAGATGCTGGCTTGGGATATCCGGCGGCTCGAGGAGGTCCACCGGCTCGCGGAGCGCCGCGACTGCCCGCATACCGGGAGCGGGAGAATCGCCTATTACCTGGATATCAACGGCCGCTACGGCAGCAAGGAGCCGCTGCTGCGGCTGATCGAGGCCGCGGATCGGATGAACGCGCTCGATCGCATACTGGTCGTGGAGGAGCCGTTCCCCGAGCATGTGGATGCGAGCGTGGCGGACCTGCCGGTCCGGATGGCCGCCGACGAGAGCGTGCACGACGAGGGGGACGCGCTGGCGCGCATCCAGATGGGCTACGGGGCGATCGCGCTCAAGCCCGTCGCCAAGACGATGAGCATGAGCCTGCGGATCGTCCGGGTGGCGGCCGCCTCCGGGATTTCGTGCTTCTGCGCGGATCTGACGGCCAGCCCCGTCATGGTCGATTGGAACAAGAACCTGGCCGCGCGTCTCCCGCCGCTCCCCGGACTGACGATGGGACTGATCGAATCGAACGGCGGGCAGAACTACCGGCATTGGGGAGCGATGAAGCGCCGCCATCCGGTGCCGGACGGCGATTGGACCGATGTCGCAGCGGGACAGTTCCGGCTGACCGCGGACTTTTACGCGCGCAGCGGGGGCGCACTCGACGGCAGCGATTATTATGCGTCGCTGTGCGAGCTGGATTAGCAATCATTTCAATCACTGTCAAAATGAAGTTTTCAAAGCTGTCTTTAATGGAGGAAAGTGCGGATTTTGCACTTTTCTCTTCGTTTGTATTCCTGTTAAGGTAGAGACGGAGGGGATCAGGCCATGGCTCACTACCTGCGGAAATACAGAGAACGCAAATATTTGATGCGCATCATGCTCTCGATCAATCTGTTGATCGTGGCGTCCATGCTTGCTTCTCTGCTGTCCGCGTACTTGTATTCGCGGAAGATCAGCCTGGACTCCCAGCGGGAAGCCAACGAGAAGGTGCTCTCCCAGATCAACTACAATATTTCCTACATGAACGAGACCGTCAAAAACTTCGCGATCTCCCTTTATTACGATAACGACATGGCGCATCTGCTGTTCAGCCGGGAGCTGGACCGATTCGAGGATACGACGCGGATCAACAAGCTCAACAAGACGATCGCTTACAATTCGTTCATCCATTCCATCGTGTTCTACAACAGCAAGCGGGATACCTACTTCACGAGCGGCGACGATTCGATATCCGACCCCAGGAGCAATCTCATGGATATTACGAAGAGCTATCTGGCGGGAACCAAACCGATCTACAAGATGCAGCTGATGCCGATCGCCTATGCGCCGTTCACCGAGCGCCCGCAAAATACGCAGGAAATTTTCTCGCTGTACATGTACGACTCCATCGAAGCCTACAACAAGACCGACAGCGCGCTCATTATCAATATCAAGCCGGAATGGCTGTTCCAGAAGCTCGAGCTGATGAACGCGAGGTCCGACAATCCGTCCAATCGCATCTTCATTCTGGATCAGAACAAGGAGATTTACAGTCCGGTCGCGCCGGCGGACGAAGGGCTTGCCGAGCTCAAGGACGCGATCTACAAAAAAATCGGGGCCTCGAACCAGGCGGTGTCCCAATTCACCTATAAATTGGACGGTCAGAAACAGATCGTAAACTATATGGCGAACGCGTCGACGAACTGGGTTATCGTGGATATCGAGCCTTTTACGGGCGTGATGGCCCAGATCGAGCAGCTGAAGAAGGTGTTCATTACAGTCGCTGCGATCTCTTTTTGCCTGGCGCTCCTCGCCTCGCTGTTCGTATCCAACAAGCTGTACAATCCGGTCAATGTGCTGCTGAAGCAGACGGAGCGCGTGACCGGCATGAATCTGCTGGAGCGTCCGCAAGGCAAGGACGAGTTCAGCTACGTCACGGATATTTACGACAGTCTGGTCGAGAAGCTGGCATCCGAGCAGACGAGGCAGGCAGGCAACGAAAATATTATTTGTTCCTATCATCTGCGCAAGCTTGTGACCGACAGCACCGCGATTACGGCGGACGAACTGCAATCGTACCGGGAGCGGGGCTACCTCAAGACCGATCTCGCGTGGCCGTTCGTGCTCGGCGTCGTCAAGGTGGACGACTACAAGAAGCTCAAAGGCACCCGGGGATTGGATCTGAAGCTGCTGCAGTTCGCCGTCTCCAACATCGTGCAGGAGGTCGTATCCGAGGTGCTGCCCGTGGACGCGGTAGACCTCCGGGAGGAGCACTTCGTGCTGCTGTTCGATATCGGGCAGCCGGACGAGGAGACGTACGACCGGATCGCGACATCGATGCGCAAGGCGCAGACGATCGTTAACGATCTGTACCATATCACGTTCACTGTGGCGCTCAGCGATCTCGTCCGGTCGCACGGCGAGCTGACCTACAGCTATGAGCAGACGCTCGATTATTTGCAGTACAGAATGAATATCGGCGCGAACGCGGTAATCACGCCGCAGACGGTCCAGGTCAGGCAGGACAATCACGACGCCCAGATCCCGCCGGAGCTCGAGCGCAAGCTGATCGAGGGAATCAAGTCGGGCCGGCAGGAGCAGGTCCATCAGGAGCTCGGACGCATTCGCGAGGTCATCGCCGGCATGAGCTCGGATGCGGTCATCCAGTCGGTCGTCCATGTGGGCATCATCATCAAGCAGACGATCCGCGAGATCAATCAGAACAAAGTATCGCCGCTGACGCTCGACCTGCGCTCCATCGACGGCCTCGTATTTGAAAAGGAGACGCTCGACGAGATTTTCGAAGCTTTCATTCAGATTTTGGATGCGATCTTCGTCGACCACAAGTCCGTCGTCGAGAACAAGGTCCAGGTCATCGTCGATACGATCAAGGATGTCATTCAGTCGAACTACGCCAATACGAACCTCAGCCTGCAGGAGATTTCGGATCTGCTCAAGATGTCGCCGGCGTACGTGGGCCGGATTTTCAAAAAGTACGAGTCGGTGTCCGTGGCCGATTACATCAACGAAGTCCGCCTGCAAAACGCGGTCATGCTGCTCGAAAAAAACAATTGGCAGGTCAACGAGATTTCCGATAAAGTCGGGTTCAGCTCGCAAAGCTACTTTTTCAAATTGTTCAAAAAACGCTTCGGCACGACGCCGAAGGATTACCGGATCAAAAAATCGATGGGCATGTAGATGCAATTCACTAAAAGCCATATCGAGGAGCGCCATAAGGGGGAAAAGTGCAGATTTTGCACTTTTTTTTCTTACCTGTCCTGCTACTGTATGAGATGCGGATTTCCTTGATCCGCCATCTGACAAGAGGAGGTAGGGTTCTTGTACAAGAAACGGAAATCAAAGCTTGTTTCCGGCATGGCGGCATTTATGATTGCATTGTTGATTATCGGGCTGGTGCCCGCGCAGGCGGCCGAGCCTGACGCCACGAACGCGGATCACGACGCGGGAGTGACCATGAATACGCTGAGTGTGACCGGGGCTACATATTACGTTGCGCCCGCGGGCAGCGATACCGCGATCGGATCGGATGCGGCTCCGTTTAAGACCATTGGCAGATGCGCCGAGATCGTGAAGCCGGGCGATACATGCCTGATCGATTCCGGAACGTATCGCGAGACGGTCAGACCGGCCGTCAGCGGCACGAGCGGTCTGCCGATTACGTTCGCGGCCAAGCCGGGCGCGACGGTCGTCGTCAGCGGCACCGAGCAGCTGGGCGGATGGACGCTCGATTCCGGAAGCGTATACGTCGCCGATCTGCCTGCAGGCTTGAACAGTCTGGGCGAGCAGAACCAGCTCTTCATCCGCGACGGCGGCAACGTCACATCGTTATGGGAGGCTAGATGGCCCAATATTGACGACTATACGCTGCCCGAGCTGAAGCAGCATGTAGGGGTGGCGACGGCCGGCTCGGAAACGACGCTGTCCAGCGATCAGCTCACGCAGGCGGACGACTACTGGGTCGGTGCTACGCTGTGGGAGCGGGGCGGCGACGCATATGTCGCGAAGACGACCAAGGTCACCGGCTTTGACGCGGCAACGCATATGCTGACCTATGAGAAGACGGCAGGCAACTTCGACTATATGTGGCCGAAGCTTGGATCGACCTTCTATCTGTCCGGCCTGCGCAGCGAGCTGGACGCGCCGCGCGAATGGTACGTGGATTCGGCTGCACGCAAAGTGTATCTGTGGGCACCGGGCGGCGGGAAGCCGGCCAACGTCGAGATCAAGCAGCGTCTCAAGACGTTCGATCTGAGCGGACGCTCCTATATTCGTCTCGAAGGGCTGCATACGTTCGGCGGCAGCATCCCGATGGACAACGGGGCGAGCTACAATGTACTTGACGGCATCACGGCGGAGTATTTGTACTTCTCGACCGAATCGCACGGCACGTCCGTCGCCCACCAGCTCACGGGCGGCATCAATGTGGCCGGCAACAACAACGAGATCAAGAACAGCGCCATCGGCTACTCGACCGGCACGCTGATCAACATCGACGGCAGCAACAACCGCATCGTGAACAACGTCATTCACGACGGCAGCTACATGGCCGCCTACGACCCGCTCGTCAAGCTGTCGACCGGCGCGACGAACCTGATCAGTCACAACGACATGTACAATTCCGGACGCTACATCCTCTACTGGAACAGGGGAAGCGCGGAGATTCAATACAACGACATCCACGACGGCATGTGGCTGTCCCGCGACGGCGCCCTGATCTACAGCTGGGGCACCGACATGGGCAACAGCGAGATTCATCACAACCTGATTCACGACAGCAAAGGCACGGACATGAGCGTCGGCCTGTACTTCGACAACTTCGCCTCCAACGTCGTCGCCCACCACAATGTTATTTACAACAACAATGTCGGTATCCAGCTCAACACGCCGGGCAATTACCGGCTCATCTACAACAACACGGTCGCGAACAACGACCTCAGCAGCATCGGGTATTGGGGCTCCGCTCCATACGACCAGGAGCTGTACGGCTCCCGCATCTACAACAATATTTTTACGAACAAAGTCGGGATCACAGCGGATGCGGCTAACGGGTTCAACACCGTGTCGGCAAGCGGCGTGAACTTCGTCGATCCGGCGAACCGCAACTTCCGGCTGAGCGCCGGCTCCACCGCGATCAATACGGGCGCCGTCATCGCGGGCATCACGGACGGCTACGTCGGCGCGGCGCCCGACGCGGGCGCTTACGAATTCGGCGGCACGGACTGGACGGCCGGGCCGAACTTCGACAATCCGCCGAATCCGTCGTACACGCAGATCGTCACGCCTTATATGAACCTGATTAAGAATAGCGGGTTCGGCACGTTCGACAACTGGCTCAAGTGGTCGACGGATACGACGACGCTCGAGCAGGTGCCGCGGGCGACCGGGAATGAAGTCTGGCAGAACAGAGGTTATCAATCCAGGCTGAAGCTCGGCAAGGGCGGCGGCGTCGAGCAAAAGATCGACGGTCTTCAGCCTGATACCGACTATAAATTCGTAGCGTGGGTTTACAACGAACCGGGAGAAACGATCATCGTCGGCGTGCTGAACTACGGCGGGGATCCCAAGGACATCTCCACGAAGGAAGAAAAGTATACGCGTATTGAAGTGCCGTTCCGTACTGGGACGGATAATACGAGCGCGCGCGTTCGCATATTTAAAACCGGGGCGGCTACCGGCATCTCCTATGCCGACGACGTGGGGCTATTCGAGACCAAGGCGTTCGACTCCGGCGTGAGCGACACGCTGCTCAAGGAAGTGAAGATCAACCTGCCTGCGGTGCAGGACTCGATCTTCAAGGCAGGCGAGCAAGGCACGATCCCGCTCGTCGGCACGCAGCAGAACGGCGACACAGCGGACCTGTCCGATGCCGATGTCACGTTCACTTCGAGCGACAGCGGCGTCCTTCGCATCGACGATGTGAGCGGCGGTATTGCTTCCTTCACGGCGCTGGCGCCGGGGCAGGTCACGATTGAAGCGATCGCGCTCAAGGACGGCATCACGAAGGCGGCCTCGACGGTCGTCACGGTGTTCCCGGACGGTACGCAATCGCCGATCGGCGATTGGTCGGTACGGACGTACGGAGCGCACAGCCGCGGCTTCGCCACGGTGGCGGATACGACTTATACATTGATCGGCCAAGGCGACAATGTGTGGAATACGTCCGACGACTTCGTGTATCTGAGCAAACCCGTGCATGTGGACGATCCGAATGCGACGGTCACGATGATCGCGACGATCGACTCGCTCGGCGCCGGCGACCCGGCTTCGGTCGGCCTGATGTTCCGGACGCAGGACACGGCGGACGCCAAGCATGTGCACTTCCGCACGGACGGGACCGGCAAGGTGCTGCGCTATGTGTTCCGCAACGAAGAGAGCATCCTCGATGCGCAGAAGCCTGCGGATAAGCAAAAATACTGGGGCTCGCCGACCGGCCTGCTGCTGGACTATCAAGGCAAGAGCATCGACGCGCCTTTCCGGATGAAGCTCGTTAAGCAGGGCAACAACGTCGAAGGCTTCTATATGAAGGATGACGCATGGACATCGATCGGCAGTACGACCGTCGAGTTCCAGGGCGGCGACTTCTTGGCAGGCATCGGCATGTATTCCGGTGCGAACAAGATCCCGGTGAAGGCCGTCGTCTCGAAGCTCGAAGTGACGATTGCCGGCGACACGCCTGATCCGTCGCCGTCACCGTCGCCATCGCCATCGCCTTCACCGTCACCGTCACCATCGCCGTCGCCGTCGCCGTCTCCAATCCCGACACCGACGCCTACGCCTACGGCATCGCCGACGCCGACGCCGTCGCCGCAATCCGGTGCCGCAATCTTTAAGGATGTCGGCGACAAGTACGGCTGGGCGGACGAAGCGATCGGCACGCTTGCAGCCGCCGGCATCGTCCAAGGCACGAGCGAGGCGACGTTCGATCCGGCCAAGCCGATCACGCGCGCGGACTTTATGACGCTGCTCGTGCGCCTGCTCGGTCTCGAAGCGGACGTGGAAGGCGTCGCCGGCTTCGCGGACGTATCGCCGAACGATTATTTCTACAATACGCTCGCGGTCGTGAAGAAGCTGGGCATTACCAACGGCGTGGATGGCACCCACTTCAATCCGAGGCAGCAGATCACTCGCCAGGACATGATGGTCCTGATCGCGAGAGCGCTGGAGGTATCCGGCAAACTCGACTTGTCCGGCCAGCCGACGGATCTGGCTTTGTTCAAGGACGGAGACGCCGTCGCCGGCTACGCGCAGAATGCCGTAGCGGCCATGGTCGGCGCCGGCATCGTTCAGGGCAGCGGCGGACAGCTGAATCCGAAGTCCTCCGCCACGCGGGCCGAGACGGCCGCGATGCTGTATCGCATTTACAAGAAGCTGTAGCCAGTCAAGATAGGACGACTGATAGCTTAAACGCTGAATAGAAGGAGAAGCGCCATGATCCATTCTGGCCCGCCGTTCGAGACCAGATGCCTGCATTCCCTGGAGAAGGTGTTCGCCGACGACTCGCTTCGCGCTGCGCCCTATCGGCGCGGCTCGGCGCTCCGGGGAGAGACCTACGCCTTTCAGGTCGCCTACCGCGCGCCGAGGCTGACCAAGCATATTGCCGTCAGCGCGCACTCCCCGCTAGGCGCAAGCGTCTCTCTGAGAGCCGTCGGATTGTCGCCATCGGAGCTGCCCAGCCAGTATGATCACGACGACAACGTCCTTCGGGCGACGCCGGGACTGTATCCCGACCCGTTGTACCCGATCCGGGAAGGACATGGCGTGACGGGCTTTCGCAATCATTGGCGGTCGGTATGGGTCACGGTGGAGACGGATGCGAATACGCCTGCGGGTATCCATCCCGTCGCCGTCCGATTTGCGGCCGAGACGGGCGAGCTGCTGGGGGAAGAGCGCTTCGAGCTGGAGATTATCGATGCGGAGCTGCCCCCGCAGACGCTGCTTCATACCGAATGGTTCCATTGCGACTGCCTGGCCAACTATTATGGCGTGGAAGTATTCGGCGAAGCGCACTGGTCGCTCATCGAGCGCTACCTGGACCCGGCCGTGCGTCACGGAATGAATATGGTGCTGACGCCGCTGTTCACGCCGCCGCTCGATACGCAGGTGGGCGGAGAGCGTCCGACGGTTCAGCTGGTGGATGTGACCAAGGACGGGGATTGCTACGTTTTCGGATTCGAACGCCTCGAGCGCTGGATCGCGATGTGCGACCGCGTCGGCATCCGTTTCTTTGAATTTTCGCATCTGTTCACTCAATGGGGCGCGATGCACGCGCCCAAGATTATGGCCGACGACAACGGGGCGTACCGGCGAATCTTCGGATGGGAGACCGACGCCACCGGCGAAGCCTACACAAGCTTCCTCGGTGCGTTCCTCCCGTGCCTGGTCGCGTTCCTCCGCCGGCGCGGGCTGCTGGACCGCAGCTATTTTCACATTTCCGACGAGCCGCTGGAGGGGCATATGCCCTGGTACCGGAGCGCGAGCGAGCTGATGCACGCGTTTCTCGGGGATCTGCCGATCATAGACGCGCTTAGCGACGTAGCGTATTACGAGCAGGGGCTGGTGCGGCGGCCGATTCCGTCCAACGATCATATCGAACCTTTCCTGGAGCGGGGGGTTCCGGAGCTGTGGACCTACTACTGCTGCGCGCAATACAAGCAAGTGTCCAACCGGTTTTTCGACATGCCGTCGGCCCGCAACCGCGTGATCGGCATCCAGCTGTACAAGTTTGAGATTGCCGGCTTTCTGCACTGGGGCTACAATTTCTGGAACTCGCAATATTCGCTGGAGGCGATCGACCCTTACCGCGTGACCGATGTCGGCTGCAGCTTCCCTTCCGGAGACGCGTTTCTCGTCTATCCCGGGGCGGACGGCACGCCGGTCGAATCGATTCGCATGGAAGTGTTCAGGGAGGCGCTCCAGGATATGCGGGCGCTGCAGCTGCTCGAGCGAGCGATCGGTCGGGAGCGGGTGCTCGCGATGATCGACGAAGGGCTGGAGGAGCCGCTGACGTTCAGCGCCTATCCTCGCGACGCAGCGTGGCTGCTGGGGTTGAGAGAAGTTGTCAACTCGGCGATCAAAGCCCATATCGGTTAAACGAACGCGGCGCGGGACAATTGTCCCGCGCCGTAACTTTACGAAGAGGTGAACAAGAGTGGATCTGAATTGTGCTACGGCGGGCGGGTCTCGTGATCCGGTCACCGTCGTCATCGTCGGCGCGGGCAGCCGTGCGATGAACTATGCCTCGTACGCGCTGCAGCATCCGGATGCGATGCGGATCGTCGGCGTCGTCGAGCCCAACCCGGTCCGGCGGGCATACGCGGCAAGCCTGTACGATCTGCCGGCGGATCGGTGCTTCGCGGATGTGGACGACTTCGTGTCGCGACCGAAGCTTGCCGACGCCGCCATCAACGGGACGCTCGACAGGCTCCACGTGCAGACGACGCTGCCGCTGCTGCATGCGGGCTATGATGTGCTGCTGGAAAAGCCGGTCGGCATCTCGGAGGCCGAGGTGCTGACGCTCTATCGTACCGCCGAGGCGCACGGACGCAAAGTGATGATCTGCCATGTGCTCCGCTACGCGCCCTTCTATCAGGCGGTTCATCGCGCTATCCGGGACGGTGAGATCGGCGACGTCATCCATGTGCAGACGGAGGAAAACGTCGACTACCACCATATGGCGACCGCGTTCGTGCGGGGCAAGTTCGCCAGCCGGGAGCGGGACGGCTCTTCTTTCCTGATGGCCAAATGTTGTCACGATCTGGATCTGATCTCCTGGTTCAAGTCGGGGATCAAGCCGGTCCGCGTCAGCAGCTTCGGCCGGCTCTCGCAGTTCCGCGAGGACCGCGCGCCGGAGGGGGCCGGCACCCGGTGCATCGCGGACTGCCCGATCGAGGTTCGCTGCCCGTACTCCGCCAAGTCGCTGTATGTGGATCGGGGACTGTGGCCGGTGTACGTCTGGCCGGGTTATCTGGACGGCGTGCGGCTTGGCGACGGGGAGAAGCTCGCGAGTCTGGCCGGCGACAACCCGTTCGGCCGCTGCGTCTGGCGCTGCGACAACGATATCGTGGACCACCAGGTCGTCCAGTTCGACTTCGAGGACGGCAGCACCGCTGCGCACAGTCTGGTCGGGGCGACCGCCAAAGCTTGCAGGACCGTGCATATCACGGGGACCAAGGGAGAAATCTGCGGCGAGCTGGAGGAGGGCATGTTCGTCGTCCGGCACCCCGATCCGTGGCGGGAGGACGGCGTCTATGCGGAGCGCAAGGTGACGATCGAGGTGTCGGGAGAGATGCACGGGGGCGGCGATCACCGGCTTGTGGCGGATTTCCTGCGGGTCGTGCGGGGCGATCCCGGGGCTGCGTATTCGACCTCGCTCGGCCATTCGGTCGTCGGCCATGTGGCGGGCTTCCGGGCGGATGATTCTATGGCTACGGGCCGAACCGTGGACATCGATTGGGATTGTATTTTCGTTTAAAACGAAGCCTCGAAGGTTATATAGAAAGGAGTTCGAGCCTATAAGGCAAATTCAGCGAAACGCAACGGAGGGATCTCACGATGGCCGATCAATATGCGATGCAGGATCCGACGAAGCAGTACCCGAAGGCGGGACCGGAGTATCAACAGAAGCAGGAGCCGCCGGGACTCCAGGTCGAGATGCACCCGATCCCCGACTGCGGGGAGCTAACCTATCGCGGCACGGGACGGCTCGCGGGCCGCAAGGCGATCGTCACCGGCGCCGACAGCGGCATCGGCCGCGCCGTGGCGATCGCCTTCGCGCGCGAGGGCGCCGACGTCGTGCTGTCGTATCTGCCCGAGGAGGAGGCGGATGCGCAGCAGGTGGTGAAGCTGGTGCAGGAAGCCGGGCGCAAGGCGGTCGCCGCGCCGGGCGACCAGAAGGATGAGGCCTACTGCGAGCAGCTGGTCGAGACCGCGGTCCGCGAACTCGGAGGCCTCGACATCCTCGCGAATGTGGCCGGCATGCAGCAGTTCGTGCCGGAGATCGCGGAGCTGACGACCGAGCAGTTCGACGCGACGTTCAAGACGAACGTATACGGCCTGTTCTGGCTGTGCAAGGCGGCGATCAAGCAGATGAAGCCCGGCAGCACGATTATCAATACGTCGTCGATCCAGGCGTACAAGCCTTCGCCGATTCTGCTCGACTACGCGACGACCAAGGGCGCGATCAACGTGTTCAGCAAGGCGCTGGCCGGGCAGGTCGCGAGCAAGGGCATCCGCGTCAATGTCGTGGCGCCCGGTCCGGTATGGACGCCGCTGCAAATATCCGGCGGGCAGCCGACGGAGGTGCTGCCGAAGTTCGGCGAGACGACGCCGCTCGGCCGTCCGGGCCAGCCTGCGGAGATGGCGCCGGCATACGTGTTCCTGGCGAGCGCCGAGTCGAGCTACGTCAGCGGCGATACGCTGAACGCAAACGGCGGCACGCCGACGCCATAAGCGCAAGCGGCGAGTCGTCGGCGTGCGCACAGGTACGAAGCCCCCGGTTGTTGGTTGTTGCCCGGGGGCTTTTTTTGCGTTGCCCCGCGTATGCAGGGCTCCCGTTCACGCGCGCCGGCTCCGGCACGGCGCCATCCGCCGCCGCGGTCAAGCAGCGTACGGCAACTCCTCGACACGCGCGAGCGTTTTTGCGTTACACTGATAGAGTCAGCTACATTCCGATCCGCAAAGGAGCGCCTCGCATGGACGGTAGCCGCAACGCGTACGCATCGACCGACGACTATATCGCCACATTTCCGCCGGAGATTCAGTCGCTTCTGCAGGCAGTCCGGAACACGATC
The DNA here is from genome assembly GCF_037963805.1 of Cohnella sp. 56. Classification (NCBI taxonomy): domain Bacteria; kingdom Bacillati; phylum Bacillota; class Bacilli; order Caryophanales; family Paenibacillaceae; genus Cohnella; species Cohnella sp. 56. Next base: position 17,930 of record NZ_JAZDQE010000006.1, on the reverse strand, counting down.
CGGCAGGCCGCGCCGGAGGCGAAGGAGAAGATCAGCTACCAGATTCCGACGCTTGAGCTGCACGGGAATCTGGTCCACTTCGCCGCCTTCAAGCAGCACATCGGATTTTACCCGGGGGCGGACGGCATCGCGGTTTTCAAGGACGAGCTGTCGGCTTACAAAGGCGCGAAGGGCTCGGTGCAATTTCCGATCGACGAGCCGCTGCCCCATGCGCTGATCGCCCGGATCACAGCTTACCGGGCAGCGCAGAACAAGGCGCGCGCCGAAGCGAAGCGGGGCAAAGGGAAAGGCTGAGGCGGGGGTGATGGGGGCGGTGGGGAGCGCGCATCTGCCGGGCGCATCGCCGGATCGCGCGCCCGCGGAGCCCATCGCCTCTCGTAGTGCAGGCGATGGCCGCCCCCGCGCGCCCGCCCAGCCCATCGCCTCTCGTAGTACAGGCGATGATCGCCCCCGCCCGCCCGCGGAGCCCATCGCCTCTCGTAGTGCAGGCGATGATCGCCCCCGCGCGCCCGCGGAGCCCATCGCCTCTCGTAGTGCAGGCGATGACTGCCCCCGCGCGCCCGCGGAGCCCATCGCCTCCCGTAGTGCAGGCGATGGCCGCCGCCGCGCGCCCACGGAGCCCATCGCCTCTCGTAGTGCAGGCGATGACTGCCCCCGCGCGCCCGCGAAGCCCATCGCCTCTCGTAGTGCAGGCGATGACTGCCCCCGCGCGCCCGCGAAGCCCATCGCCTCTCGTAGTGCAGGCGATGGCCGCCCCCGCGCGCCCGCGCGCATTCCACATTCACATTCCGCCGCATGGGAGGTCTCCGCATGAATTTTAACCTGGAAGAAGCCATCAGCATCCTCAGTCGTACCCCGCAGACGCTGGCGTCGCTCCTGTCCGGCCTGCCCGAGGGCTGGCTCCGCTGCAACGAAGGAGAGGGCACGTGGAACGCGGACGAGGTCGTCGGTCACCTGATCGAGGGGGAGCAGTCCAACTGGATTCCGCGTCTGGCGTTTATACTGCGCGAGGGAGAGAGCAAGCCGTTCCCCGCGTTCGACCGCTTCGCGCATCTGTCCGCCGCCGAGCGGACGACGGAGCGGAAGCTGGAGGAGTTCGCCGAGCTGAGAGCCCGCAGCATCGAGCGCCTGAGAGCACTCGTCGGCACCGACGAAGTGTCTCTCGAGCGGACCGGTACGCACCCTGCGTTCGGCACGGTGAAGGCGAGGGAGCTTGTCTCCGCCTGGGTTGTGCATGACATGACGCATCTCGCTCAGATTGTCAGAGTGATGGCGCTCCGTTACCGGACGGATGTCGGCCCGTGGGCCGAGTATCTGGGTATTTTCAACCGCTGACCGCGCAGCCTCTTCGTTCGCCGGCTCACCTTATTTATCATTGACGTTCCCGCCGCCGACATAATATGCTGGAAATAAATGATGATTTTCATAGGGGGCTGTCCGGTGAACTCGAAAAAAAGAGCATTGGCAATGGCAGGTGTATTCGTGGTGGGCGTGATCGGCGGATCTGCGCTGATGTACAACAATTCGGTGTACGACGCGGTCAACGATGCGCTGGGCAAAGGCGCGACGCAGAACGCGGTCGGGTCCATCGACATGACGCAGATCAACGTCAGCAGTATGGATCTGGAGACGGCGATGATGGCGGTGCAGTCCAATCGGGCGAACCTGCTGGAGCAGCAGCTCAAGGAACAGATCGAGAGCGTGCAGGCGAAGAACGACCAGATTGCGAAGCTGAATCAGGTGCTGAACACGTTGAACGTCGTGGCGGGCCGGTTTAATTCCGACGCAGGCAAAGATACCCCGGTCCCGAATGCGGGCAGCGAGGAAAAGCAAAGGTATGCCGATGTGCAAAACGCGATCAAGAACGCCGGTCTGACGGATGCCGTCCCGTCGACGAAGGGGCAGCTCGAAGTGTACATCCAGCAGATTAAGTCCATGATCGACGCCCAGTCCAACTCGCAGCAGATGGATATGCTTCGTCTGCAGAGCCTCTCGAACAAGCGCAACGAAGCGTTCGACGTCATGACGAACTTCGTCAAGAAGATGTCGGACTCCCGCAGCTCGATCATCGGCAACATGAGATAAATGAGCGGACACGCACAGAAACGGAAGAGAAGCGAATGCCACAAGACGACGTAATCGCATTCCTGAGCGGACACTCCCTGCTGCGCGGCATACCCGATTCAGAGCTTCGCATCGCGGCCGCCTCTATCGAGCTCGTCTCGTTCGGAGACGGCCGTCCTCTTCTGATCGAGGGGGATACGGGCTCGGACTGCTACTTCATCCAGCGGGGGACCGTGCAGGTGGCATCCCGCAACCTGGTCGGCGAGTCGCTGCTGCTCGCCGAGCTGGGCCCCGGAGCGCTGGTCGGAGAGATCGGGCTGCTGCGCAAAGAGCGAAGAACGGCGACGGTGAAGGCAGTCGGCGAGGTCGAAGCGCTGCGGCTGGACCGGCGCTCGTTCGAGCTGCTCGCGGAGCGCAGTCCGCTTTTTCACGAGAGCCTGCTGCTGACCGTCCGGATTCGGATGATCCACCGCATGCTCCGCAAAGCTTCGATCTGGTCGGATATTCCGGATGCGGAGCTGCGCGGCCTCGCCGAGATCACGACGGTCAGACGGATGAAAAAGGGCGAGCTGCTCGTACACGCAGGCGCGGAGCTGGACAGCTTCTACATGCTCGCCGGCGGAAGCGTAGAGGTTCGGAGCCCGAATAAGCGGAAGACGGTGCTGCGGGCAGGCGATTTTTTCGGCGAGATCGGGCTGCTGACGGACACGCCTTCCGAGGCATCGGTCACGGCTTCAGAGGATGGCGAGCTGCTCGTCATGGGCAAGAGCGAGTTTCACTACATTCTTGACTACTACCCGCCCGTGCGCCGGCAGTTTATGGAGATGCTGCGCATTCGGGCGCCGCATCTGCTGCCGAAGGCGGAGGAGGGACAAGGCGGCGAAGCCGCGTCCGTCGTCCTCGAACCCGCGCTGCCGAAGGCGCAGGAGCGCTGGATCGACGTGCTGCTCTGGCTCGGCGGCGGATTCGTCGCATTGACCGTGCTCGCGCTCATACTGCGCAGCAGCTGGCTGAACTTCGCGGCGCTGATCGTAGGGGGCATCGTAGGGCCGGTGACATTCGTATCGTATATTCGCAGCCATCAGCTGCTGGGCTTCAGTCCGGTCAGGCTCGGATTGATCTTCGTCTCCTCCGCGGCGGTGGCCGTCCCGTTGGCCTGGTATCTGGAGCGTGTCTCGCTGTTCGGCGGCGGCGCAGAGGCAGGAGACTTCTCGCAGCTCAGAGTCCCCCTGACGGTATCGGTCATTGAGGAGAGCGCCAAGCTGCTCGTGTGCCTCGCGCTCATCCGCACGAAGCAGATGCGGTTCCTGATGGACGCGGTCGTGTTCGGGGCTGCGGCGGGCATGGGCTTCGCGGCGGTAGAGAGCGTGATCTACGGCTGGTCGAATCTCGAAGCGGCTTCGTCGATCGGTATGCTGTCGGTGCTGTGGATCCGCGCGCTGCTGTCCCCGTTCGGACATGGGACATGGACGGCGATCGCCGCGGCGGGCATCTGGATCGGCACCGCCTCGCGTACGTCCGGGCAGGTGGACGCGGCTTCTCGCCGGCGCTTCAGGCCGCAGGTCGCGCTCCTGCTGCTTGCCGCCGTCGTCGGGCTCCATGCGCTGTGGGATCTCCATTATTCGAACGGCCTGGCGAAGCTCGGGACGATGGTGGCGGTCGGATGCGTCGGCCTGAGCCTGCTGTATATCCTGATCCGCAACGGCAGACGCGAGGAGCTCCGCGCCTTCGCCGCGCTGAACCCGTATGTCCGCGAGTCGCTGAAGCATGCCGATCCGGAGGCCGAGGCCGGAGGCGAGCTTCGATGCGCCGGCTGCGGCACCGTCTCGCCGCAGGGGACCCGGTACTGCGCGCGCTGCGGCAGCGCGCTCAGAGCGTGACAGAGAGGCCTGCTTTGCGAAGCGATTCGCGGAGCGGGCTTTTTTAGGGTGAGGCAGGCCAGGCCGGTACGATGCGGACAGCCGACAGGACGTTTTTGGGAACGTATCCGCGCGCGCTGCGTATTGCTTCATATCGTCGCTGGATTCCCGTCAAAAACGTTTATTTTGTTTACAACCCTCGAATCCTAGCATAATATGGTAGTATTTAATTATATGAACTGATCGCCCGGAAGATCGCATATTCATAGCATAGCGGCGGATCGAACGGACCGAACGAACATCGCGGGAAAGGGGCTACAAGCGTTGGCCGGAAAGAACTATTTGAAAATGCTCGGGGTCGTGGCCGGTGCGGCTGTCATCAATATTTTGGCGCTGTCCCCCGCCTTCGCCGGCGTGACGATCGGCGGCAGCGCGTTCGAGACCGCGCTGGGCGTGACGCTGCTGGCCGCCAGCGCGATCGCGATTATTTACGGCAGCTACAACTGGCTCTACAAGACACCGATCGTGCTGACGACCAAGCCGATCCAGACCCGCGAGGACTATGTGGGCGCACTGGCCCCGTACGGCCGTATCCGCGTCCTCGCGGAGGATATCTCGGCTGCGCTGGAGCAGATGGACCGGATGGACAAGAAGAAGGCGACCTTGCTCAAGGTGCTGCATCAGCGGTTCGAGCTCGGCGAGATGAGCTTCGCCAAGTTTTCCTCCGTGGCGGACGAGGTAGAGAATCTATTCTACTTGAATATAAAAAGCGTGCTGAATCGGCTCGGCGTGTTCGACGAAGCAGAGTACGAGCGGGTGATGACGCGCAAGTCGGCGCGCTACTCGCCCAAGCTGCTGCAGGAGAAAACCGATTTTTACAACGACTATCTGTCTTATATCAAGCATGCGATCGGCACGAACGAAGAAATGCTGCTTCAGCTCGACAAGCTGCTGCTCGAGATATCCCGCCTCGACAGCATCGAGCCGGGCGAGATCGAGCAGATGCCGGCCATGGTGGAGATCGATTCCCTGATCAAGCAGACCAAATACTATAAATAATAAGGGGTGCGACGCATTGAGGAGCGGCAAGAAGTTTCTGATCGTAACCGGCACTATTCTGGTCGTCGTGTTCGCCATCGTCTACATCGGCGTCAATCTGTCCACGAACTGGGGCAAGTCCGACAAGCAGGTGGCGACGGAGGATGCGGGCAAGCGGCTGAACAAGCTATACGGCAATATCGACGTGACGACGGAGACGCCGGTCAAAGGACAGATCGACCTCGATCCGGTGGATTTGGCCGCGTCCCTGCCCGATATCTCCAAGTTCCCGATCACGGCGGACAGCACGACGGCCGATTATATCGAGATTTTCTCGTCGACGGAGAAGTCCGGCACGGGAGGCGACGGGTGGCTGACGGATGTCGCGAAGGACTTCAACAAGGCGAACATCGACGTCAACGGCAAGCCGGTATCGGTCAAGCTGCGCAATATCGCTTCCGGTACGGCGGCTGACTATATTCGTTCGGGCAAGTACGTGCCGGATGCGTTCACGCCGTCCAACGAGCTGTGGGGCGAGATGGTGAAGGCGAGCGGCGTGAAGACGCAGCTCGTCGCGAAGCGTCTCGTCGGCAATGTGCCCGGCATCGTCATCTCGAAGGCCAAGTATGACGCGCTCGTGCAGAAGTACGGCAAGGTCAACGTCAAGACGGTGACCGAGGCGATCGCGGCGGGCGACTTTTCGATGGGCTACACGGACCCGTTCGCCAGCTCGACGGGGCTGAACTTCCTCGTCGCGGCGCTGCAGACGTTCGACAGCGCCAACCTGCTCAGCGACAAGGCCGTCCAGGGCTTCGAGAGCTTCCAGGCCAACGTGCCGTTCATCGCGTCGACGACGCTGCAGATGCGCGACGCAGCCAAGTCCGGCGCGCTCGACGGCTTCGTGCTGGAGTACCAGACCTACGTGAACGCGGCGGACCTGAAGGGCGGCTACGTGTTCACGCCGTTCGGCGCCCGGCACGACAGCCCGCTCTACGCGCTCGGCAACATTTCCGCCACCAAGCTCGAGATCGTGAAGAAGTTCGCCGAATTCGCGGCCCAGGCCAAGTACCAGGACGACGGCAAGGACAAGGGCTTCAACAATCTGGAGGATTACAAGCCGACCCTCGGTGCCGTCGAAGGCAGCGTCCTGATCGCCGCGCAAAAGGTATGGAAGGAAAAGAAAAACGGCGCCAAGCCGATCGCCGCGGTGTTCGTCGCCGACGTCTCCGGGAGCATGGACGGCGAGCCGCTGAACCGGCTGAAGGAATCGCTGCTCAAGGGCCAGAAGTATCTCGGCCGGGACAACAGCATCGGACTCGTCTCCTACTCCAGCAACGTCACGATCAACCTGCCCATCGCCAAGTACGATACGAACCAGCAGTCGATGTTCGTCGGCGCGGTCGACGGCCTGCAGGCGGGCGGCAGCACCGCGACGTTCGACGGCGTCGTCGTGGCGCTCAAGCTGCTGCAGGACTATATGGCGGTCAATCCGAACGTCAAGCCGCTGATCTTCGTCCTGAGCGACGGGGAGACCAATGTCGGCCTCAAGCTGAAGGCGGTCCAGGGGCTGATCGAGAGCTTCAAGGTGCCGATCTACACGGTCGGCTACAATGCCGACATCAAGGCGCTGCAGAGCATCTCGAGCATCAACGAGGCAGCCAGCATCAACGCGGATACGGACGACGTCGTCTACAAGCTCGGCAATCTGTTCAACGTTCAAATGTAAGCCATAGAGCCATGGGAGGATGAGCGCGAGATGTCATTTACGATGGAAGTGCCCAGTCAGGAAGAGATCAAGGTCGCGATCGAAGAGGAAGTAAAGCCCGTCCCCGAGGAAGTCGCCAAGCTGCAGGAGATGGCGGACAGCAACGTGCAGGCGATCATGTCGCTCGACATCGAATCGCTCGACAAGCGCAAGGGCATTCTCCAGTCGATCGATTCGTTCGGCATGGGCACGATGCGCACGTCGTCGGAGAAAAACCAGCTGCTGCAAATCACGGTCGGCAATCTGTCCAAGACGGGTGATGAGGGCGGTCAGGTCGCCAAGGGGCTGGCGGAGCTGAACATCCAGCTCAAGGATCTCGACCCGAGCGCGATCGACTTCGCCAAGCGCGGCATGCTCGGCAAGCTGTTCAACCCGCTGCGGGCGTACTTCGCCCGCTACGAGAAGGCCGACGTCGTCATCGCCGACATCATCGTCTCCCTCGACAAGGGCAAGACGACGCTCAAGAACGACAATACGACGCTCGAGATCGAGCAGCAGACGCTGCGCGACCTGACCAAGAAGCTGCAAAAGGAAATCCAGCTCGGCTCGCTCATGGACGCTTCAATCGAGCAGCAGGTCGAGGCCGCCAAGGCGCGGAGCGAAGACCCCGAGAAGATCCGCTTCATCACCGAGGAAGTCATGTTCCCGCTGCGCCAGCGGTTGATGGACCTGCAGCAGATGCTGGTCGTCAATCAGCAGGGCATCATGGCGATGGAGGTTGTCATTCGCAACAACAAGGAGCTGATCCGCGGCGTCGACCGGGCCAAAAACGTCACCGTATCGGCGCTCAAAATCGCCGTCACCGTGGCCAGTGCGCTGTACAACCAGAAGATCGTGCTCAAGAAAATCGAGCTGCTGAACCAGACGACCAACGAGCTGATCGCCGGCACGTCCCGCATGCTCAAGGAGCAGGGCGTGGCGATCCAGAAGCAAGCGATCGAGGCCAATATCTCGGTCGACACGATGAAGCAGGCGTTCACCGACGTGCTGTCCGCGCTCGACTCGATCAGCACCTACAAGCAGGAAGCGCTGCCCCGCATGCGCGAGACGATCAACCAGTTCCGCGAGCTGGCCGACACCGGGGAAAAGCAAATCCAGCGCCTCGAGCGGGGCAGCAAGCTGGGACTGTAAGCACCGCGGCATATAAAACGTATGAGCCCGGCCTCGTCTGCCTCGCAGGCGGCCGGGCTTATTTGCGTTTGCCGCGCCGCAGCGCTTGATCTTCCCATCGCCTCTGATATGATGTAGCTAGTCCAATTGGAAACGGAGTCATTCGCTTGCGCAAATCGTTGCTTATCGTGATCGGCGCCCTGTGCGTCGTCCTGTTGTACTTTACCGCGCAGTCCGCGGATCGCGTGTTCCGCTCCGAGCGGCAGCTGCCGCGGACGCCGGCGGAGCAGCAAGCCCGCTATCGGCTCGTCCTCATCACGCAGGAGCTGGATACGCCGTTCTGGGACAAGGTCGCCGCCGGCGCCAGGGCGGAGGCGATCGCGAGCGGCGCCAGCATCGAAGTGTGGGGCAGCTACAACAAGGACCAGGAGGATTTCCTGAAGAAGCTGGAGATCGCCATCGATTCGAAGGTGGACGGGATCATCGTACAGGGCCTCGACACGGACGCGTTTAAAAACTTGACCAAGGTCAAGGCGGCCTTCTACGGCATTCCCGTCATCACCGTCGGCAGCGACGTGCCGATGGTCGACAGCCTGAGGCGGACGTACGTCGGCTCGGATCAATACGCCGCAGGACAGCTGATCGCGAGGCAACTGATCGCCGACATGGGCGTGTCGGGCACGGTCATCCTGATGGGCGACAGCAGCGAGGAATATTATCAGAAGCAGCGTCTCGCGGGCATTCACGACGTGCTGAAGCTTTACCCGGACGTGCGCACGTCGTACGCGGAGACGCAGGAGGCCCGCGAGCAGGTCATCGCCACGACGCAGGATATGATGAACCGGCTGCCGGACGTCGACGCCTTCATCGCGGTCAACGCCAACATCGCGGCCGCGATGATCCAGGAGATCGGCAGGCGCTCGCAGGTCGGGCCTTACGATATCTACTCTTTTGACGACAGTCCGGACAGCCTGGGTCTGCTGGAGAAGGGCAAGCTCGACGGGATGCTCGAGCAGTCTCCGGAGCAGATGGGGAGGATCGGCGTGAATCTGATGGTCAAATGGCTGAGCGGCGAGGTCATGCCTCTGAATACGGACGGCTATCCGACCGATATCAAGATGCTCAAGCTGAAGGAAGCGCCATGACCAGCATCCAGCGCAAGATCTGGACGCTCGCCGCCATCGTCCTGTTCATCATGGTCGCGATCTGGGTGACGCTGACCTATTACAATCAGAAGACGCAGGACCAGTACAACGACATATTGCAGCGATACTTGCGCATGAGTGAGGTGACGGGCGCCAGCCAGCAGACAGTTACGGCGCTCAACAACTATCGGAACAAGCCGACGGAGGCCAATCTCGGACTGCTCGACCGGAGCAAGGAACAGCTGCGCAGAGCCCGGCTCGACGTCATCGATCTGAGGAACGCGGACAACGAGTTCGCCATCACCAATTACATGAATCTGATCGACAGTCTGTTGGAGACGACGGACCGCTCGCTGCTGTTTCAATCGGAAAAGGAATCCGAGGATTCGGAAAACGCCTTCAACGAGGCGACCCGCATCTCCAAGTACATCTCGGAGATGACGCTCACGCTGATCGACACGGAGCTGAGGACGTACGACCGGTTCTACCGCGGCATCATCGAGCAATCGGCCGAGCTCAAGAAGCTCGGGGTCTGGCTGCTGCTGACGATCACGCTGCTGATGCTGCTGTTCACCTACGGATTCTCGCTCAGCATCACGCGGCCGATCCAGAAGCTCACCCAGGCGGCCAAGGAGCTGTCGCGCGGGCGGTTCGACCTCAAGGTCGAGGTCAAGTCGAATGACGAGATCTCCTTCCTGGCCAAAATGTTCGAGCGGATGCGCATCAACATCAACAACCTGATCTCCGAGATCCAGCAGAAGGCGCAGCTCGAACACGAGCTCCAGCAGAACAAGCTGCTCTTGCAGGAGAGCCAGCTGCGGAGCCTGCAGAGCCAGATCAATCCGCACTTTCTGTTCAACACGCTCGACACGCTGTCCAAGAAGGCTTATCTCGAAGGCTCCGAGGAGACGAGCGACCTGCTCGCGAGCGTGGCCGGATTGCTGCGCTACAACCTCAAACGGCTCGACAGGTCGGTGACGCTGTACGAGGAAGTGAAGGTGCTGCGCCAGTACATGGAGATCCAGAAGGCGCGCTTCACCGACCGGCTGCGGTTCGAGACGGATATTGACGACACCTGCCTGCACGTTCAGATCCCGGGACTCACGCTCCAGCCGATCGTGGAGAATGCGGTCATCCACGCGGTCGAACCGAGCGAGGACGGTGGCACGATCCGCTTCAGCTTGAGGGATGACGGGGAGGATCGCGTGACGGTCGAGATCGCCGACGACGGACCGGGCATGCCCGAGCTGAAGGTCCGACAGATTCTCGAGGAGCATCAGGTGGAGGCGGAGGGTCATTCGACCGGCATCGGCTTCAGCAATGTCGTGCGGCGGCTGCGCCTCTTTTACGGAATGGACGACGTGATCGAGATCGCGAGCGGCCCGCAGGGCACGACGGTTGTCCTACACATCCCGAAGACAAGGAGATTCGACAGCGATGACTAAGCTCTTGATCGTAGACGACGAGCAGATCGAACGGGAAGGCTTGCAGGCGATCATTCGCAAAGGCTTCCCCGAGCTCGACATCGCGCAGGCCAAAAACGGAAAAATCGCGGTGGAACTGGCCGGCGAGCTGCGTCCGGACCTGATCCTGATGGATATTAAAATGCCCGGCATGAACGGTCTCGAAGCGATCGAGCTGATCGCCGCAGAGCTGCCGGACACCAAGTTCGTGATGGTCACGGCGTACGATACGTTCGACTATGCGCGCCAGGCGATCAAGCTGGGGGTCAAGGACTACCTGCTCAAGCCGAGCAAGGCGAGCGAGATCGTGGCGACGGTGGGCAAGGTGCTGAGCCAGATCGCGGAGGAGCGCAGGTCGGCCGAGACGAGCAAGCGGCAGGAGGATGCGCTGCGCAAGGTGTTGCCGGTCATCGAGACCGATATCGTCACGCAGCTGCTGTTCGATCATGTGCACGAGGTGCATCTGGACGAGCTGCTCGGCCTGCTCGGCGTGAGCGCGGGGAGCGAGCCGTTCGCGATGACCGTCCTGCTGCCAGAGGGCTCCGAGCGCTTGTATGCCGCGATCCGGGAAAAGGCGAGACAGGCGGGCGGCGGCTGGGTAGGCGCCATGTACGGACGGCATATCCCGGTCATCATGTTCAGGGACCCGGCGCGCTCGTACCGCTCGCAGGCGCTCGCCGTCGCGCGCGAGCTGCTGTCGGTCGCGGATGCGGAGCAGGCGCCGGCGGACGGCAGCGCGGGGGCCGCAGAGGAGGCGGGCGGTGCCGGCGAGCTGGCGGCAGGCCGTACGGCTGCGGCGGGGGCCGACTCGGCCGGCGAAGCCCGTGATGCAGGCGGGGGCGCGCGGGCGCGCGGCTTGGACGGCTGGTTCGTCGGCATCGGCGGCGTATGCGAATCGCTGGATCAGATCCGGCAATCCTATCAGGAAGCGCTGATCGCTTCCTCGGATCCGACCGTGCCGGTCAAGTACCGGCTGTACGCGGATACGCCATCGCTTGGCATAGCCCGCGAGGGATTGTCCGCGAAGCAATGGGAGCGGCAGTTTTTCGACCGTGTGCGGCTCGGGCAGTGGGAGCAGATCGAAGCGGACGCGCTTGAGCTGCTCAGGCGCTGCGAGAGCGAGAGAGCGGATCTGCTGCTCGGGCAGCAGCGCGTGCTGGAGCTTCTCTGGCTCGCCTCGCGCGTGCTGCTTGAGATGGGCGTGGAGACGGATATGCCGCTGTTTTCATTTCAGGCGCGGGACTACCGGCAGCTGCGGGCCGAGACGTCGCTGCTCCTCGGACGGCTGCGGCAGGCGTTCGAGGCTCACCAGGAGCGGATCAAGCCGGATGCCATCCAGCAGATCAAGCAATACATCTACGAGCATTCCCACGAGGACATCTCGCTGGAGGCGATCGGCAAGCGGGTCGGGCTCAGCCCTTTTTACATCAGCAAGCTCTTCAAGGAGCAGCTCGGCGTCAACTACATCGACTTTCTGACCGAATGCCGCATCGACAAAGCCAAGAAGCTCATGGGCGATCCGGACCGCAGCCTGAAGGAGATCACGTTCGAGGTCGGCTATCACGATCCGAACTACTTCAGCAAGGTGTTCAAAAAAATGTGCGACGTCTCGCCGACCGAATATCGCAAGACACTGCTCGGCAAGAGGGGACCGTGAAGATGGCGTTCAAAAGAGGAAGCACGCAGTCGGGTGCGCTGGCGCTGCTGCTGGCGGTCGTGCTGTCGCTGTCGTGCCTCGCGGCGGGATGCAGCGACGGCGGGGCGACCGGGAATGGTGGTCCTGCGGCTTCGGCCTCGCAGGGCGCGGGGGGCGGCGGCGGTGTGATTCCGGACCGGAGCGGGCCGATCAAGATCGGCTTCGCGATGGACACGCTGCTCGAGGAGCGCTGGCTCCGCGACCGCGATCTGTTCAAAGCCGCCGCCGAGGCGCTCGGCGCTCAGGTCATCATCGAGGCGGCGAACGGCGACGATGCCAGGCAGATCTCGCAGGCCGAGACGATGATCAGCGAAGGCGTGGACATCCTCGTCATCGTGCCGCACAATGCGGCGGCCACGGCGGCGATCGTCAAGCGCGCGCACTCGTCGGGCATCAAGGTGCTCGCGTACGACCGGCTCGTCAACAATGCCGACATCGATCTGTACGTATCGTTCGACAACGAGAAGGTCGGCGAGCTGCAGGCCCAGGCGCTCCTGAAGCTGGTGCCGCGCGGCAAATACGTATATATCGGCGGAGCGGATACGGACAACAACGCGCATATGTTCAAGCAGGGCGTGTTCAACGTCATCCAGCCGTTGATCGACAGCGGCGACATTAGAGTCGTCTACGATCAATGGAGCAAGGACTGGCTGCCCGCGAACGCGCTGGCTAATATGAAGGCGGCGCTCGAGGCGAACGGCGGCCGGATCGACGCGGTCATCGCGGCCAACGATGCGACGGCCGGGGGGGTCGTCCAGGCGCTGGCGGCCAGAGGCCTCGCGGGGCGCATCCCGGTCGCGGGCCAGGACGCTGATCTGGCGGCGGCGCAGCGAATCGTCGAAGGGACGCAGACGATGACCGTCTACAAGCCGATCAAGCTGCTTGCCGACAAGGCCGCCGAGCTCGCGTTCAAGCTCGCCCGCGGCGAGGACCCGGGCGCGGACCGCAAGGTCAACAACGGCAAGATCGAAGTGCCGTCCGTGCTGCTCTCCCCGATCGCCGTGGACAAGTCCAACATCGACGAGACGATTATCGCCGAAGGCTTCCACTCGCGGGCTGATGTGTACAAGAACGCCAAGCAGGCGGAGCGCTAGCCCCCGCCCCCGCTGCGCCATATCCGCGCGCGACCCGCGCGATCCAGGAACCGCACAAACCGTGCGGTTCTTTCGCATTCTCCGCGCCCGCAGTCCGCGCTTCGCCGCGAGTCACCATCCGCCTCCTGCCCCGCCGCACCTCCCGTTTCAACGGCGCGTTTTTGGCTTCCGCCCACCGAGGATAAAAATTTGCAGGCGGTCGTAAAAGAGTGCTATTGATAAGCGCTTTCACGTATCTTGTCCGGTGCTATAGTTGGTCTTGTCAGAAAAACCGACGAGATCGAAAGGGGATACAAGCAATGAAAAAAGGATTCAAAACGATCGCGCTCTTGATGGTCGTCATGATGTTCGCGGCGCTCGCCGCAGCTTGCGGCAAGGACGGCGGCAGCAGCGGCAGCAGCAAGGTGAGCGTAGGCATCGTGCTCCCGACGAAGGATGAGCCGAGATGGGTGCAGGACGAGCAACGGTTCAAGGATGCGCTGTCCGGCACCAAATATACGACTGACATCCTGTTCAGCCAAGGCTCCTCTGCCAAGGAGAAGGAAAATGTCGAGACGCTCATCAACAAAGGCATCAAGGTCCTCATCATCTGCCCGCAAGACGGCGATGCCGCGGCAGCGGCTGTCGAAGCCGCCAAGAAGGAAGGCATCACGGTTATCTCCTATGACCGTCTGATCACGAACACAAAAGCAGTCGACTACTACGTCACGTTCGACAGCGTCGCGGTCGGCGCAGCGCAGGCGAAGTACCTGGTCGATCACGCGAAGGGCAACGGTCAGCCGCTGTACCTGTACGCCGGCGCCGCAAGCGACAACAATGCGTTCCTGTTTTTCCAAGGCGCATGGGAAGTGCTGCAGCCGAAGATCGCGGACGGCACATTCAAGATCGCGAACTCCAGCGAAGCCGAAGCGCTCAAGGGCAAGCAGAAGCTGGAGCGCGCCGAGATGAGCAAGATCATCGGCCAAGTCACCACGAACTGGGACGCCAACGAAGCCAAGAACAAGGCGCAGACGCACCTGACCTCCGCCGCAGCCGACATGAAGGGCGACGTCGCCATCCTGGCGCCGAACGACGGCACGGCCCGCTCCATCGCCGACGTATTCGCCAGCGACAAGGCGATCACAAGCTACGTCGTAACCGGTCAAGACGCTGAGAAGGCCTCCATCCAATATGTAATCGACGGCAAGCAATCGATGACGGTATTCAAGGATGTCCGCACGCTGGTCAAGGACGCGATGGGCATGGCGATCAGCATCCTCGACGGCGGCACGCCCGAGACGACCGGCTCCTACAACAACGGCAAGGTTGACGTGAAGGCGAAGCAAACCGACGTCATCGTCGTCGACAAGGAAAACGTCAAAAAAGAACTCATCGAATCGGACTACTACAAAGCGGGCGACTTCACGGGTCTGTAATCCCGGCCGGCATATAGCTTGGAGCGCGGGATCGTGATAGATGCGTCTATCGCGATTCCGCCATTGTCGACAGTCGCTGCGCCTAAGGAGTGAAGAGAATGAGCGACTATATTTTAGAGATGAAGAGCATCACCAAGGAATTCCCGGGCGTCAAGGCGCTCACCGACGTCAGCTTCAAGGTCGAGCGAGGCGAGATTCATTGTCTGATCGGCGAGAACGGCGCGGGCAAGTCCACCTTGATGAAGGTGCTTAGCGGCGTTTATCCGCATGGCACGTATTCGGGCGACATCGTATTCGACGGCAAGGTGCAAGCGTTCGGAAAGATCAGCGACAGCGTCAAGACCGGCATCGCCATCATTTATCAGGAGCTCGCGCTGTTTCCGGATCTCACCGTCTATGAGAACATTTTTGCAGGCAATGAAGTGAAGCGCGGCGCGGTCGTGGACTGGAACCGGACGGTCGTAGAGGCCAAGCGCATGTTAAGCAAAGTCGGTCTGAACGTCAATCCCGAGACGCTCGTCAAAGACCTGGGCGTGGGCAAGCAGCAGCTCGTCGAGATTGCGAAGGCGCTGAGCAAGGACGTCAAGCTGCTCATTCTGGACGAACCGACAGCCGCGCTCAACGAGAACGACAGTGACAACCTGCTCGATCTGCTGCGCGAGCTCAAGCGGCAGGGCATCACCTGCATCATGATTTCCCACAAACTCAAAGAAGTCATCTCGATCGCCGACAAAGCCACCGTCATCCGCGACGGACGCACGATTTGCACGCTGAACGCTTCCCAAGGCGAGATCACGGAGAGCGTCATCATCAAAAATATGGTCGGCCGCGAGATCGAGGATATTTATCCGAAGCGCGCCGACAAGAAGTTCGGAGACAAGATTCTCGAGGTGCGCGACTGGTCCGCCTACGACGTCGCGTCGGGCCGCCAGGTCGTCAGGAACGCCGATCTGCACGTTAAAAAAGGAGAAATCGTCGGGATCGCCGGCTTGATGGGCTCGGGCCGCACGGAGCTGGCACTCAGCATCTTCGGCAATCCGAAGTCCTATAAACTGCAAGGACAGCTGCATGTGGAAGGCAAGCCGCGTTCGTTCAAGCATACGAGCGACGCGATTCGCGCCGGCATCGCCTACGTAACCGAGGACCGCAAGGGCGACGGGCTCTTTCTGATCCAGGACATCAAGAGCAACATGACGGCGGCGAACCTGCACGGCATCGCGCGAGGCGGCGTCATCAACCAGAACGAAGAGGTCAAAGTCGCCAACGCCTATAAAAAGTCGATGAACGTGAAGGCGCCGTCCGTCGAGCAGATCGTCGGCAACCTCAGCGGCGGCAACCAGCAGAAGGTATCGCTCGGCAAATGGCTGTTCGTCGGTCCGAAGCTGCTCATTCTCGACGAACCGACCCGAGGCATCGACGTCGGCGCCAAGTTCGAGATTTACACGATCATGAACAAGCTGATTGCGGAAGGCATGAGCATCATCATGATCTCCTCCGAGCTTGGCGAGGTGCTCGGCATGAGCGACCGCGTATACGTCATGGCCGAGGGCCGAATCAAGGGCGAACTGCCGATCGAAGAGGCCGATCAGGAAAAAATCATGCAGCTGGCTACGCAATAGGAGGTATCACCCATGAGTTTCTTTAATGAAGCCAAGTCGCTCATCAAAGTCAACATCCGCGAATACGGTATGTACATCGCGCTGTTCGTCATTATGCTCACGTTCTCGATCATGACCGACGGACTGTTCATGTCCTCTCGCAACATCAGCAATCTGCTCGACATGACCGGCTATACCGCGGTGCTCGCCGTCGGCATGACGCTCGTCATCGTCATCCGGCATATCGACCTGTCGGTCGGATTCGCCGCCGGCTTCATGGGCGCCATCGCCGCGATCATGCTGTCGAACTGGGGCGTCCCGGTCTATATCACGATCCCCGTCATCCTCGTGCTCGGCATCGTGATCGGCATGTTCAACGGCGTGCTCGTCGCATCGGTCGGCATCCCGGCGTTCGTCTCCTCGCTTGCGGCGATGCTGATTTTCCGCGGTGCGCTGCTGATGGTGACGGAGAAGACCGGGACGATCATCGTCAAAAACGAGCACTTCAATGCGCTCGGCAACGGCTTTATCCCGTCGCTTGGGGAAGTCGGGGGGCTGAGCGTACTGTCGCTCATTCTCGGCCTCGTCGTCATCGCGCTGTACATCTACTTTGAATTCGCGGGCCGGCGCAACAAGATCAAGTATGAGTTTGAAGTCGTCTCGCGCGGCATCTTCGCCGTCAAGCTCGTCTTCGTCTCCGCCATCATCGCGTACATCACATGGATCATCGCCGGCTACAACGGCTTCTCCTGGACCGTCATCATCATGCTGGCCGTCGTCGTGGTCTACCACTTCCTGACGACCAAGACGGTGCTCGGCCGCCATATTTACGCGGTCGGCAGCAACCCGGAAGCCGCCCACCTGAGCGGCATCAGCGTCAAGAAGATCACCTACATCGTCTTCGGCTCGATGGGCATGCTGTCCGCGCTGTCCGGCATCCTGTTCACCGCGCGCCTGCAGTCCGCGACCACGACGGCCGGCACGCTGTTCGAGCTGGACGCGATCGCGGCCGCCTATGTCGGCGGCGTATCCGCAGCCGGCGGCGTCGGCAAAGTCACCGGCTCGATCATCGGCGCCATCGTCATGACTTCGCTCACGAGCGGCATGAACCTGCTCGGCGTCGGTATCTCCTACCAGTACATGATTCGCGGCGGCGTGCTGGCCGCGGCTGTCATCTTCGACGTCCTGACGCGCAAGAAGAGGGCATAAGCTTGAGCTAGTCGAGAGCCGTCCCGTCCCGCCGCATCGTATGCGGGGGCCGGGGCGGTTTTTTTGATGCTGCGCGCCGCGGGGGTGGGGATCGCCTGCACTACGGGAGGCGATTGGTGTGGCGGGAGCGGGAGGAGGCGGATCGCCTGCACTACGAGAGGCGATTGGTGTGGCGGGAGCGGGAGGAGGCGGATCGCCTGCACCACGAGAGGCGATTGGTGTGGCGGGAGCGGGAGGAGGCGGATCGCCTGCACCACGAGAGGCGATTGGTGTGGCGGGAGCGGGAGGAGGCGGATCGCCTGCACTACGAGAGGCGATTGGTGTGGCGGGAGCGGGAGGAGGCGGATTGGAGTTGTCAAAAAAAGTGCAGTTTGAAAACACCCTCATACAGAAATCCCGTTACTAAGCAGCTTGTGATAGCATTCTTTCACGATAAATAGCTGGGGGCCATCCCCCTGGATTAGAAGTGTAGAT